>CAZODA010000053.1:0-18813 GCA_964578485.1 uncultured Alkalitalea sp. | reverse complement strand
ATTTCAATTCCAGTATGGTACGATTGAGAGCCGTAAAAATAACAATAAAAAATCATTCATCCTTAGTTGTTTGAAAATAAAATAGGGGTGTAAAAAGTTGTGATTTGTCGTCGATGGGTGATTTAATAAAAATACCTCTATTTGCGACGACTTTATATTGTTTTGATTGTGAGTAGTTTAGCAATTATCAATATGTCAAAGATCGTTTTTGATTGTTATAAAAGTTGGTTTCGACGATGTTAAAGAAAATTATCTATTTTATTTTTCTCTATACCCACCACCTCTTTTTCTAACCATTTTTCATTTCGTGTGTAAAATATGATAAGACTATCGCCTTCTTCTTTTTTCATAATCTTTTTGGCTTTGAGTTTAAGTTCTTTTAGTTGGACGGAAGTCAATTCTCCTTCAAAAACTGAATTCTGAATCCAATTCAAATATTGGCGGCAAAGTTTGAGCATTTTTCCTACTCGCCTTACACCTATATCATAAACTAAGATAATGTACATGGTTTTTTATTTATTGAGTGATGTTATGATGTTGTTTTCGAATGATATCTAAAGCATCTGAATAAAATTATCAAGTCAGACATCCTCTAAAAGTTGTATTTATTAGTTGAATCTAAGCTTCATTAAAATCTGCCTGTTTCATGTTTAACTTATTTTTATACTACTTCATAACCCTCACTCCATCACCTCCATCACTCCAACACTCCATCACTCCATAACACCTTCACCACCAAGCTTTAAAAGGTTTATATTCTTCTATACTCATAATATGCTTAATTAATTTATAAACTTCAAGACGTACCAAATGTTTGTAACTCACGTTTTTATTCAGCGTACGATGTTTAATTGTTTGGTTGAGACGTTCCTCCCAATCTCTAAGGACTTTCTTCTTCCCTGATTCATTTAACAAACAACTGTTCAATTGAAAATTAAAATCCACCTTGCTTAAAACTCTTTTATTTAACAAACTAAAAATAAGACGATCTACTAAAATAGGTTTAAATATTTCTGCAATATCGAGAGCCAGCGAATATCTTCTATATCCTGGTTGATGCAAATAACTTATTGTGGGATTTAACTGAGTATGATATATTTGGTCTAAACAAAGAGTATAACAAAGCATATTTGCAAATGAAATTAATGCATTTATTTCGTTGGATGGAGGTTGTTTTATCCGATTTCCCATTTCAAAATCCGGAATTATTTTATCAAAAGATTTATAATAAACTTGACGCACATTTCCTTCCCATCCCATTAGCTCATCTATATCCGCGGCATTCTCTCTGGCTTTATTAAAGTTTTCAATTTGAAGAATGAAATCGCTTAAATCTTTTCCTCTATTTTGATAATATTTCAAATTTCTTAAAATATTCGCAATTGCTCCTTCTACTATCTTATGAGCTATCAAAAGCCGTTTTTTCTTATTTGAATATGTTTTGGCTTGCTCTATTATTACTTTTCCGCTTAGTAGATAATCTTTTGGCATGAAACTACCGGTATAATGTTCATAATAATCAAAAAAATGAACAGAGATTTTATTTTTACCCAAAAAGTTAAACATTGCACTATTAGCATCCAAGGCTCCAAAGCAATATAGATTTTTAATTCCTGCAATAGGCAAATATTTTGCAGGTCCTTCATTGCCATCTTTATCCACAGGTACAAAACGTAAAGTGTTATCTTTTCTGTTTAAACGGCCAGGATTGAATAAGTAATAGGATTTTTTCATGAATATGTTGAGATGTTTATGATTTGGGATGTTATTTTCTTAATCTCTGAGATACTGTTTTCCGATAGGCGGACATTACTTTTAATATTTCTAAAGTTTCTTTTTGAATACCTTCAATTTCGTTTGCTCCAATAAATTTTCCTTCTACCAACAATTCTAACCAAAACATGGTTTCATCGGCTTCTTCAACTACAATACAAAGTTTTGAAAATAATTCTTTATCCGATCTTGCTCTACAAACAGCCCTATAATTAGCAGCTACTGAAGTAACTGATCGGATAAGTTGTTTTCGAATGACTCCTAAAGCATCTGTATATTTTAAATCGGAAACCTTTTCAATAACTAATAAAGATAGTTTTTTTGTTCGCTGCCTAAATTCTTCATTAAAATCAACCTGTTTCATGTTTAACTTATTTTTATACTACTGCATAACCATCACTCCATCACTCCATCACTCCATCACTCCATCACTCCCTAATATAACAAAAATCATAATAGCTACAGCTCTTGCAAATTTTGGCATTAATCACCGATGGACAAACTGCTTCTTCAATTAGTGATTTAATTTCTTTAGCCGTTTTTTCCAAATAAAGCACATCTTTTTCTTCCAAAAAAACTGTCTCTCTTTCTCTCATTTTAGGATATTCAATGATTCCCTTTTCAGCTTCTATCTCGTTTAGCTGCATCAGCCACAAATAGAACTTCACCTGCCAAATATGTGCCTGTTCCACTTTATTGCTGCGCTTGGTTTCGTGGAGGATTTTATTTTTGGTATCGAAAAAATCAATTTTTCCACTTAGGTTAATGCCTTCCAAGTTATAGGATAATTCTATTTGAGTATATCTATCACTACGTTGTAAGTAAGATTCCTCTTCAATGATTTTTCCATCAGCAACTAAGCTGGAGGTTTGTTCCATTTGAATATCATTTGCAAAAAGCCAGAGTTTTCTTTTGCAGAGACGGAAATAGTTGATATGGGTGCCGATAAGGTTCATAATGTTTGTCGTTTAATACAAAAAACCAAATAACCATAAGGGAATTTTATTTTGATTTCCAAATTTTATTCTGTCAGCAGCCACGTAAGCCAATGGAACTCCGGTAATTTGTTTCTCTGTTTTTAAGGGGCCTCCTACTTCAAAAGTAAATTTTTGGTCAACCATGAAATCTCCAAATTTAGAGGCAGTAACATCGTGCTTTACTTTTAGCTGGTTTAGAAAGAAAGTTTCTCTCAGATTTCCTTGGGTAGGCGATCCCTCGTTAAATACATAGAAAAGATTTGGGTTTTCTAGATATATTTTTTCAGGTTTCTGCAAATAACTCACTCCTTTATTGCTGCTTCTCAACAGGTTCAGGATATTACTTTTGCTCATTAAATCCAGAGCTTTCAAAACAAAATTCCGCGTGCTCCCTATTTTATCGGCCAAAGCTTGGACGTTTGGCGTGTAAGGCACAATCTGACTGAGAATAAAAAGCAAATTCTTCATCCCCTTAATGGTAGAGAAATTCAGTGGTTCAACCATTGGCAAGTCAACATCCAAGGTTAAATGCACTGTTTGTTGCAATTTTTGAAGGTAAAATTTCCTGTCTGTTTTATAAAATGGATAATATCCAAATTTTAAATAGTTATTAAAATAGTTCAAGGGATCGATTAAATCATTTACTTTGGCACTGAGCTCTTCATGATTTTTTAACAGATATTGCAATGAAACGGAAGGAATGGATACGCCATGCTCAAATTCAATAAACTCCCTGAAGGACAATCCATACAATTCATATACGGTCATTCGGCGTGACAAATCTGTAACTCCTTTATCAATTTGTAAAGCGGATGATCCGGTAGCCACGATTTTAATATCCGAAAAATGGTCATAAATGTTTTTAAAATCCTTTGACCAATGCTGATATTGATGCACTTCATCCAGATAAAAGGTAGTAAATCCATCAGCGTAGAGTTCTTCTATAAAAAGCAACAATCGGTTAGATTCAAAGTAGAAATCATCTAAACTTAAATAAACCGCTTTATCGGGAAAGTTCTTGAAATGCTGCAGTAACAATGTAGTTTTACCGGCACCTCGCGCCCCTTTAATCAAGATCAGGGGCTGGCTCCAATCAATATCTTCAAATAAATAACGTACAAATTTTGTTTGCACCTTGTTTTTTTGATTTTCAGATATTTTTAAAAGACGTTCTTTCATTGGTATTCCGGTTTAACACTTTAGGTGTCCTTTCCAAAAAGCAAATATAATAAATACTTTTTTGAAAAAGCAATTTGATAAATTGCTTTTTGAGAAAAGCGATGTGTTGTGAAATCTATTCCATTACTAATGGCAAAATATCATGATTTTTCGACTAATCAATACATCTTTACATCATCAAGCAATTCTATGTTTTGTTATATTATAATGTAAAAACATTCAATTTTGATTAGATGAAAGATGGTAGAGGGTAGCTTTTTATAACTATATCTGATTTTCAAAATTGAAAGCCATTATTCTATCTTTCAGCTCTTGCTCGGCTTTTTCAAAAGCATCTACTGTTTCTGATTTAGTAGGAACATAGCCACCAGCTTGTAAAGAAACAAAGGTTTTTACTCCTTTCATATCTTCTTCTATAATAGGCTGAGCTCTATTTGAATCCTCTTCGGAAAGTTTTGCTCTAATGCTTCCCGCAATTAAATTGGCATTATCACTAATAGAAATTGCAAGGGTATCCATCAAGCTAAAGGTTCGGGATTGATTTGAGGTTATCTTCCAATTTATAATAGCTTTTGCCAACGCTTCTGCCCATTCTTCTCTAATTTCTTTTGGAGCAACTAAACAAGGGCCAAAGACATTATTTGATTCTATCCATCCGTCATTTTTAAGCTTTTCAATGGTCTCATCAGCCATTTCAGGCTCAAAGGAATTTAAGCTCACACAAAATAATCTTCTTAAATCAATAGCGATATCAGAAACGAATAGACCAGAAGCTCGACTTTGATTTGGAAGCCATTTTCTGCTTAGACTTCTGTCCTTTCCTTCCAAAAATTGTACTATTTCATCTTCTGAGAGTTTATTTCCATCAGGGTCCCTAACTATAACTATATTATTAGGCCGATCACTTCTGTCAAAAGAAGCGTTATCATTGTCCAAACCGGCTAATAAGGGATGCAATCCTCGCATAGCTGAAATAGATAAAGGACTTCTTCTTTTTAAGGTTCTGTCTTTTCCTCCTTTTGCTGCTTTCATCCATCCTCCAAATAGTTGATCCGGATAAGAAGGGTCACAGGTACCATAAACTTCACCTTCTTTTAATTCTTTTTGCTTAGTTACATCAAACAAGAATGTTGTAGGGCTGGGCATTACATTTAGGTGGTCTGAAATAGCGTCAATAATACTCCTTTTGACTTGTTGCCCGCTTGAAAAAGGAATTCGACGGTTAAACTGGGCGTCATAATAATATTTTTGGCCATCTGATACACAAAAAACAGTATGCTCTGCCCTTTTAAGGGTTCTGATATAAATTGTATTACTCATAATAATTATGTTTTAATAGTTTTAAGATTGTTTTTCTTCAAATGCATAATCGAATTTCAATAAAGTGCTGAAATAACCAAACTCTTCATTGGTCATTAAATGGACATCATCTTTTAACTTTTTGAGAGTTAATAAATCCTCTCCATCTATGGCAGAAATCATTTCTGTTAGAGCTTCAATAAACCCACGTTTTGATTTTGCACCAAATAAATCCTTTTCAATTAAGTTCTTTCCGGTAGTGCCTTTAGCATTACGCCTATACCTTAAAATCAGCTTAGCCAAATCTGAGGTATAATCTGTGATTTGTTCTTTGTTTTTTGACATCATCGCGATTAACCAAGTTTTATAAGATTGATAAATTAATATTTGTTCTTCTTTTTTGAATGAAAGATTTTTATGGTCTTCCATATATTTTTTTAAACCTTCAGGCCTGAGTGCATGCAAGCCAATATTTCCCAGTTCACAAGCTCTTTTAATGTGCATCCCAAAAAGAGACTGAAAATCTCTTGTGTTAAAAGGTTTTTCTGTATCAAACAGTTGCTTGAAAATATCTTTTAGTCTTCTTCCTTCTTTTAAATAAATGGGGATAAAGCCAATGGTTTTATTGGTTTGACCCAAACTGTAGATATAAGCACTTAGCACTTTGTTTGGAAATTGATTAGAAAGACTGAAAAATAGATTGGACCAGTTTACAGTATTTACTTCTGCTAATAAAGTGTCCACTTTGAACACTTTTTCTTGTTCTAAATTTGTAAAATTAAATCCTTCAAAATATTGTTTCCCATATCTAAAGGTTAACCATTGTCCATTCCATGAGTTTATTTGATTTCCTCTTAATTTCTCGAGAGTTGGATCATTTAAGTATTTCCGGTAATATTGCCAGCCTTCAAAAGTGACTAAGGTAATATCCGGATCATTGATTAAAAGATTTAGCCCTCCGGCTACACCAACTCCTAAACTAGCCCCAAACCATGAATAATAAATATCATCTTCAGAATTTTCAATTAATATATCAGTAACCATACCTGAAGTTGCAGCAGTACTTTCTGATGCAGGATAGCCGGGTGCTATCCCCATATCCAATACAAATCCAATATTTTCTGCTTTGTAAATAAATTTCTCAAGTCTTTCTTTACGTTTATTTTCAGTCTCATAAGGAATAATTCCCTTTGCCATTCGATCCCAACTTATTTTAGGATTTTCTAAAGGTGAGTTTCCTCCAGACATTAAGTATTTGTTGTGATTAAAAAACAGCTCGAAATACACTTCTTCAAAAAAATCTTTTGCGGAATATTCTTGATTGTATTTTTCATTATATGCTTTCAAAAATGTTTTTCCTACTAATGTTGTTATCATATAAACTGGTTTAAAACATTAAAATTCTCTTGTTTAATTTCACTTTGATTTAGTCCAAAATCATAATCGTATGCTTTATCAGGGATGATAAAAGGTTTGTTTCCTTTTTCTGATTGCAGCATTTTAGCTACAACCCAATAAGCAATAGGAATTTCTAAGTTCAGTCGAGATTCAAAATTGCCGTTCTCATATTTTTCTACATCAGACTCCAGAATACAGCTGACACTGTCTATTTGTAATAATTCAAAAAGAATGGCTTTGCCTCTATGAGTTAACTTTCTAAGTGTAAATCCAGATTGGGAATTAAAAATGCTATGCTCTTCAATCTTCAAAAAATCGATTTCTGTAAATACTTTATCTATTTTTTGCTGTAATTCTCTTTCCCTTAAAACCTCATTGTCATTTAAAACCTCAAAAGATTTCTGTAAAACATTTAAATCATAAGGCTTGGCATCTTTATCAGTTTCTGGTGGTGCTATAACATAAATGTCTTTATAGTTGCCTATCGTTTCTTTTGTTCTTTTACGATTAATTCTTCCAAACCTTTGAATCATTGCATCCAATGGTGCAGTAACCGTTATCATTAAATCAAAACTAATATCTAAGCTGACTTCCACAATCTGCGTTGACACCACGATACAAGCTTCGTTACTTGTGTCAAAATCAAAAGTAGGCTCTCCATTATCATCCAATCCTAAAAGTTTCTTTTCCTTGAGGTTCCTATCTGCTCTTTTAAATTTGCTATGCAAAAGCATGGAAGGGGTATTTGGAAAAACTTCTTTAATGAATTTATATACTTGCTGCGATTCCTTAATAGTATTCATCACAATAAGTACTTTTTTATTTTGAATTATATTATCAGTAATTATGTCTTGCGCCTGTTCAAAAGATGGTATTTTATGAATAATATGCCGATCGAATTTTTCCAACTCCTTATCATTTAATTTTACTTCCAGCACGTCATTGCCAAGAATTTTTTTAATTTCTTGATATAAAACACTCGGCATAGTAGCAGTTCCAATATGAATGCTACAATCAAGTGATTTTAACACCTCAATAAGCTTTAATACCAAGGCTTGAGATACTCCTGAATATGTGTGAACTTCATCTAATATCACATCACATCCTTTTATATCCAAAATCATGGCTTCGTAACCATGCAACCCCAAAGCAATGCTCGCTAATTGATGCGGTGTTAGAATTTTTATTGATGAGCCCATTAAGTTTTGTAAAGAAACCTCTTCATTTTGTTTTCTTTTTACAATAGTGGAGGTAGAGTGCAACACCCGAATATCAATATGGGGATTGTCTTTCTCTAAATCATTGCCTACTCTCTTAAACATAGCATTAATAGAAGCTTGAAATGGAAGTGTATAGAATACTCGATTTTTACATCTTCTAAATAAATAATCTGTCTTTCCAGCCCCTGTACTTGCCACTACCATTGTATGTTTTTTATCAGATTTTGAACTCATTAATGATAACGGGTAGAGCTCATGTTGTCGATTGTAAAAATCTAATTTAGGTTTCTTGAAAATTCTTTTTGTCTGATAAATAGTATCGTCAATTAGAGCAGAAGCAAAATGATCAGCAGCCATTAGCAAACCTCGCCATTGAGAATAGCCATTGGTCTTTACTACACGTTCACAGTAAGTGACGCAGTATTCCAAATTATTTAAAGCTTCCTCTTTTGTAATGCTTTGACAAGGAACCCCTAATTTATTTAATATTTGTATAGCCTCTTGACTCCAATATTCCCAATCCCCTAAATGAAAACCTTCATAGTCATCATTTTCTTCTAAGTCCAACAAACCTTTTTCTCCAATATCTTGTAGAACTGACTTATGGTGTGCTACAACCATTTCAATTAAAATATCCCATTGCTCTCGCGGAAAAGCAGAAAGAAAAAAGAGGGAAGCGATCTCATGCCTAAACACATTTCTTGTATTGGTTTTTCTCTTTAACCTTTCTTGAAAATAGGGATGGGCTTTACCAATGTCATGAAGAATAGCACCATTAAAAGCAATAGTTTTATTTAAATTCAAATATTCAGCAAACACTTTAGCAGCTATTGCAACTTGTTCAAGATGTGTTGCTAAAAATGTCCACTCCGGTCCCGATTTTGCAAATATTTCCTTCATTTTAAAAGCTATTAATCGGTGTGCCCACAATTTTCAACCAACCATACATGGATTCTCCAGTTACTCTATGGTAACCCACTTGAAATGATTCCTCATTCTTCTCAAAAATCAATTCATAACCGTTGAACTCTTCTTTATTATCAAAATCTTCTTCCAAAACCTCAATAATTTCAGTTGGCATTAATACATCTTCATTCCTGCACAAACAAACGTGTTGCTCGAAGGCGATATCCGCATCTTCTTTTGTAGAAAAAGCCAGATGCAAAATTGGCTCTAACAGCACCCCACGGATTAGCACAGCAGTAGGCCTGTCAAAAAGAAATTGCTTTCCTTTTTTGGTTGAGTTCCACCCTCTTGTTTGAATGACTTCTTGTTGAGAGCTTATTTGGGTGTAAGACAATCGATGTCTCATAATTTTCTTGATTCCCGACTCACTCAACAATTCAGGAAACAGTTTCTTTTCAATTCCTTCCACAATACTTGGTGTAAGAAATTGTTGTGAGAAAGTTTCGCTGTCTCTTACTGCGGTCCATGGTTTAATAAAGCCAAATGGTCCGGTATATTTTACTACGTAATATTTTTCCATCACTCTGTTTATTTTAAAGATCCAAAACCAATTCCTGTTGAATTGCCAAGCCCATTGCACCATGCATAAGCTATTTGTTCTTGATTTCCTTCAATGATAATTGGTACCAAAGAAGTTTTGTTTTTAATTCCCCTATATGTAACAAGCTTGGTGCTTCTATAGGTTGATTTAGGGTTGACTTTAATCATGACACCCTCTGAATCAATTTCAGCTCCTTGGAGTTTATTTTTAAAACTCTGCGTTAATAGTTCCTCAAAAGTATCATCTTCAATAGTGACATGTTTTACTCCAGTTTCTTGTTTTACTTTGAGTAATACAGGACTTGCCATTAAAAATTCTTGCATTGAATTAAAATTTGGGATGTTTCCAATCTGAACATCCGTTGCTCTAATGCCATAGAACATTTCTGAATCCTCAATAATCCCTTTAATTATTTTCTTTAATAAATCACTGTCATAGCTGCCAATAAAAAAGTAAGCATCATTTTTAAGTCTTAACCCTCCTTTTTCTGCGACAGTATTTTGAATCCAAGAAAAACTGTATCGATTAGGCTTTCCATGCACCTCATTGTTTTCTCCAATCCATTTATGCACAACACCGGTTAACAACTCCTGATAATTGAAAGGAAGTAGTTTTTCAGCTTTTGATAATTTTATATATATTCTCATAACTATTATTGATATTTTAAAAACCGTTTTTTTTTTATAATCCTAGTCGCGCCAACGGAATCCATCTTTTTTCACACCCCCCTCAGTTCCTCATTTACCTCTTCCAAATCAAATTCCTTGGCATCCCAAATCTCATTCTCTTCCAAGCCTAACCATTCACGGTATTCTTCATATTCCGGATGATCCGGGTCATTGATAGCTTCTTTCATTTCAGCAAAACCCCAAACACCGCCACAATCTTCCGGCGGGCACTGGCCTTTCCCCGCTACACAAATGGGATGCTCTATATTCTCTTTCAGAATTTTTTCTAAAGTGATTTTATGATCCCAGTTATCTCCAAAATCATAGATATATCGATAGGTTTGCTTTTCTTTTGTGAAAATATCTCTTAGTTGTATTTTATCTGCATCTCCAACTTCTCCTAACTCATCATCTGCCATCTCTATATCCTGAATTTGAAAATGACTGGCAAAACCTTTCTCCGAAAAAAGATAAAGATGACTAAAAGTCCAGCCAAATGCCAACTGAATGGTTTCGTGAAACTCACTAAATGTGGCATCTGTCCTTACTTTAATCCTGCGCCAAACCGGCGGTTTCGTTATTTGTATGATTTGAATTTTAAATTGAAATACCATAGTATATTTTTATGACGTTTTTATTAAACTTTTTATTTTCTACAGTCCTCTCTCACCCAACCATCTCCAAACACCCCATTCCTTGGGCGTTATATACACCTGCACCGGTGTTTAACAAAATATCAATAAACTGCTTTTCAGCAGTAAGTTGTAATTTGAAATTTAGAAAGCCCTTAATGGTAGTTTCTTCAGGTGTACCAGCTTTGATAGTAATTAAGCGAGAGCGATAGGGGTTTTGAAAATACTCTATATCAACTTTTAACACAGCCCTATTGGCGATATCATCATCAAATAATGTGCGGATCTTATTGCGCCAACTATATTTCAAGGTGTCAGTATAACCTTGATCCTCAGGGCCCAAAAAATTATATTGACCGTTTTCTTTTTTTTCTCCGCTAACAATAGCAGAAGCAGTACGAACTGTTTTTCGGACAATTTGATTTTCTTTTTCATCGTTTTTCCATATAGAGGGCAGATTCAACACTCTCATTACAGAAAATTTTGCTTTAGATTTATTATCAGCAATAATTATTTCTTCAGAACGAAATAATCCCTCAATAAAAGTTCGTGATGCTTCGGGTAAATGGAAATTAATAATAAACTCTATAGTTGGACTGAGAATATGCATTCTATCTTTGCGGATTTTGAAAGATCCTTTTAAATCGGAAAAAGTAAACATTTTATACCCTTTTCCATATCCCTTTTTATGCAGAAAAGCAGCATACTCATCATCACCCTTGGCCAATATTTTATAAATTGCCGCACTGAGAGGATATTGATAGTTAATCGGGATAATTTGGTTGGAGATATCCGGATTATGGTTGGTGGCATATGGATTATGTAGGGATAGAAGGAATTTCATAATGTCTGGGTAATTTTTGAATGATTTTTAATTTAATTTAAGACAACAAGTTAATTAAAAATTATCATCTATTTGAAAGATGTGTATAAAAAATTACAAGAAAACAGAACCTACAATAATAATTTTCCCCCTAAGTTTTTGAGCGCAGCGAAATCCCGACTTGCGTCGGGACAGGTTCCCGACGAGGCTTGCCGAGACGGGAGAGGTTTTTAATGTAGCCAATGCATCCTGCTTTGGGAGAAAACTTGCATCCATCCCAATTTTGGAAGATGTAATCAGTAACTTCATTTCCCTATATTTTGGTAATTAGATTTCACCACTATATTAAAATATATTATTGTCTTTTGATAAAAAACAGCTGTTTCAACAAATGAAACTATAAGCGAGAGGAGATAGAGAACAAAACACCCTTCCGGATAAAAATCTCCAACCTAATAGAGACCTACGCATCCCCCGAACAGATCCATCACGGCTACGACATCACCGACTATCTCCTGCAGCAATTAACCCTACACACCACAAATCCCAACAAACTGCACAAAAAAGCACAAGCTCTAAACTCTACTTCACCAAAACACATTGTACAAAGTCTTAATTTTTACAATTAATTCATTATTTTTGAGAAACAAGCAGCTAACAACCGCCATTAAAAGGAACTGCTGATTAAAAGTAGTTAACAACTATCTGCAATGACAAAAATGATGAAAACATGGATTTTGGAATTTTAAAAACAATTGAGCCCAGACGAAAATGGACAAATGAAGCTAAAGATTTCACACCCTGGCTTGCAAGCAATATTGGAGAATTAAACAAGGCTTTAGGTCTAGAATTAGAAGTTGAAAACATTGAGGTGGCTGCCGGGCCATATTCGGCAGATATTTTGGCCAAGGATACAGGAACAGGGAAATATGTTATAATTGAAAACCAACTTGAAAAAACCAATCATGATCATTTAGGAAAAGCAATCACATATGCCTCTGTCCTTGATGCTTCTACAATTATTTGGATAGCAATAGAATTTACTGAAGAACACAAAAAATCATTAGACTGGTTAAATGACCATACAAATGAAGAAATATCCTTTTACGGTGTTCAATTAGAACTTTGGCAAATAGATGATAGCAAAGCAGCTTTAAAGTTTAATATAATAAGCAAGCCAAATTTAGCTATACGACAAGCAGCACGTTCAAAGGCAATAGAAGATCTATCAGAAAATAAAAAATTTCAGTATAAATACTGGAACAAACTTAGAGAAAAACTAGCTAAGACCAAGAAAATCCCCTCACTTCAAACACCTAGACCACAATATTGGTTTGATGTCTCATTAGGGAGATCAAATATTTTTTTGTCCAACACCTGTAATACAGAAGAAAACACAGTAAGCGTACGTGTCTATATTGGAAACAAAATTGCAGATACAATGCTTCCATACTTGAAAAGCAGGAAGGATGAAATAGAAAGCTCTTTAGGTGAAAAGCTAATATGGAATCCCAATCCGGACAACAGAGATAAGGTTATAGTTTTATCCCATGAAACCGATTTTAGTAATGACCTGAAAGTAGAAGAATCTCTAGACTGGTTAGTATCTAAAAACGTGAAATTTAGAGAGGTGTTTTCTAAAATTGTAAAAGAGGCACCCAGAATATAAAGTAGATAGCGCGTAACAACTAAACATTAGTAACTATGGATTTTCTAAAAGTACTCGAGAAATATAGGAAATACACCTTTTAGAGGAACAACATAAAAGATAATATACAAACCGCAAAAATAACGCAGTACAATACAACCACCGGTCGTCGAATAAAGACATAATTGTAATCTCCAACATTTTTATCTCTTTAACTACTGGAAATTAAACATTATTCATTGCATTTTTTATTAAGTTTGACTGACTGTATGGGATCTAGTCCATACCTCTTTATAAAAAACACTATGATAGACAATTATACAGTATGACTACACAATTTAAAAAAGTAAATTACACCTTACAAGAACTTATTGATCAAACAGATATAGGGAGAATCATTAGCACAGCGCCATCGGTAGAGCTGTTTAAATATGAGCAAAACATAACAGAGCTAAGTCACATAATTAAGACTCTTATTAATACCAATACACTTTGCGAAACAGAATTACAAAAAATAACATAACGAGCAAATTAAGAATGGCAAAATTTAATATCGGTGATAGAGTAATAAATGTGAATTCACGCGAAAAGGGAGTGGTAATTGATATTCTAATAGGTGGTCGTGGGAGGCAACTCTACCGTATTCGATACGGTAACGATGAAAAAGACACTTTAGAAAACAATCTTATCCAAGACACAAACATAACTGATCCATTCGAATGCTGTAAACAAGGGTTATTTGGCTCATATCTAGATTTTTCACGTATCAACACCACTCTTAAAATCAACAACACAAGCAACAATACAATTTCTTCATTAAAAGCCTCAAGAACAATTTTCAAAGCCTATCAATTTAAACCTCTTTTGAAATTTTTAAACTCATCAAATAGAAGATTGCTTATAGCTGATGAAGTGGGGCTTGGGAAAACTATCGAAGCAGGACATATTATGATGGAACTGGCTAGTAGAAAAGAGTTGCGCAATGTACTCATTATCTGTCCTAAAATGTTGAGAGAAAAGTGGAAAACCGAGCTTAAAGAGAAATTCAATTTCTATTTTAAAATATACGATAGCAAGAAAGAGTTAGCAAACGAATTGAGCCATGGGGTAGTTAAAGGAATTGTTAATTACGAAGCTATTCGTAGCTCGGAAAAGAATAAAAAAGAAACAAATCCTATTTTACAAGCTTTAGAAGAACAAAACATAAAGTTTGATTTCATCCTATGTGATGAAGCACATAGATTAAGAAATAAAAGAACACAAACATATAAAGGTGCAGAGATTTTAATTCCATTTTCAACTTCCGCTGTTTTCTTAACTGCAACTCCAATTATGATTAGCGAAGAGAATTTATATAATCTATTACATCTATTAGACAATCAGCAATTTAATAAACGCGAAATATTCCAGACTTATTTATCAATAAATAAGCCTTTTATAACAGCGATCTCGCAGCTTAACAAGAATATCCCATTTCAACAAATAGTAGAGACTCTAAAAAGTAGCGTGCTATATATTCATTATGGTGAAAATAATGAATATAGAAAACAAACAACAGTAGAAGAGATGTTTAAGGAAATTCCACTTTATGAGAAAATCATATTTGATCTAACAACGCAACCAGACAGCATTGATAATAGGGTGCAACTACAATTTAACATTTCATCTATGAGTATGATGAATAATATTTTTTCTAGAACCAGAAAAAGAGAAGTAACCACTGATTGGACGCAACCTGTTAGAGAGCCTTATCCGGTTAAAGTCAAATTATACGAAGACGAAAAAGAGGAATTTGACAATGTATTAAATAGCTATATAGACGAGCATACCGTGTATGTAGATGAATATGGAGATGCTAAAATGTCACAAGGACATGTTTTAGGTCTAATTCAAAAGAAAAGAAGAGTTGCAAGCAGTGTCTATGGATATTTAAATAAAAATTTGGATGAGGACATCGACACATATGAAATGTATCCTGATGCTAAATTTGATGCTCTGAAAACGATTCTCAGAGAAGTAGTTACGAAAAACAAAAAAAAACTAATTGTCTTTGCTTTATTTAAAAACACTCTAAAATACCTAAATATAAGATTACAAAAAGTAGGTTTCAAACCAGTAGTCATTCATGGAGACATAAAGGATAGAGATGATATTATCAACAAATTCCGAACAGATAAATCGGTAGATATATTACTCTCTTCTGAGGTTGGGAGTGAGGGTATAGACCTACAGTTTTGTGATGCCTTAGTAAATTACGATTTACCATGGAATCCTATGGTTGTTGAACAGAGAATTGGACGAATTGACCGTTTCGGACAAAAATCACAAATTGTAAACATTTATAATCTTATTGTTCAAGACTCTATCCAAGAAGAGATTTTTGATAGATTATTAGATAGGATTGGTATTTTCCGAAGTTGTATTGGCGACTTAGAAGCTATTCTTGATAAAGAAACAGCAGATGGAAAAACATTACAGCAACGTTTTATTCAGCTCGAAAAGGAGATTTATTGTCAAGATCTAACTGAAGAAGCTAGACAGAAGAAAATCGACAGTATTGCCGTGGCAATAGAAGTAGAAAAGCGACATTTAGAGGAGATAAATGAGGGATTAACAGATACCCTTACAAACGATACTTATTTCAGAAATGAAATTGAAAAAATTCAAAATAATTACCGATACATTACAGATAAGGAGCTTTTTAACTATCTTCACTCGATTATTACTAACGAATTGACAGAATGCTTATTATCTGAAGAGGAAAAAAGTATTTTCAACTTTAAAATCCCTTTATATAACAAAAACTATCTGATAAATTTTTTGAATGAATACAATATCAATAACGACCTTGAAACAGATTTACTCTTTAAGCGATTTATTAATACTATAAGAGGGGTTAGTGAATTTAAACTAACCTTTAACCAAGAAATTGCTTACAGTAAGCCAAACTTAATTTTTGTAAATGCCTATCATCCGCTTATCCTTGCTACAAAAGAGTTTTTTAAACAGAAATTTGAACAGGTAAATCGTGCATTTCAATTTAGTATTGATAAAAAGCATTTAGCTGATTTGGAGGAAATAAGATGTGGTGAGTACTTTTTAGCTGTCTATACAATTTACCTAACAAAGAGATGGTTTGGTAGTGAAAGTATTAACGAGCTTATAATGCCACTTCTATTTGATATCCAGTCAGATAAAATTATTGCCTGCAAAGATATCACTGAAAGATTTTTAGGAGAGGCACAGCTTTATGCAACAGCAAATCATGTTCCTTATACACCAGAAATAAAACTTATTGAAAACCTAAGAGGCGATTTCGCCGAACAAATAGATATTGTATACACCAATTACATAGAAGATCAGCAAATGCGACTGGATACTAGTAAAACCCTCCAAATTCAACAAACAGAAGAGTTTTACAATAATAGAATAAAAAAATTAGAACAAAGTTTAGCAGATTTAGAGTACAGATCAAATTACTCTGACAGCGAAGAAGAGCGCATACGAATAAGAAGAATTTTACCTGCTCAAAAGGGACTATTACATAACTTGGTAGCCGAAAAAGAGGATTCTATTGCAAAAATTCAGGGAAGCACTTTAAATGCAAAAGAGCCTAGACTATTGTCTTTAAGTCAAATAAAAGTACACTAACATGAACTACACAGTTGGATTAGACTTTGGAACACACCAAACAAAAGTGTGTATTGAGGATGCTTCAAATCCTGCTCAGAAAATTTACGAGTTTTTTGAATTTCAGATGCCTAACGGCGACAAAACCGTTTTTCTGCCATCTATAGTACAAATTAATAAAGATGACACCTTGAGTTATGGATTTGTTGATAAAAGCCAATGTAAAACAATAACATATACTAACACTGAGAAACCTATTTTGGAGCTTCCACTAAGACCGGAATTAACCCACCCATTAAAGCCTGTGACAACCCAAAAACCTCCAAAACCAAAAATCAAGAAACTACGTGGTACATCAATTAAAGAGCAGCTATTATATCAGTATAATTTCCCAAAACAAATTGAAGAATGGGAACAAGAGTGCGAAAGGATAGACATACACAATAGAGATAAAATAGAAGACTGGGAGCTTGAATGTAAGGCTATAAAAATAGATTATGATTATGACTTAAATGAATATAATAGTGAGGTTCAGAGATTGACAAACCGATACAAAGCAATGTTAAAACTGTGGGAGTCTGATAATTTACCTCAAAAGCAAATATTCAGATATTTTAAGTTAGCTACATTTTCAAGCCAATTTTGGAAATACAAAATTGAGCCCAAAATTATTTCTGTATGGTATATTACATTTGTATTATTTAAGCTACAAGATAAATTTGGAAATGAGTTTTACACTCAAATGGGCATTCCCTCAAGCATTATTCAAGTTGAAGCAAAAAAACATGAAAAGATTGCATACAAAATATTGATTGCTGCAAATATACTGATTTCTAAATATAAAACTTTAGATAATTTTTTGAAAGCAAAGTACACTGAATTACTTCAACAAACTGAGTTTTTTGAGTGTAATGAACAGGATTTATTGAATTACGGTTTAAATATAATACCTGAAGCATTTGCAGGTTTATCTTCTGTCACACAACAACGACGACTGGAACGGGGAATGCATCTACTTGTTGATATTGGTGGTGGCACGAGTGATATAGCGTTCTTTACAATTACAGAAAACGCCTTGCCTAATATTCATGCGGTTGTTTCATTTCCTTTAGGTTTGAATTATATTTTTGAAGAGTACGCAAAAATAAAACCAATCTCAACACCAAAGATACAGAAGAGATTCAGAAATAATCAGGAGGAGTTTAGAAAATATATCTTAATATATCGCAGTCATCTAAATCAAAAAACCGGTTCTATTATAGAACGAATCATGACAGAATTTAGAGCCAGAAAGTCATTTCATCACTTTGATAATTCTGTGTTAAAAGACGTATTAAAAGATAGATATGTTGTGTACTGTGGAGGCGGTTCAATATATAGTTGTATGAGAACTACTTTGCATAATTTCACTGATATACGTTTAATAACTAAGGATTTATTAAACATCCCATACATTAAAAATAAAAATTTGGATGAGTCTATGTTCACAATTCTTGCTACCTCGTATGGACTATCTATTCAAATGGAAAACGAAATAAAGATAACACCTATTGAAAATGTATTTGACCATTTGGTGAGAGAAAAACCAGAGAATTTCAAAGAGGGAAGCTGGCTTCAAGATTATGATCACTGGCTTTCAGATCCCTAAAAGAGATTATTTAATTATAAGTATAATTTCAATGCGTTCTTTTGATGATAATGACGTGACATGTCGCGTCCGTTTTGGGTGATGAGTTAATTAGCAGATGTGATGATTAGATGATTAGTTAATTAGTGGATGTGATAATTAGCAAATTAGTTGATTAGTAGATTAGCAGATTAGCAAGTTAATAGGCTGAAAGCCTTATATATTATAGTCTCCCGCATCGGCGAGCCTCGCGGGACAGGCTAGGGCACCGCCCTGGGTTGGCAAATCCCCCCACCCCCAAACGCCTTGAAGAGGCAACATAAATTTTGCGATAAGCGAGGGTAGTGGGGAAATCTAATTACCAAAATATGCGGGTTTTTATTTGCCAATTACATATTTGCATGATTCAAACCTTTTCTCAAAGCAGGATGC
>CAZODA010000052.1:0-20539 GCA_964578485.1 uncultured Alkalitalea sp. | reverse complement strand
AGGACCGGCAATTAATTTACTTATATTTGCAATACGTGGCAGGCCGAAGGCTTACGCTACAATAACTTCACCACTTCGTGGTTTTAATTTTTATAATTTTTTAAGGAGATAGAAGAAGGTCACATTCCTGACGGAATGCGGGTGGAGAGAGATGAGCATATTTTCTACCGAGCGTTGCAATCCTACGATTTGCGGAAAACCAGGCTGTTGCATAAATAAAAACCATCTAATAAAAACGAATCGCTCAATAAAAAGAACTGTCACATAAAATCATTCGTAATTGAAGATTGATAACTGAACTCAAAACTCGCAACTCGAAACCCGAAACCTGAAACCCGAAACTCGAAACTCAAAACCCTAAAACATAATTTTACCGGACGGCAATGGATTTTAATCATTTACCTAACCTGGAAGTTAAGCGTGAAACCATCCTAAATTTCTTTCTGAAATTTTATTTTGTATTTACAAAGGGTCAACATCAATTACACTTTGCACATATCTCCACTGATCCCGGGCATTAATTTTGTTAATGCAGTTTAAGATTAATTGTTTTGCTTTTGTGGAAGATTTTTCCCTTTCAATTTTCAGTATTATCCTTTGAAGGTGCATATCCTGAATTTTAGTAATTGGAGGAACTTGTGGCCCCAGCACTCTGTTTCCAAAGATATTCTTCAATAAATTGCTTAATTGTTTGGCTGCTTGTTTTGTTGTATTTTCGTTTTTATGCCTTAGTGTGATATATATTAATCTGTGATAGGGCGGATATTTATATTCAATTCTTTCTTTTATCTGGGATTTATAAAATGCAGAATAATCATTTTGGCACACAAAATTAATGATGGGATTTTCAGGATCTGAAGTTTGAATGATTACTGTTCCTCTTTTATATTTTCGACCTGCACGTCCACTAACTTGTGCCATCATCTGAAAGCTTTTTTCATAGGCTCTAAAATCCGGATGATTTAGCATGTTATCGGCATTTAATATTCCCACAAGACTCACCCTGTCAAAGTCCAAGCCTTTGGTAACCATTTGTGTCCCTATTAATATGTCATATTTCCCTTGCTCAAAACCCGAAATAATTTTTTCATATCCTTTACGTGATCTTGTAGTGTCATAATCCATACGAGCAATTGCAGCCTTCGGAAAGATCTCTTTTATTTCTTCTTCTACTTTTTGTGTTCCAAAACCTCTATAATTAAGCGAGGAATTTCCACAAGCCAGGCAGGTAAGAGGGCGTTCCGCAGAAAAGCCGCAATAATGGCATATCAATTGATTTGTGTGTTTATGATAGGTAAGGCTCACATCACAATGTTTGCATTTAGGTATCCAACCACAAACACTGCACTCTAAGTAGGGGGCAAAGCCACGCCTGTTTTGGAATAAAATAACCTGTTCCTTATTTTCTAATGCTTCATTGATTAAGTTAATTAACTGAGGGCTAAAATGTGATTGCATCATCTTTTTTCTTTTCGCCTCTCGTGTATTTACAACAATAATTTCAGGAAGTTGCAAGCCTTCGTAGCGTGTATTTAGTTCTACAAGGAAGTATTTCTCCTCTTGTGAATTATAATAGCTTTCAATTGATGGTGTTGCTGTTCCAAGTAGGACTTTTGCTTTATGATCCCTCCCAAGGACTAAAGCTACATCTCGTGCATGATAGCGTGGTGCCGGATCAAATTGTTTAAATGAATGTTCATGTTCTTCATCAACAATTATAAGTCCCAAATTTTTAAAAGGTAAAAAAATTGATGATCTGACTCCAAGAATTATCTTATAGGATTTTTCCTGTAACAGATTATTCCATACTTCTATTCTTTCATTATCATTGAATTTACTGTGATAAACTCCTACTTTATCTCCAAAGGAGCTTTTTAAGCGATTGGTTATTTGAGTAGTCAGTGCAATTTCGGGCAAAAGATATAGAGCTTGTTTTCCGACTTTAATAGTTTCTTGAATTAATTGAATATATAGTTCTGTTTTTCCGCTTGATGTAACTCCGTGTAATAGAACAGGTTTGTTGTTTTTAAATCCATCTTTTATTTTTTCAAGTGCTACATTTTGTTCAGGAGTTAATTTCTTTTGTTCCTCTTTTTTAGTATCGCTATATTGGTATTCTTCAACTTTTATTTTCTTTTGGACAAGAATATCTTTTTTCAATAACTCAGATATTATTGCAGATGCATTAGTACTTTCGCCTAATAATTTTTTTCTTAGTACTGCTTTTCCTTTTAGAGCAGGTTTTATGCCTTCAGACATTTGAAGAAAGCGCATTAGAAGTTCCAATTGTTTGGGCGCTCTATTTAGTGAGTCAAAAGTTTCATGAAGCGCTTCTTCACTCCTTCGATCTGAATGTAAAGTAAGGAATAGTTCTGTTTTTGGCTGCCAGGCACTTTTTAGCTTTTCATTAATTAATACCACTTCTGCTTCTATTAGTGGATCAATAAGATGATGACTGCTTTTTAGCCCTGTAATTTTGTTTATCTCATTGATAGTACAATATTTCTTCGTTTTTAAATGATCAATGATTTCCAATGCCTTAGGAGGAAGAGAAATTACATCATTAAAATCAGGATTTATATATATTCTGGTTTCGCTTTCTAATTTCAGTCCGGCGGGCATTGCGGCTTTATAAACTTCACCAAGCGTACACTGATAATAATTTGCTATCCAAGTCCATAACTTTAATTGTTTTTCCAACACAACTGGTAAGTTATCCAAGACAGATAAGATAGGTTTTATTGAATAAGCTTCCGGCTTATTATTATGAGTTTTATAAACAATGCCCGACAATATTTTTCTTTTCCCAAAAGAGACTATTACCCTTTTGCCTGGTTTAACGCTAGAAATAAGGTCTTTTGTTATTTCATAGGTAAACAGTTTTGGCAAAGGAACCGGTAAAATTATATCAGCATATTTATTCAGCATATCAGTATCAGTCGGCGTTGATATTTTTCTCTATGGGATGGTTTTCAATCAGAAGGCTGAGTTCTTGAAAACCTTCAACCGAAAGTTGTTCGGGTCTGAGGTTGAAAACAGGCTCTTGTAGAATGGCTTCATGGTTAAAGGGTATTTTTGATCTCAAACTATTTCGCAATGTTTTACGTCGTTGATTAAAGGCAGCTTTCACAACCTTAGTAAAGAGCTCTTCATTACAGGGTAGATGATTTATATTATTGCGGATAAGCCTTATCACTCCGGATTTGACCTTTGGAGGAGGAACAAAAACATTTTCATTAACTGTAAACAAATACTCAACAGAATAGAATGATTGTAATAAAACACTCAATATACCATATTCTTTGGAACCGGGTGGCGATGCAATTCTTCGTCCAACCTCCCTCTGAACCATGCCTACAAGAGATTTAACAAGTTCTCGTGCTTCAAGTGCTTTAAAAAATATTTGACTGGATATATTATAAGGAAAATTTCCTATAATACTAAAAGGTTCCGGAAAAATTTCATCAAGTTTCAATTTAAGGAAATCACCTTCAATAATTTTTGTTTTTAACTGTGGATAACGGGCGCTGAGGTAATTAACGGCTTCATGATCAATTTCAACTAATTTAAGGTCTATATCTGATTTTTCAATTAAAAAATCAGTTAAAACCCCCATTCCGGGTCCAACTTCAAGAATTTGCCTGGGTGGGATGGGTAAACTTTCTGTTATGCGTTTTGCAATAGATAAATCTGTCAGAAAATGTTGACCGAGGTATTTTTTGGCTCTTACCCGTTTCATTATTTATTATTGTCCGTTTTTTTGCGGTTATTTTTTTGTTTGTCTGATATTGATACATTTCGTAACATTGTACCCTCTTACTCACACAAAGGTATAACTAATTTTGATACCTTGTATTTCAGAGATAGAACTATACAGGAACAAAAAAATTAATTAAGGATTTTGAAAAAACACATCCTGAAGGTAATAAAATATTTGCTTTTTCTATCAATAGGAGGAGTCATTATTTGGTGGTTATATCGTAAACAAAATCCGGCAGATCTCTTATATGCCATTCGTAATGATGTTAATTATTGGTGGATATTGTTAATGCTATTTATCGCTTTTCTAAGCAATATCAGTAGAGTTGTTCGCTGGCAGATAATGATAAATACCTTGAATTACAAACCTGCATTTATCAACACCTTTTTGGCTATGATGCTTGGATATTTCGCCAATTTATTGCTTCCACGCATGGGTGAACTATCAAGATGTGCCGTATTAGCAAAATATGAAAAACTATCTTTTACTCGTTTACTCGGGACTGTTGTGGCCGAGAGATTAATGGATATTTTTATTCTTATTCTTTCTCTTATATTGGTATTAGTATTGGAATTTAGATTCATCAGTTCAATATTGCTGAAAGTTTTAAATTTAAATGAAGGCAACAGCATCATTAATATTACATTTATTATAGGAGGCTTTCTTTTTTTATTGTTTTTGCTTTGGTGTTTCAAAGGGAAAATTAAAAGGACTCGTTTTTATCTTTTTGTCCTTAATTTTTGGTTAAAATTTAAGGAAGGACTTTTATCATTAAAGAAAGTGATCATAAATCCATGGTTCCTTATTCATAGTGTTTTAATCTTTTTCTTTTATTTTTTGATGATGTACTTTAGTTTTTTTGCTTTTCCATATACAGAGCATTTATCAATTATAGCCGGACTTACTCTTTTTGTTGCCGGAAGCCTCGGAATGATAGCTCCCGTGCAGGGTGGAATTGGTCCTTGGCATTTTATGATTATAACTACTATGATTGCCTATGGAGTGGCAGGAAATGAAGCTTCTGTTTTTGCTTTAGTTGTACATGGAGCTTTAAATTTAATGATCCTCCTACTTGGGTTGCTTTCAACCTTGTTATTGCCTCTTATTAATAGGAACAGATCATGAAGATATTTCACGACAAGAGAATTGTTAATATCTTTAAAGTATTACTATCCTTAGCTGCAATCATATTTGTAGTTGTACGCTTGCTTGAATTCGATAACTGGAGCACATTTTATGATTTTTTGAGCGCAAACCGTGCATATTTTTTTGTTCTTTTGCTTCTTCAATTGTTCTTATCAAGTTTAAATATTCTTTTGGAAGCCTTAAAGTGGAGGCAACTTCTTTCAACAACTGTGAGCCAAAACCTTATGGCTTCAATATTTCAAGTGCTTAAAGGCTTGCAATTTGGAATGATAACTCCTGCACGTGCAGGAGATCCGCTTGCCCGTTCTTTATTACTACCCAAAGGACTTCGTATGCAGGCCTTTTTATTATCAGTATCCGGCAGCTTAATTCAAAATATGGTTTTGGTTTTGGGTGCATTTTTTGGATTTTTGTTTTTACGCTCAAATGCAATTGATTCTCAAGTGCTTGCTGAACTACAAAGTAGTCTGTTTCTAAGTTTTTTGTTTATTTTATTTGTTGTTCTTTTTTTACCTCTAATGGCATATTTAAGCATTAAAATTTCAGGTAAAAAAGTATGGAAGATTCGCTTTTACAGATATATTTTATTGATTAAACAACTTGGTAGGCTTAAGGCCTTTAAAATTCTTTCGCTTACCATTCTCAGATATTTTGTGTTTTGTGCACAGCTGTTTTTTATCTTATATTATTTTGAGATTATAGTTAATCTTGGTGAATTTTGGCTCATCCCGGTTTATTTTGCTGTTTTAACTTTTATTCCTTCTTTTGCCATTGCCGATCTTGGAATAAGAGGTTCGCTGGCTCTTTTCTTTTTTGGCGCTTTATCGGATTCTTATCCTGCCATTATCATCTCAGTGTTCTTATTATGGTGTTTAAATCTCGCCCTTCCTGCATTAATTGGGGTATTCATTAAGCCAACAAATTACCATAATAAATCCAAGTTGAAAAAGAGAAAAAAGGAGATAAATATCTAATCTTAAAACAATTTCATATATTTGTTATTTATTGCAAAAATTAGAAACCAAACATGCTTTCATAGAGTTGGTTTTTTCTTTATGCATATAAGGGATTAATAGAAAGTGTTTAAGAAACAAGAATAGTGAAGGTGGCAATAATCTTGTTAAGTTAAAAATGAAGTTAGGAAAATTCATTTTACTCAGATTAAATCCTTGAGTGAATTGAATTATTTATAAGTTCTGCCAGCCTTAAAAAAGCAAATGAATATTAGATGGATAAAAAGAGAGTAAAATTAAACATTCTTGGGCTATCCTATTCTCAGACCCAATCAGGAGCATATGCTTTAGTGCTTGCCGAGGAGGATGGAGAACGAAGGATTCCGATTATAATAGGAGGGGTAGAGGCACAATCGATAGCCATTAAACTTGAGGGATTAGAGCCGCCTCGTCCATTGACACATGATCTTTTTGTGAAATTTGCCCGTGCATTTAAGTTTGAATTAATAGAAGTTATTATCTATAAGCTTGAAGAAGGTATTTTTTATTCAGAGTTGGTATGTATGAAGGGTGAAGAAGAGGTGCGTATTGATTCAAGAACATCTGATGCTGTTGCTCTTGCCTTGCGTTTTAATTGTCCTATTTATACTTATGAGGAAATTTTAGCCAAGGCCGGTATTATATTAGATTTTGGTGATCCAAAGGAAGCTTCTGCATCAGAGGGTAAAAAAGGTAAGGTGCAGTCGCGTTCTTCAGCTCATGCTTTTTCTTCCAAAACTCTTGAAGAATTAAAAGTTATGCTAAATGAAGCGGTTGAAAATGAAAATTATGAAAAAGCATCTGAGATTCGTGATGAGATTAAAAAAAGAGAAAAATAATCAATTATATAGTTTGAAATATTTTTAACCCACTGAAGCAATTTTTTAAAAGTTCCAATTAATTTTCTTTTTTCATTGTAAAAAAAAGAGGCAGTTTAAGTGCCTCTTTTTTTTTTATATATACTGTACAAGTATCCTTTTATTATATAGGATAATAAATAATTCAGAAAATTAAATTATCGCATCAAGTTTTGAAGCTAAAATTGTTTTTGGTACTGCTCCAACTTGTTTGTCAACTATTTCTCCGTTTTTAAAGAACAGGATGGTAGGTATATTTCGGATACCAAACTTCATTGAAGTTTCAGGGTTACTATCTACATCCATTTTAGCTACAACAGCCCGATCTTTATATTCTTCGGCCAATTCGGCAACAATTGGTGTTACCATTCGGCAAGGGCCACACCATTCAGCCCAAAAATCCACAAGAACAGGTTTATCTGCATTTATTACCAGTTCATTAAAATTAGAATCGCTTACTTCAATTGTCATAATTATTTAGTTTATTGAAAAATATTATTAATTGAGATCAATTATTCCTTATTCTTGATATAAAGTTAATGTTTATTTTTTAACAGAGCGGCAGGCATCTTGTTCAAAGATAACCATATTTACAGAAAAAAACCTAACTTAATATCATTGAAATTTCCGGTTGTTCATCAAAGAACTTTATAAAATCATCTGATATATTGATGAGGTATGAACGTGACAGTAATTTTATGTTTTGTAGTTCATTTTCGTCATCAAAGATATTGAATCTTAGTGTAATTTTCCCTTTATTTTTTGTTGTAATTTCTGTTAGTTCTGTTACCATTTCATTAGTAATTGAGCTTAGGGGTATTTGTAGGGTGAGGTTTCGCACTTGATTTTCAATCACATCAGAAAGCAAATCGATATTGTTGATTTTAACTTCCAGAGTTTCAGGTTTATATCTTCTTGGTTGTACCCTTCCTTTTAATATTATGAAAAGATTATTTTCGAAATAATTATTGAATTTGATATAATCTTTTCCAAAAAATGCAAAATCAAAGCTACCGCTATAATCTTCAACAGTCATAATTGCATATTTGTTTCCTTTTTTTGTAAGCCCTTGTCTTATTCCTGTTATCATTCCTCCTGCTGTAAATTCTCTCCCTCTAACTGCTTCCAAGTCATTTAATTCCTGGAGTTTGATGTTACAATAATGCTGCACTTCCAATTTATAATCATCCAATGGATGGGCTGATAGATAAATCCCTATAAGTTCTTTTTCCTTTTCAAGTTTTTCAAGGCTTGTAAATTCCAAACATTCCGGAGCTTCAGGTTTTTTTATTTCCACCTCCATATCAATTGATCCAAATAAGGAGTTAAGACTCGAAGCCTGATCAGTTTGATAGCTATTACCATATCTTAAAAGGCGATCGCTGAAATTAAAGTCATCACCTTTAATGTTTGCCAAGTATTGAGCACGGTGTATTTTTCCAAGGCTGTCGAAAGCTCCTGCCACAGCTAATGCTTCAAAGGCTTTTCTGTTAATAATCTGAAGGTTTATACGTTCAACAAAATTATAGATACTCTCATAAGGCCCATTTTTTTCTCTTTCTTTTATTATTTCTTCCACAACTCCTTCTCCAACTCCTTTTATCGCAGCCATTCCGAAGCGCAATTCACCTTGTTTATTAACAGTAAATTTTAAAAAGCTTTCATTAATATCAGGTCCCAATACCTCAAGTTTCATTCTGCGACATTCATCCATAAGGGTAGAAATTTTTGTTATATCGTGAAGATTTCTACTTAGTACACCGGCCATAAATTCAGCCGGGTAATGTGCTTTCAGATAGCCTGTTTGGTATGCCAAGTTTGCATAACAAACCGAATGAGATTTATTGAATGCGTAACTGGCAAATGCTTCCCAGTCTTTCCATATTTTTTCTATTACTAGTTCCGGACTTTTGTTTGATCTGGTACATCCTTCAATAAATTCAGGATTATTATTACAGCCTTCTTCAAATTTAATTCTGAGTTTTGTCATTATATGGGAAAGTTTTTTCCCCATAGCCTTGCGTAAGGTATCAGATTCGCCACGCGAAAAGCCTGCAAGTTTCCTGGCAAGTACCATCACTTGCTCTTGGAATACTGTAATACCATAAGTTTCTTTGAGATCTGATTCCATTAAAGGATGATCATAATTGATTTCTTCTTTGCCACTTTTTCTTGCAATATAATTTGGAATATATTCCATTGGTCCGGGTCTGTACAAAGCATTCATAGCTACTAAATCTTCGAAGCGGTTTGGTTGGAGCTCACGAAGATATTTTTTCATGCCTGCCGATTCAAACTGAAAAATTGCAGTTGTTTCCCCACGTGAAAATAAATTAAAAGTTTTTTCATCATCGTATGATATTTCTTCTAAATTCAGCTCTTTCCCTTTTGAAATTCTAATAGCTTCAAGAGTTTCCTTTATTATAGAGAGGGTTTTCAAGCCCAGAAAGTCCATTTTTAATAATCCAATGGATTCTACATAGGTTCCATCATATTGGGTAACAAGAAGCTCAAAGCCATCTTTGGCTGGCATTAGTGGTATATGCTCATCAAGTGGATCGCGACCAATAAGAACACCACAGGCATGAACGCCTGTGTGACGAATAGAACCTTCAAGTTCACATGCCAACTCCAAAGTTTTTAGCAACTTATCATCGTTGCTTATGCGTGCGTTGTTAATTTCTATGGCAAAGATTCTGAGTATTTCAAGGCGGGCAATGTCTTTATCTTTTTGATTGCTCCTTGCCTGGCTTAATTTTTCTTCAATATGAGAAATTGCTTTATCAAGGGTTCTATTTTCTTTTTCTAACTGAAGGATTTTGTTATAGGCCTTGTCTAACTTAGTTCCGGGCCTTTCAGGTATTAACTTTGAAATTCTGTCAGTTTCAGAAAGTGGGAGTTTTAGAACCCTGCCAACATCCCTTATAGCTGACTTTGCTGCCATTGTTCCAAAAGTACAGATATGAGCTACTTTATCCCTTCCATATTTCTCTGCTACCCAATTTAATACAAGCTGACGACCATCATCATCAAAATCTATGTCAACATCAGGCATAGAGATCCTGTCGGGATTTAGGAAACGTTCAAAAAGCAGATTAAACCTGATAGGATCAACTGTGGTAATACCAACACAATAAGCAACAACTGATCCGGCTGCAGATCCGCGACCGGGACCCACAAGAACATTCATTTCCTTTTTTGCAGTATTGATAAAATCTTGTACAATAAGGAAATAACCGGGGAACCCCATGGTTTTAACGGTGTTTAGCTCAAAATTAATCCGTTCTTTTATTTCTTCGGGAAGAGGATTGGGATATAAGTTGGCAGCACCGTCATAGCATAATTTTTTAAGGTAATCAGCTTCAAATTTTATCCTAAGAATATGATTGTAATCGTTGCCAAGAGCTTTATAATGGTTAGCTCCAAACTCCTCTTTTAATAATTCTTCCGGAAATTCTTTTCTATATGCTTCCATTGTACCAAAAGATTCGGGAATAGGGAAAACCGGCATAATAGGATCTGAGTCAAGCTGATATTCTTCTACTTTATCAACAATCTCCCGGGTATTGATTAGTGCTTCAGGAATATCGGCAAAAAGCAGATTCATTTCTTCTGTAGTTTTAAACCATTCCTGACCTGTATAACGCATACGGTTTTCGTCATCCAAATCTTTCCCTGTGTTTAAACAAATCATTACATCATGCGCCTCAGCTTTGTCGGCATCAGTAAAATGAACATCATTAGTAGCAATTATTTTAATATCCATTTCTTTTGAAAATTGTAATAATTGCTCGTTTACAATTTCTTGCAAATCATAAACTTCTCTGCGTAAACGAGGATCATCAGCAGGATGACGTTGGAGTTCGAGATAAAAATCTTCTCCAAAAAGATTTTTAAACCAATTAATAGCCTCGCGAGCACCATCTAAATCCCCTTGCATAATCTTTTTTGGAATTTCTCCTCCCAAACATGCTGAGCTTACAATCAGTCCTTCACTATATTTTTCAAGTAGTGCTTTGTCTATACGTGGCCTGTAAAAGAAACCATCAATGTGAGCGATTGATGTTAATTTGAGCAAATTTTTATATCCGGTTTTATTTTTTGCTAAGATCACTAAATGGCGTCCCGAACGATCCAGCACTCTATCATTTCGGTCGTTAATAGTTCTTTGAGCTACATAAGCTTCAACACCTATAATTGGTTTTATCTTTTTTTTGTTACATGTGTCGTAAAATTCCTTTATACCCAGCATTACTCCATGATCTGTAAGTGCGATAGCTGTCATGCCATCGTTTACGGCCTTTTCAACCAGTGAAGCAATATTTGCTTGTCCGTCTAAAATAGAATATTGAGAGTGTACATGAAGATGAGTAAAAGGAATATTTGCCATTTTAATATTTGTTTCTTTTGGTATTAAAATAACAAAAATAAGAAATACTATTATTAGGAAAGAGTAAATTTTGTTAAAGGTGACTTTCTATAATTAACAGCTAATAATTATTAATCATCAATATTATGATAACCAAACTATAAGCTTGCTTTATATAATCGTACAAGAATCTGATTCGATTGTATTTGTAACTAGTTTAAAAAGCTAATATTTTTCGTTTTTGATTCTTAGCCGATATAAATTTAATGAATAAAAAAAATGAGACACAATTATTTATTATTGTTTTTTATTGTTACAACTCTATTGGGCTGTAGTGATTCAAACAAAAAGCAATTTCCATATTCTTCGGCAAATGAGCTTAGGGCCTTATTAAAGGACATAAGTGGAAAAGCTGTTCTCTTTGGTCATCAAGATGATTTAGCCTATGGAATAGGATGGGAATATGAAGAAGGTGAATCGGATGTTCTTAGAGTTACAGGAGATTATCCTGCTTTGTTTGGTTGGGAATTAGGAGGGCTTGAATTGGGACATTCTGCAAATCTCGATAATGTTCCTTTTGAAAAAATCAAGGATTATGCTGTTTGGGTCTTTGAGAAAGGAGGGCTTAATACTTTTAGCTGGCATCCTTATTCTGTTTTGGATGAAAGTAAGAATGCCTGGTATTCCGATGAAGTTGTAGTAAAGCATATTTTGCCCGGAGGTTCTCATTTCGAGGCGTTTAAATGCTACTTGGATTGTCTTGTTTCTTTTTTTAACAGTTTACAAACAAGTAGTGGATATTCTGTGCCTTTTATTTTCAGGCCTTGGCATGAAATGGATGGAGCTTGGTTTTGGTGGGGTGCCCATAATACTAAGCCTGATGAGCTGAAAGAGCTGTTTAGGTTTACCATAGATTACTTGCATGAGAATGGTGTGAATAATTTTTTGGCAGCTTATTCGCCGGATCGCAATTTTAATAATATACAGGAATACTTAAGCTGGTATCCGGGAGATGACTATGTAGATATTTTAGGAGTAGATAATTATTATGACTTGCAACATGGTGAAGAAGGGTTGAAAAAAGCGATACAAAAATTTGAGCTTGTTGCGAAATATGCAAAACAAAAAGAAAAAATTGTTGCTTTTACTGAAACCGGCCTTGATCAAATTAAAGATGATAAATGGTATTCAGAAAGTCTTGGAACTCTTCTTAATGCAAATAAATGGACGCGAAGTATTTCTTATGTTATGGTATGGCGAAATCATGATCTAACACATTTTTATGTTCCACATATTGATCATCAGGCAGCAACAGACTTTCAAGCTTTTACTAATGAGCCTTTTATTTTTTTGTTGGAAGATTGGAATTTATGGTTAGAAGGAAAAGAAAATAGACAAAACTCAAAATAGAGACTTTATTTAGCATGAATAATAATTATTATAAGAAGAGAGTAAAGCGCATTCGTAGAGAGCATAAGGCTTTATTAAAAAGGTCCAATAAAATATTATTCAGTAGTAACGGAATATACAGCAGATGCCGCTATCCGGTGTTAACGCGGGATCATGTTCCCCTTCATTGGCGTTACGATTTTAATCAGGCCTCCAATCCCCGGTTTATGGAGCGTATAGGTTTTAATTCTACCTTTAATGCAGGAGCTTTAAAATGGGAGGGAAAATATTTATTGGTTGTGCGTGTAGAAGGGAACGATCGTAAGTCATTTTTTGCTATTGCTGAAAGTCCTAATGGGATTGATAATTTTAAGTTTCGTGATCGTCCCATGGTAATTCCTGAAACCGATAAGCCCGATATAAATATTTATGATATGCGAATAACCCGCCATGATGACGGGTTTATTTATGGAGTATTTTGCACCGAGCGCAAGGATCCTATGGCTCCTGAGGGGGATACCAGCAGTGCTGTTGCCTCTGCCGGTATTGTTCGAACTAAAGATCTTGAAAACTGGGAGCGCTTGCCCGATTTAATATCAACTACCGGTCAGCAACGAAATGTTGTTTTATTTCCTCATTTTATTGATGGGAAATATGCTTTTTTTACCAGGCCTCAGGATGGTTTTATTGAAACAGGCAGTGGTGGTGGTATTGGTTTTGGCCTTTCCAATAGTATTGAGAATGCAAGGGTTGAAAATGAGCTTATAGTAGATGCAAAAACTTATCATACCATATATGAATTAAAAAACGGCTTAGGCCCTTCTCCTATTCGTAGCGATAAAGGGTGGCTCCAACTTGCCCATGGTGTAAGGAATACTGCTGCAGGGCTGCGATATACAATTTATATGTTTATGACTGATTTGGAAAAACCCTGGGAAGTTATTTATAAGCCTCATGGATATTTGATAGCTCCACTGAAAGAAGAGAGAATAGGGGATGTTTCGAATGTTGTATTTAACAACGGTTGGATTATGGATGACGATGGTACTGTATATATTTATTATGCATCCTCGGATACTCGAATGCATGTTGCTGTTACATCTGTTGAAAGGCTTTTGGATTATTGTATAAACTCTCCGGCCGACCAGTTGCGTTCAGCCGCGAGTGTAGCAACAATCAACAGTCTTATTGATAAAAATAAAAGAATCAATTTTTAGTTTTTCAGGCATGCTTAAAACTGTTGATCTTATTAATGAATTAAAAGAAGAATATCATAGTATCTTAAAGTTCTGGATGAAAAATGCTAAAGACACTGTTGGTCGGGGATTTTACGGAGAAGTTGATATAAACGGTGTCCCGGTGAAGAATGCGCCTCGGGGGCTTGTTTTGAATACGCGAATATTATGGACTTTTTCGTCGGCATATATATTCACTCAAAACCGAGAGTATTTAGATATTGCTCATTATTCATATAAATATCTTTTAAAATATTTTTGGGATAAGAAATATGGTGGTCTGTATTGGAGTATAAATAGAAAAGGGAAGGTTCTTGACAGCAGAAAACAAATTTATGGTCAGGCTTTTGGAATATATGCTTTCACAGAATATTATAGAGCTACTCAAATTGAGGAAAGTCTTGAATATGCTTTTAAGTTGTTTAACTGTATTGAGCTTTATAGTCTTGATGCTACTAATGGAGGTTATCTAGAAGCTTTTTCGCGTGAATGGATGCCCCTTGATGATATGCGGCTCAGTAAAAAAGATCAGAATGAGCCCAAATCAATGAATACTCATCTTCATATTTTGGAGGCTTATACGAATTTGTATAAGCTTAGTAAAGATTTTGAGGTAAAAGTTAAGCTGGGAGAACTTATAAGGATATTTTATAATCACATACTTAATAAGGAAAAAAACAGACTTCAGCTATTTTTTGATTTTAAATGGAATGTTAAGTCTTCAATAATATCATTTGGACATGATATTGAGTGTTCATGGTTATTGTATGAAGCGGCCTTATTGTGTGAAGAAAAAGATCTTGTTGAAGAGGTCGCAGCAATAAGTTTGCAAATGGCCGATCATGTGCTTAAAGAAGGCTTGGCATCCGATAATTCTTTGTTCAATGAAAAGGATAGTATATCCGGTCTCTATGATACCCAACGCCATTGGTGGGTGCAGGCCGAAGCGATGGTTGGTTTTATAAATGCCTGGCAAATTTCAGATAAGACTATTTATCTTGAAACAGCAATAAAGCTGTGGAAATATATTAAGAGCCATGTGATAGACCACGATGGAGGAGAGTGGTTTGCAAGGATTGACAATAACGGACATCCCATTCTTACCGATGCTAAAATTGATTTTTGGAAATGTCCCTATCATAATACTCGAGCATTAAAAGAGTTAATAACAAGAATAAAGGACAAAGACTTTCTGCTATAAGATAATAATCAGTACATATATCTTTTAACCATTCATATATTTTATTGAAATGAGTCAATCTAAAGTTAGTATAAAAGAAAAAATAGGATATGGATTCGGCGATGCAGCTTCATCCATGTATTGGAAAATATTTACTTTTTATCTTGCAATTTTTTATACTGACGTGTTTAAAATTCCTGCTTCTGTAGCAGGTACAATGTTTTTGCTTACCCGAATTTGGGATACTTTAAATGATCCTATAATGGGAGTTATTGCCGATCGGACTCATTCAAGATGGGGTAAATTCCGTCCCTATTTGCTTTGGGGAGCTCTTCCCCTTGCTCTCATTGGTGTCTTGCTGTTTACAACACCTCAGATAAGTACTGTTGAAAAAATAGTATATGCCTATATAACTTATACTTTTATGATGATGGCTTATACAGCTGTTAATGTTCCTTATGCCGGCCTGTTGGGAGTAATGACCGCTGATCCGGATGAAAGAACTTCATTTGCTTCTTTTCGAATGGTCTTTGCATTTGCAGGCAGCTTGCTCGTAGTCGCCATATTTCAGCCTTTGGTTGATTTCTTTAAGACCGGAGTTTCAGAGACTTCAGCTTATCAGTTGACTATGGTAGTGATTGGAGTAATAAGTTGTGTGTTCTTTTTATTGACTTTCTTGTGGACAAAAGAAAGAATTTCACCTCCGGTGAATCAAAAACATAATTTGCGTGCCGATATAAAAAACCTTATTAAAAATGTGCCCTGGTTTATATTGCTTGGTGCAGGAGTAGCAACTCTTATTTTCAATTCTGTAAGGGATGGGGTTGCCCTCTATTATTTTAAATATTTTATAAGTGGGGATGTTGCTGAAGAATCAGCATTTTTATTTTCAGGAATGTCTTTTGCCCTTAGCACTATTTATATATTCCTGGGGCAGGGCACCAATATGCTTGGTGTTATGATGGCTAGGCCTATCTCTTCTATAATTGGAAAGAAAAAAACCTTTATTTATGCAATGTTTACAGCTGCAGGCTTAAGTGTTTTATTTAATTTCTTAGATCAGGGACATCTGATTATAATTTTTATACTCCAAGCAATGATCAGCTTTTGTGCCGGAATTATTTTTCCTTTGTTATGGTCGATGTATGCCGATACAGCGGATTATTCGCAGTGGAAGACAGGAAGAAGAGCTACCGGACTTATTTTTTCTGCCTCCAGCATGTCGCAAAAACTTGGATGGACCTTAGGAGGTGCTGTTACTTTATGGTTGCTTGCATTTTATGGCTTTGAACCTAATGTTGCCCAATCAGCCGAAACTATCAAGGGTATTAAATATATGATAAGTATTGTGCCGGCTGCAGGAGCTTTAATTTCAGGAGTTTTTATGATTTTTTATCGCTTAGACGAAAAAAATATGAAGAGAATTAGTAGCGATCTTGAAAAAGAAAGAAATTAGCAAAAAGAAAATTCATAGTCAATAATTGTCCTCTATCTGAAAAAAACATTATTTTTGTTTCAATTTTATGGGTTGTTAGCTCAGTTGGTTTAGAGCATTACCTTGACAGGGTAGGGGTCACTGGTTCGAATCCAGTACAACCCACTGATTATTCTTTTAAGCTTTTCTTTTTTGAAATCTTTCGTTTGGCAAGCCTACCATCCATCTTAACAGACTGTGAAGTAAGGCAATAGGCAGGAGCAGAATGCCAAAAACAAGCATGCTGAGTTCGTAAAAAAGTGTGCTTCCTTTGTAGGGTTTTCCTTTTAACCTTGAAAGGAATGCGCTAAAAGGTATTCCGTACATATTACCTGCAATCATAATTTGGCAAGCCGAAAGGATAACACGAGCTTTGTCATCACCATATTCTTCTACAATAGAATCGTATGTGGGTCTTTCAGGGAAGCCTTTTGAATCGGCAAAATGTTGTGCAAACATAATGGCTTTTGCTTCTTCCGCTTTGATATAATCACTTCCTCCGCTTAAAAAACTTACTATCTCTTCATTGCTCATATTTTGTGCCAATGCCATTTGCGTATGCTGATATGAACAGGCAGCACAACCATTCACTTCTGTAACAGCTAATTGCAGTCGTTCTATAAACTGTGGATCAAGTAAATTACTTTTTTTGTTTTTAACTAGTTTTGATGCCGCCCTGGGAATAAAAATAAATGAACGATATAGCTCCCAAAGATTAAATTTCCGCTTATACTCATTGTTTTGTAAAACAGCTTCTGCTAAACTAGATTTTTCTATCATTTTTTCTCCGTATTTATTTTACTGCTTTGTTTTTGGTTTATCAAGAATAAAGCAGCTTAATTGTTATTCCTTTAAGTATAATCTTTAATAATTGATCAATAGAAACTTTATTGTGGATCTTTCACTTTTAGTCTCCCACCAAGTACTATGCCGCCCGAAATCAAAACAAGATTTTTAATAATATATTGACCTTCTAATGTTAATGCATATGGTATATGGGTAAAAACCTCTTCGGGGAAGAAAAATATTGGTGTAAAAGTACCGGCCATTTGTAAAAAGAGCAGCATCAAAGTTGCCTTGAGATATTTTCCTGTTATTAAACCTATTCCTATTAATACTTCCCATAAGGCTAAGCCATTAATAATAACCGAATCTGATATAAGATTAAAAGAAATTATTTTAATAGTTTTAATTGCCAGATCTTGTGCAGGACTATAGTTCGGAAAGAATTTGAGAATCCCAAACCAGAAAAATATTATGCCTATGGAAATTCTCAACAGTAAATAACCATTTCTTGCCATCCAGGCAATAACTAAAGCATCAATTTTTGTACTACGATTTTGTTTCATATTTAATAACCTTGACAGCATTAAACAAAGATAAGCAAGTGCTTATAGATTTTTAAATTATTTGCTAAAAGTTCACACTTCTATTTTATTCATGGATAAGCTAACTTAGATTTCAAAAGTTGTATTGAGCTCTAATAAGGCCTATCAGGGGATTTTTGTTGTATTCATTTTTATTGATATCAGCATAAATAACATTGGTCATAAACCTTAGACCGTTTGTAATATAATAGTTTAGGGCTAAGGTAACAATGTTTTGCCTTCCACCTTTGAAATTGCCATCATTTAAATCACTAACACTATAACGGGCACCAAGCTCCCATGCACCCGATTTTTTTGCAGGTATGATACCTTTTATCACTCCCCTTGAATAATTTTGGCTTTCTCCGGTAAGAGTATAATGTAGCTGTATATTGTATCCGGAAAATGTAGCACTTTTAGTTTCTTTATTGGAGATATTTATTAACATAAATTCTCCTTCAAATGAAAAGGGCCCTTCTATGTATAGCAATTCAGCTGCCGGTCTGAATGAGGCTTTGGCATTTTTCATGTTTATTTCAATTATAGAAGTACCACAATATGCATCATAAGCTTCCGGATAGGAGCTTAAACAAAGCCCTAAATTTTTATTGAGGTCTTCAAAAACAGCTGAAGTTCCTATATGTACTTGACCGTTCTTTGTTTTTGGGGCATAGTATGTGCGTAATGCTATACCAAGTGGCATATTGTTGGGCAAGCTTTCTTCATTAGTCTTTATAATTTTACTTGCATTTAAAGAACGTCCAAAGATCATGGTTTTTAATCCTACAAAGCCATTATCATATTCGCAGGCTATTCCGAGTCGTCTGCCCGGGGCAAGTATATTGCTTATGGCGGATCTTTCTATAAAAACTATATCTTTCGAACTTGTCAGCTGGTTTAAACTTTGAGGAACTTTAAAATATCCCATCCATAAATGCCAATTTTCACTTAGCTCACCTCGTATTCTCAGGTCATAGGCAGAAAGCTTTTCTTCGGCAAAGTCAAGATCTATCCTAAGATTCCATTTATCATAAAAAAACCCTTCAAGCCCAATTCCTGTTCTGCGGTTATTAAAGCCGCTACTAAATTCCTCAGTATCCTTCAGACCAATAAAAGCATCCATATGTAGGCGACCAAAAAAACTAAACTCTCCGGCTTTTGTCATTCCGGAATTGGCAATAATAAAGAGTAAGATAAAAGCTAAAGTCTTATAACCTTGGATTCCCCTTTTTTTATTATAGGAATAATCAGTTTTATTTATGAGCCGAAAGAATTTTAATTGCTTTTCCACCTGTAAATTTTTTATAACATAAATTATACAGCTACATAATCCTTAAAAAAATCGAATACGATAGTAACAATATTTGAACGGATTTTTTGCCTTTCATTCACATTTACTAAAAAGTCCACTGTTAGGATGAGTTTTTCATTTACCATATCGATATATACAGAGTTAGTTTCTTTTCCCGGAAGTATTTGATCTAAATGTTCTTTAAGTTTTGCTATGAGCTCATTAATTTGTGGAGGTATTTTTGTGAGATTAAATTTGACTTGTTCGAAAAAATCTTCTTTACCAAGCTTTATTATACTTTTTTCCAAAAAAAGGCGATTTGGAACCCTGGAATATTCTCCCGGCAATCCCGGTGTACTGTCAAGCAAAACATAAAAGGTTCCTATATGTAATACTTTCCCTTCCTCTTCTCCAATTCTTATGTAGTCTCCAATTCTGAAGGGCTTTTTTCGTAATAGTATCATCCAGCCGAAAAAAGAAAGTAATACATCCCTTACGGCAAAAGCCAATCCTGTGGTGATAAGACCTATAAAAATGGTAATATTACCAAGAGAGACTCCAAAATGATGAAGAATAATAAAAAGTCCTATACTATATAAAGACCAGCTGTAAATTTTTGAATAGAATAGCTTTTCTTCAAGTTCTTCAAACAGATTAGAAATACGTTTGATTGTCAGCCTCAACACCAAACTGGTGAGAAAGAGCGTTATAATAACCACAGTTATGCTGTTTAGTTTTGAGCTTACAGAAAGAGGCAGTACAATTATAGCTTTGTTGTTTAAATAAAGAAGTACTCTAAGGGCTACAAAAACCAATAGGGAAAAGATTACAGACAGACTTAAAAATCGTAAACGAATACCTTTAAATTTCTTTCCGGCCATAACAATATCTATTAAATAATTAATACAAGCTGTAAAGCTATAAATTGATAAATAAAAATTCGCATATTTTGATAATTAGATTTCAGTAATCAGTAAACAGTTATCGTATCGACAATATATAATTGTAGGGACATGACACGTCGTGTCCGTTTCGAGTTTAGGCTATCTCGTGCGTTTCGGCTATCTTGGGCATTTCGACTTCGCTCAATGACCAAGATTAGGCTTCGCTCTCCCGCTCACGCGTTATTCGGGAACCAGTTGAGGATGGTTTAGAGATGTCTTTATAATATATAACGCCCAAACTGCTCCCCTTTTAAAGGGGAGCTGTCCGAAGGACTGAGGGGTTAAACAAATTTAACAGAAATAACATTTTTTTCATTCTAACCAATTTATTTCTTTAGATTCTGGAAAGCTACTTTCTCTTGACTATTAACACTTACCTCCCGCTCTCGGCAAGCCTCGGCGGGATTTCGCTGCGCTACCCCTCCGGTCTTCGACCACCTCCCCTTTGCAGGGGAGGAGTTATTTGCATGATTCAAGGGATTTTGTAATCGGCAAATAAAAACCCGCATATTTTGGCAATTAGACTTCCCCACTA
>CAZODA010000051.1:0-23132 GCA_964578485.1 uncultured Alkalitalea sp. | reverse complement strand
TATAAATTTTATTTAATTTTATTTGTTTTTTAACGGTATAACTACGTGGTCGTCCATAATTGATGATTATAATCTTTTAATTCAAAGCCGGTTCGTAAGTAGCTTCTCTTTCTTCGGCAGCTTGCAGCCATTGTGGAACCATAGTTTGTAGGAACTCGGCTTTTTCGGCTTTGCGGCTTGCCATATCAAGACCAATATATTCTTGTGCTTTTGCTTTTGTAGATATATCGGGCATTGGAACTTCTTTGTTGTGTCCTAATGCAGCTAATACCCTTGCCAATTTTATGCGGGCATCTTGTGCCTTGGTTTTTCCTGTCGATAAGATTCTTGCAGTTTCTATGGGACTGTGGAAAGCGTTTCCGTGGCCTGCCACCGCAAAATCCCATCTCCATTGTGCATGCCGTATTTCGGTAAGAACATTTTTCATTTGTTCTTCATCAGCACCAAGTTCCCAGGCAAATTTTGCTTCAATATGTGCACTTACAAGTTGTTCTTCAAGTTCAGTTCTCAGCTCAAAAATTTTATCCTGACGGTCATAAACATTTTGTATAAGCGTTTCAGTTTCTTCACGATGGCATACCTGACAAGAATTGGCAACATTGTTAAGCGGACTTTGTATATGATGATCAGAAAATTTAACTCCACCTTCTGTTTTGTAGGGCATGTGGCAATCGGCGCAGGAAACTCCACGTTCGGCATGTATTCCTGTTGACCATACTTCATAATCGGGATGTTGTCCTTTTAACATTGGGGCCTTACTCAAGCCATGTACCCAGTCGGTAAATTCAATTTCATCGTAGTAAGCCTCTATATCATCAACCGTAGTTCCTTTGTCCCAAGGGAATACAAGATAATTAACTCCCTCAACAATCCTTGGGTTAAAATAATATTCAACATGGCATTGTGCACAAACCAAACTGCGCATTTCCTGGTGAGTAGCTTGGTTGATATCTTTACCGCGACGTTCGAAAGCCTCCTTGAGGGCAGGACGGGATATGCGGAGATTCATATTTTCTGAATTATGGCAGTCGGCACATCCAATAAAGTTCACAACCTCCGTTCCCCATTTCTCCATGCTGCCTGCATAAAATTCAGTAACGCCATGTTCGGCCATCAGTCGGGGAACATCAGGGCTTTTGCATGTCCAGCAAGTATTGGGTTGAATAGAAGGCCTTCCATCCATGGGAGCTCCAATTCTTAATGTTTTGTGAACATCCTCTATGGCATGAAAATGGCCACGCGGTTGGTTATAATCCATAGAAAAGGCATAACCACTCCACAGTATTACCATCCTCGGATTATCTGCAAGGACATCAGCAGTAGCTGAAGTGTTGTATTTACTTGTAAAAGTAGTATCGGCAGTTCTCATATAGGACTCATACTGACGGGGGAAATTTTCACCCCATACTTCGTTGCGTGGTTCAAGCTGTCCGTGTTCTACTTGTGGAGTATATACAAATAATGCTTCTGCTCTTCTTTCAAGTATGGTAGAAGCAAATAAACCAAGAATAAATACAACAACTATGGTGCTGAAGAAAATAAGCCAGCCTATCCATGGTTTTTCCTTAATTAATTCGCTGATAGCCTTCATATTTTATGGTATTAGTTATAGTGGAATTAAATATGTTTTTATTTTGTTAATGAACGCAGCCATTCCGGAACCGGACTGTCGGGGAGTGGCACCCAGGCATCGGGAACAGAAGTGAGACTGTTGACCTTTCCATGTGGTACATCACGGTGACAATCCACACAATATCTGTCATCGATATTGGGATGGAAATCGGGCTTCATACTCATAAGTTTGCTGTCGTGAATTTGCCTTGTATGACATCTCACACAATTATCATAAACAACATCTTTACTATCTTGATGTGGAGTAATTACCTGAGGTTCCAATCTAAAGGTAAAAACATAAGCATGGCGCATACCAGCCTTCCCCTTAAAATAGTAATGATTGAAAATATTGTCTTGCGGCATGTGGCAATCGGCACAATCGGCAACCTCCCTATGTGAGCTGTGACTCCAACCTGCATAGTAGGGAGTCATTACATGACAGTTAACACAGGTTGTTGGCGAATCAACCAAATAGGTGGGAACCTTTGCAATATGAAAAATAAAAAGACCAAGTCCGGATAAAACACCCAAGAGTATGATAAGGGGTAATTTCCATTGATCCGGCGGCATCAGCCATTGAAGAAATTTTATTCGCATATCCTACAGCTTGATAATAATTATATAAAAATATTAATAAGTATTGTAATTCGGAATAGTAAAGGCTTCTTTTTGTGAAATTTATAATTAATCTAATTAAGGAAACAGTAAAGCCTCCTTAAAATCAACAACTCACTATTTTACAATAACTATTTTACAAAATAATTCGTATTAATTGTTAATATTGAAGTAAATTTGTATGATATTTGTTATTTTAAACTTTATTCTTTTTACTGTTGTTGTTTTAGAATTACAGCAGATACCCAAATTTAATGCTTTTGAACCTTTTTAGTTTAGTTGCTATGATTAAACAAATACATAAATTATTTACAGCCCTAAGCATCACCCTTCTCCTTGCTTTTAGTGTAAGCGGACAAGAATCTTATGATGAATACTACCCAAATGTTAGTAATCTTACTCATAATTCTGTTCAGTTGAATGTGAGTGCTTCGGTAGGAGGGATGATTAGAAGAAAGCCAACTCATTATACTCTATATATTTTATTTGAAGCTTCAGAAGATGCTCCTTTAGTTGAAGATGTTATTGATTGGACTTTTGATGGGAATGGAGGACAAATTCCTGAAGATTATTATGGTGATATTGGTTTAGAAGCCCCTTTTGAAGAGTTTTCAGTTTTATTTGACGATCTTGAGCCGAATACTGCATATATTGCCTATCTTGTAACAGTTGAAGATGATTATGAAACTGTAGTAATCGAAACCACCGACCCTACCGCCGTTTCTTTTACAACAACAGCAGAACCTGTTCCTTTTGAGCTTCTTTGGGAAGAGCTTTTGCCTGCACCGGGAGCTATAAATGTTTCAGTTAACCCTACATTTACACTCAAATTTAATGAAGATATTAAGTGGGGAACAAGTGGTGTTTTTAAAGTCATAACAATTAATGAAAACGAAGAACATATACCTGTAACTACAATATCTCCCATACAAGCGGGGACCTCTATTTCTGGTGATGAACTTACTATTAATCTTTCCAATACTACTTTGGGCTATAATACAGAATACTATATTGAAATTACAGAGGATTTTGTCAGGTCTCAGGAAGGTGGAGCTCCTTTTCCCGGTATAGGAGAAGATTATAATTGGACTTTTACCACAGAAACAGCGACACCTAAATGGGAAGCTGGTTACCCTTTTATTGATGGACAGACGGAAGAAAAGTTTGATGTTAATATTTGGGCTGATATGCCTGGTACTTATTATGGGGTTCTTACACCAAGTGATTTTACGCCCACTATAGAGCAGATAATTGATGGTATTGAAGATGACAAGTTCATAAAAATTGCTTTTTATGATGAGATTGAAAGCATTGATGAGGAAACAATTGAATCAATATGTTTTAATGGTAAAGCACCAACGGGGAAAGATTATAAAGTTCACCTTGTTTATTTCAATGCCGCTAAAAATAAACATACTGGTATAGTGTCTTTTACTATTGACAGAACACCTCCCGCACTTTATGAATCTTATCCGGAGGACAAATGTCGGATTTTTTCTGTAGATTCATTGTTGACGCTTTCTTTTAGTGAAACTATTACGGGTGTTGGTGAAAATTTGTCGGAAGACTATTTTTCTTTAAAAAAGATCGGTAGCCCAGATATAGATATTAACTTTGTTTTTACTGATTTGGGTTATGGGGAATTTACTCTTAAACCAGATGCTGAACTGACAGAAGATGCTTCTTATAAATTAGTTATAAACCCGGTATCTGATTTATACGGTAATAAGTCGAAAAAAATTACAATAGAGTTTGAAACAGACGGACTTTTTACTTGGTCGGGTGAGGGTGATATTACGGATTGGTCTGATGAAGACAATTGGCTTGGAAAAAAGCATAAGGAATCTAAGAGTGTGCTTATTCCTGCGGGTTTGGACTTTTATCCTATAATCACTGATAATGGTAACGATAATGATGTTAATACACATAACCTACGCATAGAAGCAGGAGCCTCACTTGTCAATACGGGGGCCAATCTTAATATTACAGGCTTATTTACCTTAGAGTCGTCACACTCGGCTAATGCATCTTATGTTCATAATGCCGGTACTTTAGATGTAACTCCTGCCAATGTAAGATTTAAACAGGCTATCAGTTCCTCTGCAATAAATTATAATGCAGCTTCTTCTGTATCAGGAGCTACAAAGGAAAAAGCAGGCATAAGTAATTTTGCATATTATTATGAAAATTCTACAAACAACTATGTAACTATAGAACCACAAGATACTATTGTACCAGGTAAAGGTTTCATATTCAGAAGTGAGGAAGGGGAAATAGTATTCAGTGGTACTCCAAATTTAGGAGAGGTGGTAGTAAATCTTTCACGCAGCCAAAAGGGCAGGGGATGGAATTTGGTTGGGAATCCCTATCCTTCAGCTGTTAAATTTGAGAAGTTAGATATTGAAAATATTGATGAATCATTTTGGATTTGGTTAAATGATGAAGGTATATATGGTGTATATAATGAGGCTGTAGGTGATGGCATAAAAATAACATCAGATATTATTCCTTCTCATCAGGCATTTTGGGTCAGAATTCCGATAGGAGAAGATGTGAGTTCGGGAAGTGGCTCTATTACTTTTAAGCCGGATGCCATGGTAGCCAATACCACATCATATTTGAAAGCCGCTTCAGGACCAAAATATCCCACAGTGAAGTTTGCCGCAGGATTTAAGGGCTACTATGATGAAGCGGCAATAGCCTTTGTACCTGATGCAACAACGGGCAGTGAAGATATTTATGACAGTCAGAAGTTTTTTAGTAATAACGCTAATTATTGTGAGATTTACACCCTTGCCAATGGAGCATCCCTTGCAATTAATGGCTATCCGGCTGTTGAAGATGAAGTTGTAATACCCGTAGGATTTTCGCTTAAAGAGGGTGGTGAAATAGAAATTTCGGTGACTAAAAATGCTTTAGGAGAAAATTCAACAATTTTGCTTAGGGATAAACAAAGCGGAGTAGTGACTGATCTTAGCTCCGGTGATAGTTATAGTTTTAGCGTAAGTGGGGCAGGCAGCTACAACGATAGATTAGAATTATTATTAACAGCCGGCTTGCCAACCGGAATGGTAGAGCAGGATAGCAATAAAATAGAAGGAGAAATTCAAGTCTATTCGCTTGATTCAAAAATAAATGCCTATATTTGTGGCTTAGAAAATCCCGGATATTATTTATATAATTTGCAAGGAATCCTTTTACAGCAAGGGGATTTGCATAATTGTGTCAATAATAAAATAGAGGTTCAAAATAAGGGGGTTTATATTTTTGTAGTTGAAGCAGGAAACAAGTTTGCAGAGTATAAGCTGGTTTTTTAAAAATTATTTTTGATGAATACCGGAACCAAAAAAAAATATTACAGTCCTTTTTTCACTATCATAAAAGTTGATAAGAGCATTAATTTGAATATGGTTTCTGCTTCAGAGGAGGAGCCGCCCGGACAGCCCGGAGATGATATGTTTAGTGTTGGCGGTCAGGATGGCAAGCAAATCAAAAAAGAACTTGATAAAAACAGTTTCGAAGAAAATCCTTTTAAGTGATTTCCTGTATTTTTACCGGATATTATTGGCTAAATATTATAAATCAAAACTTCAGGCCTGATTTAATATATTATTATTTATTTATAACCACTCCAACTACATGGTTTTCGGGTACCGGTCCCCAATATCTGCTATCTAATGAATTTGGCAGATTATCTCCATGAGTCCAGTAATAGTCCATTTTGAAAGTATATTTACTTATGGGCATATTATCTATAAACAGATAATTTCCCTTTGTAATTATCGACTTCCCTTCAAAAACTTCAATTATATGCCGGTAAAGTGCAATGTTTTTTGTATTTAGAAGAATAGTTTGATTTTTTCGAGGCAGTTTTAGAGGGCCCATATTATCGACATTCCATGCCCATGATGGTTCATGAGGGAAAGTATAAGGATCGGGGATACCCTTTTCAAGTACCTTTTTTTTGATCTTATCGGGAAGGATGTTTGTTTCTTCAATTTCTTTATTTGACAAATAAAGAAGATTTGTTTTATTGTTCCCTTTGGCAGCGTGTTTTTTTAATGAAAAATTTGCTTTGAATTCTTCATCACTGCCAAGCCATTCATAAGCATAAACAGTTCCCGGAAGTTCTTTGGCAGAAAAACCATTAACATACAATGTTCCCTGATCTATTTGAATGGTATCTCCCGGTAAGCCCACCACTCTTTTTATCATTTTGGGTCTTTTTCTGACTTTTTGATGTCTTGTTAAATTATTTATTTTAGAACTTGTATTATCATCCTGAATTTCAAAGTCTTGGATTGAAGAAGAGAGTCTTTGATTTGATTTATTGCCGGAAATCGAATCTATATCAGGGAAATTAAATACAATTACGTCATTGTATTTTGGTTTTCTAAGCAAATACCATCTACGGTAATTTTCAGGCTTGTTGGCTCTGAATCTGGGTCCCGGAATAAGTTTATTGATCCATACATATTCACCGGGTTGAATAGTCTCCTTCATGGATGAGCTTGGAATAGCCAATACTGCAATTCCATTACGGTAAACGAGATCTGAAATAAGCAATCCTATCAGTATCCAAAAAACCGTTTTTATGAACTTTTTATTCCTAATCGTTTTTGACATATTTAAAGAATCTGTCCCATCTTATATTTTTTGGGAACTTCTTATCTTTATTCAAGGAAAGCCATACCAAGAGGGGACGCCCAACAATATGGTCGGCCGGCACGAAGCCCCAATATCTTGAATCTGATGATTTATGTCGATTATCACCTATCATAAAGTAGTAATCCATTTGGAAGGTATAACTTTCGGCAGGGATATCATTTATAAGAATAACAGCATCCTTAACCCTCAATGAATTTCCTTCATAAGCTGTAATAATGCGTTCATACAATAGAAGGTTATCAAGATTAAGGGCAACGGTTTCACCCTTTGCGGGTATGGTAAGTGGGCCATAATTATCGCGGCTCCATGGAAAATGTTTACTATAAGGAAAAACCTGAATACTTCCTCTTATATTTCTGGACTCTTCAAGTTGAATGTCCGTAATAAAACTTAGATCTTTTATTTCTTCAGCAGCTTCTTTAGTTAGCGGAATAGAATAATACGGAGCATTACCTGCTTCAAGTTTGTCATCATTGGAGATATTATATTTATCAAAAAATCTTTGAGTTAAACGTGTACCATCCGTGATTATATGATAGTTGTGTTGGATAGTTTCAGGATTTTCTGTAAGGTCTCCGTTAATATAAACTTTATTATTTCGTATTTCAAATACATCACCGGGAAGGGCTACACATCTTTTTACGTAATTATCTCTTCTGTCAACAGGTCTATATCTTACATCTCCGAAATTTTCGGGATCGCTTTTTACAAGTTTTCTGCCCAGCTCATTTACAAATAGCTGCATTTCATATTCAGAGTCAAATTCTTTGTCTTGGATTAAGGCCGGAATTTCACTAAGCTGATAGTTTCCTAATTGTCTGATGGTACTATAATAATCAGGGTTTGTTCTAAAAAGGGGTACAGTATCTCCTGTTGGAAAGTTAAATACTACTATGTCGTTGCGCTTAATCTCTCCAAAGCCTTTGAGTCGTTTATAGTCCCATTTGGGGCGCATTGTAAACGAATTGGTATTAATAATTGGAAAAGTATTTTGAACCAAGGGAAAAGCTATTGGAGTAATGGGCATACGGGGTCCATAAGAAAGTTTGCTTACAAATAAATGGTCTCCCACCATCATGGTTTTTTCTAATGATGATGTTGGAATTTTATAATTCTGAAACAGAAATATATTTATAATATAGACTGCAACAAGAGCAAAAATCAAAGCATCTAACCATTCAATTATGGCAGGGGACTTTTTGCCGTCTTTTTCTTTTTTCCAAAATCCCCAAGGAACTATCCGTGAGATATAGATATCGAAAATAATTAATAAGCCAATAAGCAGCCAATAGTTTCCTATCCATATTACTGTAAGGAGATAAACTAATGCCGCAAGTATAAATCTGATTTTTTTTGCTAAGGGAATATTGAACATAAAGATGAGTTATTTAAAATCCAAGTAAATCTTTCATAGTGAGGAAGCCTTTGTTTTGTGTTGCAAATTCGGCTGCCATAACAGCACCAAGTGCAAATCCCTTACGGTTTTTTGCACTATGATGAATTATAATGTCATCAATGTCTGAGGTATATTTTACATTATGTATGCCGGTAACATCACCTTCACGTATAGCTTTTATGGGAATAAGATCTTTAGAGCTTTCGTCTTTCAGTTCCCATTTAGTTTTTCTGTCAATAGCGCTTATTATATCTTCGGCAAGTGTTATTGCCGTTCCACTTGGAGCATCCAATTTTTGTGTGTGATGTGTTTCTGTTATTTCAATATCATAGTCGTCTTGCTTATTCATTAGTTTTGCAAGATATTGATTTAGTGCAAAAAAGATATTAACCCCAATACTGAAATTTGATGCATAGAAAAAAGTTTGCCCTTCATTTTTACATTTTTCCTGAATCTTGGGTAGATTTTCTAACCATCCCGTAGTTCCGGAAACAACCGGCAAATTATATTTAAAACATTCAAGATAATTGTTGTAAGCAGCCTCAGGGGTAGTAAACTCAATTGCCACATCGGCTTTGGCTAAACCCGGTGCAGTAAAATCTTCACCGTTAAATGGATCAATACGGGCAACTATTTCATGGCTGCGTGATATTGCAAGCTCTTCAATAATTTTACCCATTTTTCCATATCCGATCAATGCTATTTTCATAAAAGTGGAATTGTATAGAATTTAGATGATTTTTTATCTAATTGCAACAGCATAAAAGTGCTTGTCTTATTGAATATAGATGCTGGCAAAGATATAAAAAGGAATTGAAACAAGCATGAAAATTTTAATTTAGAGAGAGTAAGTATAAAAAAAGAAGCTGTCCTTGTTAGACAGCTTCCTTTTTTATATTTTGATGCTTTATGCTTTCACTTTTGTTTTAGCTTTTTTCACCACTGCTTTGAAGGCTTTAGGATGATTCATAGCCAAATCGGCTAATACTTTTCGGTTAATTTGAATATTATGTGCATTCAACATCCCCATCAACTGGCTGTATGAAAGACCTTCAAGGCGTGCAGCTGCATTGATACGCTGTATCCATAGTCTTCTGAAATGTCCTTTTTTCTTTTTTCTGTCACGGTAGGCATAAGTTTGCCCTTTTTCCCATGCATTTTTTGCAACGGTCCATGCATTTTTTCTTCTACCAAAATAACCTTTGGTAAGTTTTAAAATTTTTTTTCTTCTTGCTTTTGAAGCAACAACATTTACTGATCTTGGCATTTTTTTCAGTTTTTCGAACGGTTAGCGTTCCTTAGTTGGAATCTTTAAGCTAATTCATTCTGGTTTTAAAATTTAAAAATAAATAGTTAATAATTGATTTTTCAATTATTTCATTGCAAGCAGCTTTTTCACATTATTGGCATCCGCTTTATCAATAATTGTAAATTTAGTCAGATTTCTTTTTCTTTTTTTAGTTTTCTTTGTAAGAATGTGACTTTTATATGCATGCTTACGTTTAATTTTACCTGTTCCAGTTACTGCAAAACGTTTTTTGGCACTGGAATTTGTTTTCATTTTTGGCATTGTACTATATTTTGATTTATGAGTAATTTATTTAGTTTTTCTTGACTTCGGAGAAATAAACATAGTCATTCTTTTTCCTTCGAGACGTGGTAATTGTTCTACTTTTCCGATTTCCTCCAGATCCTGGGCTAATCTCAGTAAAAGGATTTCGCCTTTTTCTTTAAATAAAATACTTCTTCCTTTAAAGAACACAAAAGCTTTTACTTTAGCACCATCTTTAAGGAATTTTTCTGCGTGCTTAAGTTTAAAGTTATAATCGTGTTCATCAGTATTTGGTCCAAAACGAATTTCTTTCACAACAACTTGCACAGTTTTCTGTTTAAGTTCTTTTTGTCTTTTCCTTTGTTGATAAAGAAATTTTTGATAATCAATAATTCTACATACCGGTGGGTCGGCTTTTGGTGAAATTTCCACGAGGTCTAATTCCATTTCATCGGCTATTTTAATAGCTTGCGAAGTTGGATATATCCCCGGGTTTTCAATATTATCACCTACGAGCCGTATTTGAGGTACACGAATTTGGTTATTAATTCTGTAATTGAACTCATTTTTGGGATTACGCCCTGAATACCTTCTCTGTACTATAATTAAATCCTCCTATAATTAGTTAACAATAAATTTAAAATATAAAAAATCTTCACTTTGTCGTTAAGATTTTTGTTTAGCTATAAAAAATAGTAAAATAATTGCTAATCGACAAAAATAAATATTTTTTTTTATAGTTCAACAGATTTCATCATTTCTTCAACTTGTTGAGTTATATAAGTTACGAAATCTTCTTTTTTCATGGTTCCTTGATTTCCTTCTCCCTGTTTTCTAACTGCTACGAGTCCTTCGTTAGCTTCTTTTTCTCCTACGATTAATAAGTAGGGTATGCGTTTTAACTCATTATCTCGTATTTTTCTTCCTATTTTTTCATTACGATTATCAAGGACGGCGCGAATATCGGAATTATTCAGGAAATTTAAAAGATTTTCTGCATAATCATTAAATTTTTCGCTTATAGGCAGTATAACAACCTGTTCGGGTGTCAGCCATAAAGGAAATTTCCCTGCTGTATGTTCAATTAAAACTGCTATAAATCGTTCCATACTTCCAAAGGGTGCTCTATGGATCATTATTGGTCGATGTGCTGTATTATCTTGGCCTATATATTCAAGTTCAAAGCGTTCCGGTAAATTATAATCTACTTGTATTGTGCCCAATTGCCATTTACGTCCGAGGGCATCCTTCACCATAAAGTCAAGTTTTGGTCCGTAGAATGCAGCTTCTCCTTTTACCACGATGGTTTCAAGGTTTTTTTCTTTACATGCTTCCACAATTGCTGTTTCAGCTTTTTCCCAGTTATCATCAGATCCAATATATTTTTCATGATTATCCGGATCGCGTAAGGAAATTTGGGTTACATAGTCTTTAAAATCCAAGGTATTAAAGATGTATAAAATAATATCTATTACTTTTATAAACTCATCTTTTAATTGATCCGGGCGACAAAATATATGAGCATCATCTTGAGTAAAGCCTCTTACGCGTGTTAGTCCATGGAGCTCTCCGCTTTGTTCGTAACGATACACAGTTCCAAATTCTGCATAACGTATTGGAAGATCCCGATAGGAGTGGGGGCGTGCTTTATAAATTTCACAGTGATGTGGACAATTCATTGGCTTCAGCAAGAACTCTTCACCTTCGGCAGGAGTATGGATTGGTTGGAATGAGTCCTCTCCATATTTTGAATAATGTCCTGATGTTACATATAATTCTTTTTGTCCTATATGTGGTGTAATAACAGGTTCATAGCCATGTTTAAGTTGTACTTTTTTGAGGAAATCTTCAAGTCGTTCTCTTAATTTTGCTCCTTTGGGCATCCACAGCGGCAGGCCTTGTCCCACTTTTTGGCTAAAAGTGAAGAGGTCTAATTCTCTTCCTATTTTCCTATGATCTCTTTTTTGAGCCTCTTCAAGTTTAACAAGGTACTCTTCCAGCATTTTTTGTTTTGGAAAAGTAATACCATAAATTCTGGTTAGTTGTTTTCTTTTTTCATCCCCTCTCCAGTATGCTCCGGCGAGATTTAGTACCTTGATTGCTTTAATTGGTTCAGTACTTTGCAGATGTGGTCCGCGACAAAGATCAGTGAAATTACCATGTTCATAAAAGCTAATGGTACCATCTTCAAGTTCATCTATCAATTCTAATTTATATGGATCATGGTTAAAGAATTTTATTGCTTCATTTTTTGGAACTTCCCGCCTTTTATATTGACTTTTTTTACGAGCCAGTTCTAACATTTTTTTCTCTATTCTTGGGAGGTCTGCATCTGTTATTACAGCACCATTACCGGGTTCAACATCATAATAAAATCCGTTTTCGATAGCAGGTCCTATTCCAAATTTTGTTCCCGGAAAAAGCTCTTGTATTGCTTCGGCCAATAGATGGGCAGAAGAATGCCAAAAGGCATGCTTTCCTTCTTCATCATCCCATTTGTGAAGCTTAATACTTGCATCGGTAATAATTGGTCGTGTTAAGTCCAAGATTTCATCATTGACAGTAACACTAAGTACTTCTTTAGCCAAGCCCGGGCTAATGCTTTTTGCTATATCCAAACCGCTTATCCCTTCCGGATATTCTTTAACCGAACCATCAGGCAGTGTTATTTTAATCATTGTATTATATATGCTTTATCTGCAATTATTTTTAAAAATATGCAAAGATAGATAAATTATTATAGTGAATTACTAAAGAAACAAAAAACTTAGCAGTTTATAATTTAAGCTGATAAAAACTTTTAAAGCTAAGTTTTATTGTTGTCTATTTTTTATGGCATTATATATTTTCAACACTTGTGGAATTACTAAATCTTTATCATTTGAAATTATATGATAGTTACTGTTTTGTAATTTAATTTCATCATCCCATTGGTTTTGTATTCTCGAAAGGACTTCTTCTTTTGTAATCCCGTCGCGTTGCATCACTCGTTTTATTCTGAGATCTTTGGGAGCTGCAATCATAATTATTTCATTCATAAATTTATTGCCTCCGCTTTCAAAGAGTAGGGCCGATTCATTCATTACAATTTCTGAGGCTTGGTTTTTACTCCACTTGTTAAAATCTTCATGTACCAAGGGATGTAGAGTACTTTGAATTTGTTCTATTAGCTTTTTATTATTAAAAAGTTTTTCAGCAACATAGGCTCTGTTAAGTATGCCATCTATAAAGGCTTTTTCTCCAAAAAGTTTGATATATAAACTTTTAATTTCCTTATTGGTAGTTACAATTTTTTTTGCTTCTATATCGGAATTATAGACCGGTATTCCCAATATTTCAAATATTTTAGCAACAACAGACTTGCCACTTCCAATACCACCGGTAATGCCAACTTTGAATTTTTCCTCCTCTTTCATTATTCTTATCTTTTTCGTTCAATAAGATATTCCACAAAAAGAGGAGATAAACTAACTGAATGAACATTTTCCGGTGTTTTAACCAATTGCACTCTTAGTTTTGGTGGGCGGTCATCATCAATTGCAGTATTTCCATCAACCACTATTTTGAAATCAGAATATTTGATAGATTCAAATTGGCTAAGTCCTGCTCTAAAAGTTACATTAACTTCCGGTGGAAAAGTTTTTATGCGGAAACTATCGGGTAGATCGCTTATTTCTATTGGTACGGACAGGATTTGTTCAGTAAAGGATTCTACAGGCACGGTAATTTCTGAATATAACTGTTCATATTCAAGTTTATCAAAAACTTTAAGATTTATATTTTTTTTGATACTGCTACGTAAGCGTTCATTAGACATCTTTTCTGTTGGAATAAACTTTAGAGTATCTAAAATTGACTTGGGGCCTGTTACTACTATTACTCCGGGATTGAAAGTTATTTCTCCTGCCTGAATTAGTTGTTTGTCCAATTCAATTTTTCCTGATAATTGAATGGGAAGCGGTTTTGAAATTAATTCGTCTAATTGTAGAAAGATGGTATCCGGCGATATTTCCAACAATTCAATTCCTGGTAAGAGTTGATTAAGCAGGCTTGCCCCTTGTTCTTCAGATACAATAAAGGCAAGAGTTTGCTTGTTTTTTACTGTTTTTCGCATTTGACCAACATCATAGGTCATAAGTTTTAAAGATCCTCCCATATGTTGTCTGAGAAGAATATAGCCATTGGCACGAACTTTAATTTGAACCTTTTGCACTGATGATTCGGTTATGGTACTGTTTTCCGGTATGTTTTCAAAGTTTACAGTATAGGTAAAAACTGAAGTATAATCATCTTTAAGAGCATTAAAAAACCAAAATCCTGTTGATATCAATAAGAATATCAGGAAGATTAGTATATCCTTATTATCTTTAATTTCATCATGAGATTTGATATTATCTCTTTTGGAGAATTGTTTTTTTACAAAAAACCTTATTTTAGTGAACAGCTCTTTCATCAAATTAAAATATCAGCCTGATTTCATTTTTATTTCTGCAATTCAAAATTACAAAAAAATAGCCAATGATATTGTTTATATATATCATTGGCTTATTTTTTTATGATTTATAGGCATTATTTTGGTGCAACATCTGTCATATCCATAATAATGGCACTTTTATCAATTTTAATAATAACATCTTTTGCAATTTCTATTGAAACATGCTTATCCTTAATTTCTGTTACTCGTCCAAAAATACCGCCTGTAGTAACAACTTTATCTCCTTTTTTCAGGGCCTCTCTATATTTGCGTAGTTCTTTTTGTCTTTTGGTTTGTGGTCTTATCAGGAAAAAGTAAAATACTACTATTATCAATAAGAATGGCCAGAGAGTTTGAAAGGCACCGGGAGTTTGAATCTCTGCTAAAAAAAAGTTAAACATAAACAGGAAATTTTAAATTATAATTTGAAAAAAAGTTAATAATTAGTTTTGTAATATTATGATTTTAAAAACACTAAAGCAAACATTTTGTCTCAGATCGTTTACTCTTTTACAACTTTACCTTCTTCCAGTAAAAAGTTAGTGATTTTGTCAAGTATTCCATTTATAAAGAGTCCGCTCTTAGGTGTTGAATAGTGTTTTGCTATTTCTATATATTCATTTAACGATACATTAATAGGTATTTCGGGGAATTCAGTAATTTCAGCTAATGCAATTTGCATAAGTATAATATCCATGTAAGCAACTCGTTCAAACTCCCAATTTTTAGCATACTCTTTAATTAGCTTTGTAAAATAGTCTATATTCTCGAGGCTAGAACGCAGCAGTTCGATAACAAATTCTTTATCTTCATCATCTTTATATTCTTCCTGTAATATTTGTTGGCTTGCCTTAGCTTCTTCAAACTCTTTGATAGTTTTTATAACCATGCTTATAACAAATTCGCTTTCATCATTCCAAAAGATGCTTTGTTCTTCAAGAGTTTGATACAGAGGTTCATGCTGTGCAATTATTTTCTCATATAATTTTACAATAAATCTTTTCTGATATTCATAATCGACTTCCTTTTGAACCATGTATTCGTTATATAAATCCGAATCTATTATTTTGGAATATAGAGCCTTAATTAAGCCCGGTTCATTTTCCCATGATAGTTTTTTTTCTTTTGCAAAAGAATTCAGCTCTTCATTAGCTATTAATTGATGAATAATTATATTATCAATAAATTTTGTGTTCGGGTTTAGATCTTGTGGGGTAGGAATCTTTTTCTTTTTTGCATTTTCAATTTTCTTTCCTGCATATTTATGAATCTCTAACAAGAGTAGTAATATAAGGTGATAAAGTTCATGGGATTTAGAAACGCTTTTCAACAATTCTTTTTCTATGGCATTAACTGAAGTATCACCTTTTTTGCTATGGGCATACATCATTTGCAGCACTTTAACTCTTAGCAGTCTTCTACTTAACATTTTAAAGAGAGCTTTATTTGGAATTTATTTTATTTGAAAACAAAAATAGGTGTTTTTTTATTTACTGCAATTTAATTTGTTGCTAAAAAATCCTAAAGATTAATATCTAAAGGGTGAAAATTCAGATAATAAGCGCTATAATTTAGCCTTTAAACTAAAATTTAGAAAATTTTGTTAATAAAACTTGTGATATTTGAAAATTAATTCCCATTTTTGGCTATCGAAACCATTAGCGTTTTTTTAAATATAATAAAAATTTGAGATGGAAGGATTAGACAAAAACGAAGGTTTTGAAAGGAAAGAAAGGGAAGAAATCTTTTCAAAAGCCGTAAGAGCGGGAAAAAGGACTTATTTTTTTGATGTCAAAGCGACCCGGAGAAACGATTATTATTTAACTCTTACTGAAAGTAAAAAGAGGTTTGATGACGATGGTCGATTTTATTTTGAGAAGCACAAAATTTTTCTTTATAAGGAGGATTTTGAGAAATTTACCAATGGCCTTTTGGAGGCAATTAATTACATTAAAGAGGTAAAGGGTGATGAAGTAGTAGAAAAAGTACCTGATAAACCTTCTGAAGATGATAAAAAATTAGAACCTGTTGTTTCCAATGGTTTTACCGACATCGAATTTGAAGATTTAAACAAGTAACAACGCAAGTGGCTGCCCTGATTGGCAGCCTTTGTTTTTTCATTGCATTGTTATTTTTTTTTGAATATTTTATTTATTCAATCTTACTTCATTTCAGGGTTTTGCATAGTTTAAGTGTTAGATTCTGTAATCTTTGATTTTCCTATTTCTTATAGCCTGTCTTATAAGACTTCTTTTTTTATTTTCTTTTAATTCGGATTAAGTTTTTCCTTGTTGTAGCGATAGTTTTAAACTTTTTCGCTGTTACAATTGTTTAATATTAATTGTGAATTTTGTTAATAATAGGAAATCTTCTGCTAATTTTGTTCATTTTTATTTTCAAATATATTTATGTTATTATCTGATCTTACTAACGGCCAGGAAGCTGTAATTGTTAAGGTGCGTGGTCACGGTGCGTTTAGGCGTCGCATTCTTGAAATGGGTTTTGTTAAAGGAAAGAAGGTCACTGTTATTAAAAATGCTCCTTTAAATGATCCTATAGAATATCAGATATTAGAATATAAGGTATCTTTACGTCGCAGTGAAGCCGAGCTTATTGAGGTGGTAACGGTTGAAGATGCCATGCGTAGTGTTGAGAACACTTATCATGGAACTCTTGATGAGGACATATTGCGAATGGCTGTTGCAGAAAAGCGTAAAGAGATACATATAGCTCTTGTTGGCAATCCCAATTGTGGAAAAACATCATTATTTAATCATGCCAGTGGTTCTTACGAGCATGTTGGCAATTATGGTGGCGTTACTGTTGATGTAAAGACTTCAACTTTTAATCACAACGGTTATACTTTTCATTTATCCGATCTTCCAGGAACTTATTCACTTTCAGCTTATAGTCCTGAAGAGGTGTTTGTACGTGATCATATCAGTAAACAAATGCCTGATATTGTTATCAATGTTGTTGATGCCTCTAATCTGGAGCGAAATTTATATTTAACCACCCAATTGATTCATATGGATGTTAAGGTAGTAATTGCGCTTAACATGTATGATATGCTTAAAAAAAATGGTGATCAAGTTGATTATCATCATTTGGGTTCTTTGCTTGGTATGCCTATTGTGCCAACTGTTGGTTCACGAGGCCGTGGTTTAAAAAAACTTTTTGATCAGGTTATTGATGTTTATGAGGAGAAAATTCCTGAGGCACGTTCTGTACGGATAAATTTTGGAGAGCCACTTGAAAGTTCTTTCAACCAAATAGAAGAGAAAATCAAAAATCATCCTGCTTTAAAATTGCAGCTTACCCCCAGATTTTTGGCTATTAAATTATTGGAGCAGGACAAAGGTTATCGCAAGCTTATAAAGAAGGAGAAATATTTTGATGTTTTAGATGAAGCTGATCAACAGATAACAAAAATTGAAAGTCTTTTACGCGAAGATATTGATTCTGTGATTACTGATGCCAGATATGGCTTTATTGCAGGAGCTTTAAGGGAGACTTTCAGGGAAAGTCCTGTTAAGCGGCGCCATCGTACCGATGCGATAGATTCGGTATTAACTCATAGGGTTTGGGGTTTTCCGGTTTTCTTTCTTTTTATGTGGCTGATGTTTCAATCGACCTTTTCACTTGGTGAATATCCCATGGAGTGGATTGAAAATGGAGTTGCCTGGCTTTCGGGCTGGTTAAGAGATGTAATGGTTGATGGTTCATTTAAAGACTTGCTTATTGATGGTGTTATAGCCGGGGTGGGAGGGGTAATAGTATTTTTACCCAATATTCTTATTTTATTTTTCTTTATTTCCTTTATGGAAGATACCGGTTATATGGCACGTGCAGCATTTATCATGGATAAGGTAATGCAAAAAATAGGCTTGCACGGTAAATCTTTCATTCCCATGATAATGGGCTTTGGCTGTAATGTGCCTGCAATAATGGCTACGCGAACTATAGAAGACAGGAACAGTCGTTTACTTACTATGTTAATCAACCCTTTTATGTCGTGTAGTGCTCGTTTGCCTGTTTATATTCTTTTTATTGCTGCTTTTTTCCCTGAGTATCCGGGCACCATTTTGTTTGTATTATATACTACCGGGATATTAATTGCTGTTATTGTTGCACGTTTATTCAAGAGGTTTGTATTTACCAGAGATGATTTGCCTTTTGTTATGGAATTACCTCCTTATCGTATTCCCACCATGCGTAATACCCTTCGTCAGATGTGGTTTAAGGGTCAGCAATATCTACGAAAAATGGGAGGAGTAATATTGGTTGCTTCCATTATAATATGGTTTTTAGGCTATTTCCCACGTGAGAGCAGTAATTTTGAAACTTATCATGCTGAGTTAATGGAAGTGGCGCATAAGTATGAAAATTTCGAAAAACTCAATCTTGACTCACGTCCTGTATATATGGATTATGAAGATTATGAGAGAGTCTTGGATTTAAAATCTAAAGAAAGGGGCGATCAACAGTCACAAAGTTATATTGGCCGACTTGGTCATGCTGTTGAGCCTGTAATACGGCCACTCGGATTTGATTGGAAAATGGGGATTAGTCTTTTAAGTGGTATAGCAGCAAAAGAAATTGTTGTGAGTACTATGTCGGTTTTATATCATTCTTCTGATCCAACACTGGATGAAGATAGTTCGGCTTTAATCACGAATTTAAAAGCTGATACTTATGAGGATGGTTCACCCGTTTATACTCCTGTAGTAGCACTTGCCTTTTTAATGTTTACTTTGATCTATTTCCCGTGTATTGCTGTAATTACGGCTATTAGTAAGGAATCAGGATCATGGAAATGGGCCCTTTTTACTATGCTTTACACTACAGGACTTGCATGGTTGGTTTCATTTATGGTGTATCAAATTGGATCTATGTTTTTTTGAATATTTAATTATTGAAATTTAATATGATACAGGATGTTTTGACTTTTATTGCGGTGAGTGCTTCAATAATTTATGTGTTCGTGGGAATATGGAAAATTATATTTGCTGATGAAGGAGATTCTCTTTGTGTGAAAAGTTGCGGTATGGGATGTTCCTTGCGGAAAGAGCTTGCTGAATTGGCTGCAAAACAAAAAGATATTAAATCACGAAATATCAGTCATCAGTAAACAGTCATCAATGTACTCAAAGCATCCTGCTTTGAGAAAAAATCTGAATATGTGGGATTTAACTGGTTCAACAGAAATAACATTTTTCTCACTCAATGTCCGGTTTTGGGTTTAGGATATCTTTGCGTCCTTCGCGTGAAATATTCTCTCGCTAAGACGCTAAGACGCCAAGGTGTATGCTTTGCAACTTTGCGGACTAATTAAGCAATTCGTAATTCATAATTGAATCGGGGGTTTCGAGTTTTTGAGCGAAGCGAAATCCCGTGACCGCGTAAGCGGGAAACGGGAAGAGTTTAGAGTTTAGAGTTTTGAGTTTAGAGTTTTGAGTTCAGAGTTCATTGTTCATTGATCATTGTTTATAACTAATCTGCTAATCTAAACCATTCCCGTCTCACGCCTACCGGCGCAACCTGTCCCGCTTTAGCGAGAGTCGGGATTTCGCTACGCTCAATCTAAACGACGTAGTCCTCAACATCCTCAACATTTTAACCCATAATTCATAATTTATAATTCATAACTAATCTACTAATCTACTAATTTGCTAATCCACTAATCCACTAATTATCACATCAACTAATTTGCTAATCATCACATCTGCTAATCATCACATCCACTAATTATCACATCAACTAATTTATTTTAATTTTTTTTCTAAAAAATTAAATTTCATATTATACAGGTGCATTCTTACATTACCGCCCATTAAATCGTGTTCTCTGTTGGGATAAATAAACATATCGAACTGTTTACCTGCCTGAATCAGTTTGTCACTGTATTCCATGGTATTTTGGAGATGAACGTTATTATCGGCTGTTCCGTGTATTAAGAGTAGATGTCCTGAAAGCTTATCTGCCATGTCCAAAGGTGAATAATTATTATAGCCTGAGGGGTTTTCTTGTGGTTTTCGCATAAAGCGTTCAGTATAAATTGTATCATAAAACTTCCAGTGTGTAACCGGAGCAACAGCAATGCCAACTTTAAATATATCAGAAATACTCATTGATAGAGCTGCAATATATCCACCATAACTCCAGCCCCAAATTCCAATTCTGTTTTTATCTATATAAGCTAATTTAGCAAGGTGTTCGGCAGCAGCAACTTGATCTTCGCTTTCGAGTTTGCCTAACTGCATATATGTTTGTTTTTTAAAATCTTCACCTCGTCCTCCTGTTCCCCTGCCATCAACACAACTTACAACATATCCTTTAGATGCCAGAAAAAATTCCCATCCGTTTTCCCATTGGTCAAGGACGCTTTGTGATCCCGGACCGCTATATTGTATCATTAATAGGGGATATTGTTTTTCCGGGTTAAAGTTTGGAGGTTTTATCATCCATCCGTTCAATAAACTACCATCAACTGTTGTAAATGTAAAAAACTCCTTCATAGGCAATTTATACTCATTGAATTTGTTTTTCAATTCACTATTATCTTCGATAGTTTTTAACAACTTTCCATTTTTGCTGTTAAACACCTGATAAAGCGGGGGAGTTTTTGTATTGCTGAAGCTATTGACATAGTAATTTTTATTAGAACTAAACCATGCCATGTTTATTCCTGTGTTAACAGAGAGTTTTGTTTGTTTTGTGCCATTAATGTTTATTGAATACACTTCTCTTTGAAGTGGTGATATTGCAGCTGCCTGAAAATATAAAGTATTATTACTTGCATCAAAATCCAAATAACGTGTAACATCCCAGTCGCCTTTTGTGATTTGCCTTATATGTCGTCCGTCTGTTCCATAAAGATGAAGATGTTTATAGCCATCGCTTTCACCTAAGTACAGAAAATGTTCTCCATTTTCTAAAAATATTATATTATCTAATTCACTTTCTTCTATATATCGTTTATTTCTATCAGTAAAAATCACTCTTGCAACTCCTGAAGTTGAATTTACAAAATAAAGATCTAATTGATCCTGTCTTCTTGTTAAGGAAATAATAGCAAGCTGATTGCTCTGTGTTGTCCATTTAATTCTTGGGATATAAATGTTTTGATCATCTAACTCCATTTTTTTTGTTGTTCTATGGCGTAGATTATAAACATGTACACTCACCAGCGAGTTTGATCTTCCTGCTTTTGGATATTTATAAATATAGCTGTCGGGGTATAGTTCGTTATCATCCAATGATGGAAAAGACCCTTTATAAAGAGGGAAATCATATTCATCAACTTCCGACTCATCAAATTTAAGAAAAGCCAGCTCTTGATTATCGGGTGACCATTCAAAAGCTTTAGTAAACGAAAATTCCTCTTCATATACCCAATCGGGTATTCCATTAATAATATGATTCTTTTTTCCATCACTTGTAACAGCTGCTTCAGTTCCAAAGCGCAAATTCCGAATAAAAATATTGTTATTACGTACAAAGGCAACACTATATCCATCGGGAGAAAATTCGGCTTCCTGCTGTTTTCCGTTATGTGATAAGGGTTCTATTTCATTTCGTTTGACATCTATCACAAAATAATCGGCTTTAAAGGAATGACGATGAATATTTTCGCGATTTCTGTAAACAAGTATTTTGCTTTCATCATCACTAAATTTATAATCGATTATAGATTTGATGGGAGTTTTTTTTAGATTGGGGATGTCGGCTATAACTTCAATTTTAGCCTCTTTGTCATAAGCATATTTGACAATTTGTGAACCATTATTTTCTAAAACAGAATAAAATTTTCCGTCTTTCATTGGCTTTATATTGACTTGTTTTCGGCGGAAGCTGTCTTTCGAAATAAAATCCTCAAGTTCTACTGTCTTTTGTTGTGCATTAATACAAATCAAAGAAGCAAGACTTAATATTATTATTGAATATAATTTACTCATTTCAAGCAGTTTTTAAAATATTGTACTTTTGATTTCTTTAGAATCTACAGAACTGACGTTTATTTTTCAAATCTAATAAAATTCGATTAAAACTATTTGTAAGAGTCATTTCTTTTATCTCATATCTTTTTTTTATATAATCTTTGATCATATAGATTTGTTGAACATACTATGTCATTAATTTATATAACGGAAGTCGTTAAAAAATAAGAGCTAAGAAAAAAAAATCAATATTATTGTTTCTTAGGTTTTGTTGTATGTAGGAATATACTATTTTTGCAGCATCAAAATTCATAATTATGGTAAAAGACATCTTATCTGTTTCGGGTTATCCCGGTCTTTATAAGTTAGTTTCTCAGGCCAGAAACACCGTTATTGTGGAATCTTTAGCAGATGGTAAACGAATGCCCGTTTATGCAAGCTCGCGTATTAGTGCGCTTGATGATATTTCTATTTATACCGAAGAGGGTGAAAAACATCTTGTAGAGGTTTTTATTGATATTTTCAATAAGGAGTTAAAGGTTGATCCAAAATCGGATGTTGCCACTTTAAAAGAAAAGTTTAAAGAAGTAGTGCCCGATTATGATCAGTACAGAGTTTATCCTTCAGATATTAAAAAAGTATTTGCCTGGTTTAATATATTAAAAGAAAAAGAATATATTACTAAGGAGAAAATTGAAAGTCATATTGCTGAAAAGGAGAAAGTGAAAGAGGCAGAGGGGGAGAAGGCAGCTGAGGATAAAGGGAATAAAGAGCAAGGAGATAAAGATTCCTAAGTTTAGATTTCACATTTTATCCGAGCATTAACAAATTATTTTCAAAAAAGGGGTTCAAAATTTTTGGAAGTGTTGTAAT
>CAZODA010000050.1:0-23309 GCA_964578485.1 uncultured Alkalitalea sp. | reverse complement strand
AACGACGTAGTCCTAAACGACGTAGTCCTAAACATTTTTCATTTGCTAATCAACTAATCTACTTATCTAAACCGTTCTCAACAACGTAGTTCTCAACGACGTAGTCCTAAACGACGTAGTCCTAAACATTTTTCATTCCTTCATTCCTTCATTCTGATGTTTTGGCTACATCAATAAAAGGTATTCTGTTCTTTATCGGAGAGACTTTCAAAATATTGTTTTGCTCTTTCAAGTTTTTGTGGATCACCTATATCAAACCATTTTCCTTCCCACTGCTCCCATCCTTTTACAGGATAAGATTTTGATAATTTCAAATACTCAGGGATAATTGGAAATACGCCATTGTTTTCTATTAGGCTTAAAGCTTCATAATCAACTATTTGGACTCCATTAAAACCCAGTCTGCTTAGGTCCTTTTTTTTGGATAGTTCAATAATTTCACCTGTTGCCGGATTTTCCCAGCCACACAAGAGTTTTTTATCATCGAAAAGTAAATATCTACTGGCTTCTCTATTTTGCACCATCAATGAAACCAAGTTTTCATTTTTTATATGAAAGTCCATAAAGTCTTCTAATGAAGCATTAGTAAGGACATCAACATTATATATTAAAATCGGTTCATCAATTGTGAAATACATATGTGCATTCATTAAGGCACCTCCTGTATCTAAGAGTTTCTCTCTTTCATCAGAAATTATTATTTCCATATCACTATCAGACCTGTAATCTTTAAGGAAATCGATAATTTGATCAGCAAAATGATGAACATTGATAACAACTTTTTCAACTTTCAGCCTTTCCATTTTTTTCAATGCCATTTCAAGCATAGTAAATCTGCCAATCTTAACCAATGCCTTTGGTGTATGGAGTGTAAACGGTTGAAGTCGAGAACCTATACCGGCAGCTAAAATCAGAACATTAGTTTTTTGCATCATCTGACAGAAAAAATTGAAGTCCGGAAAACAAGCTTTAACAATATTGCTATTGCTTATTTTAACAAAATTGATTTATCACTTAAAGCAAGCAATTATTTTTAAAAACTTTGTTCCAGGTGTTTAAGTTTTACATTTACCGGATAATTATCTTTAAGATAGTTACTTAACTGCTCAGCGCAATATACCGATCGATGCCGGCCACCGGTACATCCAAAATTAACCATTAAATTACTAAATCCTCTTTCCGTATATTTTTTAACACTTTTATCAATTAAAGAATATACATCTTTAAGGAAAGTTTCCATTTCATTTTCTTTTTCAAAAAACGCAATGACTTCAGGGTCTTTTCCGGTTTTCGTTTTATACTCTTCGTATCTTCCCGGATTATGAATAGCCCTGCAATCGAACACAAAGCCACCTCCGTGGCCTGTAGAATCTACCGGAACTCCTCTTTTATAAGAAAAACTGTTAATAGTAACTGTTAATTCTTTTTGTTTGGGAAAGCGTTTTAAAAATTCAGAATTTACTATTTGCTTTAAAACATCTGTTAAAGTTGAATATCCTTCAGGAATTAGCGCATTATCAAGCAGCCATTTAAGATTATTTAATGCATAGGGTATGCTATCGAGAAAGACTTGCTTCTTTTCATAAAATCCACGATAGCCATAAGCTCCCATAGCTTGCATTATGCGAATAAGGACAAAGCCATAAAAATGCTTTTTAAATAAGATGGCATCGATTTTAATATATTTAGAAAGATGCTTTAAATAATAATTCAGCAACTCTTCACGCAAGTCAAAAGGCAGATTTGCTTTTGCATCGAATAAAAGTGAAGCCGGGTCGTATTGTAATGCGCCTTGTCGTCCACCTTGATAATCAATAAAGCCGGGTGTGAAGTCTTCCAGCACCATTATATTTCGACTTTGAAAGTCTCGATAAAGGAAATACCCACTATCTGCTTCCAGCAGAAAATCAACAAAACGATTAAAATCATCTTCCAACAATTGCTCATCGAAAAGTATGTATGCAAGTTTTAAAAAATAATATTTAAAATAACTCAGATCCCACATCATTGATTGTTTATCAAAGTGGGCCCTTGGATAAGCAAGCTTAAAGTTTAGCTCACGCCCTTTAAGTTGAAAGTCTATAAGCCTTTCAAGAACAGCTTTATAGAAATCTACGATCTTAGTTGGCAGTTCATCATTAATTCTTTCTTTTTCAAGGAGATCAAAAAGTCTTATATCGCCAAAGTCCTCTTGTAAATAGCAGCCCGATTCATAATCAACCATATATATTTCAGGGACTTTGAGACCTTGCTCAATAAAAAAGCGACTATATTCTATAAAAGCTTTATTTTCTTTATAGTCTTTATTAAAAGCCCCAATAACTGAGGAGCTTTTATTACTAATTCTATAATATTCTCTGTGAGAGCCGGATTCCGGTAGTATTTTGATTGTTGTCGGAGCTTTTCCTGTCCATTGAATATAAAGCTCAATCAATTTGTCTTTAATATTTGAATCATCATTTTCAATCATCGCATTATATTATTTGCATCAGATAAAAACCAAAGCCCAAATATAAGCAAAAATGACAGCGTAAATAATTGAAGGTAAAAGATCCATGATTTTTATATTTGCCAGCTTTAAAATATTCAATGCTAATCCACAGAGTATTATACCTCCTGTTGCAGAAACTTCATGCACAATTGCGAGATCAATAAATCCATCCAGATACATTGCAAACAGAGTGATTCCACCCTGAAATAAAAACAGAGGAATGATAGAAAACATCACGCCTATTCCGAGGGTAGATGCTAATGCGATAGATGAAAATCCATCAAGTATGGATTTAGTTAATAGAAGTTCAAATCCATTTCCCAGGCCTTCATCTATGGCGCCTAAAATGGCTAAAGCTCCCATACAATACAATAGGAATGCAGTTGTAAGGCCTTCAGTAAACGTAGTTCCAGAGTTTTTAAACTTATTTTTCAGTTTATCTGCCCATCTGTTTATTCTTTTATCAAGCTCAAGCATTCCTCCGGTAATGCCTCCAAACAAAATAGCTAATACCACAACTACAAGCCATTCGCTTTTAAGAAACATATAAATACCAATTGCAAAGGTCACAAGGCCTATCCCTTGTAATACACCATTAATAACCTTACGGGGGAGATTCCTTTTAAACAGTAAACCAACGGTACTTCCGCCAATTATAGCAACAACATTAAGTAATGTTCCTGTCATTTGATAGAAATTTTAAATTTTAAAAATAGAAGTTATTTTTAAATTAAAAAGGGAAATATAAAACTTTTATATTTATATGCTACATAGGAAGTATGATAAGTTTAATTACTGCATATTTATTCTGTTACTAATACTTTCTTTTACAAGCAAAGCAATTTCTTCATAGCTGTTTTTTCCCGGGTAAACAGGTTTAAGAAATTCAACCTGAACTTTTTTCCATGGCCGAGGTATAAAGCTTCCTTTGGGGAGTGCATTTACAGCGCCTTGTATAGAAACCGGCACTACGGGAATATTAAGTTCTCTACTTAAGATGGCAAAAGTCTTTTTAAAGGAGCCCAACTTACCGGTTGTACTACGTGTACCTTCCGGAAAAATAATAAGGTTTTTACCCATTTTTAAGACCTCGGCCAATTTCTGGATTGATTCTTTAAGATTTCTATTTAAATCAACTACTATAATATTATTTTTATTAGCAAGAAATTTCACCAAAGGTCTTTTTACATGTTGCGCTTTTGCATAAAAATAGGTTTTTCTTATTTGTCGTGTTCTAAGTTGTGTAGTAACGAACAGTCCGTCAAAAAAGCTTTGATGATTAGGAGCTATTATACAGCCTCCTTCGGGAAGATTATCAATGCCATGCGACTTAAATCTGAAATAGATATGAAAAAAGAATTTTGACAAACGCATCATAAGACTCATTGGCAACCATGAGACCGGTAGTTTAAAATTAATCTTTTCACGGAGGATATCATGCCAATTAATTTTCTCATCCTCCATTTTTGTTTTTGTCTTTGCTACATAATCAACCAGTTTTTCAACAGAACCAAAAGCCGACAATTCCTGTGCTTCTATATCTACTCCAAAGTTTTGATGTATATATACCTGTAATCCCACTTTATCTAAAGAATCCATTCCCAGGTCATATTCTAAATGATGAAATGGCATAACAATTTTTTCCTTCTCCAATTCAATAAAACCGGCAATCATATCAAACTCTTCAGAAGAGTCATTTGAAATTATGTCGTCATCCTTTTTTTCCTCCTCCATATATTCTGTCAATTTAAATCTTTGCAATTTCCCGAGGCGGGTACGTGGGAGTTGCTCTTTTGTAAGATAAAAGTTCATTATCCTTTTATATGAAGAAATCGACTTGTTAAATGGCTCCACAAGTTCTTTTTTTATTATTTTATGATTTTCTGATGAAACATCCTCTGTAACAAATACAGCTTGTATTCGTTCATTTTTTAAAAACACACCACAATCCAAGATCAAAGGAGAGCTTATTAATTTCTCTTCAAGTTCTTCAGGATTTATATTTTTCCCATTTGATAAAACAATAATTTCTTTTTTCCTTCCGGTAATATATAAATATCCATCACTATCGAGATGGCCAAGGTCTCCTGTATGCAGCCATCCATTTTTCAACACCAAATTTGTATCCTCAGGCCTTTTATAATACCCTTTCATAACATTTGGTCCCCGTGCTATTATCTCTCCATTTTTAATCTTTAACTCAACTCCCGGCATAGCATGGCCGGGTGATCCAATATTTACCTTACCGGGGCGAGTAAAAGAGAGCATAGGAGCTGCTTCAGTCATACCATATCCTTCTAACACTTCAAAGCCCAATGTTTTAAAATCACCTCCAACTTCAGGGTCAAGTGCTGCACCACCGGACACAAGATATTTCAGGTTTCCACCAAATTTTTTATGAACAGAGTTAAATACTAAGCGTGAAAATTTTTGCGAATTTACTTTTTTTGCAAAGGCGAATAACTTACGTGCAACAAAGCTTTTATTGATTTTATCTTTAATTCCTTTTCTAATTGCGGAATAAAGTCGCGGCACCCCGATTATAATAGTAATAGCATTTTTTCCAAGCGTATTTATTATGTCTTCCGAAGTCATTGAAGGACTGATTGCAACCATTCCTCCTACATACATTGGAGCAATAAGGCTGCCAAGCAAGGGCAAAACATGGTGCAGGGGCAATAAAATCATCACCCTTGAGTCTTTTGTAAAAATTGGTATTTTTTCAGAGACAGCCTTAACATTGGCAAGCATATTTCCATAGCTTAGAATAACACCTTTCGGCATTCCTGTTGTGCCTGAGGTATATAATATAGCAGCCGCTTCATCTTCTTCAGGAACAGGGAAGTCATCTTCAATATATTCATCACATTCTATTGACTCATATTGATTAAAGACAATTATCTTAGTTAAAATTCCTGCTTGTGACACAGCTTTTTCAATATCATTCTTTTTTGCTGATGATACAAAAATTACTGATGGTGAAGAGTCCTTTAGGATATATGCAATTTCATCAACTGTGGATAAAAAGTCTATAGGTATTACTATTCCTCTTTTTTTCCATATAGAATAAAATGCATAGATCCATCCTGAGCGGTTCTCGGAACATATTACTACATGTTCTCCACTATTCAGATTATATAAAGAAGAAAAATATTCAATTTTACCAAGCAGGTTAGTGTAGGTGATTTGAAGGTCGCCAATCGAAACAGCTACCTTAGAACCAAGATTTCTTAACATATAATAAGATTAAAAGAAGCGACAAAACTAACATTAATCAACAACAATTCTTTAATAAATTTCAATTATCTGTTTTAGGGAAAAGAAATGCTTTGTGAAATATTAACAGTTTACAACTGATTACGGATAATTTATCATAAAGTTATTTAATGTAAAAATCTAGAAAACACTCATTATCAATGAAGGCAGATAATTTATCTCCTATTTTCACCGGTCCAACTCCTGCGGGTGTTCCGGTAAAAATTATATCTCCAATTTTAAGTGTGAAATATTTAGATAAATCTGCAATAATTCTATCAATAGAATAAATCATTTCTCCGGTATTTCCTTTCTGTTTAAGCTCATTATTAATTTTTAATGAAAAATTAATATTATTTATGTCAGGATATTTTTCTTTAGATACAAATTCTGAAATTGCTGCGGAACCATCAAAAGCTTTACATTTCTCCCATGACAAGCCTTTAAGTCGCAATTCTTCTTGCAAATCACGTGCAGTAAAATCCACTCCCAGTCCAATTTTATCATAATATCGGTGGGCAAAGCGCTCTTCTATATTTTTTCCAAGCTTAGAGATTCTTACAATAATTTCAATTTCATAATGAATTTCCTTAGCAAAGTCGGGAATATAAAAAGCATCATTATTTCTTAAAATGGCAGAATCAGGCTTTAAAAATATAATAGGCTCCGCCGGCAATGGATTTTTAAACTCCTTTGCATGAGCCTCATAGTTTCGTCCAATACACAATATTTTCATCAAAAAATATATATTTCTCAACTATCATTTCAACAAGATTCCAATTAAATTGTTTGCTTAGCAATTTGGAATCCTATTTTGCTAATTCTTAGAGCTTATTATTTATTTGTCTAAGTTTTATATTGGTTAGTACTTTTTTTGTATAAAGAGGGAAATCTCCATTCATTATCCAGCTATAATAGCCGGGATCTTTTTCCAAGATATCTGTTACTTGCATTCCTTTGTATTTACCAAAATTAAATACTTCCTTATTTTTATCGTTATATATTATTCTTCCGGCAAAGTCAACATTTTTATTAAAAGTTGAAAAATCTGACAGGAAGGCAATATCATTTTCCAATTCTTTATATCTCTTAATCTGAGCCTTCAATATTTCATAAGTAGCTCTGGTATCTGCTTCGGCACTATGAGCATCATCTAGGTCCTTTTGGCAATAAAATTTATATGCTGCACCGAGCGTTCTTTTCTCCATTTTATGGAAGATAGTTTGAACATCTATGGTATGCCGTTTTTTCATATCAAAGTCAACATCAGCTCTAATAAACTCTTCTGCTAAAAGAGGAATATCGAATTTATTTGAATTAAAGCCACCAATATCACAGCCTTCCATAAATTTGGCCAACTCTTTGGCAACATTTTTAAAAGTTGGCGAGTTTTTCACATCTTCATCAAATATTCCATGAATATTGGATGCTTCTTTAGGAATGGGGCGTTCCGGATTAATTCTAAATTTACGAAGTTCCTCATTTCCATTAGGATGTATTTTCAATACAGCAATTTCCACTATTCTGTCAACTGCAATATTGACACCGGTTGTTTCAAGATCGAAAAATACAATGGGGTTTTTTAGATTTAACTGCATAGCTATAATTAAATTTAAGGCACAAAAATAATCAAACCCTGATAGTAAACCCAATTAACTATGCTTAATCATATATTTTAAAACATATTTTCACAGTTTTCGTATTTAATTATTGTTTGTTGATTCTAACTTTTTAATTTTGCATTTTTAAGCTGCTTCTTATAAAACAAAAATTATAACCATGGCCTGAACCTTTTGTTTTTTTACTTGGAATCTAAATTAAATTTCCACCGGCATGGAAGCAATACTTCAATTTGATACTGATTTATTATTACTATTAAATAGTATGCGTTCGGCTCTTTTCAATAATTTTTTCTGGATATATACAAGTGTGATTATTTGGATTCCATTTTATCTGGTACTTGCATATGTAATTATTCTCAGAATGGGGCTTAAAGGTATTTGGGTATTATTAGCCATAGGCCTTACCATAGTTTTATGTGATCAGATATCCAGTTCTGTTTTTAAACCTTTATTTGAACGCGTTCGTCCATCTCGAGAACCAAATCTGGAAGGTATCCTTCAGCTTATTCACAACTACCGAGGTGGCCGCTTTGGTTTTGTTTCGGGGCATGCAACAAATTCATTTGGTCTATTAACTTTTGTTGTTTTTCTTTTTAAAAAGAGGTTCTTCACTATTTTTATATATATCTGGGCTCTTATCAATGTTTATTCAAGGATTTATGCCGGGGTTCATTATCCCGGCGATATATTATTTGGAATAATACTTGGGAGTTTAATTGGCTGGGGAATGTATAAACTCTATAATTATTTGAGCAAAAAGAACAGTTTTATCTCATATCAGGGTGCTCCTTTTGGAAAAGAAGTATGGTTATCGGTACAAGCGGGTGTTTTCTCTATAATAATGATTTTTTTATCATCTCTTATACTTCTTAAAATAATGGTTTAAGTTGCAATTTGTTTTTAGTTTAAATTTCTCATCTTTTTCCTATGACAAATTCATAGACGAGTTTATTTTTGTTTTCTTAGTTCAAAGCTGCTTATTTTCATACTATTTACACACAAATAATCAAAAAAATTATTATTAATATATGTTAAAACGTTTATGAATGTTGTTAATTTATTGTCAATAGTTAAACTCTATTATTATCTTTAAAGACGAACAATAATTTTAAAACCTTTTCAATCATGAGCACTACAATAACATTTAACCAGCTGAGAAGAATTAAGGACAGTCTTCCTGAGGGTGCAACACGTACTATCGCAGAACATTTAAACCTCGACGTAGAGACAGTTCGCAACTATTTTGGTGGGGCCAACTACGATCGGGGTCAAAGTGTAGGAATTCACATAGAACAGGGTCCCGATGGTGGCATTGTAGAACTGGATGACACAACAGTGTTGGAGATGGCTCAGGATATTCTCGCCGGAAAGATTAAAGTTTCAACACCAACCTAAGATATTTTTATCAAAGTCTGAAAAACATTTTTATAAAATATAGCATTTAAATTAAAAGGAGCTGTCTCATTAGGGCAGCTCCTTTATTATACTTAAAGCTTTCAATGTTTTACAACCAAACCACCCGATGATTGATTGATAGTTTCAAAACGCCCACTGCCTGAAACTGCAATATTTGCACCAGAGCTGGAAGATGCATCAATAACACCATTTGCCTCAATATTAATATTTGCTCCTGAGCTGGCTTTTAATTGTGCATTATTAACTTTAAAATCACCACACATAGCACTTGCTCCGCTACTTACATTTATTAGAACATTATTTCCATTACCTATCAATTTAACTGCGGCACCTGAAGAAGCATTTAACATCATATTTAAACATCTCAAATTTAAATTACAATGCGCTCCTGATGAGGCTTTTAAATCGAAATCTTCCAGCTTCAAAAAGTTTTCAGAACTGGCACTTGCAGCTGAAGAAATTTTTAATTCATCTAAATTGGTAAATGAAACAAAAACTTTTACAAGCCCTCGTAATTTATTTCTTCTAAATATAAAATTATTAGACTTCAAGCTTATACTTAAAGTCCCCTGTCTATTTTCGATAATAAGTCTATCGATATCTTTTTCATCGGCGACCACAACAATATTTTGCTCATTACTTTGTGTCAAAAAAAGTTGTATTCCGCAACAAACAGAAATAGCATTAAAAGCAGGTTCAATTTTGAACTCTTCAATAATTTGTTCTGACTTGGCATAGATACATGAAGGCAGTAAGCAAACAAATATGAGAAGTAAAAAAATCTTGTATGTATTTTTTTTCATAATCATATAAAATTTAAGGATTTCATTTATATGACAAAAAAAGAGATACAAAAGTTACAGTTCTTAGTCAATAATTTTTATTTCATGCATTAGATAGGACAGATGTCTCAGAATAAATTAAAACTTTTTCAACTCATCATATATCCTATCTATGGGTAATCCCATAACATTAAAATATGATCCTTCTATTTTACTAATTCCAATCATTCCTATCCATTCTTGGATTCCGTATGCTCCTGCTTTATCAAAAGGTTTATAATTATCGATATAATAATTTATTTGGGAAGCTGTAAGTTTTTTAAACCATACTTTTGTTGTTTCGGCAAATTCGATCTCTTTGTTTTTACTTTTTAAAACTACTCCTGTAATAACCTTATGCATTTGCCCTGATAATTCCATCAGCATATCGAAAGCTTCATTTTTATTCAAAGGTTTATTGAGAATTTTATTTTTAAGACATACTATTGTATCGGAGGTAATTACAAGATTATTTTTTATTGTCCATAAATGTTTGAAAGCATTTTGTTTTTTCCTTGCAAGATAAATCGGCAGCTCTGAAATTTCTATATCATTATCAAATGATTCATCGATATTTTGAACAGTTTCAACTTTAAAATCAAAATCAGCCATTTTCAATAATTCTCGCCGTCGTGGCGAGTTAGATGCCAAAATAATTTGATATTGAATATTAAAATCATTCATTAAAAATATTTTGTTAGAAGGGCGAAAAAAACACTTCTCATTGAAAAAATGTTCTGGCAACGAGAATAAACAATATTCCAAACAACATTATTAATTTACTAATTTTAGTAGCCTGCTGATAATGTTTGGTATTCTTGGCTTTATATACTTTCCGGGCCAAAATAAGATAGGGAATTGTTAGGAAGACAATAAAGTAAATTAGTGTAATTTTATGCCCGGTTAATTCAGGTACAAAAAAATACACAAGCCATAGTGCGGCAACTGAAGCTAAAGTCAATAAAACAACAACAGTTTTGGTATAAGCCACCCCCATTTCAATAGGCATAGTATGGCAGCCTGCAGCTTCATCTCCTTTAATATCTTCCAAATCTTTTATTATCTCTCTGCTAAGGTTGCTTATAAAAGCAAAAAAGGCAAAGCCTGTTGACCAGAACCATGCTGTTGAGCATGCATCTGTATCAATAATTGCTTCTCCATACACTCTTGCAAGGGAAACGAATTCGAGTGAAACAACAAAATAGACAACCATTGCGGTAAGCAATGAAATAATTAAGTTTCCAAGAATTATTTGTTTTTTAAAAGTAGTAGAATAGTACCATAGCAGAAATGGAATCATGAGAAACACCAGGGCATAACTTTCTTTTCTATATATATATGCGAGATAAAGGCCTGAAAAGACTCCAATAAAAGTAAAGATAACATGCAACAATAAAACTGTACGTCTTTGAAAAGCTTGTCCGACAACGATTTTATCAGGTCTATTAATTCTATCAATTTTAAGATCAAAATAATCATTAATCACATATCCAGAGGCTGCAAGGAAAACTGTTGTTATCACCAACATTACGAATCTTAAGTCGGACAAGACAGGTTCAATTTCATAAAACTTTAAAATTGGCAATAAGAGCCCATATCTAAGCAAATATTGCAGTAAAATTATAATGATTAGATTCTTAGATCTTATCAACCTGAGGAAGGATATCATTTTTTAAATTATATTATTATGATTAATAATCTCTTACCATTCATTTACTTTTCCCCATTTTCCCTGAGCTCTTAACACCTGTTCAATAACATCGCGAACACATCCGTTGCCACCTGATTTATGGCTGATATAAGCTGAAATTTCTTTTATCTCTTCAACTGCATCTGAGGGGCAAACTGCAAGTCCCACAAGTTTCATCACCTCATAATCAGGGAGATCATCGCCCATATATAAGACATTTTCTGTTTTAATATTCAGCTTTTCTATCCAATGCTTAAAGTCTTTTATTTTATTAACTGATGCCATATAAATATCCTTAATTCCAAGATACTTATACCTTTGTTCTACTGAGGGAGTATTACCCCCTGTTATTATTGCAACAGGATATCCTAATTTTATGGCTTTTTGAATAGCAAAGCCATCTTTTATATTAGCTGTTCTCATTGGTTCTCCTGAGGGATGCATTGGTATAACATCAAAACTCAAAACCCCGTCAACATCAAAAGCAAAGGCTTTAACCTTCATCAAATCTTCCTTAAAATTACTCATAAATTTGAAATTACCAGTTTATAAAATTACAATATTAGCTGATAATCCTATAAAGGATATCTATTCATAATACTTTGTGAGATCAGTTCATATATTCTATAATGCAAAGAATCTGTTCCCAGCATATTTAAATGTTGTTCAATTACTTCAATATCAGCCCTGCGTGCAGGTCCTGTTTGTGCATATAAAGGATTCATTGACAAGGCCTTTTGTGTTGTTTCCAATATTAGAGGCTTTAGCAATGAAAAATCAAGTCCCTCTTTTTCAACCAAATCATTTGCCAAAACATAGATATGGTTAACAAAATTATTAACAAAGACTGCAGCGATATGTAGCGATTTTCTTTTCTTGCTATCAACAACTTCAACTGTTTCACTAATTCTATTTGCCAGATCGGAAATGCTACTTAATGCTAAAGCATTATTACCTTCTATAAGCACAGGCACCTTTAAAAAATCAATAACTTTGTCGCGGGTAAAAGTTTGGAAAGGATATAAAACTCCGTATAATTCAAATTTTTTCAATACCGAAATATCTATACTTCCGGCTGTATGTAGTACCACACCTTTTTTAACAGACAGTTTTTCTGCAACTTCTTCAATTTTTGCATCTGAAACAGATATAATATACAAATCTGCATCTTCATCAATATTCTCAAGTGCTCCAACCGGCTCAGCATCAACCATTCGTGACAACACTTCAGCATTAACCATATTCCGACTAAAAATTTGCTGAATTATATATCCCGAATTTTTCAAGGCAATTGCAAGATGAGTAGCAACATTGCCTGCCCCAATTATTATAATTCGCTTAAGCAACATAAAACAAAAATTATTAAAATCGGCCCCTCTATATCATTAGGGATTTCGAATATCTATATCATCATAAAACTTCCATTTCTCATTTTCAAACTTTAATCCGTTATGTGAGAAATCAGGTCCTATAAAGCGCGGATCATCTTGATATAAAGGATTGAATGAAGAAAGATTATCCATGATTATCATTTTATGATCAGGATCATATCTAAGCATCATATTAGCTCTGATACTATATTCAAAAATTAATCTTTTATGTGAACGATGCTTATCATCAAAAACAGAAATTCCAAACTCCGGTTTCATGTTTTCGTTCAACATAAGTGTTTCAATCACCCTGATTTTAGTAAAAGCATCATGCGGGTTATAGCCAAGCAGGGTGTATATTTTTTTCCCGTCAAGATTATTTTCTATTATATCATAATAAACACAGCCAAACCATTTTTCATTATCAAGTTTCACTTCTTCCGGCTTATCAATACTATAATGCTGATCTATAAGTCTATATACTATAACACTATCATTATTATTTATCACCAAGCTGCCATGAAAGACATTATCTCCATTAAAATATTCTATATTCCAGCTTAGTAATTTTATAATACCGTCTTTAGATATTAAAGTTGACATACGGTCAAAACCCTCAAAGGAACTTTGATAATATTTACTGTCTTGTAGCAATATGGCAAGCCTATGCCAAATCATTTCACTTAAATCATCTTTTTCTTTATCATTTTTTGATTTAACAATCATATCGAAAAAGATTTTAATCATGATATCGGGAAGATTTTCTACTATTTCATTGTTTAATCTGATATTCAAGGAATAAAAATTTGATCCTTCAAATTTTTCATCAACAATTTCAACTTTAGGTTTAAAATCAAGGCCGCCGGAACTTTTTATTTTCTTATAAAATAAAAAGTACTGTTTGTCATGATTAATCACATAAATTAATGTAGGATCTAATGAGCTATATGGCAAGACACCGGCCATAACATATACCAAGCTATCATCTGATACACCAAAGTCCCAATCAGAAGGTAAATTATTATTAATATTTTCCGGCTTTATATCATTCGAAAGTATTAATAGAGAATCTATAAAAAAAGAAAACCGGAAGTTCTTTTCATTGTCATTTTGCATCTTCAAGCTTGACCATAGCTCCTTTATTGAATTAGCCTTACTTTCCGCCATGGAAGTAACCGTAAAAGAGAAAAAAGAAATAAGAAATAAAACAAAAAATCGTTTCATCATAATTGAAATGATTACAGAAAATATTGAATTATCTTATAAAGAAATTTTTATTTTTTATTTGTCTTTTTATTATCTATCCATTTTCTGGCATTTACAAATGCTTCTATCCAAGGCGTCACTTCATCACTTAATTTTCTATCATTTGAATAATATGCCCATTGCCACGGGAAAACTGACCTTTCGGGATGAGGCATCATAGCTAAATGTCTGCCATCCATCGAGCATATAGCAGCCACATTATAGTCGCTTCCATTTGGATTTGCAGGGTAATTCTCATAAGTATAAACAGCCGGTATGTGATATTGTTTTTCCTCCAAGGGCAAACTAAATTTCCCTTCTTTATGGGAAAACCATGCTCCCAGTCTGCTGCCTGCCAAGCTTTTCAACATTACTGAATTGTTCTCACAAATATTAATACCGCTAAAGCCGGATTCGAATTTATTTGAATCATTAATTAACATCCTTGGTTTTTTATCATGAGAAGGATAAATAAGATTTAACTCTACCATCAATTGGCAACCATTACCAACACCAAAGCTTAAAGTATCTTCCCTTTGAAAGAAATTATTCAAGGAATTTGCTGCCTTTTCATTATAAAGAAAAGAAGCAGCCCAACCTTTTGCAGGACCAAATACACCGGCATTGCTATAGCCGCCCGGGAACACTAAAAAATCAATATTTTTTAAATCTTCAGTTCCTGAAATAAGATCTGTCATATGCACATCCTTAACATCAAAGCCTGCTAAATATAGTGCATAAGCCATCTCCCTGTCGCCATTCACACCTTGTCCGCGCACAATAGCAGCTTTTGCTCCTCTCAAGCCCGAGCTTTCAAAGTTATTCAGACCATAGGATGATATTGTTCCTTTAAAATTATTCGGAAAATTAAAATTCAAAGCTTGATTTTTATAATTATCATATCTTTCCTGTGCTTTTATTTTTCCACTTTGCTTGCTGTCTAACAAGAAAGAGCTTTTATACCATATATCTCTCATTTCATCCACATCAAGGGTGATATTTTCACCTTTACCCTTAATTATAAGAGATCTATTTTCAACAGGAGTTCCAAGTTTAAAATATTTAATTTTATATTTTTCCAATATTTCAATTGCTGCTTCTATTTTTGAAAGTTGAATAACAACTCCGGGATTTTCCGAAAACAAAATTTTAACTATATCCTCTTCTTCAAAGTTGTTTATATCAATTTGGATGCCATAAGCTGTATTTGCAAAGCACATTTCCAAAAGTGTCGTTATCATTCCACCGGCGGAAATATCATGTCCTGCCAATATCAAATCCTTATTAATAAGCTCCTGAATTGCAGCAAATCCATTTTTAAAATAATCGCTTTCACATACTATTGGGCTTTCATTTCCAACTTTGTTAAGTATCTGCAAAAAGCTGCTTCCTCCAAGTTTAAAAGTATCTTTTGATAAATCGACATAAACAAGAGTAGTATTTATATCTTTTTTAAGAACAGGTTCTACAACTTTTTTAACATCTGAAACCTGGGTTACAGCGCTTACAATAACTGTTCCCGGAGAAAATACAAGATCTCCGTTTTTATACTTTTGAGTCATCGACAAGGAATCTTTTCCTGTTGGCACATTAATTCCCAGTGCAATAGCAAAATCACTTAATGCTTCCACCGCTTCATATAAGCGGGCGTCTTCACCTTTATTTTTTCCCGGCCACATCCAGTTGGCACTTAAGCTCACCCCTTTTAATCCATGTGTCGATGGGGCCCATACAATATTAGTCAGAGCTTCGGCAACGGCAAGTATTGAACCTGCTTTCGGATCGATCAGTGCAGCTACGGGAGCATGTCCAATAGCAGTTGCGAGTCCTTCCTTACCTTGATAATCAATTGCCATTACTCCGGCATTATTCAATGGCAGTTGTATTTCCCCGGCAGTTTGTTGTTTTGCAACTTTACCGGAAACAGATCGATCAACTTTATTTATCAACCAATCTTTACAAGCCACCGCTTCAAGCTGCAATACATGCGTTAAATATTCTTTTAACTTATCAAGCGAATATTCAGCAGAAGAGAAAGTTTCCACCAATGTTTGGTCTTCAATGATAGTTTTAGGCAAATTTCCAAACATGTCATTTATTGTCATGTCGATTGGCGCCCTTCCCTTGTCGTCTTTAAATTTTAAATACATATCGCCTGTTGCCTCTCCAACCACATACCAAGGAGCTTGTTCTCTTTCAGCAATATTTTTTAATTTTTCAATATCTTTTTCTTTAATAAGTAGTCCCATTCTTTCCTGAGACTCATTTCCAACTATTTCACGTGCCGATAATGAAGGATCTCCTATTGGCAATTTATCAAGATAAATTTCACCTCCTATTGTTTCAATAAGCTCAGAAAGACAGTTTAGATGTCCGCCGGCACCATGATCATGTATGGATATAATAGGATTTTCCTCAAGTTCTGTCAAAGCCTTTATCACATTTAAAACTTTAGCTTGCATTGCCGGGTTTGAACGTTGTACAGCATTTAATTCCATATCATCATCATATTCACCTGTAGCTACCGATGAACCGGCACCTCCACCCATTCCAATACGATAATTATCACCTCCAAGAACAATAACCTGATCTCCTTTCGAGGGAAGGTCTTTTATACTATTACTTTTCTTTGCAAAACCAATTCCTCCGGCTAACATTATAACCTTATCGAAGGCAAACATTTTATAATTTTCATAATGTTCAAAGCATACTAATGACCCGGATATAAGGGGCTGTCCTATCTTATTGCCATAATCACTCGCACCATTAGAAGCTTTCATCAAGATTTGTTCAGGGCTTTGATACAACCATGGTCGTTCAGGAATATTTTTTTCCCAGTCGCGCCCCCCATTAGAACGAGGATAACTTGTCATATAAACAGCTGTGCCCGCCAAAGGCAGCGAGCCCCGGCCTCCAGCCATTCTGTCTCTTATTTCACCTCCTGTTCCTGTTGCAGCACCATTAAATGGTTCAACGGTTGTAGGGAAATTATGAGTTTCAGCTTTTAGCGATAAAACAGTTTCTATCTTTTTTTCATTAAAGAAATCGGCTTTATCACTTGATTCGGGTGAAAATTGTATTGCATCGGGGCCTTGAATAAATGCAACATTATCTTTATAGGCAGAAACCAAAAAGTGTGGATTTATTTTAGAAGTCTTTTTTATCAGGTCAAATAAAGAGCTTTGTTTCTCTTCACCATCAATAATAAAGGTTCCATTAAAAATTTTATGGCGACAATGTTCCGAATTTACTTGAGAAAAGCCAAATACCTCACTATCCGTAAGCTTACGTTTCAAACGACTACTAAGCTCCTTAAGATGTGAAATCTCATCATCACTCAATGCGAGTCCTTCTTGAGCATTGTAGGCATCAATATCACTAATGTATATTATATCATCAGCTTTTTTGTTGTTGTCAAAAATTGTATGATCAATTTTATTATAAATCATTTGAAGCATAGGGTCGAAGTCGCTTGTAGAGTTTTCCACTTTAAAAAACTCTTCAACACGCATAATTTTCTTTATGCCGATATTTTTAATTATTTCAACAGCGTTAGTACTCCAAGGTGTAATCAGTTCACGCCTGGGACCTACATAAAACCCTTTTAATGAGTCCACATCCATAAATTCAGCACCATTAAAAAGCCATTCAAGTTTTTGAATTTCATCCTTTGTGAGCTTTTCATTTGTATTTAATACTATGATGTGACCGGAATTATTAGCAAAAAACAGAACCATGAAAGTAAAATTTGGATTAATTTTAAATATTAAAAAACGAAGCAAATTTAATCAAATGCCTTTAGTTGTCAACTATATCATTTATATTTTATTCTTTTATTTCTGATTTACAGTATATTTACAAAGTCATAAATTTTAGTTGCATCTTGCAACTAAGACATGAGGAGTTAAATTTATTATTATTTGGTTGTTATATTTATTTAAGTTTCATATTGTTTAATAAATCACTTAATCAAATTTCATAATATTTACAATTATTTAAACATTCTTGTTATTTTTGGCTAATTAAATAATGATTTTATTAATTTATCTGCATTATATCTGGTAGTGCTTATTAAAACAATATACAATGATAAGTATTATTGACTATTTCGAAAACAAAGTATCTGAGTATGAAAGTAACCCTTTAATTTGGGAGAAAAAAGATAAAGTTTATGAGTCAACAACTTATAGCGAAAGTCTTAATCTTGTAAAAGCGTATGCAAGTGGGTTTTTAGAGCTTGGCTTAGAAAAGGGGGAAAGGGTTGCATTACTTTCAGAGGGACGTCGAGATTGGTTGCTTGGTGAATTAGCTGTTTTATATGCAGGAGGCTGCACTGTTCCTTTATCCACCAAATTAGAAGAATCCAACGATTTATTATTTAGAATTAAGCATTCAGAAAGTCGCTTTGTTTTAGTTTCTGAGTTTCAATTAAAAAAAATCAGAAATATTATTGATTTATTACCAAAGGTTGAAAAGGTAATAATTTTCGATGATTTGTCGGAATTGCAAAATAAAGAAATCCTTTGGTCATCGTTATATTCCTCCGGAAGCACCAAGCTTCAATCTGATAAAAGTGCTTTGGTCAGCAGGCGTAAGCAGGTTAAGCCCGAAGACTTGGCTAATATTTCATACACTTCGGGCACTACAGCCGATCCAAAAGGTATAATGCTTTCACATAGAAATTATACAGCCAATGTTGAGCAAGCCTTTAGTTTTATTGATATCCCCTCGCATTACCGTACCCTTGTTGTTTTACCCTGGGATCATGCCTTTGCCCATACAGCTGCTTTATATTCCTTCATGTTTAAAGGTGCATCAATTGCTGCAGTTCAAGCAGGCAGAACAGCAACTGAAACTCTTAAAAATTTTGTTAGCAACATGACAGAAATCCATCCTCATGTTTTAATGAGTGTTCCTGCCTTGGCCAAAAGCTTTCGAAAAAACATTGAAAATGGAGTGCGTGAAAAAGGTAAATTTATATGGTCATTGTTCAACACAGCTATAAAGCACGCTTATTGGTACAATGGAAAGGGAAATAACAAAGGTAGAGGTTTAAAAAAATTAAGCTATCCTTTAATTATTTTGTTTGATAAAATATTATTTAAAAAAATTCGCACTGTTTTTGGAGATAATCTTCAATATTTTATTGGAGGAGGTGCATTATTAGATATTGAACTTCAAAAATTCTTTTATGCCATCGGAATTCCCATGTATCAGGGTTATGGTTTAAGTGAGGCAGCTCCAATAATTTCTGCCAATACTCCAAGATATCATAAATTAGGTTCATCCGGTAAAATAGTACAAAATCTAAGTTTACGAATATGCGATGAAAATGGCAAAGACTTATCCTTAGGTGAATCCGGCGAGATTGTTGTCAAGGGTGAAAATGTAATGCTGGGCTACTGGAAACATCCTAAAGGCACTGAAGAAGCATTAAAGGATGGTTGGTTATTTACCGGTGATCTGGGCTATGTTGATAAAGAAAATTATTTATATGTTCTTGGTCGGTATAAGAGTCTTCTCATATCACATGATGGTGAGAAATACAGTCCTGAAGGTATTGAAGAAGCAATTGTTGATCATTGCAATCTTATTGATCAATTTATGCTTTACAACAACCAAAGTCCTTATACAGTAGGTATTGCCGTTCCAAATCCTGATGGTTTAAAAAATTTAATAAGAAATCAAGATTTTTCATCAGAAGCCGATAAGGTTTCCTTTGTATTAGATGCTATTCAAGAAGAATTGGCTCAATTTAAGAAAGGAGGAAAACTTGATGCCATGTTTCCCCATCGTTGGTTACCAACGGCCATTGCTATTGCTCCGGAACCTTTTACTGAAGAGAATAAAATGTTAAATAGCACAACTAAAATGGTTCGTAGGATAATTGAGTCATCGTATGAAAAAGAAATTAACAATCTTTTTTCAGCAGAAGGCAAAAATTTACATAATGAAACAAATCGTCAAAACGTTTTGGTTTACATTTAGTTATACCTAACTTTTAATCCCTAAAAAACGTCCATTTATCAATATTTTTATACATTATGTAAAAAAATGAAACAAAATATCATTATATTTCGTCTTTTATGCAATGTAAGTTTTTATATTTTTAAAGAATTTGCCATTTTTACGGCATAATATTAGTTGAAAAAGGTTAATAACATCAAACTTTTTAGATGTACACAAATAACAAAAAGTGGCTATTATTAGTCATCGCATTTATAATTAGCACTTCCGTCTATAGCCAGTATCGTCGTGGTTATTCGAATGTCCCTTTTGATTTACCTGCAGGTTTATCTATAACCGCCAGCTTTGGTCCTAATGTTTTTTATGGTGACTTAGTGAATAAAGGGAGGTTTGGTCATTCATTTAGTCTTCGTCTTGATCGGGAAATGTCCCAATTAATATCAGCTCGAGCTCAATTAATCGGAGGTAATATGCAAGGTACTCAAATTCATCCTCTTCCAATTAGTATTTCACCCGGTGAGCCGGCTACTTCCGGTCATGCCTATGCTGAATTTGATAATCTATATGTTGAATTTAGTCTTGGTGCTACCTATCGTCCTCTTAATCATTTCTTAGGTTATTTTAAGGAAAGGACTGCTCAGCTTTATGCTTTAGCACAGGTTGGAGCAGTTTATTATAATGCCGACGAATATTGGAGGCCTGCCAGTAGTATGACTCCCGGTTCTGATCCCGGTAATAAATGGAGAAATGCCACCGGTGTTGCTCCTACTGTTGGTGCCGGTGGCGGGGTTTCTTTTTGGATAACTCCGAAATTAAGTGCTAATGTAGAATTTGTTGGTACTCTGGCTTTTTCAGATAAGCTTGATGCCCATGATGTATGGTATTCAAGTTATCCTGACGGAGAAGTTTATGATACAGATCCATTTGATTTTTATTATACTGCTACATTTGGGGTTACTTATTTATTTAAAGACAGTCCCTTTTCTAATGAACCAAGGTTTAACAGAAAAAGTTATACGAAAACCAGGAAATTCTTTCAGCCAAAAACCAGAAGCAAGAGTATTCGCCCGGGTCGTCATACAAAAAGGCGTTGGTTATTCTTTTAAGCATTTATTTGCTAAAGGTTTTTATTTTTCTAATTTTTCGTTTAACAGTTCCTGAAGTCTAAACATTTCATCACGATATTGTGCTGCTGAAATAAAGTCCAGATCTTTGGATGCTTTTTCCATTGCTTTACGGGCTGTTTCAACTGCTTTTTTAAGTCCTTTTGGCGACATATAAGCAATAACAGGATCTGCAGCTATATCAATTGTCTCAGGTTCAACATACCAGCTTTCTGATTGTTGTTTGTCGCCCATAACTGTTCCTGCCTTACGATATATTTGCTTAGGCGTAATACCATTAATTTCATTGTAATGCAGTTGTTTTTTCCGTCTGTAATAAGTTGCATCAATAGTTTCCTGCATTGATCTTGTAATTGTATCAGCATACATAATAACCAGACCATTTAAATTTCGAGCTGCTCTTCCTGCAGTTTGAGTTAAAGCTCTTGCAGACCTTAAAAAGCCTTCTTTGTCAGCATCCAAGATTGCAACAAGAGAAACTTCAGGCAGATCCAATCCCTCCCTCAACAAATTTACTCCCACCAACACATCAAAAACTCCTGCACGCAAGCCGTCCATAATTTTCACCCTCTCAAGAGTATCTATATCTGAATGTATATATTCACATTTAACCCCCATTCGAATCAGATAACTGCTGAGTTCTTCTGCCATTCTTTTTGTTAATGTTGTTACAAGTACCCTTTCCTTCTTTGAAGCTCTTAACTGAATTTCTTCTATTAAATCATCAATTTGATTAAGACTTGGCCTCACCACAATTTCAGGATCCGGCAATCCGGTTGGCCTCACCATTTGTTCAACAATTACTCCTTCACTTTTATCTATCTCATAATCGGCAGGAGTTGCACTCATATATATTACATTTCTTGCGAGAACTTCAAATTCTTCAAATTTCAAGGGTCTGTTATCCAAAGCAGCAGGCAGCCTGAAGCCATATTCCACAAGGTTTTTTTTACGACTAAAATCTCCTCCGTACATAGCTTTAATTTGCGGAATGGTAACATGACTCTCATCCACAACCATAAGATAATCTTCAGGGAAATAATCCAGCAGGCAAAAAGGTCTGGTTCCGGGAGCCCTTCCATCAAAATAGCGACTATAATTTTCAATCCCCGGACAATAACCCAATTCTCTAATCATTTCAAGATCAAAATTCACCCTTTCTTCAAGTCGCTTTGCTTCATTTTTTTTCCCATGCTCATGCATAAACAATAAATGTTCTCTTAAATCATCCTGTATCAGCTCAATTGCCTGGTTAATTCTTTCTTGTGTTGTAACAAAAATATTTGCAGGATAAATTAAATGCTCATTAAAGGTCTTAAGAGGCATATTACTAATAGGATCAAGTGTTTCAATAGATTCAATTTCATCTCCCCAAAAAATTACCCTTAAGGCATAATCGGCATAAGCTAAAAAGATATCGACAGTATCACCTTTTACCCTAAAATTTCCTCTATTAAAATCTACTTCATTACGAGAGTATAATGCACTAACCAATTTTCTGAGAAATTGATTTCTTCCAATATCCATGCCTACCGACAAATGAATAACATTTGCATGGAAATCTTCAGGGTTCCCAATACCATACAAACAGGAAACCGATGAGACTACTATTACATCCCTCCTACCGGATAATAAAGCTGAAGTTGTACTTAACCTCAACTTTTCAATTTCATCATTTATTGAAAGATCTTTTTCTATATAAGTATCTGTAACAGGTATATAAGCTTCCGGTTGATAATAATCATAATATGAAACAAAATATTCAACGGCATTAGAAGGGAAAAAATGCCGAAATTCACTGTATAATTGGGCTGCAAGAGTTTTATTATGACTAAGAACCAACACAGGCCTCCTCGCTTGTTCAAGAACATTTGCAATGGTGAAAGTTTTCCCCGAACCGGTTACACCAAGCAAAGTCTGAAAGTTAACCCCCATCTGAATGCCGGAAACAAGCTGCATAATAGCATCAGGCTGATCGCCGGTTGGCTTAAATGTTGACTCAAGTTTAAATTGCATATTATACCAACTTTACTTAATTCTATTAGCTAAAACAAAAATAAAGATAAAAAGTTAATTAGTTAATTAGAAGATTAGTTGATTCGTTAATTAGCAGATTAGTTGATTAGCAGATTAGCAAATTGAAAATGTTGAGGACAACGTCGTTTAGATGGGGTTAGTTATCAATTTTTAATGTACTCAATGCATCCTGCTTTGAGAAAGGTTTGAATCATGCAAATAACTGCTCCACTTTTAAAGGGGAGCTGTCCGAAGGACTGAGGGGTTAAACTGGTTAAACAGAATTAACTTT
>CAZODA010000049.1:0-23341 GCA_964578485.1 uncultured Alkalitalea sp. | reverse complement strand
CAATTATCAATTAGCAGATTATATAATCAATTACGAATTAGGTTCATAGGTTTACGCAAAACCCGCAAAGCATACACCTTAGCGTCTTAGCGTCTTAGCGAGAGAATAGTTCACGCAAAGGCCGCAAAGATTAAATATATAAGAGCGCAAAGATCAATCACGAATTACATGGTGGCCGAGCTTGCTGGAAATGCTTTTCTCAAAGCAAGATGCTTTTCTCAAAGCAAGATGCTTTTCTCAAAGCAAGATGCTTTTCTCAAAGCAAGATGCTTTGAGTACATTAAAAACTTATTTCTAAACCCTTCTAAACGACGTAGTCCTCAACGACATCGTCCTCAACATTTTCAATTTTTCATTTCTTCATTTCTTCATTTCCTAATCTGCTAATCAACACATCAACTAATTTACTAATCTGCTAATTTACTGATGACTGATGACTGATGACTGATCACTGATTCTCGCAGGCTTTTTTTGATGCTATATAAAACAATATCATTGCTCCAATAAAATATATCAAGCTTTGTATTAATAATGCTGTAACTTCTGTTGATATATGTCGCAATTCAACTCCCATTAGTTGAGTTCTGATTATTGCAGGAACTGCCCAGCTGCTTGGGAAGACTTTTGATATAATTTGAAGCCAGCCCGGAATTGCAGATACCGGCCATGATAAGCCTGATACAAATAATATTATAGGAGATAAAAATACCATAAACAGAATTGAGTGTTCTCTTCTTTTAAACAATGTTGATAATCCTAAGCCCAGGAAAATTGTGGCAAGAAGAAAAGGTATCATGATTGCTGAGAATGGCAGCCATGTTGCTTTAAAAGGAATATCGAACCAATGAAAAACCCAAACCTGAGTTATTATTACATTAAAAAGATAGATAGTGAAATATGCTCCTGCTCTTCCGGTTAATATCGGTATTAAAGAGCCTTTTTTTAACTGTCGTGGTATTGCAAATCTTTGCCTTCCAAATTCCCTTTGAGTGCCACCCAATAATCCTATTCCGATTAAGAGAGTTTGCTGAAGCAATATAATTAAGAATCCCGGCAATATGAAGGTGTTATATCCACCTGACCGGTTATAAAGTAAATGAGCATTTAAAGCAATAGGCTCTCTTGCTGTAAATGCCTGTTGCATATGCATTCCTTTTGTCAGATTCCTTTTTATTTCAATACCGGCACCAAATGTAGAAACTGCTTTCAATGATCCCGATAAAGTTTGTTTATACATTAGTAGATAGCCCGCATCACAATATATACTTACAACTCCTTGATTGCCGCTTATAACATCTTTTTCAAAATTATCAGGAATTATTATGATCCCATTAATTTCTCCATGATGGAATAGTAATTCTGCTTCATGCAGGGTGTTTGTAATTTTTGTAGTTTTAATTTGTTCGGTGGCATCAATCATTTGTGCCAATAAACGACTCGAAGCAGTCTTGTCCATATCAATAACTGCAACTTCAAGATCTCTTAAAACTTCATTTTTATATGCTATACCATATATGATTGGATAAATTAACAGAGCAAAAACTAAGATTAAAAGCGCTCCCCTATCTTTTAGGATGGCTTTTAACTCTCTCATATAAAACTGAGCTGTTAGTTCATTTCCTTTTTTAATGTATTTATACATTGTAATATCTTAAATTTTATTTTGAAATTCAGGATTTGTAATTATTCTCTTCAATCTTGGTAATAACATCCATCCGGCAATAATAAAAAGAGTTAATGTCAGCAAAGGAATAATAGCATGAATAATTGGTGCTCCCCTTAGTCCCTGACTCATAAATATTTCCATCCAATAATAAAAGGGAAATATATGGGCAAAAATTTTAGCTGCTAAGGGCATTGCAAAAACCGGAAAAGTTAAACCTGAAAATGTTAATGCCATCATTGAATATGCGCTTCCAAGTGATAAGGCTAATCTGGTATTTCCCGATAAACTCAGCAATATTACAGCCGTTGCCTGATAGGCTATCAGCATAAAAATTTGACCAAGTAGTAATATTAGCCAGTTTCCTTTTATATGAAAACCTAAATGTTTAGATAATATATAATTGGCTATACCTGTGTTTACTATCATTAAAAACAAATAGGGCAATAGCTTTCCTATTACTGCCACATTTATATTGTTATTAGCAGCCTCAAGCCATTTTATTGTAGTTCCCTCTCTTATCTCAATACCCAAGGCATAGATAGAGCTCAATAAAATAAATACTATTAATAAAACAGGAAAAAGAGATGTGGATAAAAAATAACTGTAATTTATAAAGGGGTTAAACAGAATATGCTGATCAAGTCGAACAGGATAAGCCTGAGACTTTGCTTCTTCTTCTGTAAGGCCCTTTTTTGTGCCTAGCTGTATTTTTATACCCGTAGATACTGTATTTATTGCTTTATAAATATCGCTTTGTATAAGACTGCCCTTTAATACATTTGTATTATTTATATATAATTCCAAAGATGCACTGCCGCCACTGAGAATCTCTTTTTCAAAATCTTTTGGAATAAGCAATACAGCATCTACTTTTCCCTTTAACATTTCTTCACGCCCCTGATTGAGGGAGTGAGAATTGCTAACAACTTTTACACTTTTTGTTGCATCAACCATAGCTGTTATTTTTCGTGAGAAAGCAGTATGATCATTATCTACAACTGTTAAAGGCAAGTCGTCAGGGCTTCCTTTTACAAATATGTTCATTACAATAATGAAGGAAAATAAAGGGCCTAACAATGTCATAAACAGATAGACCCGGCTATTTGTCATTCTGTCGGTTTCTCTTTTGATAACAGCTATCAGAGGTATGTTTAAAAGTCGTTTATACATATAAATATGTTATAAAATCCAAAGGAAATTAATTTTGTTTTTATAAGCTTTTCCCATCTATCAGTGCACTCATGCCAGGTCTTAATCCTTCTATATTTTCAGTTGGACGAGCATGTATTTCAAATGTTCTCATATCAAAATCACCCGACATTTTAGTTGCATTCCAAGTGGCAAAATCAGCCATTGGCGAAATGTAACTTACTTTAAGATCAATTGACTTGTTTCCTAAAGCAGGAACTCTTACAGTAATATTTTTCCCCATTTTAAAGGCCGGCATCTGATCTTCCTTTATATTAAATATAAACCAGAGATCGTCTAAATCCATTAGCGTAATTATTGGGAAACCTGCCGGTGATAACTCCCCTCTTTCTGCTAATATATTACTCACCTCACCACTTATTGGAGCAATGATTTTTGTTTCATTAATAAAAGAACTTACTTCCGATATTACTGCTTCAGCCTGCTTTAACATTGCTTCTGCAGCCGATTTATCTTCATCCCTTGTTCCTCTTTTGGCTTTCTCCCAAATTGCTTTAGCAGCAGCGGCAGTTTTTTCTGCAACTTTTAACTGCATTTCCATCTCATCTAACTTTTGAGCAGGAACGACACCCTGAGCATGTAAATTTGAAATCCTACCATGACTCTTTTGTGCAAATTCTAAAGCGGCATTTGCCTTTAAATAAGTGTTGAATGCTGCATCAATATCCTCTTCGACTGCTCCTTTTTTAGCTTTCATGTTTTGTGCCTCAGCTGCTGCCCTTACTGCTTCAGCTTGATTGTATTTTGCCTCTATTTCAGGACTCTCAATAGTGTAAAGAAGATCACCTTTATTTATAAATGATCCTTTTTGTACAGCTATTGAATCAATTCTACCGGTTAATTTTGAAGAAACTTTTACCTGAGTTGCTTCTGCATAACCTTGAATTTCTACAGCCGTTGGCTTACTTAGAAGCCATGTTGTGTAAATTAGGAAAATTACTAATGCAGTAATTATTGCGCCTGTTATTAATTCTTTATTTGTCATAGCTTTAATTTTGAATTAATTGTATTGTGTTTTTTTCGTTTTTATAATGATTGAATTCTTCCGGCATACCGGCTAATTCTAATAATTTGATAAGTGCTATATCAAATTGATAAGCTGCTTGAAGCTGGTCTATTTTTACTTTTGAAATAGCAAGTGATGCGTCAACTACCTCAGTGCTCGTTGCCATGCCTTCAACAAAAGCCTGATGCCTTATTCTGTAATACTCATCAGCAAATGTTTCTGCTTTTTTTAATTCCTCTAATTGCTCTAAAGCCATAAATAACTCCTGATAGTATTTTTCAATTCCTGTTTCTATATCCCGAGATACCCGACTATGAGCCTGTAATGCCTGGCTTTCAACTAACTTTGCACTTTTGGTTTTGTTGTATGTCGAGCCTCCACCTATCAGCTTCCAACTAAAGGTAATGCCGGCCATATAATCAGGTGCAGTATGTGTTAATTGATGACTTGCTATATTGTAATTGCCAAAGGCCGCTACCGTTGGAAAGAAATCTGATCTTTCGGCTTTTACTCCTTCTCTTGCCAATTCCTGCTTAGAACTTATCTCCTTTAATATGGGATTGTTTGCTTTTGCACCTTGTTTGAAAAAATCAATACTTTCAATGTCTGAAGTATAAAACAATGGAGTAATAGCTAAGAAATTGGTCTTTTCATCCTCCGATAATGTGCTCCTTAATGATTCATGTATGATATCAAATTCCCTTTCCGACTTCTTTAATTCTCGCTCGGCTTGAGCAAAATGAAGCTGAGAATGTAATAATTCGGCTTTCGATATTATCCCCTCTTCATAAAGCTTTTCAGCTTCAAATAAATGAAGCTCCATAGAATTAAAAACTTCTGTCCTGACTTCTTTTGCTTGTGAGGCTAATACCAAACCAAAATAACGCTCGGCTAATTGATTATAAATTGTGCCAATAGCTTGCCTTTCTTTAATTGATGCCTCTTTAAGCTCGATTTGAGCAGCCCTGTTTGCAGCATTGATTTTGCCTCCGGTAAATAAAGGCCAAACTATATTGGTACTTATAAGGCCAAAGTTTTTTTCTTGTAAAACTTTGTTCCAATCGCTAACTTCTAATTGAGATAAACCCTTTGATAACTCTGAGCGTATCGCAGCAGTTGAAATATCGTCAGGTAAAATCGGCATAATTCCGGATGTGTTTGGATCCGGATTGGCTACACCACTAAAATTTCCGTATTCCGACAATACCGTGTATAAAGGAGTAATTGTATGTTTAATATCACTCATATCTATTGCAATGTCGTCGGATAACATAAGGTAATTTGCACTTAAAGAAACTTGTGGAATGCGAAGTGTTCTCGCAGAATTAAGTTTGTGCTTTTGCTCTTCCTTATGGAGCCTTGATTGATGCAGTAACTCGTTTTGAAGAAGACTTTTTTCAAGAGCATCTTCAAAACTTAAGGGTTGAACAGTATTGCCATCTTTACCAAAAAATGGTTGACTGAACAAACAAAAAATAATAAAAAGTAATAATTTCATGTTTGTCTTTTTTAGTGTTTTAATGCATTTATACATAGTCGATGAATCCTTTTTTTATCTTGCTCGGTTAATGATTTTTTTGAGAAAAAATATTTAAAACGTAAATTGATATATTCAATTGGGTAGATAACTATCATTAAAAAAACTTCTTCCTCCTTGTAATTTTTGTTTATAGAATTTAATTTGTGGCCCGTTTCAAGCATTTGTTTGCAAAGTTTTAAAATTTTATTCCGCTCGCTGAGACCCATTTTAAATTTGTGCTCGGTTATTAAACTGTATATAAACCTTATGTGATAAGGCTTGTGTTTGGCTTTGTCAAATAAAAAATCTATTAAACGCTCACTTATCTGCTCAACAGAAGCACCATCATTCAACATAAATTCAATTTCACGCAAAATCTCCAATAGTAAAGAACTTAATAGATCTGATACTAATTCATATTTGCTTTTGTAAAATCTGTATAAATAACCACTCGAAACTTTTGCCTTATTTGCAATGGATAAAATTGATGCACCACCATAGCCTTTTTCAAATATTAATTCTATGGCAGCCTCTCTTATCCTTTCTATTTTTTCTTGATTTATTTCTTTTGCCATATCCTTTTTTATTAATGAATGAACAATCATTCATTTTTTGACAAATTTACCGCTTTGTTTGAAAGTTCAAACAACTTTAACAAATCTTACATCCATTTTTCTTTTATTAATCTTTTCGTTTAAAAGGGACAAACCAGACAGCATGCTGAATTACAGCGTTTTAACTGTTTTATTTTTGTTTAAGTGTGAGTTATGCGAAAATTTAATTACTGTTAAAAGCAATAAAGGCTTGTTGAAGTAGAAGAATTGTTTTTTTTATGAAAGTGTTTAGCTGCTTAGTGCATTAAGTAGAGTTGTTTTGTATTCAACAAAGACCTTGTCATTTAAATTACGCTTTAAATAGGGGATATCAATTTTTAGTTTTGTTTTGATTTCTGCCGGTGCTTTGCTCAGAACAATAATTTGTGATCCAAGCATTAGAGCTTCATCTACATCATGTGTTACAAATATCACTGTTCGTTTGTCAGCTGTCCACAGTTTTGTGAAAGTTTGAATCAGATTTAATTTTAATTTAAAATCTAAGCCTTTAAGTGGTTCATCCATTAATATTATTTCTGATGGATAAGCAAAGGCACGGGCAATTGAAACTCTTTGTTTCATGCCTCCGCTTAAATGATGCGGATAAAATGTTTCAAATCCTTCAAGGTTCATTAACCTAATAAAACGTTTTGAGATTATTTGTCTTTTTTTGGGTGGAAAAATATCTAAGAGTGGAAATTCTATATTATTCTCAACTGTGAGCCATGGCAACAAGCGCGGTTCTTGAAAAATATATGATAGAACTTTCTCATCAAAACCTATAAGTTCGCCTTGTTTAGCTTTAATTGTACCTGCAATAATATTTAGAAGGGTAGTTTTTCCACAACCTGAAGGTCCAAGGATACAGCTTATTGAATCAGATGAAAAATCAAGATTAAAATCCTTTAATACTTTCAGGCCATTGAAATCCATATTTATATTTTTCACTCCTATGATCATTCTTCATCCTCCCAAATTACAATTTTCCTTTGTATCCCTCGTATAACTCTTTCAAAGATATAACTTATCAGAACAGCTATAATGGTCCATGCTATAACTATATCTACATTAAGGAAGGTTTGGGCCGAATGCATTACCGTACCTATGCCAAACCTGGGCTGACTCAATACTTCACCAATAATTATTGCTCGCCAACCTATGCCAAGTGCAGCTGATGAACCGCTAAATATAAAGGGGATGATGGCCGGGGCATAGACCTTTGTAATTAGGCGATAAAGGCTTATTCTATAAATATTTGCCATTTCAACCAATTGCCTATCTATATTTTTTATTCCATCGATTATGTTGATGCAAATAAGCGGAAACATGGTAATTATCGCAATGAAGATAGGTACAGAGCTACTGCTGAACCATATGAGGGCTAAAAGAATAATTGCCACCACCGGTGTAGAACGTAAGGTAACGAGAATGGGTTGTAGAAAAGCATAGAAACTACTGTTTAGCCCTGCAAAAGTTCCCAATACGAGTGCCATTACCAATGATACTACAAAGCCAACCATCCCTCGTATTACAGTAGATCCCACGATTACCAAAAAATCACCGTCAGCAAATAATTTAAAAGTTTTTAATATTATGTTTTCCGGATGTGGGAGAATAAATTCGGAATCAAAATATATGGCCAGTAGCTTCCATAATATTAGCATAAATGCAACGGAGCTTATGGCTATGATTCTATTTCGTGTAAAAAAATTCTTCATCAGGCATCTTATTTCCTACTATATCGGGATCCATATCGTAAAACACTTTTAGATAGGCTGTTACGCTTTCGCGAACTTGCCAGGCTCTTTCAAACATAAGATTTGAACGGGGGATAGACCCTGTTACTATTTCTATATCAGGTAAAATTCCGTATTTAACTGTTAGTATTGCAGCACTGTCGGGGTATTGATTTACCCACCATGTAGAATGGCTGTAACTTTTGAGCAGGTCTTCAAGCAATTGAGGCCTAGACCGGAGTAACTCATCCTCAATCATTAGGGCTGTCTGAGCTATTGGTATATTAAGAACTTGCTTCCAAGCTTCATTTAGATCTATTAACACTTTAATATTACTGTTCTTTTGCATTAGTATGCTTGCAGTTGGTTCAGAAATAACTCCAAGAGAAGCTTGTTCGGCAGCCATAGCATTTGCTAAATCTATATGAGTGGGAAAACGATAATCAAGTATTACATCTTCACCGGGTGTAAGACCATTGGCTTCTAAAAGATATCTGAATAAAACATCAGGAGTCATACCTTTTGCCATAAGATTTACTGTTTTACCTTTTAAATCAGACCAGCGACTTATAGTTGTATCAGTGCCATATAGATGTAGGGTGCCCCACACAGGGATAGCTGCTATTTTATATTTCAGTCCCTTGTTGTATAAAATGGAAGCCATAGTGGTCGGTAATACAGCAAGCTGGGCTGTCCCGTCAAGCATCATTTTGCGAACCTGAATGGGTTCGTTCAGAATTTGAATTTCAATTTTACTTGTTTCAGCCTTATTCAAACTGTCGATCATTTTGATCATACCTACTGATGAGGGGCCTTTAAGAGTGGCAAGGACTATCTTGTCACTATGTCTTTTTGAGCCGGTACAGCATGCTAAGCTAAAAAGCAAAATAAATGCCGGTAATATTTTATATCGCATCATAAAAATAAATTGTAAAACAAAACTACGTTAATTTTTGCTTCATGCAAGTGAATATATTATTTGCTTAAACTTTTATAATTGCCATGCTTGTATTCTTTAAAAATTTAAAGTTTTTGGTATAGTTATTGGAAAACAAATGTAGTACTTTCGTTAATTGTAAGTTCTTTTGTTAGTTAAAATTGATAATTGAAATTTTTATAAATCTTGATATGAAAACTTTTAAAAACAACTTGTATTTCAAGTTAGTGACCATCTTAATTATCACTCTTCTATTTCTTATTCCTACCGTAATGATTAGAAGTTTGGTTGAAGAAAGGGAATGGACACAAAATCTGGCTATTAATGAAGTAAGCTCAAAATGGGGAGGTGAACAGATAATTTCTGGTCCCTATGTTTCAGTACCTTATTATAAGCATGTTAAAGAGTTTTCAAGGATAGATTCTACGGAGAGAATTATTCAGATTAAAGAGTATATACATATTTTACCAAGCTCTTTGAATATTTCAGGAGAAATTTATCCCCAAAAAAGATATAGAGGCATCTATGAAGTTATTGTGTATAATTCTCAGCTTCACATTTCAGGAGCCTTTAATGATCTTGATTTATCAGTATTGGATATAGCAGCGGAGAACATTCTTTTTGATAAAGCAGAATTTGTAATAGGAATAAATGATCTTAAAGGGATTAAAGATGAAATAGCTTTGGAATGGAATAAAGAAAAAGTTTCTTTTAATCCCGGGGTGGCATCAAAAGATGTGGTTGAAAATGGTATTAATGCCGCATTAGATTTAAATCCTGCAAATGGCAGCTCTTATAATTTTAGTTTGGAGTTGCATTTAAAGGGAAGTCAATTATTATATTTTACTCCTGTAGGGAAGGTTACAAATGTTCAACTAACTTCAGTGTGGCCAAATCCGAGCTTTAACGGGGCCTTTCTTCCTGAAAACAGAGAAGTGAGTGATAAAGGTTTTACGGCCGATTGGAATGTTCTTCATTTAAACCGCAATTTTCCTCAAATGTGGACAGGCAACCGACACTCAACAATGGGTTCTTCTTTTGGTATAGACCTGTTGCTTCCGGTTGATAATTACCAAAAAACTGATAGATCTGTTAAATATGCCAAATTATTTGTTGTATTTACCTTCTTAGTGTTTTTCTTTATTGAAGTTTTAAACAGGAAATTTATCCACCCAATTCAATACATACTTGTCGGAATTACTTTAATGATTTTCTTTACTCTTTTACTCTCAATATCAGAATATTTGAGATTTAATTTTGCATTTATTATTTCAGCTCTAGCAACACTTTTGCTTATTGCCGGATATGTTCGAGCTATTTTGAAATCAAAGAATTTAACTATATTAACTATAGGTATTCTTGCTTTGTTATATTCATTTGTTTTTGTGATAATACAACTTCAGGATTATGCTTTGCTAATAGGCAGTATAGGAATTTTTATTATCCTGGCTATTGTGATGTATTTTTCCAGAAAAATTGATTGGTATAATGCGAATATTGAAGAAACAAAATAGGAAACTTGTTCTTACCTCATGGTTTTAAAAAGACAAGATCTATGGCACAAAATACAATTTCACCATTAATTTCCGTAAATTTTATGACTAAGAAAATGAAAGTAAAAAAAATAATATTAATCCTGTTCTTGATGACGACTCTATTGTTGGAGGGTCAGGTTCAGGAAGGTAATATTTTAAAACCGCGTATTGTGGTTTTAACTGATATTTCGACATGGGAAACCGATGATAGCGAATCCTTGGTCAGGCTTCTTGTTTATGCCGATATGTTTGAAATAGAGGGTTTAATATACACTACCGGATGGAGTTTGGATGAAGTTCGTGATGATTTTTTTCAATTGATTCATGATGCTATTGATGCTTATGAAAGGGATTTGCCAAATCTAATGAAACGTTCGGGACAGGAAGGTTTTAATAATGATGAAGAACAACAGTATATTGCTTATTGGCCAAGTCCTGATTACCTACGTGAACGAACTGTATTTGGAAGTCGTAAAAGGGGCATAGACAAACTTGGAGAAAACAATATTTCTGCTGGGAGTAATTTGATAATTCAGTTGGCTGAAGAAGACGATGAACGTCCCTTATGGATTTTAATTTGGGGTGGTGGAAACACTCTTGCGCAAGCTATCTGGCAGGTAAAGCAGGAGAAAAATACTGATGAGTTAAAGAACTTTTTACAGAAGATTCCAACATTTGCAGTAACAGATCAGGATAGATCATATATTGGAGGAACACCCTTTGATATTAGTTCTCATCAATGGATGAGAAAAGAATTTGAGAAAGACCTTTTGTTTATATGGGATGAATGTGCATGGAAATTTCAAAATGACACTGGAAGGAGTCATTGGAGTGAATATGAGGAAAATATTCAGACTAAGGGGAATCTTGGAAAAGTATATCCTAAATACAAATTTGGGGTTGAAGGAGATAGTCCATCCTTTTTTCATGTAATGCCAAATGGATTAAACGATCCTTTAGTTCCTGATCAGATTGGTTGGGGTGGTTATTTTGTGTGGGAAATCGGTCCCGACGAACTGACATTTGCACATACAAATCATAAGGGTGAAGCATATGAGATAAGTTCAAAATATGCATCTTATTTTTATCCTGCTGTTTTTAACGATTTTGTCGCTCGTATGAATTGGGCAGATACAGGGTCAGGAAATCGAAACCCGGTGGTAATAATAAACGGGGACAATAAGCTTAGTCCGATTTATTTGGAAAGAAAACAAGGGCAGTCGATAGTTCTTGATGCTTCTAAATCTTATGACAAGGATAATAATAATTTAAAATTTAATTGGTGGATTTTGCCGGAAGCAGGCAATTATGGCAATGAAGTAAAAATACAGAACGCTAATTCGGATATTATTAATTTTAAGCTTCCATCAGATTCAGCCGGAAAAACCATACATATTATATGTGAAGTAACTGATGACGGTGCGCCTGCTTTAACGAGCTACCGTAGAATTATAATAAAATCAACAGAATGAAGATGAAGAATTTAGTTGTAATAATTATTGCAATTTTCTTTTTTGCCAATGACGTGGGCTCAGAAAAGTATAGGGTGATAATTTCCACAGATTTTCCACCAATTCCAGTTATAAACAGTGATCCTGATGATGTGCAGTCGATGGTGAGGTTTTTATTGTATTCAAATGAATTTGATGTTGAAGCCTTAATTGCTTCCGCAGCTACTTTTGATATGGTAGCTGAAAAGAAAAACATTCTGACTGTAATTGATAAATATGAGGAGGTTGAATCTAATCTTAAAAAAAGGGACCCTAATTATCCAGATGCCGACTATTTACGTTCAATTACCTATGAAGGTTTGGGTAATAATCATAATATAAATATTAAATGGGGCTGCGATAAGCAGTCGTGGGAAGAGATAATAGGAGAAGGAAAAGATAGTGAAGCTTCAAATGCCATTGTAGCATTGGCTGATAAACCTGATCTGCGGCCGATTTATATTTGTGTGTGGGGAGGCCCACGGGAAATAGCACAGGCGATATGGCAAGTACAGAATTCACGTGGTGAAAAAGAATTTAAAGAGTTCATAAATAAGCTTCGTATTTTTCTTATCGCCTGTCAGGATGCCACCCATAGTTGGCTTAGATCAAATTTCCCTGATCTCTTTATTATTGAGTCTAAATATACTTATCAAGGTATGTTTGGAGTTGATGATCGTTTATGGCTTGAGAAAAATATAATAAATAATCATGGTGCGCTTGGTGAAATTTATCCGCCCGGAGCAATTGCCGGACAGGGCGTAATAGAGGGTGATTCACCATCTTTTCTTTATCTGATAAGTGCTAAGCGTGGTATTAACGATCCGGAGGATCCTACACAGCCAAGCTGGGGAGGACAATATATCCGTGTTGACTCAACAAAACACTATATTGACGGTCCCGGAAGGTCAACTATTTCTAAATGGGCAACTGATTTTCAAAAGGAATTTAAAGAACGTGCAACTTGGATGCTGCCATAATGTCCGACAAATCAGTAGAATTTGAAAAAGTGTTGTTGAGATAGTAGTTTTAAGTTAAATAGATGGAGAGCAGGGTGTTAATCATAGTGTTAACTCCCTGTTTTTTTTAATTACAATGATATTAATTTGGCAAATTGTAAATTTTTGTATAACAATTTTGATTTGTGTAATACTTTAACCGCTTAGTGTTTTAATATTTTCAACACGGCTTGTTGGTTATTATTTGTGATAATTGTTATAAAATAAATTCCTTTAGGACCGGGTAAATTAATCAATATTGAATTTTTGTTTTCAAAATTTTGTGTGCTGATAATCTTTCCCGCAGAATCGTTAATTAGAACTTTAGTTTTTGCATATGCTATTCCCATTTCGACAAAAAGCAAGCCCTTAGTGGGATTTGGATTAACGATTATTTCATTGGCAAAACTGTTTTGTTCAAAATCGGTAATTACAATTGGGTAGCAATCTGATATAATAATGCAGTTATCAAGATTGATTTCAACAGCAAAGTGTCCACTTTTATGTGAAGTAAACGATTGATTAGTTTCACCATCTATCATACTCTTATTTTCATCACAAATAAGCCATTGATAGCTTGCTCCTTCCTGATTGGCAGTTAAAGTGTTTTCATCATGGCTGATGGATACATCAACCATAGGTTTTAGGTCAAGTTTGAGGAAATCAGTACTTAGACCGCATTGATTAGCTGCGTACATAACAAGTTGACCCGCTGTGATGTTTTTTGAGATTTCAAGATCTAAAATGTTTTTATTTGGATGAAGAACAACTCCTTCACCATGATAAGACCAGAGGTATTCTGTTGTGTTAGGACTTGTTTTGGCGCGATAACGTAATGTTTGAGGAAAATTACAAAATTCGCTTTCACCAATTATCTTACCCCTTACTGAAGGAATGGTTGTTACCATTATGTTTGCCACCTTGGTGGGAATACCATCAATAACAGCCCTGTATTCCCATTCTCCGGTTGCATCAGGTGTATCAATATAAGTGTTATCAGTGTTAGCAATATCTATCCATGGATTAGAAAGCTTACGGATTCGTTTTTGCCATTTGCTTATTTCCTTATCCTCAGTGTCGTAAGCAATAAGCTCGCCTGTATCCTCACCAAGGCAAATAGTTTTATCTTGATCGGTAAAAAGCTTTCCTTCAAGACTTCCGTTAAGGAATATTGCAATTGGCGTTCCTTCATTTACAATTACATCATGAAATGAAATATCACTGCGGTCATATTCTTTAAAGCCGTCTAATAATTCGCAGCTTAAATAAAATGCAATTCCTTTATCACGGAAAGGAGTTGATCCGGCGAGATAAAATTTTATACGTTGATCAGAAATAGGGATAATAATTTTCTGCCATCCATCAGTAAAGGAATCTTCGGTTTCAATCCCCAATATTTTAATATTTTTGTTTGATACGGATATTTCTCCTTCGATTGATGAAACAGCCATTCTCATAGCCGGAACAGAGTCAACCAAGCAACGTGTTAAAGTCTGGTCATTAACGCTTTCAAGAGTATCAATTGGAAAATACATTCTTATATCAGATACTTGTATATCAGCTATGGTTTTAATTGCCCCGACAACATCAATAACGCTAATACTTGTAACACCTCCTTCATTAGCTATAAGTAAGCCATCCTGATTTATTTTGGCAACACGTTCGTCACTTACACTCCATGTGTAGGGTTCATTTCCGTTACTTGCAGTGAACAAAATAGAATCACCTGCTACAAGGTTTGCACTTGTTGGAGATATTGAAAGTGTAGGCAGTATTTTGGGTGTGAACTTGCTGTTTTCTGTGATTACAATTAGATCTTCATTAAATACTACATTGGAAAAATTGAGATTGCTTTGAGCTGTAGCACCGGGAAGCACCATAAAACGTAAACCAACGAGATCGTCAACATTTACTTCCAAAGGATTAGATGAGGCAAAGGCAAGATTCATTACTCCATCTTGAACTTCACCTGCCGAAATAGTGCTATTTTCTAATATTGTATTATTTGTTTCTGTTCCTAAGAACTTTAATACATCAGCACGATAGCTGAGAGTGAATTGGCCGGAACTTACATTGATAGAGCTAAAATCTGTGGTTTTTACAGGAATAATAACTTCCCATCCCTGCCATTCCTGAAGGTCGGATGGAAAATATAATTTTATAGCTGTCACATCAAAATAGCCATCTGTAATATCATATAATCCTGCATCATCCTGTACGAAAACTTTAGTCTTACCGTGTCCTGTAGCTGTTACAATACCATCTTCAGAAACAGTTGCTATTTCCGGGTTTGTAAGCCCCCAGGTATAAGGTGGAGTTCCATTACCCGTTACCTTGCATTGCAATATTTCTCCAATGGCCAGAGTAGCTGTATTTGGAGATATTGTTATTGCCGGTTTATCTGCAATAACAATTTTTCCGTTTGAGTAAGATGCAAGCGGAAGCCCTTCATTAAATATACATTCTGCCTGAATAAAGTTCAATGATGCAGTCCCTCTCGCTAAAGCTTCAAAAGTTAGTGTTATCAGAGTTCCGTCTCCTTGTAGATTATCTGTTGAGGCACCTGTAAGTATAATTCTTCCTGCCTCTTGAATGTTTACTATATTAGTAAAATCTTTTAGGGCGCTTTCGTGATTTACAGATTTTACTTCCAGTAGGTTGGCATTGTAATCTATTGTAAAAGTATAAGCTTTAATATCGTAAGATGATAAATCTGTGTTGACAGATAATTCTACCTCAATAGTTTTATCTACCATTGTTTGCAAATCTGCAGGCAAAGATATTATAGGTTTATCTGCATAAAGTAGCTGACAAATAAAAGCAAGGAAATATAGAACGATAAATTTTAATTTCTTCATTTCATTTTACTTTTCAAGTTTTTGAGTAATCAATTTTTGCACTCTTTAAAAATTTTCAACTTTGATTTTAACTCTTAATAAAAGAAAATTGATTAACTATTTATTGTTTCAAAAACTTAGTTGTTTGTAAACTGCCTTTATATTCTACTCCAATAAAATATATACCGCTCTTAAGCGAGCTAACATTAATTTTATTGTCATTAAGTATTAGTGTTTTAAGCTGTATCCCGGCAGCATTATAAATATAAACAATTGAGCCTTCTATAGTTTCAGATAGATATAGTACATCCTTTGCAGGATTTGGGAAGCATTGCAGTTTGCCTTTTTCCGCTTGCAAATCTAATCCTGTTGGTACCATGTATAAAATTGTTCCATTAATGGCTGAAGCTGTCTCATCTTTTTCATTAACGCGGAAAAGATCTGCTGAAACATTAGTTTGGAAATTTCCTGCATTATTTTCCCCTACCCGAAAATGAACAATATTCCAAGTTCCCTTAGAATTATTGTTAATTGAAGATGCTGCTATACGAATAAATCCTTTATCATTGTCGATGCGTGTGGCTTGCATGAAATCCTCGAAATCGCCGGGTAGTATTTCAACTGCTTGTAATAATTCGGGATTGAAGCTAAGCAATAGATCAACACCTACGGAAGTGGGTAGATCAGATAAATTTAATGAAACAAAAATATCTGTTCCGGCATTATTTTCTATCGGGTCAATTATTATTGTGGGGCTTCTTGATTCTTCGCTTGATGATTTTAAACTTCCCGGAACATTTGTTCTCAGACCTGCCACATATTCCAATATCAATGTTGCATCATAAGCCGTAATTTCACCATCGCCACTAACATCGGCTGCAGGTACTTGATGAGGTTCAAGAGTTAGAGAACCTACTGAAGCTTGTAAAACTAATGATGCATCATAAGCTTGAATTATTCCATTTGAACTGACATCTCCAATTAATGGTTGATTTAAACCATTGTCCCGGAAAGGCTCAAAATTCACGCTTTCTGTAATGGCTTGTCGGTTTGCTGAGGGACCATTTGCTATAACCGGACCTTCAGGACTTCCCCACCAGCAATTTGTTGCATTTATATTAAATGATTGGTTTACATTGTTTACAGCACGTTGACTTTGACCAACAAAATCGCAATTGCTTATTACCGGGTTTGAAGCGCCAACTGCATGGATGGCATTTCTGTTAGTATAAAAAGTAACCTTGTCGATTGTTGGACTTGCATTGTTGGTTGTTACAGCTTCATAAGCGTTCTTAATAATTACATTTTGTAAAATGCAATCGGCATCAATCGAAGGATCCGAAAATATTATCCCGTTCCAGTGTGACCCTGTCGCTGATGAAGCTGTGCCATCGGCATTGGTGTCGCCACCATAATAATCATCACGTATGGAGGTGAAAACTATAGGTTTTTCTGTTGTTCCTATCGCCTTCATCCATCGGTTTACTGTAATGTTTTTTGAGTCCAAAAATTTGCATTTCACACCGGGCTCAATTGTAAGTTCTGCATTAACAATAAAATTCTCAAAAATATAGGGTGCATTCTCCATTTCGCCAAAAGGACGAGCGCAGAGACTTGCATTTTGGTTTAAAGTTTCTGCAGGTATTTTTATCCCTTTATATGATGAACCGGTGAAGGTGTTTCCTGCCAAAGAAGCAGGAAAGCAGAGTAGGGAGGTTTCAAGAGGATAGGTAGTATTATTAAATATACAATCTTCAATTATTGGTGCCGATTCAATCCCAGTCATTGATACGCCGTAAGCTAAATTGTCGAAGAGTATATTTTTTAATATCGGAGAGGCTCCTGTAATGCTTACGCCATAGCCATTGCTTTTTAATATCAGGTGATTGATATCACCCTCTGAGCTGTTATTGAAACTTATGAAAGTTCTGTTATGACGGCTGTAATTTTGTGTTACAGTTCCATCTTGATTAAAATCAAGTGGTGACCCATAGGAGTCTTCCCGTTGATCGGTTATTATTACAGGTTTATCAACTGTACCATTTACTTCAAGCCTTCCCAAAACATTTATACAAGGATTTGGGGTTGAGGTTCCTCCATTCCAAAATTTAAAACTTGCTCCTTCGGGTATGGTAAATGTTGTACCTGCACCCACAGTTAGTGTAGCTGTCAACCAATATGTAATATCAGGATAACCGGCAAAATTGTATAGAGGAAGTGTTTCGCTTGTATTAAAAGTTTCGCCTATAAGCTCAATGCCCATATAGCTAACATTTGATGCAGAATTTCCATCATGTAATTGAGCGGTTGAAAAAGCTGTTTTACGTATGGGTACTTCCAAATTATTGAAGGCTGTTCGTTGAATGTTTACATTAGAAGTTCCCTCAATAGTTACCCCTTTATTAGAGCATTGTTCTATTCTACAATCCTGAATCGCAGCCTTTGAATTTAAAAGTCGAATTCCATTTCTTGTATAAGCAAGATCGGTGTACTTTATTATATTATCGTATTGACTGTTGTCGAAGCTTATACCATGAGCATAATAAGCCCAATTTCCTTTGGCCGGAGAAGTGGCATTTCCATTATTATTGGTGTCGCCTCCTTGCGAATCGTCGTGTACTGAAGTTATGGTGATATGTTCTTCTTTAGTTCCATTAAGCTTTAAAGTTCCTTTTACGGTAATGCCGTAATTGCCAACATGTTTAAATATTAATCCAGGATTAACTTCAACTATGCAGCCGTCTTCAATTTCAGTATCTGACAAAAGATAAACCGCATTTGACATATCATTACTTCCGGATATTCCTGCGGTTTTGCTTAGGGTAGTATTATAATTTATTTTACTATCTATTAGGAACACACCCTGATAAGCATTGTTTAAAAGTTGTAAATTATCAAAATCGGGCTTTGCAGACCAGGTTTGGATAATAGGATAATAATCGCTTTGTTCTATTTTAACGTTTTTAATTAAGCCTGTTGCCTCAGGTCCATAAAAAGCCAATCCGTGCCCACAGGTAAAAAAGGTGGTGTTCTGAGTGTTTATTGCAGTACGCGAAAATGTTAAAACTCCCGAACGCGATGTGTTATGAATAGTGGCAGCATTGCTTAGAGGATTAACCCCCGTGGTATATGTGTAACTGCTCCTTAGTCCGCCGGCTCCTCCGTAACGGAAATCCGCATAATTTATTTGACTGAATTCCTTGTCGCAGCTATAATAATAGCAGACGCCACCCCATCTGTTAACAGCCGGAGATGTGGCATTACCATCACTTTCAAGGTCGGCTGGTGAACCGTAATTATCGTCACGTCTTTCGGTAAATACAATTCTTTCATTTTCAGTACCTACTATTTTTAATCCTCCCCTTACGTGAATATGTAAGCCGTCATTTACTTTGATTACTACTCCGGGGTCAATCTCTACATTAACATCTTCAAGAATGGTCCAATGGTCTAATAGTAAATAACTTATATTTGTATATCCGGCATCGTCAATTTTACTTATTTTACCGCTATGACCAGTATTTTGTCCCAATAAGCCCAAAGCACGATATTTGATATTATCTCCCCAGGTATTGTTGTCTAAAATCGGATGTGCAGAAGCATTAAAAGCAATAGGAGTTATTTTTATATTTTCAAAAAAGCAATTGCTAATTAAGGGAGAGGAAGTCCCATAAGCTTTTACACCATGGTTACATTCATTGAAAATACAATTTTCAACCATCGGTGATACATTGAAAAATGTTAATACCGAGTTTGGATAAACAGTTTGGTCAAGAAAACTTATACCGTTTGAACGATTGGTATAATAAAAGTTGCAATAGCTTAGGGAGGATGCATTGTCTGAACTCGAATGAAAAATTATGCCTCCCCAATTCGGTAAAGAAGGAGATGTTGTAACACCATTATTATTACTATCTGAAGGACTTCCATAATTATCATCATGGATAGAAGTGAATATAATGGGATTTGCTTCTGTTCCATTGGCAGTAATTTTACCATATACAAAAAAATATGCAGAATGGCTAAAGCCTTTTATTACAACTCCGGGATCTATGGTCATACTTAAGTCTTCCGGAATTCCTATCCAGTTATCATTGGCATAGGCCATATTTGATGCATTATTAAAAGCTATGATCTTTAAATGTGCATTTGAAGTTATATTTTCACCTCCTGCAAGAAAAATGGCATGATACTCAGTACCTGTAAAGTCAATTTCACAGTTTGTTACTTCTAAAGAAGCATCAGCACGCATTGCAATAGGATAACTTGTTCCATGAATGTTTGATTCAATAAGCTTTACTTTTGAGCCACTTCCTAAATATAAAGCCCTTCTTGCTTGTTCTATCTTACAATTGCTGATAGTAACTCCGGCATTAGTTCCTAACCTGATACCTGAACGGTGAACCTCGTCTGAACTATAATACCTATATCCACCATATTTAATACTGCAATAGCTGAGTTTGTTTGTGTTTTCATCACCTGAATTTAAAATTATACCCCACCACAAATCGGGTGCAACACCACCTGCTTCAGTATAGCCACCAACTTCCTCATCGCGTACCGAAGTAAAAATAATGGGTTTTTCTTCGCTGCCTAAAGCTTCAAGTGAACCTTCATTTACACTTAAAGCTGCTCCATTGGCAAATTTCAGAATGTTGCCTGCAGCAATGGAAAGCTTTGCACTATTAGTAACATTGTTACCATTTGATTTATAAGGATAGGGAATTAAAGGAAGATGAAAGTCTGCATTAATATTCGATACTTCTAAAAATATATGTTGATAAAGATTACTGCTGAAATTGCTTTCTCCACTCAAATTAAAATCACAAACACCACGCAGCCTGATTGGAGTATCAGCATACATGATATTAATATCACTTAAATTCGCTGTTGATCCTGCATCAAAATAAATAGCACCCCATGCTGCCGGATTTGTTGTTGTATTTGAAGTGAAAACAACATTAGACGCATTTAACGTGCCTCGAACAACTAAGTTGGTGCCCGCTGCAAAACGCACCTCAACACCACTTTCAATGCTTAAGTTGATGCCGGCTAACACTGTAACTGATGCTGTTACAACATAAGGACTGTTTGCAGCTGTCCAAACAGTATTAGTATTAATATTTCCGGATACATCAGTTGCATTTGCCTTAAAACAAAAAATAAAAACAAAAAGAAGTAAAAAATATCGTTTCATATCCTTAGAGATTAAGCTTAATAACACTATTTAAAGCAAAATTAAATGATGTTTTTTACTTGATGTTTCAAAAGGTAAATATTATGCTCAAAAGGTAAAAACCTTGATCTATTATTTTAAATTTGTAGATAGAAGTGATAATCCGAATGACCGAAGGGAGAATTGATCAATAGAAAGGATCTTAACTTGTTTTTTGATATATTTAAAAAATTCGCTTATAAAAAGAAAAGATGTTGAATTTATTGTTGTTGTTAAATCCTGTTTATGTTACCTTGTTTTGGTGCATTGTTCTTTGCACTAATAGGGGTAAAGGAAATGTGCCAAAAATTTTCCTTGGGAAATTTATGCTGATTGCCTTTCTGCTGTATTTGACTCATCTTTTTTACTTTCTTCCTCTTCCCGACATATATCATTTCGCAGATCCTTTTTATCATTTGTTTTCCCTTATGCTTTGCCCAATGTATTATGTGTATATCCGCTTATTAACTGTTGATTATTCCCTGTCTTTCAAAAAGCATAGTTTGTATTTTTTGCCTCCCGTATTGATGTTTATTCTTTATGGTGCCGGCCTGTTGTTAATGAGTAAAGAAGAGCATTTGGACTACCTTTATCATTACTTGATTTCAGATGTAAAATTATCGGGTGTTTTTTTGTATCAAAAAACCATTTATTCTATCTGCAGGTTGATTTTTATTTTACAAGGATTGATATATATATGGTTATCAATTGATATCGTAAGTAAAAACAAAAAAAATATTCATAATTATTATGCAAACACAGAAAATGACAGCTTAGACAAAATCTATTGGTTGAATATTAGTCTTTTTATAACAATAGTTGGTGGTATAATACTTGCAATTCTTGGGAAAGAGAATTTTATTTATAGAGAAGAAATGTTGATAATACCTTCTATTGTTTTTTCAATAATGCTTTTTGTAATTGGATGGTTAGGAAATATGCAAGGTTCGGTTATTGTTGATATTAAAGAAGATAAATTGTGTAAAGAAAAGGAAGTTTCCGCTGGTGAAGCAACTCCTGATCATCTTGTAATTATAAAACAAAATGTAGAAAGCTTGTTTAATGAAGAAAAAGTTTATTTAAATAAAAATCTTACAATTTGGGAAGTAGCCCGTGTTATCGGAACCAATAGGACCTATGTGTCAATGATAATTAATAATGACTTCAAGCAAAATTTTTCATGCTTTGTTAATAGCTATCGGGTAAAACATGCGAAAATGTTACTTGCCAAAAATCCTGATATTTGTAAAGCCGACTTAGCTGAAATGTCAGGATTTGGCTCTGTCTTATCGATGAATAGAGCATTTAAAAATTCTGATCAATGAAAATTTTTTGAGGGATTTTTATTCTGTTTTTTTATTCTGAAACATTATTTAATTTATTAATTTTCAGCAATTAACAGATCAATCAAAATTCTATGAAACTAAAACATAATATTAGGAAAGATTTTTTGAAGCCATTATCGTATGTATCTCTTCTTAATAGGAAAAAAGATGACCCGAAGAAATATGTTTTTACGGGAAAATCCGATAGCGCTGAAGCAAATATTGAGCTTTATGTGTATAACAAAGACAAATGTGTAGTTAACAAAAATCTAAGCACTGAGCAGATTGGTGTTTTTGAAAATAATGAAGATTATTATTGGTTAAATATATATGGACTGAATGATATAGAAACTATTGTTTCGGTTTGTGAAAAACAAGGCATTCACAATATTGCAATTCAAGACATCCTTGATGTTAATCAAAGACCTAAGTACCAAGAGTATGAAAGCTATTCCTTTTTAACCTTGAAGTCTATTATCCCTTCAGAAGACAATATGATCACAGAGCAAATAAGCTTTGTTTTTGGCCCTAATTTTCTGATTTCTTTTCAAGAAAGAAAAGCTGATTTCTTTGATCATTTACGATATAGATTAATTGAAAGTAAAGGAATACTAAGAGAGCGGCCGGCCGATTATCTCTTATATGCTATGCTGGAATCGGTACTTGATAATTATTTTAAAACATTGAACAAACTTGATGAAGGGATGGGGAAATTTGATTTTACTGATCCCACTAAAGACCCTTCACCCGATACTTTGGTGATAATTGAAAATCATAAAAAATTTGTCCATTTTATAAAAAAATCAATACTGCCAATTAAGGAGTTTACTCGCATGGTAGAGCGCGGAGAATGCAGACATGTAGAAAAAAGACATCTGAAATATTTTATGGAAATTAAAGATTTGTGCCTTACTTTAATTGATAGTTGTGATATGATTTTTACATCACTTGAAAGCTCTACCAACCTTTTCTTTTCCATGCAAGGGCATCGTATGAATCAAATTATGAAAACTCTTACAATAGTAGCCACTATTTTTATACCGCTCACATTTATTACAGGAGTTTATGGAATGAACTTTTTTAATATGCCCGAATTAAAATGGAAATATGGCTACCTTGGAATATGGTTTATCATTATTTCCCTGTTTTCTGTAATGGTCATGTATTTTAAACGAAAAAAATGGTTTTAAAAATACAATAACTTCCCAATTGTTACCGGTCCTGTAATCGGCAAATAAAAACCCGCATATTTTGGCAATTAGATTTCCCCACTAT
>CAZODA010000048.1:0-24099 GCA_964578485.1 uncultured Alkalitalea sp. | reverse complement strand
ATAAATCCAAAGCGTAATCTCAGACCTATATTAAAGTCGATACCCTTTGATGAATAATCCAATGATAAGGGATCTTTCATTATTGTTTCTTCAATAAGATAATCTCCTTTTAAATCGAAATCACTTCCTGAGCTGCTATATCCCAAACCTGTATATACTGAAAGCACAGGAATATTAATTCCAAACAATACTCTCGTCATAAGGGAACCTGCGTTAATATTGAGTTTTTGCTTGGAACCAACAACAAATGAATCCTCATCATCTATATTTATATCAGATCCAAATTTTGTATATCCCAGCATAACAGAAGCATTAAAAATAGATGAATTTCTAATAAAAGGGACATAATCATTAAGGCTGTGTCGTAGTCCTAATCCCCACAAGTTAACTTTTCCAGCATTTCCCAGCGAAATTGTTGGTATAAATCTCAGTGTAACATCTGAATTGTATGGCAGGCCAACTGCTGCCTGTATTGCAGGAACGGGCAACATTCCAAATCCTGTTCCATCCGGTAAATTAATTCGAGTACTTTCGGAACCATCAGTTTCAACAAGAAAGGGTCTTGCTTCCTGCTCTCCGGCAATGGTTGGACTTATGTTGGGTGATCCTGATCCAAGTTTCCATTGCCCACTCATTTCCTCTAATGCTTTATTAACATCAAATGTTTTTCCCGAGCTTGGAACCATGGAGGCACTCACAGTTAAGGTAATATCAAATCCTCCTAATTTATGCACGCTTGCTGAATTATACCAGCCTCCTTTTAGAGAGCCTCCCAGCATTTCGCCATAGGGCTGTAAATATTCTTTTGATAATACTCCTGCATCTTGAATACCTGCATCAAGGAACTGAGTAACATCTTCCTGGGCAGAAAGTGATGTTAAAAAAAACATCGCTAGGCCTGCTAATACAAAAATTCTTTTAAGACTATTCATAGCTCATATTATATATATTAAGATTAAATGCTTTCAATTTCCTCTTTTACCAAGCTAAAAGCGGCATTCAAAGATACTGTAATTTAATATAATCAATATTTAATATTTGTTTATATACAAACAAACAATAGCATTGTTTGTTTTGTAAAGTGATACTGATTAATTAAAATTGTAGGAATATTTTTATCTTATGCAAAATCCTTTATTATTACCATATTCTACTCCTTTTAAAACTCCACCATTTACTGATATTCAAGCAGAACATTTTTTACCTGCTTTTAAAATTGCCATGCAAATCGGGCGTTCAGAAATTAATGCAATAGCAAGCAATAAAAAGCCTCCTTCTTTTTCTAATACTATTGAAGCTTTGGAGAAAGCCGGTGAGCAGCTTAAGCGTATCAGTTCTATATTATATAATTTAAATGCTGCTGAAACAAATAAAAACATTCAATTAATAACAGCTGATGTTTCTCAGTTAATATCAGAATACAGTAATGATATATGGTTGAATCCTGAATTATTTAAAAGGGTTCAGCAGCTCTACAATAAAAAGGAAGAGCTTAAGCTTAGCAGAGAAAAAACAACTTTATTGGAAAAGACTTACAAAAATTTCAAAAGAAGTGGTGCTCTATTAAGCGATATAGACAAAGAACGATATAGAGATATAACTGCCGAGTTATCAAAGTTATCAGTTCAATTTGGAGAAAATCTTCTTGAAGAAACCAATAATTATCATTTACATATCATCAATAAAGCTGATTTAAGTGGCTTGCCACCTGCTATTTGTGAATCGGCAAAATATTTAGCTGAAAAGGAGAATAAGGAAGGATGGTTATTTTCGCTTCAAGGACCCAGTTATTTAGCATTTATGAAATATGCCGATAACAGAAAATTAAGGGAGAAGCTTTTCAAAGCTTATTCTTTTAGAGCAAACCAAAACAATCCTTACAACAATAAAGAAAACCTTATACGGCAGGTTGATCTACGTATGGAACAAGCCAAATTGTTAGGATATAAAACATTCTCACATTATGTGTTGGAAGAAAGAATGGCAGGGCATCCCGACAAGGTCATGGATTTATTGAATGATTTATATGAAAAAGCATATCCCTACGCATTAAAAGAAATTAATGAACTTATTGCTTTTGCAAAGAAAGAGGGCTTTAAAGGCAAGTTGCAAAAGTGGGATTTTGCTTATTATTCAGAAAAGTTGAAAAATTCGCTCTATAATGTTGACGACGAAATGATCAAACCCTATTTTCAACTTGAAAATGTAAAGCAAGGAATTTTCAAACTCACAACAAAACTTTGGGGCTTGAGTTATAAAAAGAATGATTCCATACCCAAATATCATAAAGATGTGGAAGTCTATGAAGTTTATGACAATGACGGTTCATTTCTTTCTGTTTTATATTTAGATTTTCATCCGCGAAAATCTAAGCAAGGAGGTGCCTGGATGACATCTTATAAAAATCGGCATATTAAAAACAGAAAAATCATTCCCTCGCAAATTTCTGTTGTTTGCAATTTCACTGAAGGCACAGGCAGTCAGCCTTCCTTACTCAACTATCAGGAGCTTACAACTTTTTTACATGAATTTGGGCATGCTTTACATGGTATTTTCAGTAAGGTGAAATATGAAAGTTTATCGGGCACAAATGTTTTCCGTGATTTTGTGGAGCTACCTTCTCAATTAATGGAAAATTGGGCAAGGGAAAAAGAATGGTTACAAGAGGTTGGAACACACTACAAATCAGGAGAAGCCATAGCTGACGAATTAGTTGACAAGATAATAGCCGGCAGTAATTTTCAATCAGGATATCAAACTATACGACAATTAGGTTTCGCTTATAATGATATGGCATGGCATACTGTTTCTAAAGCTATAGATATAGATCCCGAATTATTTGAAAAGCAGGCAATGTCAAAAACAGAACTCCTTCCTATAATTGACAATAGTTGTTTCAGCACAGCATTTGCACATATTTTTAATGGTGGCTATGCTTCCGGATATTATGGATATAAATGGGCTGAAGTATTGGATGCCGATGCATATTCTTTATTTGAAAAAAAAGGAATTTACGACACAAAAACTGCTGTCAGATTCAGAAAATTAATTCTTTCCAAAGGAGGAACAGTTCATCCAATGGATTTATATATTAAGTTTAAGGGTGGGGAGCCAACAGTTGAACATCTGTTAAAAAGAAATGGATTGAAATAAAAGCTATTTTTTGTTAAATTTTAAGATAGCTGTACATATTATTCGGTCATCATATATTTTTATATATATTTGCCTCACAAACATAGTTTGTAAAATTATAAGATATGATCTGAAATTTCTTTTTACTTCATTATTGATTATTCCCTGCCAAAGACTTCGTTTTTTTTAAAAATCCTTTTACGGAGCTTAAATATCAGTGAGTTACTGATATATGCCTAATCCAAAAATAATAATTTTATAATTGTTATTTAAATGTTCCAAAGCAAAATTGCTTATCTCTTTTTAATTGAATTAACTATCAAAAATGATAGGTATAAACCATATCATGGAAAAAATTTTCACAAAACATCAACAAGACATTGCCCATAAAATTGAAGCTAAAACAGTATTAAGAAATTGGAAAGACTGGAAATGGCAGTTACGAAATTCGATAAAGTCCATTGAACAAGTAGAAAGGCTTACGGGGATACAATTTTCCGATAAAGAAAAGGCCGGATACAACAAGACTCTAAAGAAATTCCCTTTATCTATTACTCCTTATTACCTTTCTTTAATTAAAAAAGATAATTACCGCCATGACCCAATATTTAAACAATCCTTTTTAGATAGTCGTGAATTAATTGTCTCTAACAGTGAAATGGGTGATCCATTATCCGAGGATCGTGACAGTCCGGTACCTGGAATTACCCACAGGTATCCTGATCGTGTTCTTCTTCTCGTGAGCAATGTTTGTGCTATGTATTGCAGGCATTGTACTCGCAAGCGAAAAGTTGGCGACCGCGATTATATCCCTGCCAAGTCGCAAATTAAAAATGGAATTGCTTATATAAAAAACACTCCACAAATAAGAGATGTTTTATTATCAGGTGGAGATCCTTTTTTACTTTCTGACGATTATCTCAACTGGATTTTAACCGAATTGCGTGCCATCCCTCATGTTGAGGTTATAAGAATAGGAACAAGAACTCCTGTCGTATTGCCTTATCGTATTACTGACGACTTAGTAGATATGTTAAAAAAGCATCACCCCATTTGGATCAACACTCATTTTAATCATCCACGCGAATTAACATTGTCGGCGAGGGAATCACTTAGCAAATTGGCAGATGCAGGAATTCCTCTTGGAAATCAATCCGTTTTATTAGCTGATATAAATGATTGTCCTCGCATAATGAAAAGTCTTGTACATAAATTGGTTAAAAACAGGGTACGTCCATATTATTTATATCAATGCGATCTCTCTGAAGGTCTTTCACATTTTCGTACTCCTGTTGGCAAAGGAATTGAAATTATGGAGAGTCTTATTGGTCATACCAGTGGTTTTGCAGTTCCAACCTTTGTGGTAGATGCTCCCGGAGGTGGCGGTAAAATACCTCTAATGCCCAATTACATAATTTCATGGAGCACAAATAAGGTAATATTACGCAATTATGAAGGTGTAATTACTTCATATCAGGAGCCTGAAAAATATGAAACTACAATTTGCGATAGGAACTGTAAAACTTGTAATTTAGAATTAGACACAGAAGGAAGTGATGAATATAACGCCATAGGTGTTGAACAGTTACTTTCAGACTATGATGATACTATATCACTGATCCCATCAAATAACGAAAGATTAATAAGAAGAAATGGTGGAAATTCAGACAGTGATCAAAAAACAAACAACACAAATAGTGATGACAAATAATTTAAAATCAAAGATTTCACATAATAAATCAAATAACAGAATATACTTAATAGACTTACATCCTGATGATTTCCCTGTAATTATTGATGAAATTCAACAATTAGCGGATAAAAATGATTACACGAAGCTTTTTGTAAATATTCCGGCACAATATGCACCTGCTTTTTTTGAAGCAGGGTATATTATTGAAGCTATTATTCCGAATTTTTACTATGCTTGCGATGACGCATTTTTTATGGTGAAATATACTGATCCAAAGCGTGCTGAGCCAAACAGTAAAAGTCTGGCAGAATTTCAAAAACTATTACTTGATCCTTCAGAAAAAAATTCCCTCCCTGCCAATATTGATTATCATATAGAGGAATTGAATGAAAATCACATAAATAAAATTATTACTGTATTTAATAAAGTATTTAAAACATATCCATTTCCAATTTTTGATCCTGATTTTTTAAAAAAGTCAATAAGTAATGGAGCTACTCGTTACTTTGGTGCCTTTTACAAACGACAATTGGTTGCCGTTAGTGCAGCCGATTGCCGCTACGAGCAAAGAAATGTTGAAATGACCGATTTTGCTGTAATACCCTCTCACAGGGGCAAGGGTTTAGCCATGCATCTATTGGCATTTATGGAGGACAAATTAATAGCTGATGGTTATAAATGTTTTTATACCATAGCAAGGCTAAATTCTTTGGCTATGAATAAAACCTTCTATAATCTTGGTTATAAATATTGTGGTACTTTACACAATAACACTCAAATATCAGGGAAAATAGAGAGTATGAATATTTGGTATAAGAATAATTAAAGTCTTTTATAACAATTTACAATTCAAATACATCACCGGCATCGTAGCGGTTGGTAACATTAATAATTAATTCATTTGCAAGTGCTTTAAAAGTATTCATTGCTATTTCGGGGCTGTTATTTTCTTGTGATAGATGGGAGAGAAAAACCATTTTCAATTTTGGATGTTTAAATTCACTAAGCAATTCATAGGCCTGCATATTTGATAGATGTCCGTAATCACTTGCCACTCTTTCTTTTAAATGTATAGGATAAGTTCCTTTCCACAACATTTCTTCATCATAATTTGATTCAAGAAAGACTGCTTGGCATTCTGCGAAGTGGCTTTTCACATTATCACAAACTGAACCTATATCGGTAAAAACTCCTACATTTTTCCCCTTATATTCAAGTCTAAAACTACATGGTTCGGCAGCATCATGATTTTTCAAAAAGCTATGTATTTTAAAACTACCTATTTCCAAGACATCGCCGGGTGAAAAATAGCTCACTTTATCAGGTCGGTTTGGTCCCCAGCTATTTTTCCATGAATCCGGAGTCATAAAAACCGGAACATCAATATTTTTTGCTAAGACACGAACTCCTCTCATATGGTCGGTATGTTCATGAGAAATTATTATCGCTCGTATTTTTTTGGGATCGAGTCCTTTTTTCTCCATTCGTTCCAAAATCTTTTTTCGGCTGATTCCTGCATCTATCAATATCGCATCATTTTTATTTCCGATATAATAACAATTTCCATTACTTCCTGATGCTATTGCACAAATTTCAAGCATATCAAATTAATTACTTAGTATCATATATTTTACTTTTTAGAAGTTCAGCATTGCTCAAATCCATAAGCCATTGTTTTGCTGACTTCATAGCTTCTTTTAATAAAAGCAGCTCTCCATTAAAAGAAGGAAACAACATTAAAAATCTTTTAGTTTCATGATCTACCATGGTACGAACAGAATCACTGGTTGGAGAGCCAAAGGATCCTTTTTCATCACGAAAGACAGGAAGATTTTCAATATTCAATTTTCCACGCCCAATTCCTTCATAAGGTTCTGAGGCTTGGCCTATTCCGAGCATCACCTGACCAACAATTTTATCAGCATCGTAGCCACCAATAGAAAAACCGGAAGCCAACGAAACCATATTTAGTATATCAACAACATTATTTACAAAGTACAAATCCCTTTTTTGTGCCAATCGTCGCAAAAGGCTTTCTGCTGCCGGTCGGTATCTATTAGGGTCTTTTCCCATTTTCCTATAAGCATTTTTTGTTGCTTCAACAATAGTATGACGGCGGATAGATTCAGGAGTTAAATTGGGTATCAATACCCGATTTAATTTATTCATTTCATTAATAATTCTATCATCAGAGTCGCTCACATTTACCATAAAAAGGAGAGATCCTATCTTCAGGTCAGGAAATAATTCTTTTATAGATTTATTTATTGAAATATTCAAAACAAGGCCTATTAACTCATTCATAATTAGCTGCATGCATTTAGTCGGAAAAAAATTCAACTAAATCAAAAGAATAATCCAAGCATTTCAATAATTGATAAATACAAAGAGAAAACATTCAAATATTTGATCGATTATTAAGCTTATACTTGGTTTCATAAATTTTATGCATCTTTGCAACTATGCAAAAGTATAATATTTTTCCAAAAAAACTAAAGGCAATTTTTTTTGATATGGATGGTGTTTTATATGATTCAATGCCAAATCATGCCATCACGTGGGTTGAGAGTTTCCGGCAAGCCGGTATTATTTTTCCTGAATATGATGCTTATTTAAATGAAGGCCGTACCGGTTCTTCCACTATTGAAATAGCTTTCAAGCAATATAGCGATCGTGAGGCTACTGAAGAGGATATTGAGGCCATATATTCAAAAAAGACCGAGCTGATGTTAAGTGCTCCTGAGTCGCCATTAATGCCCGGCATGCAAGAAGTTGTAGAAAAAACCATTCAATCAGGCTTAGATATAATAGTTGTTACGGGATCGAGGCAGCCTTCATTACTATCGCGTTTAAAAAAGGATTATAATATCAATAGTGACAAAATAATTAGTGGTTTTGACGTAAAGAAGGGAAAGCCTGATCCTGAGCCTTATTTTATGGCTCTCGAAAAATCCGGACATTCTTCTGATCAAGTAATAGTAGTTGAGAATGCACCATTGGGGGTTCAATCTGCCGTATCTGCAAAGATCCATACCATTGCTGTTAATACCGGAATTTTAAAACCGGAGGAATTAGAGGATGCCGGTGCTTCAATAGTATTACCCGACACCTTGGAATTATTAAAGTTTTGGGATAAAATTGTTCAATAAAAGCTTTGTCAAACAAAGTTTTTGTAATCAGCTATAAACAGTAAGGATTAATTTTCTGGGGCCTCCATAGTTTCTAAATTCACAAAGATAAATTCCTTGCCACATTCCCAATGCCAGTCGTTTATTCACTATTGGTATTGTCAATGATTGTCCCATCAATGAAGATTTAACATGTGCGGGCATATCATCGGAGCCTTCCATATAATGTTTATAATCGGTATTACTTTCCGGAACAATATTATTTAATATAGTTTCAAAATCCTCCCTTACTGTAGGGTCAACATTTTCATTAAGGGTAATTCCGGCTGAAGTGTGCTGTATAAAAATATTCACCAGACCTGTTTCAGGTAGCGCGGTCAACTCTGACTCAATATAATTTGTTATTATATGGTATCCTCGGCTAAACTCAGGTAATTTAATAAAATACTGTTTTATCATAATTTTGGTTTTTGAATAAGAGATCTATCAAATATAAAAAATTGTCTTAAATAAATGGCCAATATGATTAGTAGGATTTAATCAAAACATCAAATTTGGAGGAAATAAAATACAATAATCACAAAATAAAGTGCTTAACTTAATATGAAAGCTTGATAAAAATAAAATATCAAGGATTTAAAAGATGTAAAATAAATATCATCTATTTTTGATACATTTGTAAATTACATTTATGACATTATGATGACAGATCTGGTAAAAAAAATACTGGCAATTGAAGCAGCAGCCATAAAGGATATCCCTGTAAACGATGGATTTGAAAAGGCTGTAGAACTTCTTTATGAACAAGTTCACCTTAAAAAGGGGAAGATAATTACCAGCGGTATGGGTAAAGCCGGACAAATTGCCAATAATATTGCAACCACTTTTAGCAGCACGGGCTCACCTGCTGTTTTCATGCATCCATCGGAGGCTCAGCATGGTGATCTTGGAATTTTACAAGCTAATGATGTAATGCTGTTAATTTCAAATTCGGGCAAGACACGTGAAATAATTGAATTAATTGATCTTGCCAAAGGTTTAGATCCTGAAATTCCTTTTATAGTAATTAGCGGCAACCCTGATTCTGTGCTTGCTTCTGCAGCTACAGTATCTATTTTTACAGGAAAACCGCAGGAAGTTTGTATATTAGGGCTCACTCCAACAACTTCAACTACTACAATGACTGTTATTGGTGATGTATTAGTTGTTTTATTAATGAAAAAAATTGGTTTTACAAATAACGAGTATTCCTTACGCCATCATGGTGGTTATTTAGGGGACAAATCACGTAAAGCCGCAATTACTGAAAAAAAATAAATAACTATGGGTAAATTTAACTGGAAAGAGCTTCAAAACGAGTCTGATATTAGGGGGATTGCAATTAAAGGAGTTGAAGATGAGGCTGTAAATTTAAGTCCTTCTGTTGTTGAACGCCTTGGAGAATCTTTTATTTACTGGCTGTCTTCCAGAGTTAATAAAACGGAACAACTAAGGATTTCGGTAGGTATGGATTCCAGATTATCAGGTCCAAAGCTTAAAGAAGCTTTATGCGACACATTTATAAATTACGGCATTGATGTATATGATCTGGGTTTAGCCTCTACTCCTGCTATGTTTATGACAACTCTTATGGCTGAAAATCCTGCTGATGGCGCTATTATGTTAACAGCAAGTCATTTACCTTACAATAGAAACGGTCTTAAATTTTACACATCAAAAGGTGGATTAGAGAAAAAGGATATCAGTGATATTTTAGATTTTGCAGCCGGCGATTCATCATTAAACAAGTCTGAAAAAAAGGGAAAAGTAATTGAAAGCAATTACATGGATGAGTATGCATCAAACTTTGTTGATATGATACGATCTTCGGTAAATGATCCTGTAAATTTCAATGAGCCTCTAAAAGGGTTTAAGATTGTTGTAGATGCCGGTAATGGTGCCGGTGGTTTTTATGCCACCAAAGTATTATCACCTCTTGGTGCTGATATTTCAGACAGTCAGTTTCTTGAACCCGACGGAAATTTCCCCAATCATATTCCCAATCCTGAAGATGAAGTGGCGATGGCTTCTGTTGTTCGCAGGGTGCAAGAATCAGATGCTCAACTTGGAATTATATTTGATACCGATGTTGATCGTTCAGCTTTAGTTTTAGAAGGGGGTCATCCAATAAACAGGAATCAATTAATTGCACTAATTTCAGCAGTTATATTAGATGAACATCCGGGTACTACCATTGTAACTGATTCTATTACTTCCAATGGTCTTGCATGGTTTATAAACAAGCATTTAAAGGGGAAGCATCATCGTTTTAAGCGTGGATATAAAAATGTAATTAACGAGGCCATAAGATTAAATCGGGAAGGCTCGGAATGCCATCTCGCAATTGAAACCTCCGGTCATGCAGCTTTTAAAGAGAATTATTTTCTTGACGACGGTGCTTATCTCGTTACAAAGCTGATAATTAAAATGGCACAAATCAGGAAAAAGGGGAAGAAATTAATTTCTCTTATTGAAAGCATGCCTCTTCCTGCTCAAAGTCGCGAAATCAGGATAGGAATAAAAGCAAGTGACTTCAAGGAATATGGTAAAAAAGTAATTATGGATCTTGCTTTATTTGCCGGAAACAAAAAAGGATGGGACATTGCTCCCGACAATTTCGAAGGAATAAGGATTAACTCTGAAATACCTAATCAGGATGGTTGGTTTTTGTTAAGGCTGTCCTTGCATGATCCTGTTTTACCTTTAAACATTGAATCAGAAGTTAATGGTGGTGTAGAAGAGATGATTAAGGAGTTATTATCTTTCTTTAAATCGTATGATAAACTTGATTTAAGTGTATTTGACCAATAGTTGATTGGTTTATTTAAATTTTACAAAATTCAAACACCTTAGACAAAGCAGTTATGACAGTATTTAAGAAAAGAATCCAGATATCCTTTTGGGTTTTTATGATCTTGGCAGTGTTTTTAGTTATCTTTTCTGTTCAGAATTCAGATAGCATTGAAATTAATGTTCTCTTTTGGAAACTAAGAGTTTCCATAGCCATATTATTAATTTCTGTTTTTTTAACAGGAGCAGTAACAGGCGCTCTTTTTGCTTATAGAAAATTCTTACCGGCAAAAGATGATAAGGTTAATTCAGAAGCCGATAACAATTTAAATCAACAAAATTAAAGGTTAAAATTGAGGAAGATATTTAGTTTGGCATTATTTCCTCCTATTCAATTTTTTTCTCATCTTTCAACAGTCGATGAAGCTTTGATTGAGATTTATTGCCATTATTCGAGACAGAGCTACAGGAACAGGTATGTTATTTTAGCTGCAAACGGAGTCTTAAATCTTAGTGTTCCTATAATAAAAGTTTCAGGGAAAAAAACATTTACCAAAGATGTGCGCATTGACAACTCCTCCGGCTGGAACAAAATACACTGGAAATCTATTGAGGCTGCTTACCAATCTTCCCCTTTTTTTATTTATTATAAAGATGATTTTGAACCTTTATATAAAAAAGAATGGAAGTATTTATTAGATCTTGATCTTGAAGCCCTCAGGATAACACAAGAATGCACAGCTTTAGATACTAAAATTACATTAACAGATCATTACCACTTAAAGCAGAGCAAGTTCAAAGATTATCGTGAAATAATCCACCCTAAGGTAAGTATTCATAAAGATAAAACATTTCAGCCCTTGGCTTATCGTCAGTTGTTTAATAGAGAAGAGTTCATTCCCAATTTAAGTATTTTGGATTTAATTTTTAATAAAGGGCCTGAATCATTAATAATTTTAGAAAACAGCATTATTTCGACTTAGCTTTTTAATTGCGAACTCTATTATTTCACTATGGTCAAAAGCGAGCTCAGGCAGTTTTTCTATGGGAAACCATTGTGCCTCATCAGCATCATCACCTGCAGACAATGGTTTTTTACATTCTACAAGGGATAAATATACTATGGTAATTGTATGTCCTCTGGGGTCTCTTCCCGGTTTGCCAAAAGCACCAATTTGAATTAAATTTAGATTTTCAAGTCCTGTTTCTTCAAAAAGTTCACGTGAAGCTGTTACCGGCAGATCTTCATTTTCATCAACAAAGCCTCCCGGCAGAGCCCATTTTCCCTTAAATGGTTCAGTTGCTCTTTTGATAAGCAGGATATGGCCGGGATTTTTATCTTTTTTATTCTTTGCATTTTTTGCTATAACTATTATATCACATGTAACCGAAGGACGGGGATATTTATATTGAAACATATATTATCAAGAAAAAAAATAATTTACAAGTTGTATAAAGCTTAAAAAACACGTTTTATCACTCTCAGATGATGGGTATATTTTTGATTTTCTCTGCTATAAATCCCCTGGTGATCTAAATGATCAATTTTCACCTCACTGCCTGCATGTAATATTCTACCATTTCCCAAGCATATTCCAACATGAGTAATTTCACCCTCTTCATTATCAAAGAAAGCCAAGTCGCCTGGTCCTGCTTCTTCAACAAAGCTAACCATGGTGCCACATTTGATTTGCATATTTGCATTTCTTGGCAATGTTTTGTCTAATATTTTAAACACAACTTGGCTCAGCCCCGAGCAATCAATTCCAAATATATTTCTACCTCCCCACAGATAGGGGGTATTTAAAAAGCCTTTTGCTACTTCTTCTAATTCAAGTTTCCTATCGGGAACAACAGTTTGCAAATAATATTCTCTTTTCCCTATAATAAAGGAATTTCTATCTTCACCATTAAATACAATATTACTGCCAGCACTAATATATTGTACTGTTTTATCAGGTTCCCTAATAATTTTCAACATAGGTGCAGAAACTGTCAACCCCGGTGTATTAAGCCACAAATCAATTTCATTGCTTCTAATAGGATAAAATAATTTTTCATCTATCCATCCTTCATATCCATCAAAATGCATTTTTATTTTACACCATCCTTCTATTTTTTCTGTCACATAAAATACTTCACCAAAAAGCACCTGCGTTTCCAAGGCAGCCTTTTCTGACGGTTCACTTCTAACAGGTATTACGCTAAAGGGTGATATAGAACCATTCATAAAAAAACAGATTAACAATTAAACAAATCAGTCGTAAGATACACAAAAAAGTGAAATTATAATTCAACATTAATTAGTACAGTTTCTTCTGCTTATCAAAAATTCTGTATTTTAGCATCTTTTATCTTTAATATTCAAATACTAAATTAATTTTGTAGTTGAATATTAATAAATTCAGGAATAATTTAAAACTGAAACAACAAACTATGTTTGATAACATTAAAAAATATTCCCAGGCAATAAACAGGATAATATTATTTGCAATTTCCATAATAGTTGTAATTCATTTATTTCCCAATAAAAGGAAATTTCGTTATGAATATACTCTTGGGAAGCCTTGGACACATGAGACTCTTATTGCACCTTTTGATTTCCCCATATATAAAACCCAATCGGAACTCAGGGCAGAAAGAGAAAGTATATCAAAAGATTTTAAGCCATATTTCAACTATGATTCCGACAGGATAGATGATGAAGTTGAAAAGTTTGATTCTCATATCAACAACAGAGAGTCTGTTTATATGTCATCTTTTCCTTTCTTGGTCAATCCCGATAATAAAAATCAGGGTAAGCCTCTTTATTCTGAAATTGAAAAAATCATTGTTAAGCAATTAAACGAAATTTATCGAAAGGGATTGATTTCCTTACCCGACGAATTGAGTTCTCTTTCACCTTCTGCCATTATTATGCTTGTTAAAAACAACTTTGCAGAGCCTTATGAAATTAGAGAATATTACAATTATCAATCTGCCTATCAATTATTATCTACAAAAATATTGGAGTTTATTGAAGGCTATCATATTGTATCTCAAGACCAGGCCGATAGTTTTATCAGTTTACTTGAGCTCAACAGATATTTAGAATCCAATATTGTTTATGATAAGGAAAGGTCTGAAACTGAGCAGCAAGATTTATTACGCAATATTAGTTTAACAAGTGGAGTAGTTCTCTCCGGCCAGAGGATTATTCAAGCCGGTGAAATTATTGATGAAAATTCCATTAAAATTCTTGATTCATTTAAAAGAGAATCTGAAGAGCTTTTGGGGCAGGGAGTCAGTCATTATTTTTTTGTTTTAGGCCAAGGAATAGTTATAGTTTCATTATTTATAATGATCTTTCTGTTTCTTTATTTTTTCAGAAAAGATGTTTACAATAAATTACTTTCAGTTTTATTTTTACTTTTGATGTCAGTTGCCATGATTTTTATGGCAAGATTATCTCATGTAACCTCATCCTTTTCTATTTATATTATTCCCTTTGCTATTTTACCTATAATTGTAAGAATATTTTTCGATTCGAGGCTTGCCTTTTTCTTACATGTAACAACCATTTTAATTTCAGCATTTTTTGCTGATAATAGTTTTGAGTTTGTGATAATTCAAATCCCGGCCGGTTTAACTGCTATGTTCAGTCTTTATAGAATGGTTAGGCGTTCGCAGTTGGTAAGAGCGGCTGCGCTCGTTATTTTAACCTATTCATTCTTTTATACCGGTCTTTCGCTATGGAAGGAAGGTGATTTTAGGCAAATAAATTATACAATGTATTTGCTCTTTTTCACTAACGGAGGTTTATTATTATTGATTTATCCTTTAATTTATATTTTCGAAAAGCTTTTTGGCTTTTTATCTGATGTCACTCTTGTAGAACTATCCGACACCAACCATCCGGTTTTACGTCGCTTAGCTGAAAAGGCTCCCGGCACATTCCAGCATTCTATTCAAGTAGCCAATTTAGCTCAAGAGGCAATTTATCAGATTGGTGGCAATCCCTTATTGGTTAGAGCGGGTGCTATGTATCATGACATTGGAAAATTAGACTCGCCGTATTTTTTCACAGAAAATCAGGCTGCCGGCTTTAATCCCCATTCGGATTTGCCTTATGAGCAGAGTGCTCAAATCATTATCCATCATATTGAGAATGGTGTTAAGATTGCTCAAAAAGAAAAATTGCCCAAACAGTTGATTGATTTTATTCGTACCCATCAGGGGACAATGAAAACAAAATTTTTCTACAACTCTTATATTAATCAAAATCCTGATGAAGAGGTTGATGTTAGTCTTTTCACCTATCCCGGTCCAACTCCTTTTTCAAAAGAAATGGCTGTATTAATGATGGCAGATTCTGTAGAAGCGGCATCAAGGAGTTTAAAAAACTTTAACGACGACGAGATTGATCGTTTAGTTGAAGGTGTTATAAATGATCAAATTGCCGACAATCAATTTATTGATGCTCCGATTACTTTTAAGGAAATATCAATTGCTAAGGATATTTTTAAGCAAAAGCTTAAAAATATTTATCATGCGAGGGTTGAATATCCAAAATTAAAAGCTAAAAAAGTAAAATCTTAATTACTTTCTTTTGGAAAAAACCGTTTCTGAAAAATAAGGATGCTGATTACTCCTACTGTAATTGCGCTGTCTGCAACGTTAAATACAGGTCTGAAAAAAATGAAATCATTTCCTCCGACAAAGGGGAACCACGCAGGATATTTTCCGGTAATTAGAGGGAAATAGAACATATCCACTACTTTACCGTGAAGGAATGGGGCATATCCCCCGTCGGGTGGCAAAAAAGTAGCTATTCGACCATAGCTTGAGTCAAAAATCATTCCATAGAAGGTACTATCAATTATATTACCAATAGCACCTGCAAACACTAAGCATACACATACAATTAATCCGCTTGGGGCATTTTTTCTTGTAAGTGAATACAAATACCAACCTATGCCCAACACAGCAACTATTCGAAATACACTGAGAAGAATTTTTCCATATTGGCCTGACAATTCCATTCCAAAAGCCATTCCGTTATTTTCAACAAAGTGTATATAAAACCAATCAAATATTTTATACTCTTCTCCGAGGTACATATTGGTTTTTATCCAAATCTTTAAGGTTTGGTCGATGAACAGTACAACTGCAATAATTATTAAAGAGAGATTTAATTTTTTATTTTTTGTTGACATAAGAAAATATTAAAAGACTTTTGGATATATAAACAAGGCATCCTTCTTTCTTCCTATTAAATAAATTTATAAGGAAGAAGGCCTAATGCTATTTCTTGTCCATTTTTAATTAGCAAAAACAAGGTAGAAATATTTGTTATTTCTGATTTCGTTTTGCATCAATGCTCAATGTAGCATGTGGCACGGCTCTCAGTCTTTCTTTAGGAATTAATTTACCGGTTTCACGGCATACTCCATAAGTTTTATTTTCAATTCTCACCAGCGCCGCTTGTAGATGCTGTATAAATTTTTGTTGTCTTTGTGCTAATTTACCGGCTTCTTCTTTTGATAATACCGCGGCACCTTCTTCCAGCACCTTAAAAGTAGGTGATGTGTCTTGTGTATCATTACCATCTTCTAATGTGATGGTATTTTTGAGCAACTCATAATCCTTTTTTGCTTTATCAAGCTTCATCAGGATTATTCCTTTAAATTCTTGAAGTTCCTCTTCTGTATATCTTGTCTTCTCACTCATAATAATTGGATATTTGGTACAACAATTATAATTTTTCTATACAAATTGCAGTTTCTACATCAGTATCAACTTCTACGTTGATCAATGCATTGTCGTTACACTCATTTACAAGATTTATTTCACTTGCAAGTGTCTGAGTTCCAATATAATTTTTAAAATTTTCTACTGCTTCGTCAATTTTTTGATGTCTTTTTATTGATAATTTAATTTTATCTGTAACATCAAAGCCACTTTCTTTCCTTAAATTTTGAATTCTATTAATCAGTTCTCTCGCTATTCCTTCCTGTCTTAAATTTTCAGTTATCTGAATATCAAGTGCTACGGTAATTTTTCCTTCGTTAGTCACAAGCCATCCAGGAATATCCTCACTAATAATTTCAAGGTCTTCGGGTAATAATACAATTTCTTGATTATCGACAATAATGGTGAACTTATTATTCTTTTCAAAAGTGTCAATGTCCTCAGGACTCATGGAGTTTATCTCAGCAGCTATTCCCTTCATGAGTTTACTGTATTTCGGCCCCAAGGATTTAAAGTTTGGTTTTATTTTTTTTACCATTACTCCTTCGGTATCTTTTAAAAATTCCAACTCTTTAACATTTACTTCTGCAAGAATTAAATCTTTTATACTTTCAAGCTGGGCTTGAAATGATTCATTTAATACAGGAATTAAAATCTTCTGTAATGGTTGTCTAACCTTTATTCCAACCCTCCTTCTTAAAGCCAATACCATTGATGAAATTTGCTGCGCATATTCCATTCTTTCCTCCAGGCCCTTATCAATATATTTCTCGTCAACTTGGGGCATAAGAACAAAGTGTACAGATTTGGCTTTATCATTAGCAAAAACAGCCAACAGATCATTATACAGGCGTTCCATATAAAAGGGCGCGATAGGAGCTGCAAGTATGGCAATGGTTTTTAAACATTGATATAATGTTTGATAGGCTGCAAGTTTATCTTCATCATATTCGCCACCCCAAAATCTTCTACGGTTTAGTCGTACATACCAGTTACTCAAATTATCATTAACAAAATCCTGGATTGCACGTGCTGCCCTCGTTGGCTCATAATCATCAAGTGAGCTTGTTACTTCTTTTATCAAGCTGTTGAGTAAAGAAATTATCCATCTGTCAATTTCCGGTCTATTTTCTACGGGAATATTTTTTTCTGCTGCCACAAAGCCATCAACATTGGCATAAAGTGCAAAAAATGAATAAGTATTGTATAAGGTACCAAAGAATTTTCTTTTCACCTCATCAACACCGGAAATATCGAACTTTAAATTATCCCAAGGCTGCGAATTAGTAAGCAAATACCATCTGAGAGTATCAGCTCCATATTCTTCAATAACTTTAAAAGGATCAACAGCATTTCCGAGCCTTTTAGACATTTTATTTCCATTTTTGTCTAATACAAGGCCATTAGAGATAATATTTTTAAAAGCTACTGAATCCGAGAGCATAGTTGACAATGCGTGTAATGTAAAAAACCAACCTCTGGTTTGATCCACACCTTCGGCAATAAAATCAGCCGGAAATGGTAGCTCATCTTTATTTTCAAAAGGATAATGCATTTGAGCATAGGGCATAGCACCCGAATCGAACCACACATCAATAAGGTCTTTCTCCCTATACATAGGCTTACCATTCTCATCTACCAGAACAATATCATCAACATAAGGTCTATGTAAGTCTATTTTCTCATAATTCTCCCGGCTAAAATCTTCAACAATAAAATCTTCAAAAGGATTTTCATCCATGACTCCTGCCGCGACAGACTTTTCAATTTCTTCAATTAATTCTTTAAGCGATCCAATACAAATTTCAGAGTTTCCATCTTCTGTCCTCCATATTGGAAGAGGGGTTCCCCAATATCTTGATCTGCTTAAATTCCAATCTACAAGATTTTCCAGCCATTTTCCAAAACGTCCGCTTCCTGTACTTTCAGGCTTCCAATTAATTGTTGAATTTAATTTTAATAACTGATCACGAACCGCGGTCGTTTTTATAAACCAACTATCAAGAGGATAATACAACACAGGTTTATCGGTACGCCAGCAATGTGGATAATTATGTTCGTATCTTTCAATTTTAAAAGCTTTATTTTCTTTTTTCAGCATTACTGCTAAATCGATATCAAGTGTTGGATCAGACTCTTTAAGTGCTTCATCATATTCATTTTTCACATAGCGTCCCGAAAACTCAGAATATAAAGACAAGTTAAGCTGATTTTTAATAAAATCAGGATCCAGATCTTTTATCAAATAAAACTTTCCATTACGATCTACCATAGGCTGGGTCTTCCCTTCCCTATCGATAAGCAAGATAGGAACTATTCCTGCAGTTTTTGCTACTCTATCATCATCGGCACCAAAAGTTGGCGCAATATGCACAATACCTGTACCATCTTCAGTAGTCACGAAATCACCAACAATTATTCTAAAAGCATCACCATCGGGCTTTACCCAAGGGATTAGTTGTTCATATCTTATACCTTCAAGTTCAAGTCCTTTAAATTCGGCAGTTATTTTATAAGGGATATCTTTATCTCCCGGCTTATAATCATTCAGACTCAAGTCTGCATTTTTTTCATTGAAAAAAGCATTTAAAAGATCCTTTGCAAGAATTACTGTAAGTGGCTCACTACTATATGGATTAAAGGTATCAACTTTAAGATAATTGATATTTGCCCCTACTGCAAGTGCTGTGTTTGAGGGTAGAGTCCATGGTGTGGTAGTCCATGCCAAAAAGAAAAGGTCCTGATCCGTATTATCGAATAAGAACTCCGAAGTTTTATTTTTAACAACTTTAAATTGCGCTGTACAGCTTGTGTCTTTCACATCACGGTAGCAACCCGGCTGGTTGAGTTCATGTGTGCTAAGTCCGGTTCCTGCGGCAGGTGAATATGGCTGTATAGTATAGCCTTTATACAAAAGTCCTTTATTATACAGTTCTTTAAGCATCCACCATAGGGTTTCAATATATTTAGTTTCATAGGTTATATATGGATTATCCATATCAACCCAATATCCAATTTTTTGCGTAAGATCTACCCAGGCATCTGTGTATTTCATTACATCTTTACGACATGCCTTATTATAATCCTCAACACTTATTGTTTTTCCTATATCATCTTTTGTAATACCAAGATTTTTTTCAACGCTCAATTCCACCGGTAAACCATGGGTATCCCATCCTGCTTTACGGTGAACCAAGTATCCCCTTTGTGTTTTATAGCGGCAAATAACATCCTTAATAGCCCTTGACATCACATGATGAATTCCGGGCATTCCATTTGCCGAAGGGGGGCCTTCATAAAAAATAAAAGATGGATGCCCTTCACGTAATTCTAAACTTTTTTCAAAAATCCTATTCTCCTCCCATTGTTTTAATACATCAAAATTTATCAATGGAAGATCGAGTCCTTTATATTCAGGAAATTTTTTCTTCATTTCTGGCATCGTTATTAAGCTTGCTTTAAAAAATCCTACAAATATAGAGTTTGACGGCATGAAATGCAAGTAACCTGCAGTAACAATATCTATTTAGCTTATTTTAAATTCATTTACTCTGCATTGTTATTCACAGCATTCTACAAAAAGTGGTCAACTTGTAACACAAAGCCGCCCAAGATAATCGTAATGTGTGCCTTCTGCTATTTTTTCAAATTTGAAGCCATTTTTTTCAGCATAATATTTCATTAATTCATCATCAATAAACAACCATGGGAACTTTTTACCTGTCACCCCATTATAGCTCATTCTATATAGCACTTCACCATAATATTTTTTATTCAGCTTAGATAATATATTACTGCTATCCTCATTAAAAAGATAACGAAGATCCGATGAATCCATAATAATCTGCCCATCAGTTTTTAAAAGTTTCCGTGCTATATCAAAAAACAATTCTAAACCTTGAATAGTTCCACATATTCCAATACCATTCATGAGCATTAATATAGTATCGAATTTTTGTTGCCCTTCCCACGAAAAAAAATTATCATTAATTACTTTTTTAATTTTTCGAGTTCTCATAACCTCACAAGCCAATGGAGAAATATCCATGGCAGTAACATTTTTCCCTTTGTTTTGAAGATATAAAGCATGACTTCCCATGCCTGCACCTACATCTAAAATTTCTCCTCTACTTAGCATAAGAGCCTTCTGCTCTAAACATGGCATTTCATGAAAAGATCGAAACAAATAATTTACCGGTAAAACATCAATTTCAGCAATATCGCTCCATACCTTAATTTCCACATCTTTTGGAACTTTGTTATTCCAATAATCTATTCCTGCCTGTCCAATAATATCAGGATCATTGAGAAATGATAAATGCTTATTGTTTCCCATATTAAGCGTTTAAATTGATATTATCCCGTAACAAGCACCTTTAAATTAAACAGTAAAGGAGGGTTTATTACAGATAAAAAAATGCAAATTAATTTTTGTGATTATGACAGGCTTTACAAGATAGCCAAAATAACATAATTTTTTATCGCTTTTCCAACAAGACTATATTTTCGACATGATGAGTATGTGGAAACATATCGACAGGCTGCACTTTGACAACTCTGTATGAAACATCCAAGATGTTAATATCTCTGGCCTGTGTTGCAGGATTACAACTAACATAAACTATTTTATCAGCTGCTGCATTAATTAAAGTTTGTACTACATCGGAATGCATTCCTGCCCTCGGAGGATCTGTAATAACTATATCAGGATGACCGTGGTGTTCAAATAATTCAACATTGAATATATCCTTTATATCACCGCTTAAAAATACAGTATTATCAATTTTATTAATAAGGGAATTTTCACGGGCATCATCTATAGCCTCAGGAACATTCTCTATGCCAACAACTTTATTTGCTTGCCCGGCAACAAAATTTGCAATGGTGCCGGTTCCTGTATATAAGTCATATACTGTTTCCCGACCTGTAAGTTCTGCGAATTCCAACACAACACTATATAAACGAAATGCCTGTTTAAAATTTGTTTGAAAAAAAGATTTCGGTCCAATTTTAAATTTCAGATCACCCATAGATTCAAAAATATGATTGCGACCTGCATAAAGGCATATATCCAAATCCATTATTGTATCATTAGCCTTTGAATTTATAACATACATCCAGGATGTAACAGAAGGGAATTTTTTATTTAGATGCTCGAATAATAAATTTCGAGCATTCATGTCATCAGTGAAAAAAGATATAATTACCATAACTTCTCCTATAGATGAAGTACGGATTATTAATGTTCTTAAAAATCCTTTTTGAACATTAATATCAAAAAATGACATCTTATTTTTAAGGGCATAGTCTTTTATCTCAAGACGTATATCATTAGAAGGATCCGGTTGCAGGTGGCATTTTTTTATATCAACAACCTTATCATACCTACCCGAAACATGAAAGCCAAGTGCGTTGTTATCAGTAATTTCTAAGCCACTTTCTATTTCTTCACTTGTCAACCATCGCTTGTTGGTGAAGGTAAATTCAAGCTTATTACGATAAAAAGTATCAGCAGGAGAGGGAATAATAGGGTAAATTTCAGGTAAGACCACTTTAGCTATTCTGCTTAAATTATTAATGACCTCCTTCTGCTTATAAAACAATTGCTCTTTATAAGGAAGCGACTGCCATTTACACCCTCCACAGATACCAAAATGTTCACAAAATGGTTCAACCCGTATATCCGAATAATAATGGAATTTTACAGGAAAGCCTTCATAAAACTTTTTCCTTTTTCTTGTTACCTGAACATCAACAATATCCCCGGGAACAGTATTTGAAATAAATACAACTTTATCATTTACTTTTCCAAGAGCTTTGCCTTCAGAAGCTATATCAGTAACAAGCACCCTCTCAAGTAAAGGTCTCTTTTTCCTTTTTCGTGCCATGTAATAATTTTAAGTTACAAATATATTGTTTTTTGCACAGTAAGGATGCTATTTTTAGCTACCTTTGCATTTTGTTAAATCATTATAGCAAAAAAATGGATAAAAAAATACTTACTTACAAAGACATTGATTCTTCAATATTAAAATCTCTACCGAATCCCTCAGAGGGAGCTTATGAAATTAAAATCAAAATTCCTGAATTCACTTTCTTGGGAGTTCAAGAGCAGCCTGATTTTGCAAATGTTTTCATAGCTTTTTACCCAAAAGATAAAATTATTGAACTCAAATCACTCAAAATATATGCTTATCATTTAAGGAATATTACAGTTTCCTATGAAAGGCTTATCAATGTTTTTTATGAGCATCTAATGAAAGTTTACGAACCTGAAAGGATACGTATTGTTATGGTCTTTAATCCTCGTGGTGGTATAAGTTCAAAGCTGACTATTGATTCTGATTGGAAAGCACGAGGTGGAAAAGAAGAATTCACCGATTGGAAAAACAATATCGAAGATCAGTGGACTGTGACTTTGTAATGATCAATGAACAATGATCAATGAACAATGATCAATGATCAATGAACAATGATCAATGAACAATGAACAATGAACAACGAACAATGAACAATGAACAGTAATCAGTAATCAGTAGAAACGATTTACAAGGTATGATTGTAGGGACATGACATGTCGTGTCCATGTCTTATAAAGACGCACAGCAGTGCGTCTCTACCACATTAATATCTTTGCGGTCTTTGCGTGAACCCTTTGACGTCTTCATAATTTGTAATTCGTAATTGTTGTTCTAATTAATTAATCTGCTAATTCGTTGTAATAGGTCAAAAACCCCTCTAAACGACGTAGCCCTCAACATTAAAATTTATGTTGCCTCTTCAAGGCGCAGTGAGTGGTGGTAATCACTAACCCCACGCGTTGCGTGGGGCTATATTATTATAGGCTTTCAGCCTATTAATTCCTGTTAATTTGCGATCTTCGATGACCTAATCAACTAATTTAAACCTTTCTCAACAACGTAGTCCTCAACGACGTAGTTCTCAACATTTTCCATTTTCAATTTTCCATTTTCAATTTGTTGGTCACCTTTTCACTACAATAATGTCTCCCGTCTGTGTTTTTTATCGGATATATTTTAATAAAACAATGAACCCAGGCGGGATCAACTATCTGGTAGTCATGTTTTTCTACAATAATTTCACCCCCTTCGGGGTTCTATCTGCCTGATAATGATTCGTTTACTACAATAATATCACCCCTTCGGGGTTTTAAATAGTTAGTAAAAATCATTATACGAAAATTATATTTCTTACGGGGAAATCATGCAAATAATTTCTTCCGTGCAAAAGTGGAGCTGTAGTTGTGTTATAATAAAGTTAATTCTGTTTAACCAGTTTAACCCCTCAGTCCTTCGGACAGCTCCCCTTAAAAAGTGGAGCAGTTATTTGCATGATTCAAACCTTTCTCAAAGCTGGATGCATTGAGTACATTAAAAATTGATAACTAACCCCATCTAAACGACGTTGTCCTCAACATTTTCAATTTGCTAATCTGCTAATCTGCTAATCAACTAATCTACTAATTAACTAATCTACTAATCATCACATCAACTAATTTCTTCATTTCTTCATTTTGTAATCAGTAACTTCATTTCCGCATATTTTGGCAATTAGACTTCCCCACTC
>CAZODA010000047.1:0-24442 GCA_964578485.1 uncultured Alkalitalea sp. | reverse complement strand
GAAACTCTAAACTCTAAACCCAAAACTCTTAACCCCAAACTCAAACTCCTTTTTATTGTTTACTGATGACTGTTCATTGATGACTGATTTTTACTGTTTACTGTTGACTGATCATTGATGCCCCGAAACCCTAAACTCTAAACTCTAAACTCTAAACCCAAACTCAAACTCCTTTTTATTGTTTACTGATAACTGATCATTGATGACGCGAAACTCTAAACTCTAAACTCGAAACCCAAAACTGTTTACTGATGACTGATAACTGACATTTTACCGGATACTATTGAAATGAGATAGAAAATTTAAAAAGAATGTAGTAATATTGATAATATTTTTTTAAGAATGTTATTATGTTTTTAAGACGATTAGTACGAACAATTTCTGCTTCTTGGTTTATGGGGAGCCTGTTCATAATTCTTGCCTTTGCAATGGCTCTGGCTACTTTTATTGAAAATGATTATGGTACCTATGCCGCTAAAGCATTGGTTTATAATAGCTGGTGGTTCGAGCTGATCTTTTTTCTGCTTGCCCTTAATATGATAGGAAATGTGTTTAGTTTCCGCATGTATCAAAAAGCTAAAATTCCTGTGCTCTTGTTTCACATTTCCTTTCTTATTATAATTATTGGCGCTGCTATTACTCGTTACAGCGGCTTTGAAGGTTTATTACATGTAAGGGAAGGTGAGGAACAAAATATAATGTTTTCTTCCGATAGCTATGTGACAGCAGAATACCATACAAAAGATCAAATAATTAGCTATAATAAAAAGGTATTCCTTTCAGTTCTTTCACCGGGCAGGGTTAAGACTACATTGAAGACAGAAGAGGATAAAATAAGAATACGTAGTGTTGGCTTTGCACCTGAGGGGGTGATTTTTGATATAAATTGTGATAGTATAAATCATAGTATGTTAGTTTATGGACAACAAGGAAAACCCGGTGATCCCTTTTCACTTGAATTACCAAATGGGGAATTGATACTCAGCTATGGCTCTATGCCGGTGGAGCTTCCTTTTACAATTACTTTAAATCGTTTTATTCTTGAACGATATCCGGGTTCTCAAAGTCCTTCCGGCTATGTAAGTGAAATTTTGCTAAATGATAAAGAAAAAGATCGGGAGTTTACTTATTCTATTTTTATGAATAATATACTGAATTATAGGGGATATCGTTTTTTTCAAAGTTCCTATGATAATGATGAGAAAGGTACAATACTCTCGGTTAATCATGACTGGTTGGGAACTATTATTTCGTATTTCGGATATTTCTTATTGACCTTGGGAATGCTATGGTCATTATTTGCTCCGAATACTCGTTTCAGAACACTATATAAGAAGGTTAATGAAATAAACTCGAAGCGAAAAAAAATACTTGCTACTATAATAATTTTGACAGTTGCAGCTCCTTTGTTTTCACAAATCCAAAGTGAATCACCGCCAATACCCGATAAAAAAGTGGCAGCTGCCTTTGGTGCTTTATGGGTTCAAGATAATGGAGGAAGAATTAAACCGCTGAATTCGCTCCATCATGAGATAATGGCAAAATTGGTGAAAAAACAAACACTCAAAGGGATAAATGCCGACCAATTAGTACTTGGAATGTTTTTAAATCCGGCCGAATGGCAAAATTATCCCTTAATTACAATTAAGGATCCTCAAATTAGAGCTCTGCTTGGAATTACACAAAATAAAGCTGCTTTTTCGGACTTTTTCGATGACAAGCGACAATATTTGCTCCAACAAAATGTAAATGCTGTATATAGAATAAATCCGGGAGAACGCAATAAATTTAGTCAGGAACTTATTAAAATAGATGAACAGCTTAATATTTTTTATATGATTCAGATGGGAAATTTACATCGTGTTTTTCCTTCTATTGCCGAATCTAATAATAAATGGATCAGCCCTACTTCTGAATTGCATCTTCTATCGTATGAAGACAGCCTCTTTGTTGCCACCTCTATGCCACAGTTCTTTGATGAATTAAGGAATAATAACCAGCAGGAAGCCATAGAAATTTTGAATAGTATAAGTGATTATCAAACAAAATATGCCTCAGAGATTTTACCCACAGAAAGAATTAAGAGACTTGAATTGCTATATAATCGTTTGAATATATTTTTCAAACTGATGCCCTTGTATTTCAGTCTTGGTATTTTGTTGCTCATAGTGCAATTTATTACCCTGCTTTCATCCTCACTAAAATTGAAATGGCTTAAACGGATAGCTGTATTATTGTTATTTGTCGGATTTTTATATCATAGTTTTGGCTTAGGCTTGCGTTGGATAATTGCAGGTCACGCTCCATGGAGTAATGGATATGAATCAATGATTTTTGTTGGATGGGCAATTTTATTTGCTGCATTTTTGATGTCAGGCAAGAGTAAAGCAGTTTTACCTGTAACGGGCTTGTTTGCTGGGATAGTTATGATGGTTGCTCATATGAGTTCAATGAATCCGCAAATCACCAATCTAGTACCTGTTCTGCAATCAAATTGGCTCACTATGCATGTGTCTGTTATTATTAGTGGCTATGGATTTTTATCGCTTGGAGCTCTACTTGGCTTCCTTAACTTGCTGATTATGTCAATACGTAAAAAATCCAATGTTTTGCGCTTGCAACTTACTATTGATGAGTTAACAGCAATTAATGAAATAGCACTTACCATAGGCTTATACCTTTTAACCATAGGCTCTTTTATTGGAGCTGTTTGGGCTAATGAATCGTGGGGACGATATTGGGGTTGGGACCCTAAAGAAACATGGGCTTTAATTACTATTATTCTCTATGCCTTTGTGCTACACATAAGATTTATCCCCGGTTTGAAAGGAGCCTTGGCATTCAATACAGCATCTCTTATAACTTTTGGTTCAGTAATAATGACTTACTTGGGTGTGAATTATTATCTTGCAGGTATGCATTCATATGCAGGAGGAGATCCTGTTCCTGTACCGTCCTTTATATATTATGCTCTTTTAGTGGTAATTGCTGTGATAATTGCCGCACGATGGAATAATTATAACTTCAAAAAAATGAACTGAATTTATTGGATGTCGATAGATATCGTTTTTTAGTCTTTCTTATTTGTGGTTGGTGTAACTTTTAAGGTCTTTATCCGTCACACAAATATAACTCAAAATATAGAATGACCGAGGATCAATACAATCAATGTGTGGAACAACATGCCGACAGTGTGTATCGCTTTGTCTTAAAAAATATTAAAGATAAGGACAAAGCTGAAGATATTGTTCAGGATGCCTTTGAGAGAATGTGGAAATACAAAGATGGTATTAACCCGGAGAAAGGTAAAAGTTATTTGTTTACAACTGCCTATCACGTACTAATTGATACAGTTAGAAAAGAAAAGCCCATAGAGCCCATTGATGACTGGAACTCAAGAAATTATAGCACTGAAGTTCAATATTCCGACTTGAATGAACTATTGCATAAGGCGCTGGATCAATTGCCACAGATTCAAAAAATAGTACTTATGCTACGCGATTATGAGGGATATAGCTATAAAGAGATAGGAGAAATTACTGCCCTGTCGGAAAGCCAGGTGAAAGTATATATATACAGGGCAAGGGTGTTTTTGAAAAAATATATTGGTAAAATAGAAATAGTATTATAGTATATGGAGGAGAAGGGAAAATTTATTGATAGAAATAACTATGAAATATGGCTTCTTGATTTTGTGGATGGACAATTAACAAATGAAGAAGAAAGACTGCTTATGCAGTTTCTTGAAAATAATCCTCCACTTAAAAAAGAACTTGAAGGGATTATTGATCTTAAGCTATTATCGTCAAATGATATCGAATTTTCTGAAAAAGCTAAACTTAAAAGGGCAGCGCCTCCCTTTTCTGATTTGTCATTATATAACTACTTGATGGTCGGTGATGCCGAAAATGATCTAAATGAATATGAGCAGTTGCAATTGAAGCGTATCATTGATAATTCCCCTAAAGCGCTTAATGACTTGAATTTGTTTAGAAAACTAAAATTGCAACCCGAAGCAATAGTTTTTACCGGTAAAAAAAGTTTGCGACGTGTTTCAATACATATTAAGGGGATCTCATGGCTTAAAGTAGCAGTTGCAGCAGCCATGATTATTGTGTTATTTAATTATCGTCAACATATTCCTAAGCAGACAGAATGGATGCACCCTGATATTGCAATGATAGATTCAAATAATTTATCATGGCCTCTTGAAGAAACACAAATAGAAGTGCTAGATAATGAAATACTTAATGTAGTTCACCTTAAGGAAAATGTAAAACTCACAGAAATAGAATTACTTACAAGAAATGAAACAGATTTGGAGATACAGAAAGAAAATTTAACAAATAAATTATTGATAGAAAATGAGTTGTTACCACGCCCAAAGCCTGACTTACTTGTAGTAAAATCTATGCCTAATAGTTATGAAGAAGGCTTAAGGATAATGTTGCCTATGTATTTTGATAATTGCCGCCGGATTGAAGAACTAAATGACTTGAATCTTGTTCGAAATGAAGAAAAAAAAGGTCTGCTTGAACAAGCCGCTTTGTTAATTAGCAAGCTTACTCCCTTTAATTTAAAATATGAAAAAATTTATGATGAAGAAGGTGAATTGGTAGCAATAAATCTTGCGGGAGATAATTTTGAGTTGCATCATAAATTGTTACGACGACAAAATATAAAATGATAAAGAAGGGGAGAAAAACAATCCTTTTGCTGAAAGTTTGCGTTTTTTCTGGAAATCTGATTATATTTGCACTCAGAAAAACGGGGGCATAGCTCAGTTGGCTAGAGCGTTTGACTGGCAGTCAAAAGGTCAGGGGTTCGATTCCCCTTGTCTCCACGTAAACCGGACTGATCTCCGGTTTTTTCTTTTTTAGGTCGTTTTTAAGTTTTATATAACAAAATTTATTAATTATTCATACTTAAAAGTATCAAGGCTATTTATCTTATATGCCGAATGGCTTACCTTTGTAATTTGATAGTATTGTCTAAAATCTTACCTCTTTAAAATTATCAATGATAGATAATTCAGGGAAAATTCTTAAAAGCATCCATCCTGCACGTATTGCATTACCAATAGTGATAGGAATAGCTATAACCGGATTTATGCTATATCATGAATATCAGCCGGGAAGCTTAGCATTACTTGACTTTTCAATGAAGTCGATTTTGTGGCTCATGGTTGCCTTTGTAATGATGGGGATTAGAGATTTTGGATATATGGTTCGCCTGCGAATACTTACAAATAAGGTGCTGACATGGAAGAAAAGCTTGATTATTGTGATGCTATGGGAGTTTGCATCAGCAATTACCCCCTCAGCTGTTGGAGGAACAAGTGTTGCTGTGTTTTTTATTAATAAAGAGGGAATCAGGTTGGGAAGAAGTACAGCCGTGGTTATGGTAACCTCCTTCCTTGACGAACTTTATTTTATTATTACTTTTCCCATATTAATTTTTATTATAGGACATTACGATATTTTCTCTCTTTCTTCCGAAGAGGTGATGCTGCAATGGTATAGAAATAAATTTTTTATTATAGCTTTTGTAGGCTACTCATTAAAATTATTATATATAATTATCTTGTCATACGGCTTATTCATAAACCCAAGAGGATTGAAATGGGCACTCCTCTGGATTTTTAAATTGCCCATCATCCGAAAATGGAGACCCCAGGCAAATGAATCAGGAACCGATCTGATTGTTGCATCTAATGAGTTTAAAAATTGGCCCTTTAAAAAATGGATGCAGGCATTTGCAGCAACCTTCTTTAGCTGGACAGCACGCTACTGGGTAGTAAATGCTTTAATTATTACCTTTTTCGGACTCCATTGGCTTGGTGCTTATGAGCATTTATTGGTTTTTGGAAAACAATTAGTGATGTGGATTATGATGCTGGTAAGCCCTACACCCGGTGGAAGTGGCTTTGCTGAATATGTTTTCCGTGAATTTCTTGCCGTCTTTATTCCGGTCGGAACAGGCGTAGCTATGGCTTTTGTGTGGCGCTTGGTTAGTTACTATCCATATCTGTTTATTGGTGCTGTTATCATCCCTCGGTGGGTGAAAAAACGCTTTGTTTCAAGAAAAGCATGACCCTTTTTGATAAAAATCGATAAAACAATGACTAAAAATGTGGAATTCAGGATACTGTTTAGTAATTTGCATTATAATAAACTGTTAGCACTGACAATAGCTCTTAGTAGTTTTGCGTTATTATTAAATAAATATAGTAAATTCAGAGTGTTGGAATAAATTACATTGATAATTAGTCTTTTAATGAAATTTAAGTTCGTGAGAGGATGAATGTTTTTAAAAGATCATATTACAGGCTTAAACTGTATAGGCTTAATTATAAGCGAATTTCTGAATTTTTAAACCTCAGAGAACCAATAGTACAAAAATTGTTTGGATTGTTGGGGATATTTTTATTTACAATTTTCATTATTCTTTTTATTGAAAACTACTTTGATAGGAATTATACCCTCCGATATCAACAAATGATCCGAAATCAAGAGCAAAAACAAAAGCTTGAATTTATTTTAAAAGAACAATTATTAAATATACAACTTGCATTCAACAGTTATCCTTCCATAAGGAATCCTCAGCAACTTGCTAATACACATACAGAAATAAAGGAAAAGGTTGAAAATAGCCTGATGGTGCTTACAATAATGGATCAGGGGGGAAGATTTTATTACAGGAATAGAGTTAATATGACTTCTACTGATGAAATCACCGAAGTTATTAGCTATAATCATGATTATTATACCGGAAGTATATTAGAAATAAGAGAACTTTTTGCCCCTATTCAGGACCTGCAATCACTCTCAGCTCGGATTTCAGCTACTATGCGTGGCTACCTTGAAGCAGATGAAGATCAGGCATCTGCTATAATGGAAACAGTAAATTTTTATCTAAAACAGGCAGAAAATGTTTTTGAAAGGGTATATGAAACTGAACGAATAATAGCTTATGACATACAAAGTAATGTTGTGTCGGTAAATAATACAAGCATAAATGTCCTTAATCGTTATAATAAGCTAAAATATACCAGTCTTTTGCTTTTCTCCTTGGTTGCAGGAATAATTACCTATTTAGTAATTTATCAAATTTCCAAAATCATTTTATCTCGTAAAAAAGCAGAAGAAAATAGTAATAAACTCTTAATGGCCGTTGAACAAAGTCCGGTTGCAATTATGATCACCAATACAAGAGGGATTACCGAATATGTTAATAAATCTTTTGTAGTTAAAACAGGCTATACCAAAGAAGAAATTTTAGGCACACGTCCATACTTCTTTAGCAATAACGGTATTTATGATTTTTCTGAAGTGGTAATGGCAACAATTCAAATTGGCAATACTTGGTCAGGTGAAATTGAAACTAAAGATAAAGCAGGAAATATATACTGGGAGAAGGTACAAATTTCACCTGTTCTTAATGAGGAAAATACTATATCAAATTTTATAATAATTCGTGAGGATATTACCGAAAAGCGTCGTCTGACACAATCATTAAATGAATCTATCGATAATTTGAAAAATATTACGGAAAATCTTCCGGTAGGAATTTTGTTGGTTGATGAAAATTTAAAGATTATTCAGATTAATCAGACTGCTTCAAAAATAATGGGTTTTAAAACCATTGAAGAAACAATGAACTTTGTTAATTCAAGGGATTATTACCAGCTGTTTGAAACCCTGCAACAAAATACTTATCATGATTACAAATCGGGCCTTGAAGTGATAGCCCTTGAGGAGAGATTGTCAGTTAAGGAAAATAATATCTCAAGAATTATTCTTAAAAATATTATTCCTATTCGCTTGAATAACCAGTCGGTGAAGCTTGAAGCATTTATGGATATCAGTGCTCAAAAAGAAATGCAGATGAAAGAGGCAGAAGCTAATAAAGCAAAATCTGAATTTTTAGCAAATATGAGCCATGAAATCCGAACTCCAATGAATGGAATTGTTGGAGCAGCTGATTTGCTGAGTAGGACTAGACTTAATAAGGAGCAACAAAATATACTTTCAGTAATATCTAAATCATGCGATAATCTCATAGCTATAATAAATGATATCCTTGATGTTTCTAAAATTGAAGCACGTAAGATGGTTATCGAAACCCATCCTTTTGACATTAGAATGGCTGTTGATTATCTTATGGATCAGATCTCATTTAAGGCAAACGAAAAGGCCCTTGAGGTTGGTGCCCTTGTTGATGAAGATATACCGCAAATAATAATAGGTGATGAAGGCCGATTATTACAAATTCTGATCAACTTGGTAGGAAATGCTGTTAAATTCACTAATTCAGGAGAGGTTATAGTAAGGGTAGAGCTTGAATCATATATTAATGGGATTTATACTTTGCATTTTTATGTTGAAGATTCAGGAATAGGGATTCCGGCAGAAAAAATTGAAAAAATATTTGAATCATTTACCCAAGCCGATGGATCAACAACACGAAAATATGGTGGTACAGGATTAGGAACCAGCATTTCAAAAATGCTGGTTGAATTAATGGGAGGGAAAATTTGGGTTGAAAGTCCTAATCCCAATTTAACACCTTCCGAAGCCCACCCGGGTTCAGTTTTCCACTTTACACTACCTTTTAAAGAAGATAAACATCAAAGTGAATTAAGGTACAAAAAAAGATTAGAAGGAATTAATGCCATCCTTTTTGATGAAGACGACTCAAAATTGTTGTTGGTAAAAAGAATGTTGCAAAATTGGGGAATTGATGCGCAAGTTGTTAATACTTCTGAAGATCTCGAGGAAATGCTGAAGATAAATCCCGATACGCATCTTCTTATTACGACTAATTATTTTTATGCAAATCATATAAAAAAGAAGGGTCTTAGCTCCTTTAAAAAATTGGCGCCTGACATAAAAACCATACTTTTAACCTTAGAGAGTAGAGCAGCAAGTTCTCCTGAATTAAAAGAGTTCGATAGAATTGTTTTTAAGCCGGTAAAACATTCTACCTTATTTACCACCATTTATGATTTGTTTAATTACAGCCACGAGAAGGAAGTAATACATTTAAAGAGTGATAAAATCCTAAATCAGGCAATTTTTAATAAGCGTGTTTTATTGGTTGAAGATAACCCCATTAATCAAAAAATTGCTGAGAAGATGTTGTCAAAACTGCATTTTAAAGTGGTGCTGGCAGAAAATGGACAGGAAGCGGTTGACCTTATAAAAAAAGGAGATATTGATGTAGATTTGGTTCTAATGGATATTCAAATGCCAATTTTAAATGGCTTGGATGCAACTCGCCAACTGCGAGAAATTGGATTTTTCAGACCCATTGTAGCCATGACTGCCAATGTATTAAAAGGGGATAGGGAAGTGTGTATGGATGCCGGCATGAATGATTATATTGGGAAGCCGGTAAAAATTGAGGTATTAAAGGAAACATTAAGCCGTTGGTTGAAATCAGAACCATTAATAAAATAGAAATTGTCCCGCCAGACACAGGCTGATAATTAAAATAAATATCGCTTCTCTGATCCATTCTATACGCATCCGATCAAGCCAGAATGTAATTGCAACAGATGAGCCTAATGCTGCAATAGGCATAGTTTCTATTGAGAAAAATGGAGATAATACTGCTGCTCCTGTAAGAAAAATAATCCATATAAAAACACGAAGATAACGACGTACGATTATCTTTTGAAGAGGCATATAGCGGAATATATTTATTATTGAGCTGCCTAATATGACAACCATAAAAATCATGTAACTGAGGGAATACATATTATAATTGTATTGCCCGGGATTTGTCACTAAATTTTCATTTAATTCGGAAAGAAACCAAAGACCTTTATCAAACATAAAAAACCATCCAAAACTTAAAATGAAAGGAAAGGATAAGCCTAAAATTGATGCTGTAAGGTTTCGAAAAGTCAAAAGACGTAAAAGCCCCATTCCTATTAATATTACCGGAAAGAAAAATATTCCCTTAGCAAAAATCAAACTTCCTATACCAACTAAAAACCCTGAATCAAAACATACAGTAGTGGGGTTACGCTTATTTACACCTGCAAGAAGTCGCTCTATTGCAAGAATTAGAAATAGAGAAAAAAACCAAACCGGATTTAACTTTTGAATAGTTAAAAATGGTGCCGTTAGTAAGCCAAACATTAAAAGTGGCAGCATACTTTGCTGATGGGTTAATGCGTATTTTGAAACAATACGGTTGAGCGACCAGCCGGTGAGCAAGGCAAGTAAATAAGTGCTGATGCCTGCTGTAAATACTGAACTCCCGAGATAGGGAACAATTAGTGAATCCCAAATGGGCATAGATGGATTATCTAATGCTGTGAAATGAACAATGTCAATTACAAAAAATCTTAACCATAATCCAAGAACCAATAAGGGAGTTAATAGAAATACAGTAAGAGAGTTTTTATGTAATGTCTTGAATAGCATTGTGTTGTTTGAATTTAGTTGTTTAAATCGAAACCAATATCCTTACGATAATATTTTCCACTAAATTTTATTTTGGCAGCATTATGTAAAGAAATATTGCGGGCCTCCTCAATGTTTCTTCCAATTGAGGTAACAGCAAATACACGACCTCCATTAGTTACTATTTCTTGTTTGTCATATTTTGTCCCTGCATGAAATACCAAACTACTATCCGGAATATCAGTGCCGGAAATAGGGATGCCTTTTTCATAACTTTCGGGATAACCACCCGAGACGAGAACAATTGTAACAGCAGTTTGATCTTCAATTGAAGCTTCTATATTATTTAAAGTGTGATTGCCGGCGGCAAGTAAAAGCTCAACAAGATCATTCTTTAACCTGGGAAGGATAGCTTCTGTTTCCGGATCACCAAGCCTTACATTGTATTCAATAAGATAAGGATCCCCTTCTACATTGATTAGTCCGAAAAATAAAAATCCTTTAAATACTATGTTTTCAATAGCTAAGCCATCTATGGTGGGTCGAATGATGCGATCTTCAACCTTTTTCATAAATTCCGGATCAGCAAAAGGTACAGGCGAAACAGCACCCATGCCACCGGTGTTTAAACCTGAATCACCCTCACCAATGCGCTTGTAATCCTTGGCCTCAGGAAGAACAAAATAATGAGTGCCATCTGTTAAAACAAAGGCGGAAAGCTCAACACCCGAAAGGAATTCTTCAATTACAACAGTGTTGCCGGCATCACCAAATTTTCCTTCAAGCATTTCTGATAAGGACAAACAGGCTTCATTATAATCATCAATTATTAATACTCCTTTACCGGCTGCTAATCCATCGGCCTTAAGAACATAGGGCGCATTCATAGTCTTTAAAAATTGTTCCCCCTCTTTAAGATTGTCCTTGTTTACTGAAAGATAACGAGCAGTAGGAATTTTGTGACGAAACATAAATTGCTTGGCAAAATCCTTGCTGCCTTCCAAAAAAGCTCCCTTTTGGGAAGGACCAATAATTGTAATATCCTTTAATTCAGCTTCCTTCTCAAAAAAATCTGTGATACCCTTTACAAGAGGCTCCTCAGGACCAACAACAACAAGTGAAATGTTGTTGTTGATGCTTGCTTCCTTTAACAGAGCGAAATCATTTACACCAATATCTAAATTTGTACCTACAAATGAAGTACCCGCATTGCCGGGAGCAAAAAATAAATTAGCGCACAAAGGACTTTGTTTAACTTTCCACCCAATGGCATGCTCTCTTGCACCGGAGCCAATGATTAAAATGTTCATTTAAATGTTAGTTTTTAATTTTATCGTATTCTATTGAGAAGGGAGAGGATTATTTATCAATTCGGTTTTATATCCTTCGTTATGAAAATATGATAATATACGAGGCAAAGCCCCTTCAAGTCGTGGCCATGCCTTTATAGAATCATGTAATACTATAATTGAACCCGGCCTGCAATTTAATCTTATATTATTGTATATATCGTCGGAGTTTAAATCTTGCCTCCAATCGAGCCCTAAGATATCCCACATTACTATTTTATCAAACCTTTTTTTTAATGATAATAGTTGCCATGGGTATAGCTGCCCATGGGGAGGACGAAATAAATTGCTATTTATATACTCTCGGCACAGATCTATATCGTTTAAATATTTCTTATTGCTATTACTCCAAGCTTTTAAATGTGAAAAAGTATGGTTGCCGGTATGCATGCCCGATTTTAGTATATCTGAATAAATTTCAGGATGCTTTTTAACATTGTTTCCAACACAAAAAAAAGTAGCCTTGGCATCGAAAGATTTTAAACAGTCAATTACCCATGGAGTCACTTCCGGAATAGGTCCGTCATCGAATGTTAAAAACACCTTCTTCTCTTTAACGGGCATTTTCCAGATTGTTCCCGGTAATAATCTACGTATTATAACCGGAGTTCTAATACTGTTTTTAGACTTCAAAAAAACCAATTCTTTGCAGCAATTGTTTATAATCTTCCTCTATCTTAGTCTTTAACTCCTCTCTCTCATTTAATATGAGTGTATCAATAATTTCTGAATATATATAATAGGCTCTGTGAATTTCATCTCTATAAATATTATATTCATAATTGGCAAGAGAAGAGAAATAATCAAATTCACGGGCATTATCCTCTGAAAATTCTTCTATCAGTTGATCGCCTTTTTCATTTTCACCCAATTTATAGTAAGCATCGGCCAAAAACATTGAGAAATAATTGTGTGGAACCCGTGAGCCGGGAAGTATTTCCATTGTTTTGTCAAGTACTTCAAGGGCTTCCTTATTCATGCCTTCATCTATTAGGGCATGAGCTAATCTTGATAAGTTGTTACGAATATTCATACCCATGCGTATGTGATTTTCATCAAGATAAACCTTGGGGTCATTCCAACCATTAAAAATAAAGGTGTTTGTGAAATTATTGTACATACGGTCAACATCTACACGGCCATATTGACCTTCTTTGTTTTCGTAACGAATAGGAACAACTTGATAAGCAAAGCCTTCGAGCTGGAAATAGTTTTGTAGATCCATAAAATTATCAGGACCAACTGTAACGGCAAAGTAAACAGGCCTGTCCCAATCATTAGTGGCCAGCAAATCGTAAACCATTACTTCATTTTTAAGTATTCTTTCCTTGTTTACTTCAAAATATACCAATGAATCAATACGATCGGCATAGCGAGAGCTGACAATATTATTGTTGATAATTTTTTGAGAATCGGCAGGTATAGTGAATTCTTTTGAAGGAAGATGCTCTATGCGACCACTATAACCGGGAATTTGCTTTGATCGGCGATCTTCGCTGGCAAGAAATTCTATGGCTTTCTTTAGATCAACATATCCTTCTATGCGATTGAATAACCACACTATATCCCTTTTACCAACTATATACTGGTCACGCGTTAAAGAAAAAGGTAAAGGATCTGATTCATAATTTCGACGTTTCATTTGATCGACATACCAATCGGTTTGTAAATAACTTAGATTGCAAACCCTTACATCAGTTCTTACACCTTCCACTTCCTGCGCATACCATAAAGGGAAAGTGTCATTATCTCCCATGGTGAAGATAATGCCATTTTCATCAACTGTATTTAAATAATTAAATGCTAAATCTCTCGCAATAGTACGATGCGAACGGTCATGATCGTCCCAGTTTTCAGAAGCTAAAATTCCGGGAACAAAAATAAGGGATAATAAGCTTGCAGCAGCAACGGATAAGATATCAGGCAGGAAACGCCGGAAAGTATCGATAAGAGCTAAAACTCCAAGGCCTATCCAGATAGAGAATGCATAAAAAGAGCCCACATAAGAATAATCTCTCTCACGGGGCTGTAAAGGAGTCTGATTTAAAAATATAACAATAGCAATACCGGTGAAAAAGAATAATAATAAAACAACAAAAGAATCACGTTTGCCTTGTTTACCCGATCCATACTGGTAAAATAAACCAATCAAGCCTAAAAGTAAAGGCAGCATATAATATTTGTTGCGGCCCGGATTTTTAGAATATAAATCAGGAAGTTTCGATTCTTCACCATACATTTTCTTGTCGATATAGGGAATACCCGTTATCCAGTTACCTTTATGAATTTCGCCGTTACCCTGAATATCGTTTTGACGGCCCGAAAAATTCCACATGAAATATCGTAAATACATATGATTTACCTGATACTTGAAAAAGAATTTTAAATTTTGACCAAATTTCGGAATTTTAATGGTTTGAGGCATGCCATCACGATCAGTTACGCGAACACTCTTGCCATCTATTTTTGCCCAGTTGCGATATTCCTCAATATGCCGTGGCTCCTGACTGTGCATTCTGGGGAAAATAGAAGTAGTGCGGGAATCAAATATATAATCGCGTTTATAATCTACAACTTCATACTTGCCATTGATTTTGGCATAGACAGGCTTGCCCTTTTCTTTGTCCATAGCATCCCAGTCAAGGGGAGAATTATAATAATGCCCGTAAAATAAAGGACTATCGCCATATTGTTCTCTCGCAAGATAAGATCTTAAAGCAAATACATCGTCGGGTGAACTCTGATCCATTGGTGTGTTGGCCGACGAACGAATTATAATGGTAGCATAAGAGCTGTATCCCATTAAGATCATTGCTAATGCTGTGAGTGTAAAATTAAGGGTAGCTTTCTTTCGGCGGTATGAATAATAAATTCCATAGGCCAACAAAGCAAAAAGAAGAATCGTGTAGATAATTAAACCCGAATTAAATGATAAACCAAGATTGTTTACAAAGAACAATTCAAACCAACCTGCAATTTTTAAAGTTCCGGGAATAATTACATATAGGAAAATAGCAAGAATCAAGGCCGAAATTAATAGTGCAACCAAACTCTTTTGAGGACTGTGATCAAATTTCTTGAAATAATAAACCATTACAATGGCAGGAATTGCAAGAAGATTTAATAGATGAACTCCTATTGATAATCCCATTAAGTAAGAGATTAAAATAAGCCAACGATAAGAATGAGGCTGATCTGCAATAGATTCCCATTTTAAAATAGCCCAAAAAACTATGGCAGTGAACATAGATGAGGTTGCATAAGCCTCAGCTTCAACAGCTACAAACCAAAAACTATCGGTGAAGGTGTAAGCCATGGCGCCAACAAAACCAGCGGCAATTACAGCCCATATCCTCCAAGAATGCTTGTACTCCTCTTCATTTGTAAGAAGTATCTTTTTTGCCAAATGCGTGATACTCCAAAAAAGAAAAGCTATGGTAAATGCAGCTGCTAACGCAGACATCATATTTACATGAATAGCGATTTTGGAAACATCAGAAGCAAATAAAGAAATAAAACGACCCATTAACATGAAAAAAGGAGCCCCGGGTGGATGAGGAACTTGTAATTTGAAAATAGCAGTAATACGCTCACTGCAATCCCAAAAACTGGCCGTTGGCTCTATGGTTAGCAAATATACAATTGCTGCAATTAAAAATGCTAACCAGCCAAAATAACTGTTTAGCCTACTGAACTTTCGCATATTGGTTTGTTTTCAGATTTTTAAACTTATTAAACGATTGTTTTGCTTGCCAAAAATACAATATTCAAATGAAAAAGTTATAAAAAACTCTAAGAGTTATTATAATTTTAAACTTCAAAATGAAGCAAGTACTGAAAACTTCAATCTTTTTGGAAAATATTTTTTGAAAGATGTCGTAAAGGTTCTATATTTGCATCGCCTTTAAAAAGCAGAAAAATTTGTCCCGTGGTGTAACGGTAGCACAGGTGGTTTTGGTCCATCTGGTCAGGGTTCAAATCCTTGCGGGACAACTTTAAGAATATTAAGCCTCCGTTTTATGGGGGCTTTTTTTGTTGTGATTTTCAATATTAATATGAATTTACCGTTATTATTGAATAATTAAAGCCTTGTAATTAATCTTGAAAAATTAATTTTATTCAAATGAAAAAAAGATTATTTGTTGTTTTTTTAGTGATAATGATTCCTGTTTTGGTGACAGCAAAACAAAGTGCCATAGGAATACGCTTTGGAGGAGGAAATTTTGTTGGAGCTGAAATATCATTTCAGTCGCCTTTTTGGGAAGAACGCTTAGAGCTCGATTTAGGTATAAAAAGTACAAACTATTGGAATTATTGGAATCTTACAGCAATATACCAGTGGGTTATGCCTATTGAAAGTGGTTTTTTCTGGTACTTGGGATTAGGACCATCACTTGGAAACAGCTCATATACCGGTGATCATCATAAAAAGGATGGCTTATTTTTGGCTGCTGCTTTGAATGCAGGTGTTGAATATAATTTTCAGGAAATACCTCTACAAATTTCCATAGATACACGTCCCGAACTTGGCTTGATAAATGTTAACCATGCCGGATGGTTCGGTCTTGCACTTGGAATTAGATATTGTTTTTAATGTTTTTTTAGGCTTAATAAACTATACTTGAAAAAGGGTTTTTTAAACCTCTGAATTTTTCCAAATCGCAAATAAAAGAACCAACTTTTAATTTAAAACGAACACGAATTGGAAGCCGGTTTTCGTCTTTGCTAATCCATACATGCATGTCATCCTCTGTCTCAAAGGCCCTGCCAACTTCAGTGATGGGGCCAAAGCGGTAACACTCAATCTGACCAAATTGAGTGCTAATGATTTCAGTACCCTGATAACGTATTAGCAAAGGAAATTCCTCATCGGCAAAATATGTCATTAATTCTATTATTTCACCTTCTGTCATATCATCGTTGAATTGATGCATTCTGGCATAATAAAATGCCGATACTATGTCAAAAATTCCCGGACTAACATATTTAGAACCTGAACGTTGACTAATAATATAGGTGGAATCAGGACGAATGTCATGATCAAATAGAACTTCATTGTAATATCGGTAACGTCCTTCACGAATATTACGAATCGATTTGACAGGTAATTCGGTGTTAGGATTGATAAAACTTTCATAAGTGTCGAGTATCTTGAAAATTTTACCGGGCAAGCCTACAGTTTTCGCAGTGGCTTTGAGATGAAAAACTGAGTTGTCATTTAAAATTGTGTCATTAACCGAAAGTACAGCACGTCCACCGGTAAGAAAACTGTAATATATTACATAGTGTAATTCCTCTCCTGAGCCGTAGGCAGTTGATGAAAATATTTTATCAGCCTTGGAAGCCGATAAGATTTCAACAAATGACACTAATGATAATAACAAGGTAAAAATTATGGTAATAAAGCTTTTTTTCATCTTAATAAGTCTTAATTACAAATAAAATAAAAGTTGCTGCTTATTCTTATACAAAGAGTGAGCCTTTTTGGTTTGCTTTATGTAATAATCTTTTTGTTGCACCATGCAAACCAGTTGAAAATTAGCAGTATAAGGCCTGAAATAAAATTAAAATTTTTTTCGCGGAATGGTGGCAACAAAACTTTTTAGATAAAATGGTTCAAAATAAGCAATATCCTCAAATTTACTTGTTTGATATTTATTGTAGCTTAATTCTGCCATGCTTGAAGCAAGAGGAACTATGTTTTCAGCAAAGCTTGCGTTTTTATTGTTAATAACATTTTTGCATTTTTTAGAACCATCACCTGCAAAAATAATATGGTGCTTTTCAAGCATAGGCGCATAACTGTATTTGTCGATAATTTCAGACTCTACTGCTCTGATTATTTTTAAATCACTGTTATAAACTTCAGAATATACCTCCATGCGTCGTGCATCTATCATTGCACATATTAAGGAGTCTTTGTTAGTCAGTAATTTTTGTTGAACTACCTCCCATGCAATAATTTCAAGTGTGGGAACTGAAATAAGTGGTATGCCGGATCTAAAACATAGGCCTTTTGCAAGTGAAACACCTATCCTTAAACCTGTATAAGAACCCGGTCCGCTGCTTACTGCAATAGCATCCAATTCTTCCACTCTTAAATCTGCTTTATTTAATATTTCATCAATTATAGGAGCTAAAACAACAGAGTGAGAATTAGGAGTATATTCATTAAGAAAAGAATCGACTATACCGTTTTTACATAAGGCTACCGAACAGACTGTAGCAGAAGTCTCAATACACAATATTGAAGCCATGATTATACCCGAATATATTAGCCAACAAAGATAAGAAATATAGAGAGGAAATTTAAAATATAATTATTAGTATGATTTTCGAAAGTAAAACAAATGAAATATATTTTAGAAAAGAGATTTTTTACTCTTTAGAATATTAATATATAAATGGTTAAGCTATTTGTCATTTTCTTTGCCTTTGTCGGCTTTTACTTTTGCTTATTTTTAGTTTACTTTGTAATGTTATAGTGGAGGGATTTGGCTGATTGCAACCACTAAAAAAAAATGCTAAAATGTGTTTTTGCTTTCTTTTTTCAAATCCTTACTGCTTTGTGTTTTTGTTTAATCAGAATTTGACAGCCTTAAATATAGCTGTCAAATATAATTTTTAATTATTATGGGATATTTGTTCACATCAGAATCAGTTTCGGAAGGACATCCCGATAAAGTAGCTGATCAGATATCAGATGCTCTTCTTGACGAATTTTTAAGACAAGATCCGAATTCCAGAGTTGCTTGTGAAACTCTTGTTACTACCGGGCTTGTGGTTTTAAGTGGTGAAGTAAAAACAAAAGGTTATGTGCCGGTTCAAAAAGTTGCCAGAGAGGTAATTGAACGTATAGGATATACGCGGTCTGAATATATGTTTGATTCCGGATCATGTGGTGTAATTTCTGCTATCCATGAGCAATCAGAAGATATTAACAGAGGAGTTGATAGAAGTAATGAAGAAGAACAAGGTGCCGGTGATCAAGGGATGATGTTTGGTTATGCTTGTCGCGATACTGAAAATTATATGCCCTTACCCTTGTATTTATCCCACTTATTGCTTCAAGAACTTGCTGAAATTAGAAGGGAAGGAAAAGTGATGACTTATCTGCGACCGGATTCAAAATCTCAAGTTACATTAGAATATGACAATAATAATAAACCCGTCAGAATCCATACTATTGTGCTTTCTACTCAGCATGATCCTTTTGATAAGGATGATGTAATGCTTGAAAAAATTAAAGGAGATGTACAGAATATTTTAATTCCAAGGGTGAAAGAAAATCTTAAACCTCAAATTGCTCAGTTATTTAACGATTATATCTTGCATGTGAATCCTACAGGTAAATTTGTTATTGGCGGTCCACACGGAGATACAGGCCTTACAGGGAGAAAAATTATTGTGGATACATACGGAGGTAAAGGAGCACATGGTGGAGGAGCATTTTCCGGTAAAGACTGTTCTAAAGTAGATAGATCTGCAGCTTATGCAGCAAGACATATAGCAAAAAATATGGTGGCAGCAGGAGTGGCTGATGAGGTTTTAGTACAAATTGCCTATGCTATAGGAGTTGTTGAACCCGTTGGATTATATATCGATACCTGTGGAACAGTACATGTTAACCTTACTGATAATCAAATAGCTGAAAAGATTTCTAAGCTTTTTGATTTGAGACCGGGAATGATAATTAAAAGATTGGGATTGAAAAATCCTATTTTTCTGCCTACTGCAGCTTATGGACACATGGGACGGGAACCATATAAAGAAAAAGTAAAAATATTTGATAACGGACAAGAGATAGAAAAAGAAGTGGAATTCTTTTCATGGGAGAAATTAGACTTTGTTGAAGCAATTAAAAAGGAATTCGGATTGTAAAATCCTTTTTATTGGATCAAAACAATTATATTTGAATCAGGGTTTCACCATTGGTGATCCCTGATTTCATTTTTATCAACTTATTAACTTTTGAAAATAAGAGAGAGAAGCTTATAAGCGATATTGATAAAAAAAAACGGATATAAATATTTTTACCCTTAGCATATAATAAGATCCTCGGTATTAGCTGAATTAAGTAAAAGTGTCAACATTATATTGTTATTTATGAGTAAAATTGAAATGGTTGACTTGCAAACTCAATATCGTATGCTTAAAAACGAAATTGATGAGGCAGTAATTGATGTTATGGAAGCCTGCAGGTTTATTAATGGACCTGAAGTTGGAGTTTTTGCAAAAGAGTTATCAAAATATTTGTCACATGCCCATGTTATTCCATGTGCAAATGGAACTGATGCCTTGCAATTGGCATTGATGGCACTTGATCTTAAGCCGGGTGATGAAGTTATTACTTCTACTTTTTCTTTTGTTGCTACAGCAGAGGTTATTACCTTGCTTGGTTTAAAGCCCGTATTCGTGGATGTTGATCCATCAACTTTTAATATTGATGTTGAAAAAACAAAAGAAGCTGTCAGTCCGGCAACAAAAGTTATTATGCCTGTTCATTTATTTGGACAAGGTGCAGATATGAATACTATAATGCAAATAGCAGAAGAATATGATCTTTATGTGGTGGAAGATGCTGCACAATCACTTGGAGGAAGCTGTAAGTATAGAGGCAAAGAACAAAAACTTGGCACCATTGGACATATAGGATGTACTTCGTTTTTTCCATCAAAAAACCTTGGTGGATTTGGAGATGGAGGCGCCTGCTTTACCAATGATCCCAGCCTCGCGGAAAAAATGAAGATGATTGCAAGCCATGGATCAAAAAAAAGATATTATCATAAAATTGTAGGCGTAAATTCCAGACTTGATACCATGCAGGCTGCAGTTTTAAATGTAAAATTACCCTATCTCGATCGCTTCATTGAAGGAAGAAGAAGAGTTGCCGATCTTTATAATTCGCTTTTGAAAGGAGTGAAAGAAGTGATTATACCCGGTATAGAGAATGAATGCCTACATACATATAATCAATATACCTTGCGTGTAAAAAATGATAAACAGCAGGGATTAAAAAAGTTCCTTGAAGAAAATGGCATACCCGCAAGAGTCTATTATCCGCTGGCCTTGCACCAGCAAGAGGCATATAAAGAATTTTGGGACGGAAAACCTTTAGCAGTTGCAGAACTCCTGTGTAACGAAGTATTGTCATTGCCTGTATATCCCGAAATGCCCGAAGAGACAGCCCTAATGATAGGGAAAACTATTAATGCTTTCTTTGAAAATCAATAAATATGAAAAAGAAATCCATTATGATCCATGAAACAGCAATTGTAGATGAAGGCTGTGAAATAGGGGAAGGAACAAGTATTTGGCACTTTTCTCACCTTATTTCAGGATGTAAAATTGGAGAAAATTGCAGCCTCGGACAAAATGTTATGGTTGCAAAAGGAGTTGTCCTTGGAAATAATGTAAAAGTGCAAAATAATGTGTCACTATACGAAGGAGTTGAATGTGAAGATTATGTGTTTATAGGGCCATCTGCAGTTTTTACAAATGTGGTTAATCCAAGGAGTGCAATAAGCCGACGACATGAATATAAAAAAACAATTGTGCGCAAAGGTGCTTCAATAGGAGCAAATGCAACAATCATTTGTGGTAACGAAATTGGATCATACGCTTTTATTGGTGCCGGTGCTGTTGTTACTAAAGACGTTCAGCCATACAGCCTTGTTATTGGTACTCCTGCACAACATGTGGGTTGGATAAGTGAATATGGCTTTCGCCTGAGGTTTAAACCTGATGGGCTGGCAGAATGCCCGGGAAGTGGTGAAATTTATATCTTTTCGAATGGAAAGGTTGTTAAAATAGTTAATAAAAAATGAGTCAAGCGATAAAATTTGCTGTAATAGGTCTGGGACATATCGGCAAAAGACATGCAGCAATGATAATGGGAAATCCGAATGCCAGCCTTGTGGCTGTGTGTGATGTGCTTACTGCATCCGATACGGGATGGGAATATCCTGAAATTCCATACTACCTTTCTATGAGTGAATTGCTTGAAAATGAAAAAGATGTTGAAGTAGTAAATATTTGCACCCCAAATGGAATACATGCTGCTCAAACTATTGAAGCTCTTGAAGCAGCTAAACATGTGGTGGTGGAAAAGCCTATGGCACTTAAAAAGCAGGACGCAGAACAGGTCATTTTTAAGGCTCTTCAAATGTCACGAAGAGTATTTACGGTAATGCAAAACCGTTATTCACCTCCTGTGAAATGGTTGCATCAGCTAATTCAAAATAAACGCCTCGGTAAAATTTATATGGTGCAGATGAATTGCTTCTGGAACCGTGACGACAGATATTACAAACCCGGAGGATGGCACGGAACAGGCGACTTAGATGGGGGAGTATTGTTTACTCAATTTTCACATTTCCTGGATATTATGTATTGGCTGTTTGGGGATATATGCAATATAAAAGGAACATTTAAAAATTTTGCGCATAAACATTCTACCGATTTTGAAGATGCAGGAAGTGTAATATTTGAATTTGTTAACGGAGGTATGGGGAATATTAATTATTCAACTGCCGTGTGGGAACGTAACCTTGAAAGTAGTATTACAATTATCGGAGAAAAAGGAACTGTGAAAATAGCCGGCCAATATATGGATGAAGTAGCGTGTTGCAATATAATGGATTATGAAATGCCCGAATTAGAACCCGTAAACCCACCTAATGATTATGGCGCATATAAAGGATCGGCCTCCAATCATGGGGCTGTGATTGAAAATGTTGTTGAAACTATAAAAGGAAGTATGCAAGTAGCAACCAATGCACTGGAAGGAATGAAAGTGGTTGATATAATTGAAAGAATATATAAAGTTAGAGGACCCGGCAAAGAAATTTAAAGGCATAGATAGCCTTCCATTGTATAATGAATATAAACGTTTGTCAATTTAACTGAATGATTGACGTAATATTGTGAAATCTTTGAATTCATTTCTTTTACTTTACGTATGATTTGATAAAATATTTAAGTCCATCTATTATAAATTAAAAATATATGCTTCAGAAATTATTAAATAAAGAAACCAAGCTTTCTGTGATTGGTTTGGGATACGTTGGACTGCCAATAGCCCTTGAGTTTGCCCGTAAAATGAAAGTGGTAGGCTTCGATATTAAACATGATAGAATAGAGATGATGAGAAAGGGGATAGACCCCAGTAATGAGTTGGAACCGGAAGCTTTTGAAGGTTGCGATATTCACTTCACCAGTGATTATGAAGATTTAAGAGATGCTTCCTTTCATGTGGTAGCTGTGCCAACCCCCATAAACAGACATAACTTACCCGACCTGAATCCTTTGATGAATGCAAGTCAGACAGTAGGGAAAATACTTAAAAAAGGAGACTATGTAGTGTTTGAGTCAACTGTATATCCCGGATGTACAGAGGAGGATTGTGTACCGGTACTGGAACAGGAATCAGGCCTGAAATTTAATGTGGACTTTAAAGTTGGATATTCACCCGAAAGGATTAATCCCGGCGATAAAGAACATACACTGACAAAAATATTGAAAATTGTGTCAGGAAGTGATGAAGAATCTCTTGAAGTAATTTCACAAATATATGATTCTATTATAAAAGCCGGAATATACAAGACATCTTCAATAAAAGTGGCAGAAGCAGCTAAAATTATTGAAAATACACAAAGAGATGTGAATATTGCGCTTATGAATGAGCTCTCACTTATTTTTAATCGATTAGATATTAATACTTATGAAGTATTGGAAGCAGCCGGTACAAAATGGAACTTTTTAAAATTCTTCCCCGGACTCGTAGGTGGACATTGTATTGGAGTCGATCCATACTACCTTACCTATAAAGCACATGAACTTGGCTATCATTCAAAAATAATAACGGGAGGAAGGGTCATTAATGATAATATGGCACCCTATGTGGCTAAACAAACTGTTAAAAAATTAATTTCAAACGGACATCCGGTTAATGGTGCCAGAGTATTGGTAATGGGAGCAACTTTTAAAGAAAATGTCAGCGATATACGTAATTCAAAAGTTGTTGAACTCGTTAAAGAACTTAAATCTTTTAGTGTAAATGTTGAAGTCGTTGACCCACATGCTTCTTCAGAAGAATTAATGAAAGAATACGGATACGAACTTGTAGAAAAACCTACAGGAAAATATCAAGCAATTATTGTTACAGTAAATCATAAGGAATACCTTGATTTAGATGAAAAATGGTTCCAATCATTCATGGATGAAAAAGGACTCTTTGTTGATGTAAAAGGAATATATAGAAAGAGAATAAAAAATATTCAATATTGGAGTCTGTAAGCAAAAAGGGCCGCCACATAAAGGAAGGCCCTTTTTTGTGCTCGAGCCGCAAGGGCTCTTTCTTTTAATATACCAGAAGCAGCTTGGATTGAGAGTTTTGTGTTTCGAGTTTAGGGTTTTGTGTTTCGAGTTTTGTGTTTTGGGTTTATCAGTCATCAATGAACAGTCATCAGTAAACAATAAAAAGGAGTTTGAGTTTGGGGTTTTGGGTAATCAATAAAAATTTAAAACTCTCCTCCTTTTTTCAAGGAGGAGTACGCCAAGCACAATTTGAAATTATGTTCTTGGTTGAAAAAATGCTTGGCAGTGGAGCGCAGCGAAATCCCGAATACCGCGTGAGCGGGATACGGGAGAGGTGGTTAAAATCTCAAAAACACAAAA
>CAZODA010000046.1:0-25977 GCA_964578485.1 uncultured Alkalitalea sp. | reverse complement strand
TCATTAACTCTTTAACCATCTGTATTCGTTCTTCAAGGGAGATGCTGACATTTAACCAGTGGATTTTAGTTCCACGTCGTTCCATTCCTCTAAACCAAGTCATTTGTCGTTTTGCAAACTGATGGATGGCTATATTTAACTGCTCAAGCATTTCATCATAGCTTAACTCACCAATAACATGCTTTGTTAAATATTTATATTCCAGTCCATAATAAATTAAAGTATCTGGTGAAAGTCCTTCATCCAATAAAGAACGTACTTCTTCTATCATTCCTTCCTCGAGTCTGTCATTTAAGCGCTTTGTAATTCGAGATCTGCGGTCCTCCCTATCTATCTGCAAGCCAATAACCAAAGGCTTAACAGAAGGTAATTCAACAACAATTTCCGGATTATTCTTATAATAAGTTTCAAGTTCAATAGCACGAACAGCGCGTCGTTTATTTTTTGTGTCAGTGGTATTATGCAAATTTTTGAAGGTTTCAAGAATTTCCTCAAGTTCTTCAAGACTTTTATTTTCAAGGGTTTTTCTAAGTTCAGGATCCGGTGGCACATGGATCATTTTATATTTTTGAAGAACAGCTTCTATATACAAACCGCTCCCACCGCATAAGACAGGCATTTTATTACGACTTTGGATTTCTTCAAACACGCGAAAAAAGTCATTCTGAAACTCATAAACATTATAATGATATCCGGGCTCATGGATATCAAGTAAGTGTGCGGGTATATAATTATCATCTACTTTATAATCGTCATAATCCTTTCCCGTTCCTATAGTCATTCTTCGATAAACTTGTCTGGAATCAGCACTGATTATTTCACCATCAATAAAAGAAGATAAATGAGCAGCAAAGGAAGTTTTACCTGTTGCCGTTGGACCTAATACAACTATCAGATTATAAAGTTGAGTATTCATTTCTTTAAATGTTATAATATCTTGTAAAGATAAATCAAATTTACCTGCTTCAAGGTCTAAGTATTTAATTTATGTTTTATCAAAAGCATTACAAAATAACAGCTCCAAAAACATTATCAAAACATAAGGCTTATTATGGTTGTTTGAAAATATTTATTATAATATAATAGTCAAAAGCTTCGAACTTATCGCATCATTTTTATATTTTTGCATGATGGATTATTTTATTTCACCTGCTTATTTTCGGGTATTCGTATTACTTTCTATAAGATGTCAAAACCTAACAGAATCAATATAAAAAACAGAAGAGCCAGCTTTGATTATGAATTAATCGAACGTTATTATGCAGGTATTCAATTAACCGGAACAGAAATTAAATCTATCCGTTTAGGACGTGCAAGCCTGTCAGAAGCCTATTGTTATTTCGTTAAACACGAGCTATGGGTAAAAAATATGAACATTGCAGAATACTTTTACGGAACTTTTAGTAATCATGAACCCACTCGTGAAAGGAAGCTCTTATTACAAAGAAAAGAATTAAACAAACTACTAAGAAAAACAAAAGAATCGGGACTTACAATTGTACCAATTAGGCTTTTTATCAATGAAAGGGGCATTGCCAAACTTGAAATAGCATTGGCAAAAGGAAAAAAGCAACACGACAAACGTGAAACTCTCAAAAGAAAAGATGCAAGTAGAGAAATTGACCGAATCAAAAAAAACTTCAAATAAACGCAACCTTTTAAAAGCAACTACATCTTTTATATAAAATCTGTTTTTATAAGGTATGCTTTTTGCAATTGATCTATTTTAAAATCAATTCAGATAGTATAGAATATTCTGTGTGCGATTTAAATAAAATAATAAAGGCATGCCGGCAAGGTGAGCGTGATGCTCAGGAGAAACTATATAGGCTATATGGTTCCAAGTTGTTTGCAGTTTGTATTAAATACAGCAACAATAGAACCGAAGCTGAAGATTTTTTTCATGAGGGTTTCATTAAGATATTTGAAAATATCAAACAATACAGATTTGAAGGTTCATTTGAAGGGTGGATGAGAAGGATAATGGTAAATACTGTATTGGAAGCATACAGAAAAAACAAAAACATCTTTTTTCTTGATGAATCAAATATCCCACTTGAATCGGTTGATGAATCCACCGGAGAAAATGAAGAAGGTTTAAAAATAAGTGTGGAAAATATATTGGAGATTGCCAAAGAATTACCCGAACGATATAAATTAGTTTTTAATCTTTTTATACTGGAAGAATTTACCCATGAAGAAATTGCTCAAAAGCTTGGAATAAGCATTGGAACAAGTAAGTCGAACCTGTCACGTGCCCGTCAATGGTTAAGAAAACGCCTTTCAAATGAAGAGACAGATAAAGTAAAATCAACATGGCAGCATTAAAACAATTTGAAGAAAATTATAAAATAGAAGCAGGAAAGCAGGAAGTAGCTCCACCACAAGAAATGTGGGATAAGATTGCATCTTCCCTTGATGCAAAAAAGCCTGCTAAGCGGATCATGCTGTTTAGAATAGCAGCTGCCGCTGCTATATTGATTGGAGTTTTACTTTCCGGTATATTATTCATGCTTCCTGATACCAATGACGACAAACTTTTATTATCTGATTCGAAAGAAGCCACATCAAGGTCATCTTCTGAAAATGAAAAAACAACAAGTCAAAATCTTGAACAAGCAAGTAGCAAACACAAGGAGGAAATAAAGGAAACAACAATTTCTGATATATCAAGTTACAAGGAAAACATATCGGCTTTTACAGCAGCAGGAACAAGCTCTGCTCATATAAAAACCGACAGTATTTATGATGTAAAGGAATTCTCCACGAAACCAATACAATTAGAAAAAATCACTCATAAGCCGGAAGTCCCATTTTTCACCACTAATAAGGTAAAAGTTAAAACCTTAATTGCACAAACAAGCAGAGACCATTGGAAGGAGCGTTTTAATGTCAATTATTTTGATTCACAAAATAAAGCTGTTGAAAGCACAACTTTTAATAAAGAACGAAAATTCCACATTGGTGGCTCTATCTCACCTGTCTATAGTTTCAGGCAAACCGGTGGAAGTCGTAATATGATTGAGCCTTCATTTTCTGCCAATTACAGTTACCAGGAAAAAGGAGTTTTATATCCGGGTGGTGGCCTTAACCTAAATCTTCAGTTAAATAAAAAATGGTCGCTTGAATCAGGAGTTCGTTATGCGCGTCTCGGGCAGGAAGTAAATAACCATATTAACAACGAACAGTTTTATAGTGTTACTGCCGACTTTGCAAGTAGCGAGAATAGTTCCCTTAAACAAATGTCACTTTATAATTCCATGGGGAATATAAAGCAGCATAGGCAAGCTTCTGAATATTCGAGTGAAATATTGAACACCGACAATCCCCAAAGATTATTGCTTGGCTTTGGAGCATTTAATAATTATGATGATGAAAAAGGGCAATTAGAGCAGCTTATAGATTATATAGAAGTGCCTATCACTCTTAGATATTCTCTTTTAAGCAGGCATGTTAAAATATCACTTGCTACCGGATTAAGCACCAACTGGCTGATATCAAACAATGTGTATGTATTGACTAATAATGAACGTAAAAAGATTGGTGAAACAGAAGGCTTATCTTCTATGAGCTGGAGTACACATGCAGGAATAAATCTGGCAATACCACTGTTTGGTCCATTATCATTTAGTATGGAGCCACGTATAAATTATTTTTTATCAGATATAAATTTAGACTATCCGGTTAAATTCAAACCTTATTCTTTTGGTATTTATAGTGGAATACAATATACCATAGGCGATTAAGCTCATAAACTATCTAAGATCTGACGAAATACTCCTCCACTTATATTGCTTAGTTCATTATAAGTTCCTGATTCAACAATGGCACCTCCTTCTAAAACAATTATCCTGTCAGCCATTTTAATAGTTGAGAGGCGATGACTGATTATTATAGAAGTACGATCTGCAGTAAGAGATTTAATATATTGAAGTAAGCGAGCCTCAGAAAAAGCATCAAGCGAGCTGGTAGGCTCATCGAGTATCATTAACTGGGCATCATTATAAAATGAGCGTGCCAATGCTAAGCGTTGCCATTGTCCCGGACTCATTTGTACACTTCCTTCAAACCGCGTTCCAAGGGTGCTGTCATATCCTTTGGCAAACTTTTTTATAACATCATGAATTCCGGACTTCTTAGCTGATTCAATTATTCTCTCTTCATCAGAATTTTGATGGATATTTCCAAACCATATATTTTCCCGAGCTGTTACATTATATAAAATAAAATCTTGGAATATTACACTGATATTTTTCACTTTTTCTTCAGGACTGAGATTTCCAAGAGGAATACCATCAACAAGGATGTCACCCTCAACAGGTTGATATAAACTACACAGCAATTTAACCAAAGTAGATTTTCCTGATCCATTTGCTCCAACCAAGGCAACAGTTTCACCGGCTGCCACAGAAAAACTTATATCCTTTAGTATCCAACGTTTATTTGAAGGATAGTGAAATCCAACAGCTTTTATTTCTAAGCCTCTTGCAAGAGGACGCGGAAAAGCTTCAAATTTCTGATCTGAAATTTGAGCTTGACGTTCTTTAAGTTGTAAAAACTCAAACAAATTATCGATAAATAATGAATCTTCATATAAGACGGTCAGTCGCCTAAGCAATTCTTGCAAATATGAATAGCCCCTCTGCATTGCCAAAAAATATAAAACCACCTCACCAATTGAAATATAACCTTCAAAAGCTTTTATGGCAACCATACCATAAACCAAAAACAAGCTTATTGCAGCTAAAACCTGAACAGAAACCTCACGGCGAGTTTTTCCTACCAACATTCGGAATTGTGTCTGCCGCAATTTAAGTTTCCTTTTTTCATAACGTTTTCTAAAAAGAAAGCTCAAATCGAAAGCACGGATCTCCTTGGCAAAATCGGGGGCTGTCAGCAACTGGTTGTAATAATTAACTTCTCGTTCCAATACCGTATTCTCTTGTATAAATCGATATAGGGAGCGTGCATGCTTCAAGCGAATCCATGCAATGGGAAGGGTTACAGCAAGTAAAATAAGAGATACCGACCAATGAACCATAAGCAGGACTCCGCCCATTACCAAAAGGGTAATTAAATTCTGAATCACTCCCATAACTCCATAAAATATCCGAGATGGCCGAATGGAAGCCTCATTTAATGCACGATAAAAAATATTTTGATAATCAGGATGTTCATAGTATGAATACTCAAGTGCCGAAGTTTTATTATGAACGAGGTGATCAAAAAAGTCAGTAATTACATAGCTTTGTTTTTCACGAACCAAAACACTCAAAGAAGCAGATAATGCATTTACAAGAAAAATAAAACCGGCAGTTATCAATACTATGGTAAGTCGAGTGAAGTTCCTATCCATCGCAGGCAGTAATATCACTGCCTGAATTTCATCCACAAGCATTTTAACAAGATAGAGTAAAAGTAATGGCAGCACTCCCCTTACAATAACAAGTATTATATTAAGAGTGGTCCAACCTGAACTACTTTGCCATACAAACTTTAATATGGTTTTAATTTTTTGTAAGGTAGATCTCATTCAAATACTTTTCATTTATCTAAGAGAAAGACTTTTACCAAAGATCTCGTAAAAACTATATTTAAAAAGTCTAAAAATTATGCTGCTCCGGGATTTTCTAGCCCATAGCCCTGACTTTTGTCGGCAATTTTTAATTTCCAAGCAAAAAATGCTGCAAGGAAACCTAAGATCACTAATATTAATACAGGTATTGTATAATCATAAGCTATCAATCCTTCCTCAATTTCCTTTAAATTACTACGATTTACAAAATCAAGCAAGGCTCCTATACCCCAAAAGAATATAAATAAACCCCAGTTCTGAAGTGTAAACATAGTAGCATAAGCCGTTCCTAAGCGACTTTCGGCAACAATACGGGCAACGGCGGGCCACATTGCAGCAGGAACCAAGGAAAAGGCAATGCCTAAAAAGAAGAGGCCGACATAGCCTAAATAAACATTATTAAATACCGAAAGCGTTAAATTTGCAAAGATCAGCAAAAAAGCTCCTAACATCATCAAAGTTGCCGCTTTCCCTTTTCTATCGACAATACTTCCAAATACCGGTGTAAAAAGAATGGTACCCATAGGTATCAGAGATGCAGTTTTAGGGCCATTTACAAACCAGGCACCAAAGACATCGCTCAATCCCCTTACATACCAAAGGAATAAAAGTAATACCACAGAAAAACTGATTATTTTTTTATGAAGCTGCTTAAAGGCCGGTGGAATCAATGAAAAAGCCAGACCAAAAACAAACAACATTACATAAATAAAGACGGTTCCCAATACTTGATTACCAAAGAGGGAATATTCACCCTGAGCTGACATTTCATAACTAAAACCAAACTTATTGACAAGCAGATCGGGAGTATATTGTAATAAAGGAAATACAGCGGCATAAAAAGTTACACATAAGAGTGTAATATATATAAAGGATTTATTTTGTAATAGTTTAAAGAAATCAGCCAAACGGAAACGTTCATCTTCCTCACTTCGGCTACCTCTCTCCTTCTGTATCACAAAATCTTGACGATCTAATTTAATATCAAAAAAGATATAGACCACAAATAAAACAAGTGACAAGCCTATTAATATAGCTGCAAAGCTAAAAGCTTGGGAAACTGAATTAACTGCGAGATCGGGGGCAATAGCCATTCCCATTGCAGTACCAAGACGACCAAAACCAACGTTGACAGCCATTGCCAATGCTAATTCATAGCCCATAAACCATTTGACAACGGCGCGTGTTACAATAACACACACAACCTCCATACCTATGCCAAACATCAGTCTGCCAATTATTGACCATAGCAACATTGAAGATTTATCAGGACCTAAAGCACCTGTTACAGCGAGGGCCGACAAGGAAGCACCAAGGAAGGCAATACCACCAAAGACCAATCCTGCCGGTCTTATACCCCATTTATCAAGTATTATCCCTCCCAAAATAATCATTCCCACCAAGTTGGCAAAAGTTGTAGAAGCAACAATACGGCCAAATTCTTCACTTGAAATTCCAAGTTCAGTTTCCATCAATCCTTTTATCCCACCATAAAAATCATAAAACCAATAAGTAGAAAATAATAAAGAACTGATTATAATCAATACCAACCATCGAAATGCACGATTATCACGAAGTGTTTTTCCCATTGTTTATCTGTAATAGAATCAAACTTTAGCAAGCTCTTTTAAAGAGGCAATTAAAAATTCCCAAAATAATCCGACACTTTCAATATTCACTTTTTCATCGGGTGAATGTGGATATCTTATTGTAGGACCAAAAGATATCATATCCATACCGGGATATATATCACCTATAATACCACACTCCAATCCTGCATGAATAGCCTTTACATTAGGAGTTTTGTTCCATTTTTGCAAATAAACCTCCTTCAGAGTTTGTAGTACAGAACTATCAACATTGGGCTTCCAACCGGGATAATGACCATCAAACCAAATAGCGGCACCGGCTAAGCGAAATAAACTTTCCAAGGATGATTCAAGATCTTCTTTAACACTATCAACGGAACTTCTTAAAAGTGCCTGTATTTGGACCTCTTTATCTTTGGTTTTTACTATGGCAAGGTTCAATGAAGTTTCAACTAATGCCTCCATATCAGGGCTCATCCTGATAACTCCGTTGGGAACAGCCTGAATGGCATTAATCAAATCATCCTGAATAATTTCTTCCATCACAAAAGAAGGTAGTTCCGTTTCCTCTGCAACAAAAGACAGTGAAGGTTCTGTTTTTCCGAATTCCTTGGCAAAAATATGTTCAAAATCTGTAACAGCCTCACCAAAATCCATTACTTCTTCCTTTGGAACAGTAAGTACAGCAAATGCTTCACGCGGTATGGCATTTCGTAAACCGCCACCATCTACAAAGGATAAACGGGCACCAAGTTCAATTACTGCATATTTTATAAAGCGGAAAAGTAATTTGTTTGCATTGGCTCTTCCAAGATTAATATCAAGACCTGAATGCCCTCCTTTTAAGCCGGTCAAAGAAAGCTTAAAAGCTAAATGTTCGGCAGGCACAGCCTCCTCACGAAAGGTGAATGAAATATTTGCATTAGTTCCTCCGGCACAGCCTATATATAAATCTCCCTCATCTTCTGAGTCGAGGTTGATTAAAATTTCACCTTCTAAAATGCCCGGTGCTAAATTAAGGGCCCCGCTCATTCCTGTTTCTTCATCAACAGTGAATAAAGCCTCTAAAGGTCCGTGTTCAATATCATTGGAAGATAAAACAGCAAGCATCGCAGCTACGCCGATACCGTTATCAGCGCCAAGCGTAGTTCCATGGGCTTTAACCCAACCATCTTCAATATAGGTTCTAATAGGATCCTTTTCAAAATCATGGACCTTATCGCTGTTTTTTTCAGGAACCATATCGAGATGCGCCTGCAACACTACGGTCTTACCACTTTCATATCCCGAGAATGCAGGCTTTTTAATGATCACATTGCCAACACTATCGACAATAGTCTCTAAACCAAGCTTATTTCCAAACTCTTTTACATAACGAACAGCCTCCTGTTCTTTTTTGGAAGGCCGGGGAATTTTTGTCAGATAATAAAAATATTCCCAAAGTATTTTAGGTTCTAATGCTGATAATTCCTTTTTCATGATAAGATATTTTTCAATTATAAATTTTAGTTAACTCACAAAATTATGTTAACTACTTATATGAAATATTTTTTAAACTACCGGTAGTTTCATCCAATTCTACACTTACACCGGGTTTGTCTAACAAGTCTTCGGGTAACCTCAACAACTGCCCAAACTGAGCAAGGAAAATTTCTTCCGATGCAAGTAATAAGGTACGATCAACGACACGAACATTTGCAGGTACAGGATTACAATAAACCAAACCCTTACGATTTGGGCTTTTATTATGCTCATCTTCAAGAAAGTTTTTTGCTAAATTTTCATTCACTTCTAGCTCAAGATATACGGGGGTACCACTAACATCAGCTTCATCAAGAAAACCTTTTTGACTTGAAAAGCGCAAAAGAACAATGTTCAATAAATCCCCTTTTTCCGGAACAAAACGATAAGTCTTTGTATGCCTCTGTATCAGCTTTTTACCTGAAAACAATTCAATATAAGCTTTTTCTTTACGGTCAATTTCATCAATAACCATTTGATAAGCTCCTTTATCAGGTGGCAATAAATCCACATCACCCTCCAAGATATTAGTTCTTATATCACGCAAACGAAACACCTCCTTTGCAACTTCCTCTGCCATAGCAGTTGTACTAGTTCGTATCATTTGTTCCTCAGTAAAAGGAACATCATTAAAATTAACAGAAGACAAAGAAATAACAGGTTCAAAAACAAAGTCATCAACAGATTCTGCTCTTATTGGACAATCAATATTAACTCCTCGTAAAATACCACCATCAGCATAATTAAGCGCTGCAATAGAAGGAGTTCCGGAAATGTTTATCCTATACAACTTCTGTTTATCAACAATGCCCGAAGTACTAATCCTTGCTCCCACTATCTGCCAATGTTCCTTATCTTCCGTTATTACATCAGAAATATTAAGAAACCTTTGTGCGAATCTGAAAAAAGGACCAACTTTTTCAACATGTTTTTCAGCTATAATCTCAACTTCTATAGCTGTTTTAGGAAGATAATACCAAAGGCCATGCCCTGTGGGCATATCACTCTCAACTTGCAATACACTACCCTCACTAATTTCTTTCTGGGAGCTGCAAGAAAACAATATAAATATTAATGTTATTAAGATTTTAAAATATCGCATAACTCTTATGTATTGAAAAAATGAATGATAGATAATAGCAATGTAAGCATAAAAAAACAAAATTTATTAAATATCAATTACTATATTAAACAATTCAATTATCACTAAATAAAATGCTATCTTTTACTACTATACAAAATAAAAGAATCTGAATCTGCTGACTCCGGAATCTCTTCAACCTTCTTAAAAGCCTTAGCAAGAAAGTCGATAATATCAGTAGCAATCATTGCCTCTTCCCCATAATGTTCTTTTGCAAAATCACCTGCCAAACCATGAAGATAAACTCCGATAACTGCAGCCCTATATGAAGGAATACCCCTGCCAAGCAAAGTTAAAATAATTCCGGTAAGAGCATCGCCACTTCCGGCAGTAGCCATGCCGGGATTACCTGTCGAATTAAAGTGACAATGACCTTCAGGACTTACCACCATGGTAAATGCTCCTTTTAGAACCAATACAAGTTGATATTTCTCAACAAAGACCTTGGCCTTTAAAAAACGATCATAATCATTTTTCCATCCACCAACTAATCTTTCAAACTCTTTAGGATGGGGAGTTAAGACAGAATTCATCGGTAATTTATCTAACATTTCCGGGTTAGCAGCGATTATATTGAGTGCATCGGCATCCAAAACAAGAGGTATAGCAGCAATATCATCAAGAAGAGAAGATAAAGCTTTTACTGAATTTTGTCGAATCCCAATTCCCGGACCCACTCCAACAGCAGAGAAATCATCAAGCTTGGGATATTCTGTAAACATCAAATCAGACCTATCGATACTAACCATGGCTTCGGGAACGGCAATATATAAAGCCTGACAATTATTATTGGGTATCTGCACAGTAAGAAGACCTGTTCCGGCACGTAAAGCAGCCTTTGCTGCAAGAATAGCGGCCCCCATTTTATTATAACTACCTGCGATAAGCAGCACATGCCCCATGCTTCCTTTATGACTAAAGAGGTCACGTTTAGGCAACCATGCCCTACACATTTCAGCATCGGTAAAATACCAATCTGTTGAGCTAAGTTCAATTTTAGATGGATTAAGTCCTATATCTAATATTTCCCACATACCGGTATATTGATGGTTATCAGGAAATAAAAATGACAATTTCGGAAATTGAAAAGAGAAAGTTCGTTTTGCACGGATAATACCCTCAGGATTATTTAAACGGTTATCTTCACCAAAAAGGCCCGAGGGAATATCAATGGCTAAGACTTCCATTCCGGACTTATTGACCCATTTCACCAAATCAAGAGCCCTACCCTCTAAAGGGCGGTTTAATCCGGAGCCAAATAAACCATCTATCACAAGAAAGTTTTTATTTAACAAGGGCAGCTCATCCCCTTTTTCGAGCTCAATAATTTTTGCCTTACGTATGTAGGTCAGACGACTTTTATTTATTGCTGTATCGGGAGCTAAGTTTTCAGAATTCAATAACAAAGTCAACACTTCAAATTCCTCAAGCAACAACATTCTTGAAAGTGCCAAAGCGTCGCCACCGTTATTGCCGGGTCCCGCCAAAACAAGAATAGGTCGATCCGGATAATCTGATTTCAAAATTTCAAAAATTCTCAGAGCAGCGCGCTCCATTAAATTTACCGAAAGAATAGGTTCATGATCAATGGTATATTTATCAATTTCTGAAATAAATTTCACAGGAAATATCTTCATCGATAAAATTGTTCTGAATTAAATAAAAGACTTACTCATCCCCATCAACAAATTTAAAAAAAATGTAAACAGATATAGTATAACAGCGCAAAAATTCTATTGTTGATGTAAGGGTAATTAAAATCAACAGCAATGCAGTTATTTTGTCCACTTAAAATTTCATATAAGCCATCTAACAAAAAAATCAACACCAAACAGGATATAAAATTTTAATAAAACTAATAGTCCGATATCACTGAAATTTGCAATTAAGGATGATAAAATATAGCACCTTCAATTCCAAGAGGAAGCTTTAGATATATCCACAAAACAAACATTGGAATTCTAACTACCATAAAAGCAATGGTATATGGCAACATCATAGAAATAATTGTACCAATACCAACATTCTTAACATATTTTTGTGCAAAAACTATTACTAAGGGGAAATATGGTAATAAAGGTGTAATGATATTAGAATAAGAGTCGCCAATACGGTAGGCAGCCTGCGTTGTTTCAGGTGAAATACCCGTGAGCATAAGCATAGGAACAAAAATAGGAGCTAAAAGAGCCCACTTGGCCGATGCACTGCCAATTAATAAGTTGACAAGAGAAGCAACAAGGATAAAAGCCACCAATAGCGGAGTACCGGTAAATCCAATGGAATTAAGTACTTCAGATCCTTTAACAGCCAACACACTTCCAAGATTCGACCAGTTGAAATAAGCTACAAATTGTGCTGCTACAAAAGCTATTACAATGTACAGCCCCATAGTTGACATCGATTTGGCCGTCATGTTTGACACGTCTTTATCATTTTTTATTGTTTTTGAGACTATCCCATAAACCAGTCCTGCAATAAAAAAGATAATAAACATTATCGGAACCAAGGAATTATAAAAGGGCTGAAAGCTTGGCTTTCCACTAACTGCATCAATATCTCCTCTAAGCAAACCATTTTCCGGTATGATCATAACTAAAACCAAGATTAAGGCTATTACAACAGAAATAAGAGACCAAAGCAAGGCACGCTTTTCTTGCGGACTCACCTCCTTGTTATCGTTGTCCAAAACAATACCTTCAGAAGGTTTATAAGGCCCAAGCCTTGGAACAAGAATTTTTTCTGTAACCCAAGTACCTGCAAGTCCAACCAAAGGAACTGAAGCAGCCATTAAATAAAAATTTGACAAAGGATTTACAGTATATTCAGGATCTATTAAGTTAGCAGCAGCTTCAGTAAACCCGGCTATCATAGGATCGAGCCCCGTAGGTAGAAAGTTGGCTCCAAAACCTCCCGATACTCCGGCAAAAGCAGCAGCAATACCTGCAAGCGGATGGCGCCCCATACCCATAAAAATAGCTGCTCCCATAGGTATAAGCACCACATAACCGGCATCAGCGGCCACAGAACTCACCATACCTGCAACTACGATTGAAAAGGTGATAAAATATTTTGGAACTTTTGAAACAAAAACTTTTAATGCAATTGCTATTAAACCCGTATGTTCTGCAACTCCAATACCAAGCATTACTACCAATACCAAACCTAAGGGAGGAAAGGAAGCAAATACTTCAACCATTTCAGTAAAAATCCTTTGAATACCGGCTTTGGTTAAAAGATTTTTTACTTCAATAAATTCTGAAGGAAGGCCGGTGCTGCCACCGGTACCGGGCTTTAAAACAGAAATGCCACCAAATATCCACGACAATATTAAAACCAATGCCATTAAAATGGCAAACAATGTTGCCGGCTGTGGTAACTTGTTTCCTGCAACTTCAACCACATCCAAAAAACGTTTAAATAAGCCATTTTTATTGGCCGCCTTTTTGCTCATAATTAGAATAATTATACATTAAGCTCAATAAGCATTAAGCTGAGCTATACTTTATTATTATTTAAAGAAAAAATCAAAAATAGCACAATTTTTAAATGAAGATAATTACAAAGGCCTTTATTTTATATAAAATACAGAAGATAAATTAACGTGCATGCAAAATTACCATTGGGAAATGAGGCTGTCTAACCATTTTTTTTGTGATACTGGGATTAAACAAGCGCTCGAAGAAACTATAATTATGACGAATAAGTGCTACTAAATCAGCTCCATTTATTTCTGCGAAAGAACAAATAGTTTCAAAAACATCATGGGTATCTTTAAAGAAGAATTTAATTTTTATATCAGGAAAGAAAGAAGCAATTTGTCTTTCAATTTCAATTTTATCGATTTTTTCAATATCAAGGATATTCAAAACAAGTAATTCTGAATTATACATTTTTGCTAATTCCAACACAGGACCTGCAATGCTTTGATCAATAGCTTTAAAATCTGTTGCAAACACAATTCTTTCAATTGGTCGAAATACAGCATTCTGAGGCACAATTATCATTGGAATATTTACATTCTTAATAATATCAAAAGCGTTGCTCCCAAGTAAAAAGTTTTCTATCACCCCCCTTCCTCTACAACCCAAAACTATCAGATCAGGATTTATTGCTTCTTCAGGATCATCATCCAACAATACTTCTACAATTGTGCCAAAACGCGAAATTAATTCAATTTTAACACCAGGAAAATCCTTTTGAATAATTGAAAGTTCAAGATTTAAACCTTCAAGGCTTTCTTCAGCCATTCCCTCCTTTACCTGCATTAAATAAGGACTGCCTCCAAAATCTGCATCAAAAGCATTTAACAAATAGAATTGTACATCTCTATGCTTAAACATGTCAATGGCATACATAACAGCATTACGAGCAATTTCAGAAAAGTCGGTCAATAACAAGATTCGTTCCATAAGGCAGGTGCATAAATAGTTAAATAGTAAATTTCTCTATACTCTAAATTCTTAAATTAAGAACAAAAACAATGAAAAGCAAAAATCATATATGCTATAAAATTTTTTCCATAATAAATTCATCACCTGCATTATCCGGCTGAATAACACGTCCAACTATCAGGCCCTGTTCATTAATTTTACCTTCACGGCTTAAAGGCAAATAAATATCATCCGCTGCACCCAATAAAACAATAGGCTGCTTGTCGTATAACACCACTCTATCCCTTGTTATCATTCCCGTTATCAAGCACCTTATCATTCTATGATTCTTTAAATTATCCCATTCTTTAAAAAAGAGATAACCTTCCAAAGTGTTGCCATTCTGAAATAAACGGATTTCTCCTGCTTTACTTTTTAAATGAGACTCTTCACTAAAACGCCAAAATCCTGTTAAATCTTCCATTAATTACCGGTATTAGGAGTATCTATAAAATAATCGATAATTTTACGAATTGAATCAGAAAAAATTTTCTTTCTATCAATTTTTTCAGGATCGACAAACAAAAAATCTGCTACATCATCGCGAGCTTCAATATCAGAAAAATCCTGTACTTCAGCTATAAATGCCATGTCAACAGTATGAACAGTAAATGCAGAAAAAATATACTCATTGGGGAAGGATACCAAATACTTTATATTCCCGGTCTTTAATCCCAGCTCCTCAAATATCTCACGTTTTACAGCATCTTCAGCACTTTCACCCGGATCAACAAAGCCGCCCGGCAAATCCAACATTCCTTTGTTTGGATCTGAAGCCCTTACTGTTAACAAAAGCTCTCCTTTAGTGTTCAATATTAAAGCTGCAACAGCAGATGCAGAATTTACAAAAAAATGAAAGCCACAACCCTTACATTTAAAAGATTTATCACTATCGGGTATAAATTTGTCTGATCCACATTTCATACAATATTTAATAACTGATAAAGGAGAAGTCATAGCTACATTTATAAATTAAAAACCATTTAAAGACATAGTAACAGTTGGAATTAAAAGTAAAAAACCCAAAATTCCAAGAATAATCATCAGTGGTGCTATCCATCGTGCCCATTTAACATAGGGTATTTTTGCCACTCCTAATACTCCAATCAATACCCCGGAGGTTGGAGTAATCATATTTGTAAACCCATCGCCAAACTGAAAGGCCATAACAGTTGCCTGCCTTGATAAACCTATCAGATCACCAAAAGGAGCCATAATAGGGATGGTTAAAGCTGCTTTGGCAGAACCACTTGGAATAAAGATATTTATAACTGTTTGAATAAGATACATAAGTCCTATGGAAGATAAATCGCCGGTTTTCCCCATTTTACTTGCCATAGCATGTAAAATAGTATGTATTATCCTGCCATCCTCTAAAATTACAATAATTCCTCCGGCCAATCCAACAATAAGAGCAGCCGGCATAATATCCTTTGCTCCTTCAAGAAAAAGCATTGTAATATCATTTGTTGATTTATTCATGGCTATACCTGATAATAATCCCATAGCAAAAAACAAAGCTGCTATTTCCATGATATACCACTGATAACCAACAACTCCCACTATTAAAAAGACTATTGTGGCAGCAAGAAGATTTAAAACAAAAACAGAAGATGATTTTTTAAGACTTATATAAGCGCTTATTGTAAATAATAAAGTAAGAGCCGGAATAAAATACCAAGTTATTCCATCGCCACTACCAATAAACAGGGTGGTTCGGGGATAATAAACAGAAAACAGAATTAATGTAATAGTTAATAATATCCATATAATCCATGACGATTTATAAGTTGGATGTGTATTTTCATCCTGAGCAGAATGCAGATGTTTATGCCAGTATTGATCTTCTTCATAAACAGGAGAAGATTCAGGATTGGCTTTAACTCTGTTGGCATGCCAAAGCATATAAGAGATACCAACAATATTTATTATTAGCCAACAAAATAAGCGATATTCAATTCCTGAAAATAATGGCAGTCCGGCAAGGCTCTGCGCAATTCCAATAGTAAAAGGATTTAAAACTGCACCGGCAAAACCCAAACCTGCCGCAACAAAGACCATCCCAACACCGGTTATGGAATCATAACCGAGAGAAACAGCCAAAGGCACAAGAATAATGATAAAAGCTATGGTTTCTTCACTCATCCCAAAAACAGCACCAAAAACCGAAAACATCAACATCACTAACACTATAACAAGGTTTCCGGTCCCTACCTTCCGTATTAAAGAATATTTATCGAGTCTTTTTGTAAATCGCAAAAATGAATGAATGCCAACATCAATAGCTCTGGAATCATTCATAATCCAAAAAGCACCTCCAATCATCAATATAAACACAATTATTCCTGCCTGCCTCTCAAAACCCTTAAACATTGATGAAAATATCTCCCATGTTTGAGGATGGTTATCAATTTGCTCATAAACCAATATCTCCTCATCGGATGACAAGCCGTTTTCTACCGAAGAAATATAACGCCCCCCGGGCACAAACCAGGTTGCAAGTGCTGAAAAAATTATTAAAACAAAGACAATTACATAGGTGTGGGGGACTTTTCGTTTCATATTTCCGACATTTTTTTGGCACAATTGCCAACTTTATAAATTCATAATAAAGAATTATTATCATCTTCAAGCTTCTTACGCTGAAGAGCCTGATAACTCTTTACTTTCTCACGAATTTCAGCATCGGAAACAGCTAATATTTTAGCAGCCGCAAGAGCTGCATTGGCAGCTTCAGTTACAACCATGGGAGCAACACCCGAAGGCATGCGAAGACTCGAATAAATATCAGTGCCGGCATATTTATCGCCATAAGGAGGACAGGCAATAACAGGACAATGAGTTTGTGCATCAGCAAAACCACTTAAAGCATTACTGCGTCCGGCAACAGTAATAAATACAAGGTTTTCCTTTTCAAACTCTTTTATGATATCAAGACATTGTAAAGGAACCTTGTGCGCTGATGCAATACGCATAACAACTTCAAGGCCAAAATCTTTTGAGGCTTCAGCTATTTCGGCAGACCAAGACAAGTCGGCCTTAGAACCCATAATAATTACTATTTTACCCATTTTAATATAATTAAGATGGGAAAAATAATAAAAAATTGCCAATTCTTAACAGTGATCTTGCGATTTAATACTCAAATTAAAACACAGAAAATTGAAAAACAAATATCTCTTGTTATGATTCCTCATTGTAAAAATTATCTCTAATTTTGAGCTTCGTTAAACTCAAGTTTCTATAATAAAAAGATGAAATTGTTTTTTATTTTTTGTCGAAAATAAAAAATCACAATAGTTTTAAAACAATTTTCTTTTAAAACAATTATATAAATAATTGTTGTGCAGATAAATTAAACTACTGAAAAATGAAAAAATTCAAATATCAGGAACCTTTCCCAATTAGCAAGGATGATACTAAATACAGACTTTTAACAAAAGATTTTGTTTCAAGCATTGAAATTGATGGACGTAAAATATTGAAAATTGATCCCAAAGGGTTGACCTATTTAGCAAAGGAGGCTATTTACGATGTATCATTTTTTCTGCGTTCTTCCCATCTTCAAAAACTTGCTAATATCTTGAAAGATAAAGAAGCCTCTGATAATGACAAGTTTGTGGCTCATACCATGTTAATGAATCAGGTAGTTTCTGCCGAAGGGGAGTTGCCAACCTGCCAAGATACAGGAACTGCCATTGTTGTAGCAAAAAAAGGTGAAGATGTATGGACAGGAGCCAACGATGCAGAAGCTCTCTCACTTGGAATTTTTGAAACCTTTAAAGATGAAAACCTTCGTTATTCACAAGTTGTTCCTTTTTCAATGTTTGAAGAAAAAAATACAGGGACCAACCTTCCTGCACAAATTGATATATATGCCGATCAAGGTAAGGAATACGAATTCTTGTTTATCACCAAAGGAGGAGGCTCAGCAAATAAAACATTCTTATATCAGGAAACAAAGGCACTTTTAAATGAAGAAAAACTAACACAATTCGTTAAAGAAAAAATCAAAGACCTTGGTACATCTGCCTGCCCTCCCTACCATTTAGCACTTGTTATTGGTGGAACTTCGGCTGAAGCCACCCTTGCAACAGTAAAAAAAGCTTCAGCAGGTTATTTAGATAATCTACCTACACAAGGTAATGATGGAGGTCAAGCATTCCGTGACTTAGAATGGGAAGCCAAAGTTTTGAAAATTTGTGAAGAAAGTACCATAGGAGCTCAGTTTGGTGGTAAATATTTTGTACACGATGTTAGGGTTATCCGACTTCCAAGACATTCTGCTTCCTGCCCGGTAGGCTTAGGAGTCAGCTGTAGTGCCGATCGTAATATAAAAGCAAAAATTACAAAAGAAGGAATTTTCCTTGAAGAACTTGAAAAAAATCCTTCACGTTTTATTCCCGAACGTGCTCCCCATCTCGCAGCACCGGTTAATATCGACCTTGACAGGCCAATGAATGAAGTACTTAAAGAACTAAGCAAATATCCTGTTAAAACTAGACTTAATTTAAATGGAACCCTGATTGTTGCACGTGATATTGCTCATGCACAAATCAAAAAAATGATTGATGAGGGAAAGGCTATGCCCGAATATTTCAAAAATCATCCGATCTATTATGCAGGACCGGCCAAAACACCAAAAGGGATGGCTTCAGGAAGCTTCGGACCTACAACGGCAGGGCGCATGGATCCTTACGTTGAAGAATTCCAAAACTTAGGTGGCTCACTTATTATGCTTGCAAAAGGAAATCGCTCTAAAGCAGTAGTTCAGGCATGTAAAAAATATGGAGGCTTCTATCTTGGATCAATAGGAGGTCCGGCAGCAATTTTAGCAAAAGATAGTATTAAATCGGTTGAAATTGTTGACTTTGAAGAGTTGGGAATGGAGGCAGTAAGAAAAATAAAAGTTGAAAATTTCCCTGCCTTTATTATTATTGATGATAAAGGAAACGATTTCTTTGAGAAAATATAAATCCTAAAATATTTAATGATAACTGTTTTATAAAAGACAAGATTCATTAAATTTAATAAACATAAATTCAAGGTTTTCTGCTATATTCGAAGTTATAAGCATTTATTAATCCTGCTATTACAATGGATAAAAAAAAGCTGGAAAATATTTTGGGGGAGTCTGTCAGCAATTTTCAGCCTTTAAGTGGAGGCTGTATAGCAAATACCCAAAAACTGACAACACTTTCAGGACGAAACTTCGTAATAAAACGCTCAGAACATGAAAATGACATGTTTGAGAAGGAAGCCAATGGTTTAAAAGAACTTAAAAAAGCTAATGTAATTTATGTGCCCGAAGTTTTTTATGCTGATAAACAATGTCTTATAACAGAGTTTGTTGAGCAAGGAAAGTCGGATCAATATTTTTTTGAGACCTTTGGAAAACTGATGGCCGAACTTCATAGATATACTTCAAAACATTTTGGATTTTATGAAGATAACTACATCGGGGCTACACCTCAACCTAATATAGCTTCAGGTGAAGAAGCTACTAACTGGATAGACTTTTATTTTAATAAAAGATTATACTTCCAATTCAAACTGGCTGAAAATAACGGCTATGTAAATAATGAATTTCGACGATTATTTAATAATATTGAAAAAAAGCTGCCCGATATACTTAAAGATAGCGATGAAGTTCCTTCCCTTTTACACGGAGACCTCTGGAGTGGAAACTATCTGATTGGTGAAAAGGGACAAGCTGTCATTTTTGACCCTGCAGTTTACTACGGACATCGTGAAGCCGAACTGGCAATGACAAGATTATTTGGTGGCTTTTCAAATGAATTTTATCGAGCCTACAATAATGAATGGCCTTTAAAACCAGGCTATCAATACAGAGAAGGCGTTTATACTTTATATCACGTACTTAACCATTTGAATTTATTTGGACGGGGATATTTTCACCAATGCATTGCTTTAATGAAACAATACAATAACTAAACGAAGCCCCTTGTTTCGGCAACTATTATTATCATCTCTATAATTTCTTCGTCGGTCATGGTAGCACAATTAAAAAACACATCGAAAAAATCAACATCAGGCCTATCCTTTTCAAAATAATTTCTAAACACTGTCCTGCGTTTATCCATTTCAAGTGCCTCACGTTTAGCTTCCTGGGTGCTTACACCATAGGTTTGCGAAATCTGTTCAATCCTCCAATCTAAAGGAGCAACAAGTTTTACATGAATAGACCTTTTAAAATTTTTGGTTATTGACTCTCCTGCCCTTCCCACAATAACCACATTCCCTTCAGTAGCAGCACTATATATAAACTTAGCAATGGCATTTTTAATTTTTACATCGCTGGGATAAAATTCGTCAGAAAAAAACAAAGCAAGATTTTCAAAAAAGCTGCGAGTGCTGTAATCCGATAAATCCTGAATCAATTCAGGTGACAGTTTTAATTCTCTGGCCGATTCCTCAATAATTTCCTTACTTATCCATTTCCATTTCTCATCACGTTCTAAACGACGATTTTTATCCGTCAGAGTTTCAGAAAGTAAACGGGCAATACGTTTGGCAGGACAACCATAATCTCTGGAAATTGTAATTACAGGTCCGGGAGAACTAAAACCAAGAACTTTACTCTTAGGCTTTTCTTCTCTCTCTGTCATGTATTTAAGAAATAAATTCTTCATAATTTATAAGTTAAACCGTACTGAATATATGTTGAAAAAGTTTTGAACAATTTAAATTATTATATGAATGTATAAAGTAATATCGAAAAAATCAAAAAAAATAAAAAAAAGGACAGATCTTTTAAAATCTGTCCTTCCCCTAAATCAGTCTTATGAACTAAGTCCAATTACTATGAAAAATCTTATTACAAAGATGGACAATATTTTAATAAAGTTCTTACAATGTCTGTTAAACCTTGTTAATCTTTTATATAACAAAGATCTCGTTATTATAAACTTAAAATTGATATGCTTTCTATTGGCTTTCATCCTCCTCTGTTACTATCATCCAATGTTTTCAAAACTAAACTTCGAATATTTAAACGTAGGATTTTACCATTTTTTGAACGTGGAAAAGATTTAAGAAAACAGATAAAAACAGGCCTTTCATATTTATCAATATTTCTATTTATTTCAGTCATCAAAGCACCGGTATCAAAGCTATTTCCTTCAACAACCATTATTACTTTTTCACCTTTTTCAGGATCAGGAACTGATGATATTACAAACTCAGCATCAAAAAAAGACTGAATTTCTGCTTCTAGCAATTCAGGAATAACTTTTATGCCGCCACTATTAATAATATGATCTATCCTTCCCTTTATCATAAACGAACCATCCGCATAGATCTGAGCCAAATCATTGCTAAGCACCAAATTTTCTGAAATTCCGGGAGCATCAATAAAAAGGCAAGAATTTTCCTGCAAACCTACTGATATTCCTTTTAAAGGATAAAGGTGCTCTTGACTATCATTTCCGGTAATTTTTCGTAAAGCAATATGACTAACTGTTTCAGTCATCCCATAAGTTTCCCATGCATTAAAGGGCTGCAATTTTAATTTTTTTTCAAGCGAAGAACTTAAAGGAGCACCACCAATAATAACATTTTGCAGTAAGGTTGATTTCTCTGCTGTTTCATTAATTATTTTATGCATTTGCATAGGAGTAAAAGCAGCAAAATCAATCGGAATATCAATGTTTTTCATTGGATTACCTGAAGGCAGCTGATATATTAAATTTAAACCGCCGACAATAGCCCTCACTACCATCATTTTACCGGCAATAAATGATAAAGGTAAGGCAAGTAAAGCAGTCATTCCCGGCTGTAAGCCCAAGAAATCAATAGTTCGCTTGGCCGATAAAACCATGGCATCCTTTTTTACTATAATCTTTTTGGGTAAACCTGTAGAACCGGATGTGTGTAACTCAATAACATCCTTCCTGCTCATCCACTCCTTTAAAAATGACAGTAAGTCAGGATAATCGGAAAATAATGACAAACTCTTTTCCGGTTCCGAAAAAGTATAAGTTCTGCCATTTAATATTATCCTGCCATATTTCCGAAAACCTTGCTGCATATATATTAAATTTGATGGAATGCTGATTCCATCTACAAATCACATCACATAACTTACTCGACATAATGGACGCGACATGTCGCGTCCCTACAAAAAATCAAATTTAAAAAAAACAAGGCTAAATCGATCAATATATGCTTGAATAGATTGAGAAAATTTGTGAGGATGTAAAAAAAATGAACTTTTTCAAACTTTAAATGCTATATAAATATCAATCATTATATAAAAATATTGGGAAGGATCCTCTTAGAAATTTTTCAACTTTAAGCTCTGAATTTAATGAATCTATAAATTATTATTAATCAAGGCTGCAAAACTTATTGATATTATGACTAATAATAAAATTACTGTCTTAGGCAGTACAGGAACAATAGGTAGTGAATTAGTGAATTTGTTATCTATGGATAAGATAAGCACAAATGTCGTTTATCGGTCTTCTGCAAAAATCAGGACACTGCCATTCATTCATTGGGTAAAAGCGGATATTAATGATATAGAGTCTCTAAAGCCGGTTCTTATGGAAAGCGAAAGACTTTTTCTGCTAACAGGGAATAAGCCGGGATTTGGTGAAACACAAATAAATATCATCAAAGCAGCAGAGCAGTATGGAGTTAAGCATATAGTAAAACTATCTGCTTTAGGAGCAACTCCCCGAACAAAATCACCTTTATTGTTAGAACATTGGGAAGCAGAGCAGGCATTGGAAAACACAAAATTAACTTGGACCATGTTACGTCCACATGCTTTTATGCAAAATTGGTTAACAGATATAGCACCGACAGTTAAAAAAGAAAAGAAAATATATTCTGCCGTTGGCGATGGAAGAGTTCCTTTTATTGATGCGCGCGATATAGCAGCTGTTGCAAAAGAAAGCCTGTTATATCCGGAAAAGCATCATGGCAAACACTATGTATTAACCGGTGGAACTGCAATTGGATATAAAGATCTGGCTGAGGCCTTGTCAAAAGCTACACAACAAAACATCGTCTATCATGCCCTTTCAATGGAAGAAATGCGTGAGCGTATGGAAAAACAAGGAGTATTAAAAGAAATGATAGATTCTTATCTGGCATTATCATTCTATCAAAAAGCCGGAGGAGCCACAGAAAGAGTTTCAGATGACGTGAAAAATATTCTGAATAAAGATCCTCGAACTGTCTTTGAATTTGCCCGCGACTATAAAGAGGCTTTTGTTTAATGTAGTAAACTCTCAAACAATGGAAAAGGAAAATTCAATTACCATTAGAGCTAAAAATCCTGATGATATTCCAAAATTATTCGTTGAATTTTGGAATCAAAGACGTGCCGACGCATTATCCATGCTATTTAAAGAAGATGCCGATTTTGTTAATGTAGTTGGATTATGGTGGAACAACAGAAAGGATATTTTTAAAGCCCACGACTATGGATTGAAGGTGATTTTCAATAACTCAAGCTTGTCGGTAATTCATATAAAAACAAAATTAATATCTGGAAATTTTGCTGTAGTACATGCAAAATTAAAACTCGAAGGACAAAGCTCTGTTAAAGGTATAGAAGCAGGAAAAAGAAAAAATATTTTAAGCTTTGTTGTCACTAAAGATGAAAAAGGACTTTGGAAGGCTGTTTCTGCACAAAACACCGACATAGTGGGAGGAGCTGAAACAAATATCAGAAAAGAAGATGGCAAACTTCAACCAATCAGTTATAGATAGGTTTAATCAAACAAGGCATTGAAAACCATTAAGCTGATTATTGAAAACAATGAGGCAATCTCATATCCTGATGAGTATAAAGTGATTACGGTCCTAAAAAATGCTGTAAAAAATGGAGAATCAGAAAAGATTCGAAATGACCACATAAAGAATGTGAAAAATAAATAAAGCAAAAAATAATTTTAAAATATTATCGTTAGAGCTTTTGATTTGATCTTTTATTATATAAGCTGAAAAGAATAAGTACTTTGTGTGCATGAAGTCATTATTACAAGTAATGCTACAAAACTTTTACAATTTTGTAACTTCACTCTATTTATATACGTAACAAGATTATATAATTAAACAAAATTTTATAATAGATTGTTAAAAGGTTAAATACCAATTATTTGTTAAACCAAAATAAAAGCATTAAACGCTTTTCTGAATTTTTAAGCTTTAGAATAAAATTCAGTTAGCACCTAAAAATTTTATATTATGAAAAAGTACAATTTTTTTTATTTGCTGCTAGCAATTATGATTTTTGCTGTATCATGCAGCAGTGATAAGGACTCTGACGATTTTGACAACTTGGATAAATACTCTTTTGCTAAGGAGAGTGTGGATAAGGGTAAAACTGAACTTGAAAATACGGGTGAAGACTTGATGGACCACATGGCAGAAATGCAGTCATCAAAAGCCTTTGAAGTTCTGCGGGCTATGGTTTATTTTGCAGAAAATGGTTCATATTTTAAAGAATTGGATTTTGAATATTTACTGGCTGTTCAAAACGATCAAAATCTTATGGGTGATCTTTCAATTTTAAAATCCCTTAAAAACGAAGAAGACATTTCTTTTGAAGAGATTTTGGAAGCCCTTAAAGGCGTTTATAATTGGGATAGCAGTGAAAATGACTGGGTTCTTGTTAAAAATTCCAATAAAATTGAATTGAACTTCCCTTATCCTGTGCAGCAAACAACCAACAACGCCAGTGCAACTTTAGAAATCAAAACTAAAAGTACAGATTATTTTCCACTTCCAACTTTAGTTGAATTTAATCTGTCTGAAAACAAAGTTAAGTTATTAGGTTTACAGGTAACAGCATCTTATGATAAGGAAAACAATCCGACTCAGGCTGCATTAAATGTATCCATTGATAATTTTAAGACATCAACGGAAGTGAAGTACACTTCAAAAAATATAGTACTTACATATAATCTGAAAAAGGATTCTAAAAACTTAATTGAATTTAAAGTCAACACCCAAGGAAGCTTCGACAACTTAAACAATATTTTTGATTATGATGATTTTGATGATGAAGAAGAAGTGTTAGACATGATAAAAAATGCCAACGTCTCAATTCAATTATTGAACGTAAAGTTTTTAGGTCAGGCTAATGTCAATGTTATAACAAATGCTGAAGAAAGAATTTATAAAGATGAAGATGACGATGATTTTGATGATGAAGCTGCCGCTATAGAATTTGTTAATATTATAAATGATAACTCCAAATTTATATTAGTGTATGCCGATAACAACAAGAAATTCGCTGAATCAGAGTTTTATGTTTTAGAATATTATGATCCCTGGTGGGATGAAACTGATTACTATGTAGATTTACAGCTAATCTTTGCTGATGGTAGTAGAGGAGACTATGAAACTTATTTTGGAGAAACTTTTGGCAAGTTGTATGATGAAATACAACAAATGATATATCAATTTATGGATGATTTCACCAGAGGTGAAGAACAATATCGTTGAGAATATCAAGTTATAACATAAAAAAATGGGGTTGCTTTGTAAGGCAAGCCCATTTTTTTTTATGTTGAAACAAAAACAGAAAATGAGTTTCGGGTTTAGGGTTCACGCAAAGACCGCAAAGGATAGTTCACGCGAATTTTTACAAATGATTATGATATTGTAGAGTCAGGGCATGCCCTGTCTGTTACCGGCAACTAAATATGTATCATTTTCGGCAAATAAGGATGCATCATTTTC
>CAZODA010000045.1:0-26495 GCA_964578485.1 uncultured Alkalitalea sp. | reverse complement strand
AAGGCGGGGGTTGCTGTATATGAGGGTTTTACCTTGCAAATCAACTAATCATCACTTCATCACATCATCACATCATCACATCATCACTTCATCACATCAACTAATTTGCTCATTAAAACTTGCCTTCTTAACAAAGATATATTCAATATAAGAAAGAGCTACTCCACAAATAAAAGCTAAGAGTTTTAAAAGCACGAATCCTTCCGTCCAAGAACCACGATATAACATAATGGTTATTATTCCACCAATAGAAACTCCAAGTAAAAGTTTTAGTAATGTTTCTTTTTTTGAAAACAGTAGCGCAAATGAGAAAACGAGGGGAACTATAAAAAAGTATAGTCCCCAATTACTCATAAAATTAACATCAATGGTGATGAATCTAAAATATACTATTGCTAACAAGCAAACAATCAGCTGAGTGACAACAAACCATTTTTTCATATCATAATTATTTTAAGGTTTAATAAAATTCATCAATTCTCTATCGTGGTTATTTACAATCTTACATTCATTATCAAAATACATTGTAGCACCGTTTTCAGCAGTATAAGCTTCCCAATGAGGGAGTATACCCTCAACATTTGGGTCGGCTGTTTTTGCAAAGTTTAGCCATGCAGAGCTCATTTTATCAGCTAATTCCCAGGCTTCTTGAGAATTGCCTGTCCAGTCAGGTCTTAAATCCACATTATTAAATGCCAGTGGAATGTCCAATCCATGGAATGAACCTTTTGAAGCATTGTCAACAGGACTTTTCCATGCTAAAAGATAGGTATACACCGGGGCATTTTCTTGCACGGCTCTTGCATCTGCTGTTCTTATCGTATAAGGTCTGAAAACTTCATCTATAGAAAGGAGGTCTTGAGCTGTGAAATCAGGGTATGCCTTTGCAAACAGTTCGATATATTGATCTGTTCTGTCACCATATTTTTTTGTTAAGCGATCTTTTGCTTCTTCCATGGTCAGGTCTATTTCATCATAAGCTGTCCTCATCATTTCGTTAAGTGTGGTACCTATCATTAAGGGTATATCTTTCGAGATATCAGCAAAAGAAGGACTGAAGGGTTGTTGAAGTAAAACAACTCCATCGGCAGAAGGTGCAAATCCAAACATAGTTTCCGAACCTGGTCTTCTAATGCCTGAAATTTGTGCTATTGCATCATTTCCTGCTTTTACAAGATCGAGGTAGGGAATGGTATCAAGTTTTTTCACGTCCTCTATTGTAAGTCCTAAATTTTCAAGCACAGCTAAACCAAGGGCTTGCGATTTTTCTTTTGTCATTATATTTAGTAGTGTGCCACTTTGAATGATGGCTTTGTGAAATAAGCCTTTTGCAGCCGGCATACACATAAGCGTGCCTACTTTGCCACCACCTCCCGATTCACCTACGATGGTTACATCGGATGGATTACCTCCAAAATTTTCTATATTATTCTTTATCCACTCCAAGGCTTTCACGATATCGAGCATTCCAACATTTGCCGATTGTGCGTAATCAAGACCACAGGTAGATAAATCAAGAAAACCGAGGATGTTAAGTCGGTGGTTCACTGATACCATCACTACATCCCCTTTTTTCGCCAATGCTTTCCCATAAGTCATAGGATCGTTGCTGCTTCCTACATGAAATCCTCCTCCATGCAACCAAAGTATTACTGAACGTTTTTTGCCATTTGACATCCCCTGTGTCCATACATTTACGCTAAATAGATCTTTTTCGTTCATAGTTGAATCTGGAATCCAAGCAACTATTTGTTTTGCAACAGATCCAAATTTATTACATTCGAGCACTCCATCCCATGCATCAGGCTCTTGTGGAGGCATAAATCTCTCAGCCTTGGCATAAGGAATGCCTCTGAAAATAAAAACACCATCTTCACTACTGCCTGAAATTGTGCCATTAGTTGTTTTAACGATAGGTATTTGATTTTGCTTGCTTTGTGATTTACATCCGGTAAAACATATTCCTACAGGAATGAGAAAAAATAAAATAATTTTTTTTGATAGTCTCATGGTAAAAAAATAGTTGAGTTGAATAATTCAAATAATAAGCTTTTATTTTTTTTTAAAAAAAACAATAAATGCTCTATAGTTATCTATTGTCTTAAAGTTGATAAAAATAAAACTCTTATCCAAAAAATGTAAAATTGATAATCGATATTTAATACCTACGTAGATCAGTATAGAGTTTGGGTATCGAGTTAAGAGTGTTCAGTCAAAAGTAAACAGTGAAAAATCCTTGCGGATTTTACTCTAAGTGTATTTTTTGATATAATTTGTTAATTTTTCTCCTTTTTAATAAAAGTGTTGCTCTTGCTTCTTGCCAGGTTATAAAACTGAAAATCAGCATGTTGTGAGTAGTTTTTTTGTTTTAACTAACTCTAACAATTCTTCATTAATTAGTTACTTTATTTACGATTTTAGATAAATACTTGAAATTTAAAAGAAAGTGTCTAAAATCACGAGTGTTAATTTTGTTTAATATTGATATTTATTTTTTAAAAATTATGTTTTCTATTAACAAAATTAATGTTAACAAATTATGAAAAGTAAATTGTTGTTATTGTTTTCATTTTTTCTTCTCTTTTTTTCCTGTGGAGATAAAAATGAAATAGTCATTTTTCCTGAAATTGAAAATAAATATGATCCTAGTAAGCCTCTTTTGGTTGAGAGAATTATGCCTGATTATGGTGGTATAGATCAGACTTTTGTTCTCACAGGTAATTTTAAGGGGGAGTTAGATGATATGAAAGTCTATTTTGGGAATAAATTGGCAATATTAGTTGCAACTGATGGTCAGAGTATTATGGGAGTCGTTCCAAAACAATCTCCAGGAAATAATTTGATATCTGTAGTTATTGGAAATGATAGTATCTCAGATGCTGACTTGCGCTTTAAGTATAAACAGACTCGTTCTGTTAAAACTATTGCCGGTTTTATGGGTAATCGTGAATATATAGATGGTGACATTAATGCAGCTCGTTTTAAAGAACCATCTTGTATTGCTACTGTAAAAGGGCAAAATGGTGATAATATTGTTGTTATTGAATCTTGGTGGGAAAATCGCGTTCGCCTAGTTTCTTTGGATGATAATAAAGTTATCACACTTGCAACCGGCCCTAATGTTGCTGGTGGTACTCCTGCCGTTGACAACACAAGAGAAAAGTTCTATACTATTGGTCATTGGGGAGATCAACATCATATTTACTCATATTCGCGAGCTGATGGTTGGACTCAAACTGTTACGGGTATTCAGATTGCACAAAGTGATGCATCTAGCAACATTTTTTCTATTCAGTGCGCAGATGATGATGATTATTTATATACCTTATCTGCTACTGCTGATTTTTTTGAAATTGATTTGAAGGATAGATCATATTCTCGTGTTCTTTTACGTGGACCAAATTTACCTACAAATTATTCTGATAGAAGCCATGTCGTATGGAGCAAATTTCATAATTGTTTCTTCGCATCTTTTCCTAACGAGCATGGTATTTATAGGTTTAGCCCTGTATATGAAGAGGATGGACTTCTTTATACCGATGTAAGTCGTTATGCCGGATTTAATGGTACTGGTAGTACCGGAGGTCACAGATTGACTGATGCTCAGTTTATAGGTCCCCATGGAATGGCTGTAACATCTGAGGGAGATATTTTTGTTGTAAATCGCTCAGGTAACTTTATATCTCAAATCTCAGGAGATTTAGTTGAAGTTGTAGCCGGTAGACCGGGTTCTTCAGGAGAAATCAATGGTGATCCATTAGACTCCAGATTTAATTCACCTCAAGATATAGCAGTTGATTTTGAAGATAACTTCTATATAGCTGGTGGTTGGGATGGTGCTGTTAGAAAACTTTCTATCGAATAATTAATGTAGAATTAAAATTAATATGAATATGAAATTCAAAATTATAAATACAGTAGGCTTATTATTATTTATGTCAATAAATCTGCTGTTTGCACAATCTGATATAACTGTTGGTGGTCTTATTATGACTGAAAAGGGGGAGGAACTAATCGGTGTTAATATAATTGTCAAAGAGAATCCAATGGTAGGTACAATTTCTGATACCGATGGAAGATTTAAGTTGACAAATATTTCATCCGGTGAGACCTTGGTTTTTTCTTTCATTGGATTTGAAGTGCAAGAGATAAAAATTGAAAGACCAGATGAAAGGATGCGTGTTGTTCTTACAGAATTATCTAGTGATATGGATGAGGTAGTTGTTGTTGGTCGGGGAACACAAAGAAAAGTATCTGTTGTTGGAGCAATATCTAATATTGATGCAAAAGATCTTAGAGTACCTGCAACATCAGTAACTAATATGTTAGGTGGAAGAATACCCGGAATTATTTCAGTTACTCGTAGTGGTGAACCGGGAAGAGATTTTTCCGAGTTCTGGATTAGAGGTATAAGTACTTTTGGAGCAGGGTCTAGTGCCTTAATTTTAATTGATGGGGTAGAAGGTAATTTAAATACTTTGGATCCTGAGGATATTGAAAGTTTTTCAATATTAAAAGATGCTTCTGCAACTGCGGTATATGGTGTCCGTGGTGCTAATGGTGTTGTTTTAGTGACTACAAAAAAGGGAGTTGCCGGAAAATTATCTATAAATGTTAAAGCCAATGCAGGTATTTCGCATTCACCTCGTATGCCACAATATGTAGATGCAAATACTTACGCTTATTTAGCTAATGAAGCAGCCTTATCACGTGGTATGAATCCGGTATACAGTGAAATGGATTTAGTTCTTTTTAAAAATGGATTAGATCCTGATATTCATCCTAATGTGAATTGGCGCGATGTTATACTTAAGGATTATTCATGGAATCAGCAATATCACCTCGGTGCTTCTGGTGGTGGACAAGTTGCAAGGTATTATATCAGTTTAGGGATTTTAAATAAAGAGGCAATCTTTAAACAAGATAAAGGAGTAAATAAATATGATACCAATGTAAATTACAATCAATATAATTTTAGAGCTAATGTTGATATTAATTTAACTCCTACATCTGTTTTAACATTGGGATTGGAAAACATATTAGTTGGACAAAATTATCCGGGATATGGTGATAGTAGTCAAGCCTTATGGGATGCACAAGCAAACTTGACACCTGTTACTGTTCCCTTACGTTTTTCAACCGGAGAACTTCCGGCTTATGGGGAGTTCAATGATCAGGTGAGTCCTTATGTATTATTGAATCATACAGGATATAGAAATTATTATAGAAATACTAATAATCTAAATGTTCAGTTTCGCCAAGATTTAGCTGTTATAACAAAAGGATTGTCTTTTGCTGCATTGTTTAATTTATATGCAAATAATCAGATGTGGTCAGGACGTCCTAAATCTCCTGCATTATATTATTCTAAAAAACGTTTGAGAGACGGTTCACTTGATTTAGAAAAGAAGAGAGATGCACAAGAACCTTATTACTTTAGAGATACAGAAATAGACAGAAAGATTTATTTTGAGTCTCATTTCGATTATGACCGCGTATTTGGAATCGATCATAGGGTTACAGCTTTAGCGCATTTTTACATGCAAGATTATATCAGTTCAAGATTTTCAACTGATTTAACAGCTATACCTAAACGATATATGAGCTTTTCAGGACGTGCAACATACTCGTGGAAGGATACATATTTAGTAGAAGGTAATATTGGTTATACAGGTTCGGAAGCATTTGAAAAGGGAAAGCGATTTGGTACTTTTCCTGCAATTTCTTTAGGTTGGGTACCGACTCAATATAGTTTTGTAAAAGACAATATTTCTTTTATTAACTTCCTTAAATTCAGAGGATCATATGGGGTAGTAGGAAACGATAGATTAACCGGAGACGACTCAGTGCGATTTCCTTATTTAACATTAATGGGAACTACTGATGGTAGTCAATGGAATACAGGTCAGGGTATTACAGAAACTCAAGTAGGTTCAAGCAACTTACGTTGGGAAACTTCAAATAAAGCAAACTTTGGAATTGATACTAAATTTTATAGAAACAAATTTGAAATGACTGTAGATATTTTCCAAGATATACGTTCCGGAATTTATCAACAACGTGCCAGTGTACCTGAAGAGATTGGTTTAGTTACATTACCATGGGCTAATGTGGGTAAAATGAAAAGTTGGGGTGTTGATGGGAATATATCATTTATGCAAACATTTTCAAAAGATTCATATTTAGTATTGCGCGCAAACTTAACACAATCCAAGAATGAAATTTTAGAATTTGAAGAGTCTATTGTTAGATATCCTTATCAAACAGCTGTTGGTTATCAATGGGGAATAAATAGAGGATTAGTTGCATTAGGTCTATTTAAAGATGAAGATGAAATTATGAATAGCCCAAGGCAAGTTTTTGAAAGGGAAGTGTTACCAGGCGATATAAAATATAAAGATATAAATGGCGATGGAGTTATTGATGATTATGATGTGGTTCCATTAGGTTTTTCAAATTTGCCGCAAATTCAGTATGGATTTGCAGCAGAATTTAATTGGAGAAAATGGAATTTGAATGTTCTGTTTGAAGGAGTAGAAAAAGTAAAATATTTTAGCTCAGGCGCCGGTTTCTTCCCATTTGTAGGAAGAGAAACAGGAAATATTTTAGATGAAGTTGCATTACAGGAAAATCGTTGGACATCATCTGAGATTTCAGGAGATCCTTCAACTGAAAATCCTAATGCAAAATTTCCACGATTAACATATGGTAATAATGCTAATAATAATAGGCCATCAACATTTTGGTTAAATGATGGTAGGTATTTGCGATTAAAAAATGTTCACCTTTCTTATAGTCCGGATGTAAAATATTTGAAAAGGTTTGGTGTTCAAGATGCTGTTATAAGTCTTATAGGTGACAATTTATATGTATGGGACAAAGTTAAAAATTTTGATCCGGCTCAAGCATCCGGTAATGGTGCAGCATATCCTATACAAAGAGTATATACATTACAGTTAAATCTTAAATTTTAAATGTTGTTAATTATGAGAAAAGTATTTATTTATATTTTAATAATAGCAGCTTCCTTTCATTTAATATCTTGTGAGGATTATCTTGATATTGATGAATATATATATGATAAAGTGACAATTGATTCAATTTTTGTTTCAAAACAACGTGTACTTGAATATATAAATGGTACTGCATCATTTCTATATGATGAGTCAAAATTAATTACAGCTGCAAGTTTCCCAAGTGGTTTGGCAACAGATGAGGCCTTTGCTCCTTGGGTTGATTGGAACCATAGATCTATGTATTTTATGGTGGACCAGGTAACACCACGAGCTACATATGGATTTAATCCTTGGGGACACTTTTATAAAGGTATTAGAAAAGCCAATATTTTAATTGAACGTATAGGCGAATGTAAGGAGTTGACAGATTTAGAAAGAAGAGATTATACAGGGCGTGCACATTTCTTAAGGGCATATTTTTATTATAGTTTAATGAGAATGTATGGACCGGTGGTAATTGTTCCTAATAAAGCTTTTGATTCAGATGAAAGTGCTGAAAGAGCATCCATTGAAAGATCTTCTTTTGAAGATTGTGTTCAATATGTTACTGATGATTTAATTAGAGCTACTCAGCTTTTACCTGAAGATAGGGAAGAGGTAGATCAATATGTTCCTACAAGAGGTGCTGCTCTAGCATTAAAGGCAAGAATAGAATTATATAATGCAAGTCCTTTATTTAATGGAAATACATATTACTCTGATTGGAAGCGTTCTGATGGCACATTTTATATAAATCAAGAAGTTGATAATGAAAAATGGGGTCGAGCTGCAGCTACTTTTAAACAGATTATTAATATGGGAAGATATGAATTAAATCTGACACCTAAAATTGTATCATCAAAAGGTATAGGCACTCTTCCATTACCATCAACTGTACCAAGTGCTGATTATCCAAATGGTGCCGGAAACATAGACCCATATAAATCTTATAAAACAATATTTGATGGCTCTATACTACCAATACATAATAAGGAGCTTATATATTATGCAGTTAGAAATGATGGTGATGATTGGACAGTATATCCTAATCCTTTAGGAGGGATTAATGGTTATAGTGTAACACAAGATATGATTGATTCATATAGAATGGCCGATGGAAGGCAATATAGTGAAGCAACTGAACAAGAAAAATCTTGGACAGCTGTTGGTAGCGGTTTGACATTCTCAGAAGATTATGTGTTAAGTCCTGATAGAGCGCATATGCATGATAATAGGGAGCCAAGATTTTATGCCTCCATTGGATTTAATTATTGTGTATGGCCAGGTACATCTTTTAGGGGATCTGAACCCCTGAAAAACTTTGTAGCCAATTACTATAAAGATGGTAATTCACAACCTTCGGGTATTTACAAAGTTGATTATAATAGAACAGGATATACTTCAAGAAAATACATCCATCAGGAAGATATTAATCATTGGAATGGAACAAGGAAATCAAAAACATTCCCGATAATCCGTTATGCAGAAGTATTATTAGGATATGTTGAAGCGATGAATGAAATGGAAGGGAGCTTTACTGATAGTGAAAGTGGTATAACAGTAAGCAGAGATGTATCTGAGATAATAAAATATTTTAATATGGTTAGATATAGAGCCGGATTACCCGGAATTACTGAAACTGAAGCCAATGATTATCAAACCATGAAAAATTTGATAAAGCAGGAAAGAAAAGTAGAGTTTGCTTTTGAAGATCATAGATATTATGACTTAAGAAGATGGAAAGATGCCTTTGATGCATATAATAGGCCGATTACCGGAATGGATGTGAGTGCAAATGTATCTGAACGTCAAAAGTTTTACACTGTTAGAGTTTGGAATACTGAAGTATCTATGAAAAGAACTTTTTCAAATAAAATGTATTTCTATCCAATTGATCAGTATGTAATGGACAGAAATGGGAAATTAGTTCAAAATCCAGGCTGGTAATATATAATCATTAAAATTGAAGTTATGAATAGAATAAAAATAATAGGTGCATCCGCTATATTTTCCGCTCTCCTATTTTTGGTTGGCTGTGAAACAGATTATCTTAAAGATAAAGATTTTTACCCTAGATATGTTTATATAGTTGGAGCAGAAAATAAAATTATTGATAGAGACCTTAATATTGGTCCGGAAAAAGATACAATCTCTATTGCTATAGCTGTTAGTGGAACTCAAGAGTTGGATAAAGATGTGTATGTTAAAATAGCAGAAGTAGATGGAGCAATTGAGGCTTATAATGATAAAGAATTGTCTTCAGAGGTAACGCACTATCAAAAATTAAATAGTGATATATATAGCTTTATAAGTGATGAAATTGTAGTTAGGAAAGGAGAAGTTTATAACACTTATCCAATTGTTATAAATCCGGAAACCTTACATTGTGATTCATTATATATGCTTGCTTTCATTATTGAATCAATTTCTGATTTTAATTTGGGTGAAGAAGATACCTTAGCATTGGTCAGAATAAACCTTATAAATGATTTTTCCGGTCTATACTATATGGATGGAGTAATAAAAAACACTGAGCTTGAAGATGATTCTACCATTTATAAAATGCCAAGAAACGCACAAGCTCTTGAGGATGGGCAAACAGTGAGATTTTATCACTACAATAATGAGTTTACTAATGGTGATGCCAATGATTACAGGCCTACTCATACCTTTAAAATTACTGTTAATGAAGACAGCTCTTTAAGCTTTGAAACTTTTGATCAGTTTGATTTAGTAAATGGTGGTGGGACGTGGAATGAAAAGTGGAAACTTTATGATTTATGGTACGAGTATAGATCAAATAATATAATATATCGCGTTGAAGGATTCATGTATAAAGAGCGTAAAACTGATGAAGAACAACGTTTATTAGAAGATTATATAGATGAACAAAGAGGTATAATATAATTTAGAATAAACTTTCAAGATTGATTATGAGGTATTTGCAAAATGCAAATACCTCTTTTTGCTAACTTATACATGATATTAATTTTTTGAGCTGTAGATTCTTACTTGTGCCGAGTTGATAGAACATTAGCCATTGCTAAGTATGTCAGTGTTGATTCGGAATTTGTTTAAATGCAATGATCGTAGAAGGTATTCCATAAGCATAGAAATATATAATTAGTAATGATTAAGTGTTTTATCCTAAAGAGCATGGGGGAATTTTGCAAAAAGATTGAGTTTTTTGTCGAAAAGTAACGAAATTATGACTTATGTCTAAAATATTAAATGATATATCTTTAATCAATAATATGAAATTATTTTGTTCTTAATATTTACATAAAATAACAGATAAAAATATAAAAAATGGATAATTTGAGAGTTTTAAGTTTGCTTTTGCCCCTTTTACTATATGGCTGCGGTAATGTGGTAGAAGACAGTGCTAAGCCTGAAGTAATAGAGAAGTTTACTGCATATTTTGATTATTTTAGTTATAAAGGGGATGATGATTATTATAATTTAGAGCCACCATTGGCAGATAATGAAATATTTAACCCAATTCTTCCTGGTTGGTATTCTGATCCAAGTATATGTACTAACGGTGAAGATTATTTCTTAGTGACATCAACATTTGTGTTTTTCCCTGGTGTTCCTATATTTCATAGTAAAGATTTAGTGAATTGGAGACAGATAGGGCATGTTCTGGATAGAGAGTCTCAATTAGATAATTTTATAGGTCAAGGTACAAGTGGAGGGATTTTTGCCCCCACCATTGAATATAATCCTTACAACGAAACCTATTATATGATAACTACAAATGTGGGTGCCGGGAATTTCTTTGTAAAAACTAAAGACCCCTTTGGAAGTTGGTCAGATCCAATATATCTCAGAGAAGTTGGTGGAATTGATCCCTCTTTCTTTTTTGATGATGATGGAAAGGCATATATATTAAATAATGATGAGCCTTTTGGTGGTTCGACCTATGATGGACACAGGGCTATAAGAATTAGAGAATTTGATGTGGAGAATGACATAACTATAGGTGAAGAAAAAATGATTGTAAATGGTGGGGTTAATATAGAAGAAAAGCCTATATGGATAGAGGCACCGCATTTATATAAAAAGGATGGAAGGTATTTACTTATGGCAGCAGAAGGTGGTACAGGACCCGGTCATTCTGAAGTTGTGTTTAGTTCAGATAAACCCATGGGTGATTATATACCGTGGAGTGAAAATCCAATACTGACTCAACGGCATTTAGATGATAAAAGACCAAATCCAATAACATGTGTAGGCCATGCAGATCTAATTGAAAATAAAAACGGTGATTGGTTTGCTGTATTCTTAGGATGCAGACCAATCAAGGGAAAATTTGAAAATCTTGGACGAGAAACATTCATAATTCCGGTGGAATGGAGTGAAGACGGATATCCTTATATGACTCGGGGTAATGAATTGGTACCTATGAGGATTAAAAATGATGATTTTAAGAAGAATAGTGATTATCAAGCAGGAAATTTCGAGAAACATTATCAGTTTAATAATGAGGAATTAGATTTAGATTGGGTGACTTTAAGAAGGGATGCCAAAGAATTATATTCTTTAGTTGAAAACCCAGGTTTTTTATCTTTAAAATGTGGAGAACATAAATCAAAAGGAAGAAATGTCCCGTCTATTATCTTACGAAGATTGCAGCATCATAAGTTTGAAAGTGAGACAAAAATGTTTTTTAATCCATCAACAGATACAGATGCTGCAGGAATGATTTTGTATAAAGATGAGTCGCATCAATATTTTTTATCGGTTCGAAAATCAAATCAAGGAAGAAGGGTTAGTTTGGAAAAGATAACTAGAAGTTCAGACAATCAGATAATGTCTGTGAAGGCCATTGATTCTTTAGAAGATCCAATATATTTAAAAATCACATCAGATGGTGAAACTTTTAATTTCTATTATTCGATGGAACAAAATCAATGGAATTTACTTGCCGAAGAAATAGATGCATATTTTCTTTCTACTGCTAATGCCGGCGGGTTTACCGGTACTTTGATTGGAATGTATGCTGAAAAATAAAGATCTCTTTAACGAGAATTTTTAACAATTTATAAAATGAAGAAATATAAATCAATATTAGTTTTTGTATTTTTAATTACTTACATACTTCCAGTTTTTAGTTGGAGTGGAACAACCTTACCACGATTACATATAGAGGATAGATATTTAAAAGATTCTCATGGTAATATTGTAAACTTGCATGGCTTTGCTCAAACATATAGTCCGTTTTTTAATGAAGGCGGGCAGTATTGGAACAATTATGATGTTCAAGGCTGTTTAGCATATAATCAGAATAAAATTGATGAAATCCTAAGTGTCGGATGGAAAGTTAGTTTTGTAAGGATGCATATGGATCCATATTGGAGTAACACCCCGGGCTGTACAGGCAGATATGAAGGTGAAGAGTGTTTCAATGAAAGCCGTTTTCGTAAATATCTTGATGAAGTGTTCATTCCTATGGCTGAATATGCAGTGTCAAAAGGAATTTATGTTGTGATGCGCCCACCGGGAGTATGTCCGCATGAAATATATGTTAATGATGTTTATAATAATTATTTAATCCAAGTTTGGACAATAGTTGCACAGCATCCAAAGCTTCAAAATCATCCAAATATAATGTTTGAATTGGCTAATGAGCCGGTGAATATACTTGGCCCTCAAGGGGATTACGGAGCAGGTTCTCAAGGACACTATGATAATTTAAAAACATATTTTCAATCTATAGTTGATGCTATTAGGGTTCAAGGAGCTAATAATATTCTTTGGATTCCGGGATTAGGGTATCAATCACATTTTAAAGGTTTGGCAGTTAATCCTATCGAAGGTGAAAATATTGGTTATGCAGTGCATATTTATCCGGGTTGGTTAGGAAGTGATGGTGAGAATGAAGACGGGGGTATTGGTACTGGTGGTGGTTATGAGACTTTTCAAGCCGGGTGGGATGAGCTTATTAAGCCTGTTGCTGATTTTGCTCCTGTGATGATAACAGAAATGGATTGGGCACCATCAAAATATAATGCTTCATGGGGTAAATCAATTACCGGAGAAGCTGGTGGAATAGGCTTTGGAGCCAATATGAAAAAAATAGTCGATGCCTCCGGAAATGTTAGTTGGTTAATTTTTACAGAAGCACATAGAATGGCAGATTTTTCAAATATACCACCTGCAGATGGAGAAGAATATAGTTTTTTGAATGATCCTGAAGCATGTCCATGGCCAACATATCATTGGTATGAAGAATATGCTTTAGAAAATTATCCAAGACCTGAATTTCAAAAGTTGTCAACAGGTGATAATGGTGATGGTACTTATACAAATCCGGTGATACATGCGGAATTTCCTGATCCTGATGTTATTAGGGTAGGAGATATTTATTATATGGTAAGTACAACCATGCATTTTTTTCCCGGAGCAACTATTATAAAATCATACGACTTAGTTAATTGGGAATTTTGTAGTAATCCTTTAGAAATGATTGAAGCAAGCGATTGCTATAATATGGATGCCAATTGTGATAATGGAACTAAGTTTAGATACGCCACCGGTCAGTGGGCTACATCTTTAAGATATCATAAAGGAAAATATTATTTACTGTTCAATACAAACCATGAAGGTGGATATTTATTAACAGCTGATGATCCTGAAGGAAATTGGGAAATGAAAAAATTATCTCAAGGATATTATGATCCGGGTCTCTTTTTCGATAATGATGATAGAATTTATATAGTTCATGGTATAAATGAAATACGATTAACAGAATTAAATGAGAATTTTGAAGCTATAAAAACAGAGAAAATATATGAATGGACCATAAAAGAAGGCTTAGAAGGATGCCATATGTATAAAATAAATGATTACTATTATATCTATGCTACTTATGGTGGATTTCCGGCGTATCAGGTTGCTTTGAGGTCTAAAAACATATGGGGAGCGTATGAGGAGAAGTTCCTATTGGATGATGATAATGTCCATCAAGGAGCATTAATACAAACGCAAACAGGTGAATGGTGGACAATGTTATTCTATGACAAAATGCCATATGGTAGAATGCCTAATTTGCAACCTATTACATGGGAAAATGGCTGGCCAATGATTGGAGAAAAAGTAGGTGATGAATGGAAAGCTGTTAAAACTTATCAGAAACCTGATGTAGGAGCTGTACATCCAAGAAATGCATTAGCTACAAATGATCATTTCAGAGATTATAAAATAGGTTTACAATGGGCATGGAATCATAATCCGGATTATTCTAAATTTTCTTTATTTGAAAGACCGGGATATCTCAGACTAAGAACAGCAAGTGTCGTAAATGATTTGTCTCATTCAAGAAATACTTTAACCCAAAGGATTTTTGGATATCAATCTGATCATATTCCATCTTATGCAACTATAAAAATAGATGTAGAAAATATGATTGATGGCGATATTGCGGGTTTAACTGCTTTCACAAAACCTGAAACTTATATTGCAGTTCGAAAAGAGGGTAGCAATAAAAGATTCATTGTAAAAACAGACAACAATGTTGTAACAGGAAATGTAATTAATCAAAAAGAGGTTTATTTGAGATTAATAACCCAGTTTAAATACAGGGGAATTAATAAAGGACAATTTTATTATAGTTTAGATAATCTTAGTTATTATCCTTTAGGCCCTGAGTTTGAATTAAAATACACTTATGATTTTTTTGTTGCTCCACGTTATGGCTTATTTAATTTTGCAACAAAATCATTAGGTGGATATGTAGATATTGATTGGTTCACCACCGAAGAGGAGTTTGAAGAAGATATGTTTTTTGATGATTCTTTTGCGGGTTTTAGTGAAGATGCCTTAACTCCGGTATATTTAGAAGTTGAATCTGAAAGTGTTAATTTACTTATAGGAACCAATAAAACTTTAAGAATAAATTGTGTGTTTGCCGATGGACATAAGGAAGATGTAACCTCAAGGGTAGAGGTTATAAATAGTAATCCAAAGGCAGTTCGGTTTGTCAATGGACAGTTAATTGGCCAACAAGATGGCTTGTCCGAAATCAATATTATCTTTCAAGGCTTGCTTGGTCATGAGGTAGAACTAAATATAACTGTAGAATCAGAAATATTCCCATTAACTAATGAACTCTTTAATCCAAGGATTTTTGGAGAAGGATATTTTGATGAAACTGAAAATAAAATAGTCTTAACACAATATGGATTTGGAGGCTGGGAATACAAGAATGGGCTTAACATTTCTAATTATGAATTCTTAGTAATCAAATTTAAACAAGCTGTTCCTAATGGTGTAAGTTTTCAGTTATCTGACCAGTCAAGTTATTGGACAACAAAGGCAGTGTTTGAAATAGGAGGATCAAAAATGGTGAAAGTTGATTTGCAAAATTTGAAGAGAACTGATGATAACGACATTGTGCATAATGTAGATCCTTCCAAAATACATTTTATAGGTTTTTGGTCATTCAATTCAGAACCCATACTAATTGATGAAATTTATTTAGATGGCTTGTTGAGTTCTGTTGAAAAGATTCAGATTGATGAGTATGATGAAAATAAGCTTGTAGATGTATATAATATACTTGGAGTAAAACTTAAGACTCAAGTAATGAGAAAAGATGCATTAAATAATTTATATCCCGGAATATATATAATTGAAGGAGAAAAATTTTTACTGCGATAAGTAAGTGAATAAAAACATAAAAGTTAGAAGTTTGAAAATATAATTTCTAACTTTTATTTTTTATAAGCAAAAAAATAATTGATTAAAATTTACTATATTTAAAAGAGCATAATCTTAATAATATATATCAATATAAATAGTAATTTTAGGCAATAACTTATCGAGAAAAATTGAAAACTTCTACATTGTACATTTTAGATAGAGTAATAAAAGGAGCTACAATTTTTAAAATTGTATTCTTAATAAAAATCCTGTTTTTTACACTAATTCCATCATTTTCTGCTACAAATTTTTATAGCATAAATTCCTTGTTTAACCTATCTATGCGACACACCGCCACTGTATGTAAAGATAGTGATGGGTTTATATGGACAGCATCTAAGATTGGGGCATTAAGAATAGATGATGAAAATTATAGATTTTATAATTTTCCGTATATAAATACAAATGTTTTATCTGTCAAGTTATTATGTAACAATTTCAATTTAATAGCTTTTTCTAATAATGGTCAGTTGTTTTCTTATGATAAATTAAAGGATGATTTTATTTTCATAGCTGATTTAAGTGAACTCTTAAATGATAGATATATAGTAATTAAGGATATAGTTGTAAGAGAAAATAATGAGATGTTAATAGCATCTTCATCAGGTTTGCATAAGTTGTCCTCTAACAACATCGTAAATGCCATAGAAATTGAAAAAAGCATTCACTCAATAGTTGAAATAAAAGATGATGTTTTATTTTATGATTCCAATCAAGGTTTATTTCAATATGATGTAAAGAATAATAAATCGATTCCATTTATTCATCAAGATATAGTTGATTTTAATGTGGAGAAATTCTTTTATGATGAAGATTTAAATTCTTTATGGATAGGCACACAAGATAAGGGACTTTTTATATATGATCTTAATAATGACATATTAAAAGAAACAGTACTGTCTAAAATTAAACATCCTATTTTGGCAATAGAAAAAAAAAGCCAAGAGTCTTTTTTAATAGGTGTTGATGGATTGGGCGTAATTGAAGTCTCCAGTGATGCTGAAAGAGTGTTAAATGAATATAGGCATGATGAAAACAACCCTTTTTCTTTAGTTGGAGATGGTGTTTATGACATTTTATGCGATAACAACAGAATTTGGATTGCTACTTATAGTGGCGGTTTATGTTATAGCGAACAAAACATTCCGACAGTTACATTAATAAAGCATCAAATAAATACAGAGAATTCCTTAGTTAATAATAATGTCAATGATGTTTTAGAAGATAGTGAAGGGAATATATGGTTTGCAACAGATAATGGAATAAGCTGTTGGAATAGAAAAACTAACAAGTGGGATGATTTTTATCATTCAGAATCTGAGCAATCTAATACTTTTCTAACAGTTTGTGAAGATAACAACAAACAGATTTGGGCAGGCTCATACTCAACGGGTATTTATGTTATAGATATTCTTACAAAAAAAGAAGTGTCAATATATAATATTGAAAATAAACGGGATGGATATACAGGTAAGTTTATTTTTGATATTTTTAAAGATAGTCAAGGCGATATGTGGGTTGGTGGAACAACCGTAGGCGATGTTTTGTGTTATAAAGTAAAAGAAAAAACATTTAAAAGATATCCTAGTCAACCTGTACAAGCATTTCAAGAGCTTGCCCCAGGAAAGATATTGCTTCTTTGCACCTACGGAATTCTTATTTTAGATAAAGAAACTGAAGAGTATGAGTATGTTTTAGTAGATCAGATAGCACAAGATATTGTAATAGATGGCAACATAATGTGGGTTGCAACCGGAGGAAATGGATTGTTAAAATATGATTTTAATACTAAGGAATTTATAGATTTTTCTATAAAAGATGGCCTGCCTTCAAATTTTATAAACAGCATTGTTAAAAAGGATGAATTTTTGTGGGGAGGAACCGAAAGTGGATTGGCTCAACTCAAACAAGAGGGTGATTCATTAGTAATAAAAAGTTCATCGATAGTTGAGTCATATAATGCATATAATATCGGAGCAAGTATTTTGTTGAATGATGGGAATTTAATATTTGGAACAAATAATGGTGCTTTATTATTTAATCCAAATAATTTAGCTCAGCTAATGTCTAAGGGAAAAATATTTATTCAAGATATTACAATCTCAGGTGTTTCTATTAGAGAAATCCCGAAAATTTTAAATAATACTGAAGTAAATTTGCATGAAAATATCAAGTTAAATTATGATCAAAACACAATTTCATTGGATTTACATGCAGTAGGTGGACTATCTTATGATAAAGCCAAGTTTTCATGGAAATTGCAAGGAGTTGATAAAGAATGGACTTTACCAAGCAGTAATCCAACAATTAGTTATGCTCACATACCGGTTGGTAAATTTAACTTGTCAATTAAAATGTATGATTTGTCATTATCACAAATTATTGATACAAGGGAGATTAAATTTATTGTAAAACCTCCATTTTGGAAAACTGCTTGGTTCACAGGCTTAGGAATAATATTTTTCACAGTAATATTGTTTTTGGCTATTAAAACATATATAAACCAGCTAAAACAAAAGCATGCGAAAGATAAAATTGATTTCTTCACAAATATTGCGCATGACTTACGAACATCTTTAACATTAATCTCTGCACCAATTGATGAGATAGGAAGATTTCAGAATTTACCGGTTGAAGCTGATTATTATTTGAGGTTAGCATTAGATCAATCAAAAAGATTGGTTCATGTAACAACACAATTATTAGATTTTCAGAAAGCTGATATAGGAAAAGAACAGCTTTTCTTGTCTATGGTCGATATAGTAGAATTGGTAGCTTTAAGAAAATCGATAATAGAAGCTCTAGCAAAAAAGGCAAATATTAAAATTAATTATGTTGCAAATGTTGATAAATATTATTCTGCTATTGATGCGATGAAGATTGAAAAAGCTATTGATAATTTAATTTCCAATGCCATCAAATATTCCAATAAAAACAATTTTATTGATATAAGGCTTTTTTGTGATAATTCAGGTTGGAAATTGGAAGTAGAAGATTATGGAATAGGAATTTCGGAAAAAGCTCAAAAAAAGCTTTTTCAAGACTTCTACAGAGCAGAAAATAAAGTAAATTCTAAACTTATCGGCTCGGGAATAGGATTGCTCATAGTTAAGAAACATGTTACTATGCATGGTGGAAATGTTGAACTATATAGTAAGGAAGGTGAAGGGACAAAATTTGAAATTTTTGTTCCATATAAAGAGGTAGATCAAAATGTCATTGAAGCAAATATAAATACTTATGAAGATATTAGTTATGTAGATATAGAAGAGGCATTTCAAAACATTGAAATAGAGGCAAAAAAAGATAAGTTAAATTTGTTGATTGTAGAAGACAATAAAGAATTACAAAACTTTTTATCTCATGCACTATCTGAAAATTATAATATTTCTAAAGCAAATGATGGGGAAATTGCTTGGAATATTATTAAAGATAATGAGCCTGATTTAATTATATCTGATATTATGATGCCGAATATGGATGGCTTCGATTTATGCAGAATAATAAAAAACACTGCAGAAACTTCACATATACCTATTATTCTTTTAACAGCCCTTTCAGATAAAACACAGGAATTAGAGGGTTTGGGATTAGGTGCTGAAGACTATATTACAAAGCCTTTTAGCGTGCAAGTTTTAATGCATAGAATAAATAATGTTTTAAAAAACAGAGAAAAGAAAAAAGAAGAAACCCTTTCTTTAATCAATAAGCAAAATTTTAAAGAAAAATCGATATTCAAAAATGAGCATAATGATGAATTTGTAAAAAAAGCTATTGAAGTAGTTAATGATAATATTTCAAATACAGAGTTTTTAAAAGATGATTTTGCCGCAGAAATGAATGTCAGCCCATCACTTTTATATAAAAAATTGAAATCTTTGGCAGATCTTTCTCCGGTAGATTTTATAAGATCTATAAGGTTAAATTATTCGGTGGAATTATTGAAAACAGGAAAATATAATGTTACAGAAGTAAGTGATTTAGCCGGTTTTTCAAGCGTTGGCTATTTTAGTTATGCTTTTAAAAAACATTTTGGTGTTCCACCATCTGAACTTCTAAATTAAATTGTACTTCTTAGTTGAAAAATATTAAGTTAAAAGTTCTTTAATATTTGTCTAATAATGTAAATACGAGATCTAATATCACAAATGTTAATAGTTGCTTTTGAATAGTTTTGAGTGATTAAATAACTAAAAAACAGAACTATTATGAAGAAACTATTACTTATAAACATGCTATTAGTCCTTTTTATGGGCGCTAAAGCTTATGATTTTCCTCTATCAGATTTTGGGATTTTATATGAATTTCATACCGAGGTTGAAATAGAATATACCGAAGGTGACGAATTTGTACTGGTTACTTATAAACCGGAAGCTCCATGGATGACACAAGCCGGTTGGGGCTTTGATTCCAATCCAAAAGATTTTAACGGGTTTACTCATTTGCTTATTGATTTTGAGTCTGTTAGTGCAAATGGCAATTTTGAGTTCTCAGTAGAATCAACTGTGGAGGTTGATGGGAAAAAAACACTTTCAAAAAGTGTCCCGCCAACAGCAAAATCTGCTGTAATTGATCTTAGAGCATTTACTCCTGAGCAGTTAGCTTCAATTGAAAAAGTTAGTAATATGGTTTGGGATCCGGATGATGCAACTGCTGTGTTTAAAGTAAAAGGAGCTAGCTTAGTAAACGATGATTCATATTTCCCATTGTTTGCATTGGGGGCGCTTCACGGAAATACTGCTCTTGACGTGAATTATCAACATGAACAAGGACTTGTTGAAATAACATATCTTCCCGCCGACCCTTGGGCTTCACAATCCGGATGGGATTTTAAAAATAATAATGCTGATTTTACCGGATATACTCATTTAATTGTTAATGTTGATCCTATTAGTGTTAATGCTGATTTTGAGCTTATTGTAGAATCGTCACAGGAGTTTAATGCTATAAAAGAGGTGAAAAATCGTGCACCGCAAACTGCAAATCAGCTTATAGTGAATTTATCACAATTTCATGAACAACAGCTAAAAGCAATTGAAAGAGTAAGTATCTGGGTGTGGGATCAAAATTATGAAACAGCAAGATTTAATGTAAAAGGCGCATATTTGGTCAATATTGAGGAATCAGATTTCTCATTAATTGATATTCAACCTTTATATGGACATACTGCTGTAATAACAGAGTTGCAAGAAGATTTAAGTATGCAAATAACATTTTTGCCTTCATTGTTTTATGAAGCACAAGTAGGTTGGGAGTATGAAGAGTCTAAAAACTTTAGTGATTACGGAGTGTTGATTGCAGAGTTTGATAATGTAGATACTGATGCGGAGATAATTTTAGGGGCTACATCAGTTAATGATAATTTTATTGAAGTAAAAGCTGAGCTTGTTGATAATAAAATTTCTTTAGACTTATATCAGTTTACGAAAGAGGAAGCTATGGCTGTTAAAAGGGTCTATTTAATGATTGATGATGAAGAAACAGAAACAGCAAAAGTAAGACTGAAAAGTGTAACATTAAAAGAAGCTGATGGAGATTTTATTTCTTCAATAAAAAATGTTGAGATCGATGTAAATGTTGATGTTTATACCATAACCGGAGTTAAAATAAGAGAGAACATAAGAAGATCAGAAGCTCTTTTGGGTTTACCACGGGGATTATATATTGTAGGAAATGAAAAGGTGTATATTAAATAATTAAAAGAATAGAATAATTAAAGCTGCTTAGCTATCATAAAATTTAAGCTAAGCAGCTTTTAAATTTAAATTAAAAATGAAAACGAGAGTATTGTTTTTATTACTATTAACATCCTTGGTTGGATATGGCCAAAACCCTATAGTACAAACATATTTCACCCCGGATCCTGCTCCTATGGTATATAATGATATAGTTTATCTTTATTCAGGAAATGATGAGGATGATGCACATTATTTTACTATGAATGATTGGCGTGTATATTCATCTCAAGACATGGTAAATTGGACAGATCATGGTGTAGCTCTTCGAGTATCTGATTTTGAATGGTCAGCTGAAAATTCTGCATGGGCAGCCCAATGTATTGAGCGAAATGGAAAATTTTATTGGTATGTTAGTTGTGAATACCCGGGACATTGGCATGCTATCGGGGTGGCTGTTTCTGATAGTCCTACCGGTCCTTTTGAAGATGCTTTGGGTGTACCTCTAATAGCTACAGGAGAAATGGGAGATATTGATCCAACAGTTTTTATTGATGATGATGGACAAGCTTATTTATACTGGGGAAATCAAAAGTTGTCATATGTTCTCTTAAATGAAGATATGATTTCTTATGATGAAGAACTTGGTATAGTTGATATCATTCCATTGGGAACTTATGGCGAAGGAAAAATTATACCACAAAGTATAATTGATGGCTTTGGACCAAAATTTGAAGAAGCACCATGGGTTTACAAAAGAGGTGATTTATACTATAATATATATGCAGCGGGGGGAGTACCGGAGGATATTTCATATTCTATAGCTTCTACAGCTGTTGGTCCATGGACATATAAAGGTAAAATAATGCCTGTGAGTGATGCTAATAAGGCATTTACTAATCATCCAGGAATAATTGATTATAAAAACAACTCTTATTTATTTTATCATACAGGAGCATTACCGGGAGGAGGAGGTTTTAATAGAGCTACTTGTATAGAACAGTTTACATACAATGAAGATGGAACTATACCACAAATAGTAATAACAGATGAGGGCCCGGATCCTGTTGGAACTTTAAATCCTTATAAACAAAATCAAGCAGAGACAATAGCTTGGTCTGAAGGGCTTAAAACTAATGAGAGTGATAAAGTTGGCGTTTATGTTACCAATATCGATAATAATGACTACATACGAGTTAGAAATGTAGAATTTGGAAATGAAGGTGCAGCTACTTTTACTGCCAATGTTGCATCAAATTCGAAGGGGGGAATTATTGAAATTAGAATTGACGACTTGCAAGGAGAAATAATAGGTCAACTGAATGTATCATACACCGGAGGATGGGATGAGTGGATAGAAAAAATAACAAAAGTTGAAAATGTAAAAGGGCTACATGATATTTACTTCATTTTTAAAGGAGACCCAATTGAAGAGCTGTTATTTAATTTTGATAGTTGGATATTTACTGAAAAAAAAGAAAAAGAAATTATCGGAATTAATGCAACAACATCCGGATTTAAAATCGATCTAGATGATGGTGTAAATACAATAAATTTTAATGTTAAAGCTGTTTATGCCGATGGAGAAGAGTTTGATGTAACTGCCTTGGTTAATATTGAAATAGTAAATGATAAAATAGTAACTATAGAAGATGGAGTTATAACAGCCAAGAATTATGGAGAAACAGATATTATTATAAGCTATGAAAACTGCGTAGATATTATAAAAGTACTTGTTAAAGATATGCTTGAAGAAATAACCCTAAAAAAGCTGCTTATCGACATTGAAGACATAAATAATATCCATATGCTCCCAGGTACTACTTTGCCATTTACGATACAAGCAGAATATATGGATAACAATGTTGTAGATGTAACTAATGGTGTTAATTATAGTTCTGATAATAACAAGGTAGCTTTTGCAAATCATAATGGTGTAGTGGCTCTATCCGACGGTTATGCAACTATTACAATAAGTTTTGGAGATGCTATAGGAAATGAATTATCAATTAAACTAAATGTAAATGTTGAAACTTTTCCTTTATCAATTAGCAGAGGATTTAATCCTTCTATATGGGCAGAAGGTACTTTTGATGAGGCTACAAAAACTTTAATTACCGGACAATATGGGTTTGCTGGCTGGATATATGAGGATGGAATTGATTTGTCAAATTATAAGTTCTTAATTATTGAGTTAGCTGAAAGACAAAGCAGTGGATTATCATTTAGATTATTTGATGAAAATAATTATTGGACAGAACCGGCAATTTATGATTTTGGTGATAATTTGAGAGTTGTAGTAGAACTGGACAAAATGACTAAGAAGAAGGATGATGCATTTGTAAAATGTAATCCTTCACATATCTATATAGTTGGTTTTTGGTCATTTGGGGGTGCAGCAATCAAATTAAGTCGTGTTTTTTTAAGTGATGATGGTCACAAGCCTATTGAAGAAGAAACTTATATTTCAACTAATTATAATTCCAAAAGCAATTTAGTGGATGTTTATACGATTATGGGAATAAAAATTCGCGAAAAAGTCAATAAAAATTCCGTGATAAATGAGTTGCCTAATGGCTTATATATAATTGGAAATGAGAAGATATATATAAACAGATAATAAGTTTCTTTAATTAAATGTTTAAAAGTATAAGAATAGCATTTAAAGTCTATTATGTCTTCAAATCTGTCACCACAGATTTTATTAGTCGATAATAACTATATTTTAAAAGATATGAAAAAGAGTGTGTTATATTCAATAGTTTTATTTTCACTTTGCTTTGTAAAATTAACAGCTCAAAGTGAATTATATGATAAAAGTTTTTCTTTGACCGATGTTGAGTTGTTAGATGGTATATTTAAACATGCACAAGATTTAAATTCAGAAGTGCTTTTAGAATATAATATCGACAGACTTTTAGCACCCTTTTTGAAGGAAGCAGGATTAGAACCTAAAGCAGAAAGTTTTGAAAATTGGATAGATTTGGATGGTCACATTGGAGGCCATTATTTATCGGCCTTAGCAATTCATTATGCATCAACAGGAAATTTAGAGATAAAAAGCAGGATAGATTATTTCGTTTCAGAGTTGAAACGTTGTCAAGATGCACATGGCAATGGTTATGTCGGAGGAATTCCTAATGGAGATGAGCTTTGGACACGTATTAAAAATCGTGATTGGGGCGTTGTTTGGTCATATTGGGTGCCGTGGTATAATATTCATAAAACTTTTGCAGGACTCCGAGATGCTTGGTATTATGCAGATAATGAATTAGCAAAAGTTATGTTTCTTGAACTTTGTGATTGGGGAATTGATATCATTAGTAATTTAAATGATAATGAAATGGAGGGGATGCTTGGTAATGAGTTTGGAGGTATGAATGAGGTGTATGCAGATGCTTATAAAATAAATGGGGAGCAAAAATATTTACAGACAGCTAAACGATTTTCTCATAAGTTTCTATTCGATAGTATGTTGAATGGTATAGATAATCTTGATAATATTCATGCAAATACTCAAGTGCCTAAAGCAGTTGGATACCAGAGAGTGTCTGAAGTTTCTAATGATAATGATTACTTTAAAGCAGCTTCTTTCTTTTGGTCAACTGTTGTAAATAATCGGTCACTATCTTTTGGAGGAAATAGCAGACGTGAACACTTTCCGTCTAAAGATGATTGTATTAGCTATACTGAAGAAAGAGAAGGACCGGAAACATGTAATACCAATAATATGCTGAAACTCTCAGCAGGTCTATACCGTCAGACAGGTGATGTGAAATATATGGATTTTTATGAAAGAGCTATGTTTAATCATATCTTATCTTCTCAACATCCCGGGCATGGAGGATATGTATATTTTACTTCTGCTCGTCCCAGACACTATAGAGTCTATTCAGCGCCTAACCAAGCCATGTGGTGTTGTGTAGGTACAGGCATGGAAAATCATGGTAAATATGCTGAAATGATTTATGCACACAATAATGATGAACTCTTTATTAATCTTTTTGTGGCATCTATTCTCAACTGGAAAGAAAAAGGTATTAGAATTACCCAAAACACACAATTCCCTTTTGAAGATGAAATTGTTATTACAATTAATGTTGATAATCCAACTCAGGCTAAACTGATGATTCGGCATCCTTGGTGGGTGCAAAATAATGAAATGGAAGTTGTTTTTAATGGAACGAACTATGGAAACAATTCAAATCCATCTAATTATATTGAAATAAATGAAACTTGGAATGATGGTGATGTTATAACTATTAAGACTCCTATGAGACATACTATAAGCCGTTTGCCAAATGTTCCTAATTATATCTCCGTATTATATGGACCAATTTTATTAGCTGTAAAAACCGGAGAGGAAAGTTTAGATGGTTTAATAGCTGACGATGGAAGATGGTCACACATTGCCCATGGAAGATTACTTCCACTGGTAGAATCACCTTTTTCAATTGCTACCATAGAAGAGATTGAAATGAGATTAAATCAGATGCAGACTGTGGAAGGAGAAAAACTAAAATTTAAGGCCGAAAATATCTTTGAAAAAGAGAAGGATAAAGAGTTGATTTTTGAGCCGTTTTTTTCAATCCATGACAGTAGATATTTAATGTATTGGTTGTCCTTAAGTCAAGATGAATATGAAAAATATATTTCTGAATTGGATGAAAAAGAGAAAGAGTTTTTATTATTGGAAGAGAGAACCGTGGATATGGTAAGTCCTGCAGAGCAGCAACCTGAAGTTGACCATCTAATGAAAACTAAAAATTCAAGGTCGGGATACCATTATGAAGAGGGTTGGAGAGACGCAATAGATGATGGATGGTTTAGTTATAATCTTCTTACCGAAAATAGAACAGATTTGTCATTGATGGTTAGATATTGGGGGAATGAAGGTGGAAATAGAAAATTTAATATATTGATTGATGACGAATTGTTGATAACAGAAAATATTGTTAATAAATGGAATGTTAGCGAGTTTGTTAATGTGGAATATGATATTCCTGAATCAATGCTCGAAGGAAAAGAATCAATTACAGTTAAATTTGAATGCTTACCTTATAACATAGCAGGTGGAGTCTTTAAAGTGCGTTTGCTAAAAAAACTACCGACATCTAAT
>CAZODA010000044.1:0-26839 GCA_964578485.1 uncultured Alkalitalea sp. | reverse complement strand
CGGGTTTTGAGTTTCGGGTTTTGAGTTTCGGGTTTTGAGTTTCGGGTTTTGAGTTTCGGGTTTCGAGTTCAGTTATCAATGATCAGTAAACAGTCATCAGTGTACTCAAAGCAGGATGCTTCGGGTACATTAAAAACTTTTCATTGTTTTACTGATGACTGTTCATTGATTACGAAACCCATCATTCATAACTCATAATTTATAACTCATCATCTAATCTGCTAATCAACTAATTTGCTAATTAACTAATTAACTAATCTGCTAATTTGTAATTGAATCAGGCGTTTCGACTCCGCTCAACGACCAGTTTGGAGTTTCGTAATTCGTAATTTTTAATTCGTAATTGATGTTCTAATCTGCTAATCAACTAATCTGCTAATCTGCTAATTATCACATCAACTAATCTGCTAATCAACTAATCTGCTAATTAACTAATCAACTAATTTGCTAATCAACTAATTTGTAACCAAAGTTACAAATTCATAAGCTTCCACATTATAAATTTGCAATACATTTTATTTTAGTGCTTAAAGGCACTAAAAACAAATTGTCGGGATAAAATTCTCCATGCTTTTTCAAAAAATAAAAAGCATGAAAAAATTTCTAAGCTATTAGTTCAATCTGAATAATACTTAATTATTTTTTGTAAATTGAAATCCTGTTTAACAAGATACTGTGTTTGAAAAAATATAAGTAAATAATTAATTTAAATCCTATAAATATGTCAATGTTTTGTTATCAATGCCAAGAAACTGCCAAAGGAATTGGCTGTACTGTTAGAGGAGTATGTGGAAAGACGCCTGAAGTAGCGAATTTACAAGATTTACTAATTTTTGTAACTAAAGGGGTAGCCTTTTGGAGCCATCAGGCCGATCTTAAAAATATACCCGGCAGTGAAGCAGAAAAATATATTATCGATTCTTTGTTTATCACTATCACAAATGCAAATTTCGATAGTAATAAAATTATAAGTCAAATTAAATATGGCTTTTCTCTTCAAAACGATTTAAAGGCCAAAACAGGAAGTCCTGAAGGCGAATTACCGGAATGTGCAGTATGGCAAAGCGACAACAATGATGAAATAATTTCAAAAAGTGAGACTGTTTCAATTCTTAATGAAAAGGATGAAGATATTCGTGCACTTAAAGAGCTTGTAATATACGGATTAAAAGGAATGGCCGCCTATGCCGAGCATGCTGTCAATCTTGATTATAAAAATGAAGAGTTAAATCGTTTCATGAAAAAAGGATTGCTGGCAACCTTAGATCCAACTCTTGGGGTTGATGAATTATTACCCTTAGTTTTGGAAACCGGAAAATATGGTGTTGAAGCAATGGCATTACTTGATAAAGCAAATACTGAAACTTATGGCCATCCGGAGATGACAACAGTAAATCTTGGAGTAAGAAAAAATCCGGGAATTTTAGTTAGCGGTCATGATTTAAAAGATTTTGAAGAGCTTCTTATACAAACTGAAGGTAAAGGTATAGATATTTACACTCATGGTGAGATGTTACCGGCAAACTACTACCCTGCATTTAAAAAATACAAACATTTTGTAGGTAATTATGGAAACTCCTGGTGGAAACAAATTACTGAATTTGAAAGTTTTAACGGACCTGTACTACTTACCACAAACTGCCTTGTACCTCCTAAAGAAAGTTATAAAGAAAGAATTTATACTACCGGTACGGTTGGATTTGACGGTTGCATTCATATTGAAGACCGCAAAAATGGTGATCCAAAAGACTTTTCTGTGCTTATTGATCATGCAAAAAAATGTGAACCACCACTTGAATTAGAAAAAGGTGAACTAATTGGAGGATTTGCACATAATCAAATTTCAGAATTAGCCGACAAAGTTGTAGATGCCGTAAAATCAGGAGCCATCAAAAAATTCGTTGTAATGGCAGGATGTGACGGACGTATGAAATCACGAAATTATTATACCGATTTTGCAGAGGCATTACCAAATGATTCGGTCATTCTTACAGCCGGTTGTGCAAAATATCGTTACAACAAACTGCCTTTAGGAGATATTGGTGGAATTCCAAGAGTTTTAGATGCCGGACAATGCAATGATTCTTATTCACTTGCTGTTACAGCTTTAAAATTAAAGGAAATATTTGAACTAAAAGATATCAACGAGTTGCCAATAGTTTACAATATAGCATGGTATGAGCAAAAAGCTGTTATTGTATTACTTGCATTACTTTATCTTGGTGTGAAAAATATACATCTTGGACCTACATTGCCGGCCTTTATGTCGCCAAATGTTAAAGATGTTCTTATTGAAAAATTTGGAATTGGAAGTATTTCAACTGTAGAAGAAGATTTGAAATCAATGATATATTCATAAAATCAATGATTCTTTGATATAAAAACATTTTGTCCGGAAAAAATTTAATTTAATTTTTCCGGACAAATTGTTTATGGCAAAGAATAAAAGTTTATTCTGTTATACGCTCCTTTGTTTGTAGGCTTCCGTATCAAATACCGCAGGATTTACTACAGGAATATCTAAATTGTTATTAAAAAAACGAAGGATTATTTCAGCTACATAACGGCTAGTTTCAGCACGTGCTTCAAAAGTACCTGTACCGGAATGAGGTGTTAACACAACATTATCCAATCTTTTTAATCTAACGGGAATATTTGGTTCATCACTATAAACATCAAGCCCGGCACCGGCAATTATTTTATCCTTTAAGGCTTTAATAAGTTCTGCTTCGTTAATAACATTACCACGACTTGTATTTATAAGGAATGCAGTACTTTTCATTAGTTTAAATTCTTCCTTACCAATCATTTGATATGTTTCGGTAGTTAGAGGAACATTTAGGGAAACATAATCAGAATGTTGAAGCAAATATTTCAAGTCGGTATATTGAGCGTTAAATTGTTTCTCCACAGATGATTCAACTCTATTGCGGTTATGATATAATATATCCATTCCTGAAGCATGGGCACGTCTTGCAAAAGCTTTTCCTATTGCTCCCATACCAATAATACCAAGGGTTTTACCAATTAAAGTACTGCTTAAATTATTCATCAAGGTCCAAGGAGGAAGCCTATCTCTTAAAATCCCATTATGAAAGAACACTATTTTTCGTGCTAAAGCAAGCATCAGTCCCATGGCAAGTTCAGCAGTTGGCTCAGTTACAGGATCCGGAGTATTAGTAACAACTATTCCAAGCGAAGTAGCATAATCAACATCTATATTATCATAGCCAACACCATAATTAGCAATTAACCGTAATTTGGGAGCTTTATCAAGCAAATTGGAATTAAATTTGCGTCCAAATACAGAAACTACAACATCAGAAATAGCAAAATAATTTTTTAAGTAATCAACAGAAACATGCTCCGGCTCAGGAACCAATAATTCATAATTTGAAGGTAAATCACGAAAACCATCCATAGGGAGTTGGCTGGAAATAAGAACTATCCTTTTCATCTATTAGCTGTTAAACCAAGAATTAATTATTCGAATAAATTAAAATCAATATAACATAATATAATGTGTAAAAAAACAGTTTTTCAGATAAATACCATTTTTTTACTTTTTTCGTTTATTTTTGTGAGATTAATAAAAATTGGGGCTGTATAATAATATTGCAGACAGTTGTTTTCGGGTCATAAATTTTGTCCTGCCACAATGAAAACAAAAATCCATAACAATGATCTTTCGAATGAGATTAACAATTAATTGTTTATTAATAATTGCTTTATTTTTTATTTCTTGTTTGTTTCTGAATAAAATTCAAGCTCAAACTACTGAGCAATTTTTATTATCAGGTCAGATTGTGGATGAAAATAACGAAGCTGTAATAAGTGCCCATATTTATATTGATGCTATAAAATCAGGAACAGTTTCAGATATATCAGGCCATTTTTCCTTACAAATCCCTCTTTCATTCCCTCTTCAAATTGAAATATCAGCATTAGGATTTTTAAGCGAAAAAATTCAACTCCACCAAAAACCTGAAAGCCCTTTATTAATTGTTTTAAAAGCCGATCAATATTTCCTTCAACAGGTTGAGATAACCGGCAGCCGCATGTCGGGCTTAAACAGTCAAAAAATAGATCCTATTCATGTTGGAAATTTGCCCTCGGCCTCAGGACCATCCATTGAAGGACTTGTAAGATCGCAGATGGGAGTAACATCAAACAATGAACTCAGCAGCCAATACAGAGTAAGAGGTGGAAGTTTTGATGAAAATCTTGTTTATGTTAACGGACAGGAGATTCATCGTCCTTTTCTAATACATTCGGGGCAGCAAGAAGGCTTGAGCTTTGTAAATCCCGATCTCGTTGAATCAATTGAATTTTCAGCAGGAGGATTCAGTGCTTCCTATGGTGATAAAATGAGCTCTGTATTAGATATCACTTATAAACGTCCAACAAAAACAGCCGGAAGTTTTTCTGCCGGAATGCTGGGTGCAAACGGACATCTTGAAGGGGCAGCATTAAATAAGAAACTCTCATGGATCACAGGAGTCAGATATAAAACAAATCGTTATCTGCTTGGTTCTCTAGAAGAGAAAGGAGATTATAAACCCGAATTTGCCGATGCCCAAGCTTTTATGTCATATAAGGCAAATACAAGATTAACCTTTGAATTATTAGGCTACTATTCTCTTAATAGTTATGAGTTTATTCCACAAACAAGAGAAACTACTTTCGGAACAATTTCAGATATTAAACGACTTCGAATATATTTTGCCGGTAAAGAAAAAGACCGATTTGAAACAGGATATGGAGCATTAAGCACCATTTTTAATCTCTCCGATAAGCAAAGCTACAGGCTGACATTTTCAGGATTCAGAACTTTTGAAGAAGAAGCTTTCGATATAGCAGGAGCTTATTGGTTGCAAGAAGTTGTAAATCCCTACGACGATGATGATGAAGGTGTGCAAATAGGCATAGGCGAATATTTACAACATGCACGTAATGACCTGTTTGCAAATGTTCTTTCGGCAAACCTTGAAGGAACTATTAAGTCACCAGCCAGTACTACACAATGGGGTCTTAATTACAGATATGATTCATTTAAAGACCAAATTAATGAATGGGAAATAAGAGATTCTGCAGGATATTCAATTCCAATTAATACACAACAATTGGAGTTGTCTCACTCGAAAAATTCAAATCACCATATTAAAACTGACAGATTTTCTGCCTTTGTTAAAAACCAGTCGTCATTTCATATAGGAAACGCCCATTTGATAATGGATGTAGGAATAAGAGGAAGTTATCACTCTCTAAATGAACAATTAATATTTGGACCAAGAATTATACTGAATTATCTGCCGGGAAAAGAAAAAAAATATCGCCTGCGCCTTTCAGGAGGATCTTATTACCAACCTCCACAATTTAAAGAAATTAGAAGTACAGAAAGTACAGTAAATAAAAATGTTAAAGCACAAAAATCTGTTCACTTAGTTTCAGGATTCGACTATTATTTTCATACATTAAACAGACCATTCAAATTTACAAGTGAAGTATATTATAAATTTTTAGACCAACTAATACCCTATCAGGTTGATAACGTAAGAATTATTTATAGCGAAGAAGATAGAGCAAAAGGATATGCTTTTGGTATCGATTTTAAAATTAACGGAGAACTTGTGCCCGGAGAAGAGTCTTGGGCAACATTGTCACTGATGAAAACTGAAGAAAACCTTTATAACGATAAATGGCTGGACCCCGATCGTGAAGGTGAACCCGGATACATACCAAGACCATCTGATCAACGCTTGAACTTCTCCTTGTTTTTACAAGATCACCTTCCTAACAATCCTAATTTTAAAGCACACCTTAACTTTAATTTCGGAACCGGATTGCCATTCGGACCTCCACACTCTCCAAGATATGCAGCAATAAACCGAATGCCTCCTTACAGAAGATTGGATATGGGCTTCTCATACGATTTGCTCAGTAAACAGTCAGATTCAAATAGAAAAGCCTTAAATCTTAAAAACTTATGGCTGGGATTGGAAATTCTAAATCTGCCAAATATTGACAATACAATTTCATATTACTGGGTAACTGACATTTACAGCATGCAATATGCTGTTCCTAATTATCTTACCTCACGACGTGTGAATATTAAACTTTCTGCAAAATTTTAAAGCCCAAAATTTAAATTACATTCTATCGGGCACTCCGGCACCAAGCAAGTACATACCTTTTTTAAGAATCCTACCAACAACACCGCATAGCATTAAACGCATTGCTCGTACATTTTCATCTTCTTCAAATAAAACAGGGCTTTCGTGATAAAATTGATTAAACTCCTTGGCAAGTTCATAAATATAATTGGCAATTATTGCAGGACTATAATTATTACCGGCCTCTTTTACAATATTTTTAAAATTTGCTATATACCTGATTAGATTATTTTCCTTGTTGTTTAACTCAATTGCGTCGGGGGAATATGCTTTCCATTCAATTCCTTTTTCTTCAGCTTTACGAAATATAGAACATATACGAGCATGAGTATATTGAATAAAGGGACCTGTATTACCATTAAAATCAATTGATTCTTTTGGATCAAAGGTCATATTTTTACGTGGATCAACTTTCAAAATGAAATATTTTAAAGCTCCTAAAGCTGTCATTTTAACAACCTCTTCAGTTTGTTCTTCGGTGTATCCTTCAAGCTTACCGAGTTCACTCGACATAGTGCGACTGGTAGTATTCATTTCTTCAATCAAATCGTCAGCATCAACAACAGTACCTTCGCGCGATTTCATTTTTCCATCAGGCAATTCAACCATACCATAGCTAAAATGAATCAAATCCTTTCCCCAACTAAAACCAAGCTTATCCAAAATTACAGATAGTACTTTGAAATGATAATCTTGCTCATTACCAACAACATATATCATCTCATCAATAGGATAATCATCAAAACGCAAACGAGCAGTACCAATATCCTGGGTAATATAAACGGAAGTACCATCACTACGCAATAAAATTTTCTCATCTAAACCTTTATCACTTAAATCAACCCAAACACTGCCATCATCCTTTTTAAAAAAAACTCCCTCTTCTAAACCCTTATAAACCATTTCGCGACCAAGGGAATAAGTGTCTGACTCATAATATATTTTATCAAAATCAATCCCCAAAATATCATAAGTTATATCAAAACCATTGTAAACCCATTGATTCATCATTTTCCAAAGATCAATAACCTCAATGTCACCGGCCTCCCATTGCTGTAACATAGTGCGAACCTCTTTCATTAAAACAGAATTCTGTTCAGCCTCCTCACTACTCATACCTTTAGATTCCAAAGCTTTTAACTCCTCCTTATAAGCCTGGTCAAATTTTACATAATAATCACCAACAAGATGATCGCCTTTTATACCGGTTGATTCAGGAGTTGAACCCTTAGCCCACTTTTGCCATGCCAACATAGATTTACATATATGAATACCCCTATCGTTGACAAGATTTGTTTTAACAACACGCTTGCCATTTGCCTGAAGGATTCTTGAAAGAGAAAAACCTAATAAATTATTTCTGATATGTCCTAAATGTAATGGTTTATTAGTATTAGGTGAAGAATATTCAACCATTACCAAAGGAGAATTATCGTCTAAGGGAATAATTCCATAATTTTCATCTTCATAAATATCATTCAAAAGATTTAACCAAAAACGGTGCGATATCACTAAATTTAAAAAACCTTTGATCACATTGAAAGATGAAATATCATGAAAATTATCTTTAATAAAAGAACCAATTTCAGTTCCTGTGATCTCAGGAGATTTTTTTGAAAATTTTAATAAGGGAAATACTACAACTGTAAAATCACCTTGCTGGTCTTTTCTGGTAATTTCAACTTGTACCATTTTTGCAGGTATCTCTGCCCCATATAGAGAAAGCATAGCTTTTTGTACTAATTCCTTCAACTGAGTATCAATATTCATCATCTTATAAAAACTTTTACGAAACTTATAGAAAAATGCAAATATAGAGATTATCCTTTGTTTATTATTCTTCTCTATTAATGGAACAGTCATTTTTTTTCAATACATTTAACTTGCCTTAATCATAATTTATATATTAACAGCCCTATAAGCGACTAAAATTATGGATTATCATATAAGTTAATTTGAAAATATTTTAATATTCCCTTCATCAATTTTTACCGGAGATAGCCAATTTTATAGCTGTTAAAACAGCTTATAACAACAAATTGTAAATAAAGCAGGATGAAAACCTTTTTAAATAACTAAAATTAAGTTAATTTTATAAACAAGGGAGATTTTATTGAAACAAGTTCTTAAAAACTTCTATCAATAATCTTTATCAAATTTTGGAAACTATAACTCTAAGAAACTATATAAGTATCCATAATACATTACGAATAACATAAAAGTATAAAATAATATGGCATTCCTAAATAGATCCTTATATTTTAAAACAAAACATAAGCCTTGTTATAAAAAAAATTATACAACCCTGTTTCCCCCCATAATATTTTTCATGCAAGTTGAAGAAGAAATTAGTCGATTAAATCAAATCGAAAATTCTTTAAAATTCGTAATGGTCCTTTTAGGTGCTGCAATGATATTATTTTTAATATACAATTACAGAAATAACTCAAAAAGGAGAAAACGAAGATCATATCTATCATCTAATTTAATGGAATCTGAAAAAGACATATTGGAATATAGCGATCCATTGTTGTTAATCGGAGACCACCCAATACCAACAGCCGTATGCAACATTAATGGCATCATACTATACGCAAACAAAGCTTTTGCAAAGGTTTTTGGTACCAGCCATTCAAATATGAAACGAATATTGTTGTTCAATGTCTTGCCGGTACATATGAGCTCTTCTCTTATTAATATGATAGAAGAAAAAATGCATGACGAGATACTCACTCCGAATGGATTTTTCAGCCCCAATACCCAAAAACGATATCAGCTTAGATGGAAGCAAACTGCTAAAAAGAAGATAGAAACAGGAAGTGTTTTAGTTACATTGGAAGAAATGTTCCAAGTTGAAAAAATCAACCTGTCTGAAGAAAAAAGTAAAAAATTAGCCAAGGATTTTATTAACAACTCGCCCCTTGCTATTTTTATTGAAGATGAAAATGGGATTATACTTGATGTGAACGATGCTGCCTGCCATCTCCATGACTTAGAAAAAGAAGATTTAATAGGAAAAACATTGAATCAGTTTTCACCGGAGGATTTTAGAAAAGAAATTACTACAAAACATCATCTTATTGCAGAAAATGAAAAAATCACTTTTAAAAGTGTAACATTTCCAAGAAAAGGATTACCAAAGCCAATTGAGATACAAGTAAATAAAATCAATTACTATGGTATTAATGCACTTATGTTTGTAATTACTGATTTATCAGAAACTATTGAAAAGAAAAAAGAATTAAACGACTTTAAAATAAAAGCGGAAGAGAGTGATCGTTTAAAATCTTCATTTTTGGCAAATTTATCTCATGAAGTCCGAACTCCAATGAATTCAATAATGGGCTTTGCCGAGTTGTTGGCACAACCCGGAACAAATAAACAAGAAAGGGAAGAATTCATTACACTTATCAGACAAAGTGGTAAGGAACTATTAAATCAAATCAATAATATGATTGATTTTTCTAAAATTGAGGCAGGACTTATCCACTTAAAAGCTGAAATTTGCAATATTGAAGTTTTATTCCATGATTTACAGGATTTCTCTGAAGATGAAATATTTAAAAGTCAAAATATCAAGATATTCTTTGACTTGCCAAAGGATATAATTAAAAATGGAATAGCAAGTGATAAATTACGACTTAGGCAAATTCTAAAGATATTTTTAGCTAACAGCCTTAAATATACTCAAAATGGTATTATTGAAGTTGGGGTAAGGATAAAAGCTCCTCAATTATATGAATTTTATGTAAGAGATACGGGAATAGGAATTCCGGTTGAAAAACATAAGCAGATCTTTGAGAAATTCAGACAAGTTGATGACAGCCAATCACGGGAATTTAGTGGCATGGGCTTAGGATTGTCTATAGCAGCCCGATTGATTCAATTTCTGGGAGGCCATCAATGGGTAATTTCTGAACCTGACAAGGGATCAGAATTCCGCTTTGTACTTCCTGATTTGATTTATCCACAAGGTTCCCCTCTTATGCAGGTCTCATGCGGCCCTACAACAATGCTAAGAAAAATAATGGTTGTTTCACCTTCCGAGGAAGTTTATCTGGATTTGAGTAATGACTCAAAACCGGTTAACTATCAGGTCTTTTGGGCACAAAATGCACAAGAAATGAATTCTATGTTATTATCAAATAATATACGCTATATACTTATTGATCTTGATCAATTACCCTTCTGGCAAGAGCTCTTACCAAGAATTAGAACAGTTGAAAGTAAAATCCAATTAGTGGGAATAACTCAAGAATTGGATATGAAAAGAAAAGAAAGACTAAAATCTATGGGATTTAATGAAGCACTAAGAGCACCGGTAAATATTCCAATTTTATTACATATGTTAGAAAAAAATCAACTCTCGGCAATGCATTCATTAACTTCTAGCATAACCAAAAACTAAAGTTTAGAAAATATTATCAATCCAATTCAAAAAAAATAGTGATTTTATAAAGACTTTTTATTCGTTTATTATTGCGCCTTTCAGGTATAAACCTCCATTCAGGAAGAAAATTATAAGAAGCTTTTAATACTGCGGCACTTAAAATAGAATGTTGAATCTTACCGGTATAGCGATGTATAATTTCTCCATTTTCGGAAATAATAAGATAAAGATCAACCTTACCATGTATTCCTTCTTGATAAGCCTTTAATGGATAACCGACTTCAGATAACAAAAATAAATAAGGAACAATAGGACTACCCAAAAATAAACAAGGAGATTCTAAGCCTAAAAGTAATTGCTGCTCAGGATTTGAAATTCTAACAATGGAATCATTATCAAAATCATACTGAAATTCAAAAACATTACCTAAACTAAAAAAAGTCCAGATACCGCTTTTAACTCCTTTATTAAAAAAACCACTTTCAATCAAATGCGACTTATAAAACAACTGATAATTTCCATGCTTTATAGTCGAATCTCCGGGATATACTTCAAAATTCTCAATTAAATGTTCTCTATCAAAGGTGCCGGCTAATTGTGCATTAACAATATTCGTGTTAAAAAGGAAGCAAATTATAATAATCAAACACAATTTCGATGCTGAAAAAACACGATAATCAAAGCTCGCAACAAGATATAAAAATTGGGGAAAACCAATTTTTTCATTATCGCTTTTAGTCAATGTTTTTATTGATTTCATCAATTAAGGTATTATAAGCTTCAATCATATCAAGTCTCAACTGTTTATAATAAGTCCTGATAAGTTTAGGGTCTTTATTCTCATTACGGTATTTTGAACGTGATATCAATTCAGATCTATATTTAAGCACCTCTTCAACCAATTTTTTATAATCATCATCTTTAAGTCTTTTAAAAAAAGAATTGTTCAAATAAGCCTGAGTTATCAATTCAGAAGCTAAAAAATTTATATCCTTTTTAAGTTTCCTTATACTTGACATCTTAATATAAAATTTTATGATTAATTAATTTTAATTCAAATATAACATTATTCTTAAATTAGATATGTTTATTAACTTATATCATCAAAAATAATATACCCTATCACTTAAAAATATAACAAAATGTACACCCCAATTACAAAAAGGAATTTTTATCAAGAGATAAATTTAACTTCATCAAAAAGCAAAGGACCGGGAGGGCAAAAAGTTAACAAAGTAAACACAAAAGTTGAGTTACGATTCAACATTTCAAAGTCATTACTTCTGAGTGAAAGCGAAAAAGAAAAAATAAAAAACAGATTAAAAAACCGAATAAATAAAAAGGGAGAAATTGTTATCAGCTGTCAAACAGAACGCTCCCAAGCGCGTAATAAGCAGTTAGTAATCAAAAAGTTTCACGACCTGTTGGCTGAGTCATTAAAAGAACGAAAAAAACGTATTCCAACAAAACCCGGCAAGAAGGTTAAAATAAAAAGATTGGAGCTTAAAAGAAGAATTGCGGAAAAAAAGAAATGGCGGAAAAAAGATTTTCAATACTAATTCCTTTCTAAAAAGAAATAGTATATTTATTCAAAAATCAAAGCATTTTCATTATTAATCAAAAATATATTCTTCAAAATTTAAACACTTATGAAAAAGAAAAACATAAAATTAGGAACAGGTATAGGTAAGCTTAAATTTGGTATGACAAGAGAAGAAGTTATACCCTTTATTGGAGAACCAAATGAAATAGAAGAATATTCAGCTATAGAACATGGCGAAGAAGGAAATTCAATTACCTGGCATTACGATGAACTAGAACTTTCTGCTTCTTTTGATGAAGATGATGATTGGCGACTTATTGCACTATCAGTAAGCTCTAAAAACTATCTTTTTGAAGATATTAATCTTATTGGTTTAAGTCAAGAAGAAGTCTTGCAGCAAGTTGAAATGATGGGACTCGGTGAAATAGAGTTAGAAAACTTTGCATTCGAAGGTGATGGTAAACAAGTGGTGGGAAGTATTCCGGAAGTAAGTCTAAACCTTTGGTTTGAAAGTGGAATACTTACAGAAATACAATGGGGACCATATTGGGATGATGAAAATGATACATATTTATGGCCGGAATAATAATAGCATGAACATTTTTTCAAACACCATGTTAATTAACATATAAATCCAATCAAAATTAAACTGCTTTATTTATTATTTTATTTAAGCAAATAATGAATAAAGCAGTTTTATTGTTAAACAATTTTAAAATAATTATTATGAAGACTCTTTTCAAAAACCAAAATGATCTTGCTACGCTTATTTTAAGAATTGGTTTTGGCTTTTTTATCGTTTTTGGACATGGATGGGGAAAAGTACAAATGCTGATTGCGGGACAAGAATTTGTTCCGGTATTATTTTTCGGCCCTAAATTGAGCCTTATTTTTGCAACACTTGCCGAATTTGTTGCAGGGCTGGCAGTTATAGCAGGATTTAAAACACGCTGGGCATCTCTTGGCATTATATTAGTAATGTTATATGCCGGATTGGTAATACATTTCGGTGATCCATTATTTCATGCACATTCCATCCCCCCACAAGGATTTAAAGAATTTCCATTTTTATATTTAACCGGATTCCTTGGCATTTTTATACTGGGAGCCGGAAAATACTCCTTAGATTATGCTTTGGCAAAAAAAGAAAAATAACAGATAAAACAATTATATTTTTAAGAAGCTGTCCTTGTGAGACAGCTTTTTTTTGTTAAATAATTGTTTTTTTTATATTTTTAACAAAGCAACTACTATTAAAGAGTTTAATTTCTTCACCTGATAGAGGCCGGTGTTTAAATTAAATTTTCCCAATTATAGGCTTTAAATAACTTTTAAAATAAAAAACAAATGAAAATCACTGATATTAAAGGAACAGTAAAGTTAGCAAATGGTGTACAGATGCCTTATCTGGGACTTGGAGTTTTTAAAAGCCGTGAAGGCTCTGAAGTTATTAATGCTGTAAAATGGGCACTTGAAGCAGGCTATAGACATATTGACACTGCTGCTTTCTATGATAATGAAGAAGGTGTAAGTGAAGGAATCAGACAATCATCATTAAAGCGCGAAGAAATTTTTATTACCAGCAAGGTATGGAATAGTGACCAAGGCTATGAAAAAACCTTAAAAGCTTTTGATAAATCTTTAAAAAGGATGAAAACCGACTATCTTGATCTTTATTTGATTCACTGGCCGGTAAAAAATAAATATAAAGAAACATGGAGAGCCCTTGAAAAAATATATAATGAAAAAAGGGTAAAAGCTATTGGTGTTAGTAACTTCTTAGCTCATCATTTAGATGATTTAATAAAAGATAGTGAAATAGCTCCTATGGTTAATCAAATAGAATTTCATCCGAATTTGGTTCAACCGCAGCTAATAAAAAAATGTCTTGATCTGAATATAAGGCCCGAAGCATGGAGTCCCTTAATGCAGGGCGGTATTTTTGAAATCAATGAATTACAGAGAATTGCCAATAGATATGATAAAAATGTTGCTCAATTAGTGCTAAGATGGAATTTACAAAAAGGGATTATTACTATCCCCAAAAGTGTAAATAAAATTAGAATCGAGAGTAACAGCAATATCTTTGATTTCGAGATATCTAATGAAGATATTCTGGAAATAGAAAAATTAGACAGTAACAGAAGAATTGGTCCTGACCCTGATAATATCGACTTTTAAATAGCCGAAGCTAAATAAAACAACAAAAATAAATTGATAAATTATTGCTCTTGCTCAAGAAGCCTTACTCCCAATTCTCTTAATTTATATTTTTGAATTTTTCCGCTTGCTGTTGTTGGAAAATCGTCAACAAAAAACACATGCTTAGGTATTTTATATCTTGCAATTTTACCACGGCAAAATTCCTGAACCTCTTCCGCAGAAATTTTTGCACCGGATTTAACTTTAATAAAGGCGGATACTATTTCCCCATATTTTTCATCGGGCAAACCAACAACTTCAACCAATTCTACCTGAGGCAATAAGAACAAATAATTTTCTATTTCACGTGGATAAATATTCTCACCACCTCTGATTATCATATCCTTAATTCGTCCTGTTATTTGATAAAAACCATCCTCAGACTTAATAGCAAGATCTCCCGAATGTAACCAACCATCCTTGTCAATCGCCTTGGCAGTACCCTCAGGATCATTATAATATCCTTTCATTACATTATACCCTCGGCAACAAATTTCTCCTTGCTCCCCGGGCCCACATTCAACACCTGTTTCAGGATTAATAATCTTAATCTCAACTCCGGGAAGATTGGTGCCAACGGTAGTAGCTCGTATTTCAGGACTATCAAAAACTCTGGTTGTGGTCATTCCGGGCGAAGATTCAGTTAAACCGTAAACAATAATAATATCCTTACAATTCATTTTTGACATTACCTCATTCATAGTTTCAATGGGGCATAAAGCACCTGCCATAATACCGGTACGTAATGAGGATAAATCGAACATATCAAACATGGGATGATTAAGTTCTGCAATAAACATAGTAGGTACACCATAAACTGCAGTACATTTTTCTTTTTGAATTCCGGCCAATACCCTTAGAGGGTCAAAATCTTCTACAAGAACCATGGAGGCACCATGAGATACTATCGCACAAACTGCCAAAACACAACCAAAACAATGGAATAAAGGCACACACAATAGTAAACGGTCTTTGTTGGTATAACTCATATTTTCACCAACCTGATAACCATTATTTAAAATATTATGGTGTGTTAGCATTACTCCTTTAGGGAAACCGGTGGTTCCCGAAGTATATTGCATATTAACAACATCATGGCAATCAATCTTTGAAGAAATATCAGTTAAAAGTTCTTCGTCCATCTGACTACCAAGAAGCAAAAGCTCAGAAGTATTATACATTCCCCTATGCTTCTGAGGACCAATAAAAATGAGATTACGTAAATAAGGAAACTTAGATGACTTCAAATGTCCCCTTTCATAAGTTCTGAGCTCAGGAACTAATTCAAATACCATATTAACGTAATCACTGTCGCGATAACCATCAATAATACATAAAGTATTTAAATCAGCATTCTTTATTAAATATTCAAGCTCGGTTAGTTTGTAATTGGTATTTATGGTAACTAAAATAGCTCCCATCTTTGCAGTAGCAAACATAAAAGTAAGCCAATCGGGAACATTATTGGCCCATATCCCAACCTTATCACCGGGCTTTATACCAATGCCAATTAAACCCAAAGCAAGCCTATCAACCCTTTCATTAAATTCTGAATATGAAAAACGAAGCCCACGATCGGGGTAAACCATAAAATCAGTATCAGGCGTTTCTTTAGCCCACTTTTCGAGCATACCGCCTAAAGTATCAGTTAATAATTCCATAATCAATTACAATTAAAGCGGAACATAAACAACAGCTAACAATAAGGCTTTTTCATCATTATTTGCCCAAACCTGATGTTTAACAATAGAATCAAGATAAATACTATCCCCTCTGTTTAAAATATATTCATCTTTTCCATAGGAGATTGTAACTGAACCCTTAAGAACATAAATAAATTCTTCACCCTCATGAACAGAAGCCATAGGATTAGAAGGAACTCCGGGTTTAATTTTAACTAAAAAAGGCTCCATATGACGATCTGCCTTCTCCTTAGCTAAACTAAAAAAAGATAAATTCTCTTTATCCTGATTGTTTGTACCCGATATACGTAAAGTTGATTCTGCATCACCATCCCGAGTTATTACAGCGCCTTCACGTACTTCATCATCAAGAAATGTCCCTAAACGAACTCCAAGTGCCCTTGATAACTTTATTAATACTCCTAAAGATGGAGCAATACTACCGTTTTCAATACTTTCAAGCTGTAATGCCTCTAATTGTGCCCTTTCAGCAACTTCTGTTAGAGGAAGCTCTTTTTCCTCACGCAGAATACGAATTTTTTCTCCTGGTTTCATTTAAATATAATTTATGATGTCATGCCTTATTTTCTGTAAACTGCAAAACACTATTATCTGCAAAAACAATTTCCTAAAAATAATTCCTTTAAATAAAACGAAATAAATTTAATAGAAAAAGACAAAAATAATTTAATTCATTAATAAACACATATAGTTACAAATAAAACAAGCTGCCAATTTATTATCGAATTTTGGCAAAAAAATTTTTCACGTCCTATCAGTTTGATTTATAGCGATGTAGTAAAAACAAAGAAAGAAAATCGTTTTGTAATTTTTATTTGTTCCAAATAAGCTTTTGTGTTCTTAGTTGTTTTTTAGCTCTTAGCTAAAAAACTTGAGTCTAATTATTTCATAAAGCATTTTAATAAAGACAAGAAGTAAAAAATAATAAAGGAACAATTTAAAAACCCGGAAGGAAAAATAACGTAGAAAATTATTACAAATTCGTTAAATATAGTATAACTCTCTATAACAGGCTTATAAGAAAATATTTTCTAAAAAATGAAATTTTAATTGTTGAGTTATTATAAGCATTCAAAGCTTTTATTATTTTTGAAAAAAATTTATAAACCTTTGCGACAAATCTAAAACAGAAAATGACAATTTATTTTTTATAATTCACTCTTTATTAAAAACATAGAACTATAACAGATAATATTTAAGCTTATGAAAAATGAACCTTTTGAAGTATCAACAATTCCTGCCGAATTGGACTATAACCAAAATTTAAATTCAATTTTGGATAGTTTCCTAGATGATGACGATGACGACGATGATGATGACTATGAAATGGAGGAATATGACTGGGATGACGATGAGTTCTCAGTTGATGATGAAGATCTTGAAAACCTTGAACTCGAATCTGAAGATCTAAGCGAAGACGAGGATTTTGACGACGATGAACTGTATGATGAGGAGCTTGAAGAAGATGATTTTGATGAAATTCTAAATGGATATGAGGACGATGACGATTTCGACGATGACGATTTCGACGATGATGATTTTGATGATGGCGATTTTGATGACTTCGATTAAGCTGCCTACACATTCTAAAACCTTAAGCCTATAAATAATTATATAAGGAAAGGTTAATTAGATGATTAGTTGATTAGCAGATTAGTTGATTAGCAGATTAAAACATCAATTACGAATTAAAAATTACGAATTACGAAACTCCAAACTGGTCGTTGAGCGGGGTCGAAACGCCTGATTCAATTACAAATTAGCAGATTAGTTGATTAGCAGATTAGAACATCAATTACGAATTAAAAATTACGAATTACGAAACTCCAAACTGGTCGTTTTGAGCGCAGCGAAATCCCGACTCCCGCTAAAGCGGGACAGGTTGCGTCGGGACAGGTTCCCGACGAGGCTTGCCGAGACGGGAGAGCGGAGTTGAAACGCCTGATTCAATTACGAATTAGTAGATTAGTTGATTAGCAGATTAGAACATCAATTACGAATTAAAAATTACGAATTACGAAACTCCAAACTGGTCGTTTTGAGCGCAGCGAAATCCCGACTCCCGCTAAAGCGGGACAGGTTGCGTCGGGACAGGTTCCCGACGAGGCTTGCCGAGACGGGAGAGCGGAGTTGAAACGCCTGATTCAATTACGAATTAGTAGATTAGTTGATTAGCAGATTAGAACATCAATTACGAATTAAAAATTACGAATTACGAAACTCCAAACTGGTCGTTGAGCGGGGTCGAAACGCCTGATTCAATTACAAATTAGCAGATTAGTTAATTAGTTAATTAGTTAATTAGCAGATTAGCAGATTAGCAGATCAATTACGAATTACGAGAATGATTTCACGCAAAGGGCGAGATATTAATATCGTAATTCGTAATTTTTAATTCGTAATTGATATCTCAACGTGGTAAGCCCTTTTGTATCTTCTTAATTGCATTTTCTATAGGCTGTTCCGGCTCAATAACATTGTAATCTCCCCAAAAATCATCATCAGCAAAACCTTCAACAGCATCTTCCATAATTACATTCATTCTTAAACGATCAGAAGCCTTAAAAGAGCGTTCATCAGTTTCCTCCCAATCTGTAATTGCAATTTCCATTGTGGTATGAAAATTCCTGTTAAATAGTTTCTTACGCCAATTTACCCTAAAAGAGACCTGAGCACGAGCATGCCCAAAATACCATTTACCATCGTGTTCACGATAATTCACCTGATAAAAAGCTTCAGTTGGCCATACATTAGCACCAATGGGCTTTTTTCGTATAAACATGCGGGAAGCTTCATCACGATTTTCAATATTCATATTAAAATCCACATTTGTAATGGCAAGTGTCTCCGTATCTACATAAAGAGTGCCGTAAAATAATGGAAGATCAACATTGGGCTTTTGTTTAAAATTTAAAATATATAAGAGCCTATCATTTATCCTTGTGATGTTAACCATTTCAAAATTATAATATTCAATATCTTCTTGATTAAAAATGGTATAAGGATCCTTCATAATATCAAGACTTAAAGCAGCAAATGGTCCGCCCTGCAATTTAAATGCTAAGGTATCCAAACGGCCATAATCCGTACTTTTTCTTCCTATTTTTAACCTCACCTGATCACTACGTGAACGGTTATAGGGGTATTTGAATATGTCAACAACTGCTTCTGTCAAAGAAATATATGACCACCCCCTTTTTATTGTCTCCCTATAAAATGCTGTTCCTTTTACAGGAATATCCATATAATTTTCATCACGTCGATTCATAATAACACGAATCAACAAATTAGGATCGGTTGGGAAAACTGAAACTTCTACTAATGGTACTGCTGTCATTTTTAAGCCAATAACATTTCCTTCAGCTTTCAATTGCTTAATTGGAATTACTTTTTTCTCATATCCTATATAGGAAATAACTAAATCTTTATCTAAATAATCATTGGGAATTTTAATTATAAACTCCCCTTCAGTATTACATACTGTGGCAATATTTGTTCCTTCAATTGCCAGAGTAGCAAAAACCATTTGACTTTTAGTATCAACATCTATAATGGAACCTTTAAACTGAGTAACACCAGGCTCCAAATCATTCTCTATAGCAAGAACTCCGGAAACAAAAATTAGTGAAAAAATCACATACAATATTTTACTAGGCCTAATTATTCGTAATATTTTATTTCGTTCTTTCATAACTATCCAATTAAATTATACATCTTTTATATCAAGACACAATTTTATTAATAAACCCTTATTCAAAATCAAATTTAATTTTGCCGAATTATTTCTCTCCAATAACAAATGATATTTGAATTTATATTATGCCAAGCGTATAATTAAATCACCTCATTATTAAATGGAATTAAAGTTGTCTAAAAGAAATAAAACTTTTTATTTGCATTTTTTGTTATAACAATAAAATACATATGCAAACTTCAAAAACTAAAGATCAAAAGCAAACTTTTCTTATAACAGGTGCAAGTTCAGGCTTGGGACTTTCTGTGGCACAAGAACTGTTAAACCAAAACAAAAAGGTAATACTTGTAGCAAGAGATCGCAACACTCTCGAAAATATTAAAGATTCAAATCCTGAAAACATACAAATAATCAATGGTGATTTAACAAGTGACAAATTTATCCCTCAACTTGTTAAACAATTACCGGCACATCTTACAGCTGCCTTTATTAATGCAGGAGGACCTCCCGCCGGTAACTTTAGCGAACTTTCTTTAAACGACTGGGATAATGCATATAACCAGCTTATAAGATGGAAAGTTCAACTGACAAAAGAATTATTGCCAATTTTTATAAAAAATACTTATGGCAGAATTCTATACAGCGAAAGTACTTCTGTTAACCGACCCATCGATAATCTAACTCTAAGTAACTCTTTGAGAATGGCAATTGTTGGTTTGGTAAAATCGCTTGTTAAGGAATACCAAGGAAGTGGAATTACATTTAATGTAATAGCACCGGGTTACCATAAATCGAAGGCTATCGACCGCTTATATAAAAAATTAAGTGATCAACTAAAAATTCCAATTAGTGAGGCTGAAAATATGCTTTTAAATGATATACCCTCAAAAAATATTGGTAAAACAAAAGATTTTGCCTCTTTGGCAGGATGGTTATTAAGTCCTTCCTCAGCTTTTGTTACCGGACAAGTTTATTATGTAGATGGTGGACTTAGCGTTTAAACGATAAGTAATTATTTAAGCTAACAGTAAGGAAGTCATCATTATAGAGCCTGCTACCGGTTTATCATTAAAAAAACTTATACTATCCTTTTCTCTCCTTACTCCCATCACATACAAAAGTGGCAAATAATGCTCAGGAGTAGGAACAGCAAGCTCAAATGCTTTACCGTGGCATCTGTAATTTATTAATCGCTTATAATCATTGTTAATAATAAAGTTCTTCATTTTTTCTGATGCCTCTAATGCCCAGTCATAACCAAAAATACTGTCTATGCTGTCCCATTTGAGCATACGTAAATTATGCACCATATTGCCGCTGCCGATAATCAAGACTCCTTTATCCCTTAAAACACTCAATTCCCTACCCAAGAAATAATGAAATTCGGGAGTCTGCAAATAATCAAGACTAAGTTGAACTATAGGAATATCAGCCTTAGGAAATAAATGCCTGACAACAGACCATGTACCATGATCAAGCCCCCAATTATAATCTGCCTTTATATCCACAGATTTAACCATGTCTATAATACTTTTTGCAAAAGAAGGTGAACCGGGAGCAGGATATTCCACTTTAAAAAGTGATTCGGGAAAATCCCCGAAATCATGAATAGTACGAGGTGCTTCCATAGAAGTTAACATGGTTCCACGTGTTTCCCAATGAGCCGAAACAACCAAGATAAACTTGGGAGTGGGCAGTATCTTGGCAACAGCCCTAAAGCCCTCCACAAAAATGTTCTCCTCAATAGCATTCATGGGGCTGCCATGCCCCAAAAAAAGGGCAGGCATGCTCATATTCTGTGAAAACCCCATAGTACTTTTATTTTTTGTTTTCTATGCTGATAAATAAGCATTAGAAATATGGAACAGTTCAACACCTGAAAAAATTATTTTTGTTTTGAAAACTGAACTTCACCTAAAATATTTACTTCATCACTTACTAAAACACCACCTGTTTCCAAAGCTGCATTCCAATTTAAACCCCAATCTTTACGGTTGATTTTGCCGCTAAAGGAAAAACCGGCTTTTTCATTACCCCAAGGATCCTTGTTGATACCACCAAACTCTACAGCTAATTTTACTTCCTTAGCTATATCTTTTATGGTGAGTAATCCTGTTAACTCATATTCGTCGTCATTCAATTTCTCAAAACGTGTGCTCTTAAAAGACATAAGGGGAAACTTTTCTACATCAAAGAAATCACCACTCTTTAAATGCGTGTCCCTATCACTACTATTAGTATTAATAGAAGCTGTATCAACACTCACCTCTACCTGACCCTGAGAAAAATCCTCTTTGTCAATTTGTGCCGAAAAGCTGTTAAACTCACCTTTTACATTACTTATCATTAAATGCTTGACTCTAAATGTCAACTCGCTGTGAGAAGGATCTAATACCCATTTTGCTTTTTCCATTTCTTTAAATTTTATAAAGGTTAAACAATATCAGTAAAGATACGGGACAAACAGCTTAGGATGGTTACAATATTCAGAAAGATGGTGGTACTTTTCAGAAAAACACACTAAAAATGAAAGGATACACAGAAGAAATAACAAAAAACAAAAATAATAATCGTATATTTTATTGTTGGATATTTAACATATTTACAATCTCTTCACGGAATTCGGAGGGTGTCTGACCGGCTTTTTTCTTAAAAACTTTGGAGAAATATGATTTTTCATTATAACCAAGTTCAAAGCCTATCTCCGATATTGATTTGTTTGTATTGATCAACAGATTTTTTGCTTCAGTGAGCTTACGAGTTTCAATTAACTCTGAAACACTTTGATTCATAATCTTTTGACAAATAAGATTTAAATTACGCGACGACATAAACAACTTTTCTGCATAAAACTCAACACTTAAAGGCCGGCGAAAATTATCTTCCAAAATCTTTAAAAAAGAAATAAATGTTTCATTCTGAATCGCCATACCATTAGGATCAGAATCAGGCATTTTCTTTTTTTCCGATTCTATCATGATAAAAAGAGCACTCAAAAGGTATCGAACCACAGAAAAATCAGGAGAAGGCGATCGCATCTCCAAATCTATAAGTTCACAAACCTGACCCAATCTGTTAAAACAAACTCCTGAATGAAGAGCAATACTCGTCTTTAAATTAAAACTCTGATAAAGCTGAAATACCGTTTCAGCAATAAACTCACTTTTAAAACGTAATACCCACATATCAAAATCGTCATCAACCGATTGGCTTACAAAACGATGCTTCTGACCTTTTGCAACAAAAGCAACAAGGGGAGCCCGAGCAGCTATCATTTCAAAACTAATATACGATTCAAGCCTACCCTTTATACCAATTATCAATTCTTCAAAATCATGAACATGAAATTCTTTTGAATCTGTAGTCAAAAACGAAACCTGACTTTTATCAAGCCTTTTTATCGAAAATAACCTTTCCATCTATTTATAATTAACGCCCTTAAAGAAGCTCTAAATTATAAATTTACATTAAACTTTTAACAAACCTTAAAGAATGAGCTACATACTTTTTAAAAATGGTAACAACAATTAATTTCTTTCATGTTATATTTGTATTCAAACCTTTATTTATGAATACTGGTATTTTACAAATTGAATTGCCAATTTCAGATCCGATACTAAAATTCCTAATAATTCTTGTCATTATTCTATTCACCCCTATCCTATCGGATAAACTGAGATTACCCCAACTCTTGGGTATGATCTTGGCAGGTATTATCATAGGTCCCTTTGGCTTAAATCTACTGGCACGCGATAGTAGTATAATACTTTCAGGTACTGCCGGACTATTATATATTATGTTCCTTTCGGGATTGGAAATTGATATTAACGACTTCAAAAAAAATATTGAAAAAAGCACGGCATTGGGCTTATTTGGCTTCATAATACCAATGATCTTAGGAACAATATCAGCAATCCATATCCTTAAATTTCCAATAAACACATCTATTCTTATGGCAAGCATGCTTGCTTCTCATACTTTAATTACCTACCCCATAGTTAGCAAGTTGGGAATTACAAAAAATAGAGCTGTTAATATTTCTGTGGGAAGCACCCTTATAACAAATACTCTGGCCCTACTGATACTTGCAATTATTGCAGGAATGGCAAATGGAAACATGAATAGCAGCTTCTGGATAAAATTACTTATTTCATTTGCAGTTTCTACAAGTATCATACTATTTGCATTTCCAATAATCGCTCGATGGTTTTTTAAAAAATTTAATGATAATGTATCACAATACATTTTTGTATTGATGATAGTTTTCCTGGGAGCTATTCTCTCTCAATGGTCAGGCATTGAAGGAATAATAGGAGCATTTATGGCAGGCTTGGCACTTAACCGACTAATACCAAGAACCTCACCTTTAATGAATAGAATAAATTTTGTGGGAAATGCAATCTTTATTCCCTTTTTTCTTATTGGGGTTGGAATGTTAATTGATTTCAGAGCTTTCACAAATATTCAAACCCTCTTTGTTGCATTTATAATGACAACAATTGCAACAATAGGGAAATTCTTGGCTGCATGGCTTACCAAAAAAAGTTTCAAATATACGAAAATGGAAGGACAGCTGATATTTGGACTTACTAATTCTCAGGCAGCAGCAACTCTGGCAGCAGTATTAATTGGCTATAATATCATCCTTGGCTATAATGAACTTGGTGAACCTATCAGACTCCTTACCGACAGCATACTCAATGGAACAATAATTATGATACTGATTACATGTACAATAGCATCCTTTGCAACTCAAAGGGCAGCACAAAGTATTGCATATTCAGATCAAGCTCATTCAATATCCCCCGATCATTCAGAACGATTCTTAATCCCAATAAGTAATCCAAATACTCTGGAAGAACTAATACATATGAGTACTCTTTTAAAATCGAAAAGTAATACCGAAGGTCTGATAGCTTTAAGTGTGGTACCAACTGACAATAGCGATGATGATGATAAGGGATTAAAAGCAAAAAAGCTTCTTGATAAAGCATTAATCGCTGCATCAGCTATGGATCTTAATTTAAAAGCTTCACTACGATATAGCGATAATCCTGTAAAAGGTATTACGAATATGTTAAAAGAAAAAAACATCACTGATCTTATTCTGGGACTACACCAAAGTAAAGGGCTGTCAGATTCATTCTTAGGAAAAGTAACCCAAAATATTCTGGCAAATAGTAACATTACAACTTATATTTATCATCCTTATCAACCAATTTCCACGATACAACGACACTTTGTGCTGATACCCGAATATGCAGAAAAAGAAAGTGGATTTTCATTTTGGCTGGCAAAAATATGGAATATGGCACTAAATACAGGAGCAACTATTAAATTTTTTGCAACTTTTGAAACTCTTAAACTTCTGAAAAGTATTCAACTCCACCACCCAATTAAAGTGGAATTTAATGAGTTTAACGACTGGTCGCAATTGATGAGTCTCAAAAATCAGCTTAAAACCGACGATAATGTTACCATAGTGCTTAGTCGCGAAAACCTGCCTTCATACAACAGCACAATGGCTTATATCCCGAACTATATAAATAAGTATTTTAAAAACCAAAACTTTTTACTTATCTATCCTTCACAAGTAGATATCGAGGACGAAAGTGTTAACCTCACCTATCCATCACTAATTGATGCCATTGAAAAAATAGATGGTATAGGAAAAACTGTTGCAGGTATATTTAAAAAAAATACTTATAAACAATGAACAGTCATCAGTAAACAGTTAACAGTGAAGGATTTAGAGGTTTTGTGTTTCGGGTTCAGGAAATGAAAAATTGTAGAGACGTTGCATGCAACGTCTCTACGACATTAATATCTTTACGCCCTTTGCGTGAACCCATTAACCTCTTCGTAATTGCTTACCCTCAACCTTTCTCAACAACGTAGTCATAAACGACGCAGTCCTCAACGACGTAGTCATCAACATTTTAACTTATCATTCATAATTTATCAACTAATCCGCTAATCTACTAATCATCACATCATCACATCATCACATCTGCTAATTAAAAAGACCTAATAGCACGAACCTTGTATGTTGTTGATTTTGGAATATCCATTCCTCCACCTGAAAATAGATTCTTATATCTTGCGTTTGATTTATTATGCTCGGTAGAACTCCAATAGATACCTTCAATTTCAATACCGCCTTGAGCTTTAAAAGCATATAATAAATCTAATTCGTATATTGAAGGTAAATACCAATCTCCATAAGTAATTCCTTTAAACGTTACAGAATATTCAGCACAAAGCTTAGCGGCAAAATCAGCATCTTCAACATCATCTAATTGAGCTGCTATTATCAAAGCTGTATTCATTTTACCTGCATACAAACCATTCCCTTTTGCGCCTGTATATCTATGAACGCTGTTACGCCATTGTATTCCGTCTGACTGATCTTCAGTTGAAACTATTAATCCATGTTGACCTGTTTCATCCAACCAATAAATTATACCACCCTGATAGCTGTCACCAAGGGCCAAAGGTGCAGGCCCATCTACACTTATTACATCATCTTCAATGATAATTTTATTACCTGCTGTTAATTTATTTTGTTTATTGTTCCAATATTCAATGTCATCTTCATCAATATCACTTGCCACGGAAGCTTCAAAAACAGGATCAGTCTCTGTATAGCTGTCTAATTTGTTGTTCCAATTAGCAATGTCATCTTCATCAATATCACTGGCCACGGAAGCTTCAAAAATAGGATCAGTCTCTGTATAGCTGTCTAATTTATTGTTCCAATATTCAATGTCATCTTCATCAATATCACTGGCCACGGAAGCTTCAAAAATAGGATCAGTCTCTGTATAGCTGTCTAATTTGTTGTTCCAATATTCAATGTCATCTTCATCAATTTCACTGGCTACGGAAGCTTCAAAAATAGGATCGGTCTCTGTATAGCTGTCTAATTTGTTGTTCCAATTAGCAATGTCATCTTCATCAATTTCACTGGCCACGGAGGCTTCAAAAATAGGATCGCTCTCTGTATAACTGTCTAATTTATTGTTCCAATATTCAATGTCATCTTCATCAATATCACTTGCCACGGAAGCATCAAAAATAGGATCGCTCTCTGTATAGCTGTCTAATTTGTTGTTCCAATATTCAATGTCATCT
>CAZODA010000043.1:0-27080 GCA_964578485.1 uncultured Alkalitalea sp. | reverse complement strand
AAATTTTATTTAATTTTATTTGTTTTTTAACGGTATAACTACGTGGTCGTCCGAATTTGATGTTGCGTTTGTAATATTTTCAATTATGCAATGAAGATGATTCGGCATAACAATCATTTCATGGCAACATTTATCGGAGAATTTGTTTTCTAATTCTTTATACCATTTTTCAATCATACGCCCTGCATCATTGAGAACCATGATGCCATTAATAACATTGCCAAATAAACACAAAGGTTTTTGGACTTTTATTGTGATATAATATAATCCTGAATTGGAATAATCATAGTCTTTCAAACGTATATGTTTTCGGTTTTTAAAATTAGGGTTGATTTGCATTGTTAATAATTTTTGAAACTTTAGTGTCTTAATGGCAATAAATGAATTCGAATTTATACCTTAAAATAGGACTCCAACTCCGGCAAAGACTTTTTTTGTACATTCATATCTTTTAAAATGTTTCCGTTATCTAATATTATCACCCTTGAACACAAATCGGTGATATGTTTTAAATCGTGGCTGGACATTAATATGGTAACACCATTTTGATTCAATTCAGTTAATTTTTTCTTTAACCATGATTGCGACCCTGGATCAAGATTGGCAAAGGGCTCATCAAGTATTAACAGTTGTGGAGAAGTATAGATAGCTGCCAAAATACCGATTTTGTTTTTATTGCCTAAGGATAAATTTCTGATTAGCCCTTTCGTGAACATTTCCGTTGGGAAAAAATCTTTTATCTCCAACATGAAATCCTTGAGATCAGCCTTGTTTTTGCCATGTAGTTTACCAACAAAGGATAAAAATTCTATTGGTGATAAAAACGGAACAAGAAAATCCTCTCCTAAGTAGGAACCTGTATAATTTTTCCAAGCTTCTGATTTTGATACATCCTGCTGCTTGCTTTTAACAAGCCCGCTATCAGCCCGAATTAAATCAAGTATTAGTTGAAACATGGTAGTTTTTCCTGCACCATTGTTTCCAACTATACCGATTAGCTCTCCACTTGACATCCGAAGGTTAGGCACGGAAAGAACTGTTTGACCTTCGTATTTTTTGCTTAAATCGATTATTTCCATCATGTTTATTTAATTCTAAATCCTTCTGTCATTTTATATCTGTGCTTTTCAAATAAATGCAATACCTGTTGCAACAATAAGGGTTGGAATAAAAGGGCAAGCCCTCCTAAGGCTGCTATTATAAAAAATGTGTAGTCAGAAAGACCAAAATAGTTTAAAGCGTAATATAAAATCAAAGGTAGTAGTATGACCGCCACTATCATAAAAAATCCTACAAAGTTTAGACCCTCGTAATTCATCATTAAACCGCGATCAAGACTAATGTGTTTTTCTTTAAAGCAAGCTAAAAATAAAGTTATAATATTCACCAATCCGGTAAGGTAGAAAAACCAAGCCGTAATAATTATTAATGCCCCTGAATGCCATAATACCACCGGAAGTGCTAAAACACAGGAAATGATCGTTAACGCAATAAAAAGCAAATATTTTGCTTTTAGGTAGTTTAGGTAACTGAATTTGTTGGTTAAATAAAATCCAAAATAGGAGCTGTCCCAAGAAAATATTAATTGTCCATACATTAAGGGGAAACTTGCCACACAAAAAAGAATAATTATTGACGCAAGCACTTCAGAGTTAAGGTTTTGAATGTAAAGAAAGACGCCATATACGAAAAAGAACACACTCATTAACATAGTTGCTTTTGGCCGTTTGTTTCGCCAAAGCATTTTAAGTTCGAGTATTAATAAGTCTGTTACTTGACCGTGATTATTAATAAGGGAGGGCTTACCATAGTATTTGTTTCTTATGTTTCCCGATTCTTGTAAATACATTTGTTTCCGTAGCGTTCGGTATGCAATATAGTAACTCAGGGTTACTAATACTATGGGAATAGCGTATCTCCACGGCTTTGAAGCAATCCAAAACAGAAGAGCTGAGAAGTAGTTGGAAAAATCTATTAAAGTCGCATAATTGAAATATAACAATATCCCAAGTGTAATAATTGATATTGCTATAATAAGGGGGTTTTGTGCATATTGTTTTTTTAAAACAACAGACAAGAAATTATTTGTCAGCACAAAGGATAAAACGCTAATAAGCCATCCCACCGAGAAATCAAGAGATGTTGTAGGTATTATTACTTTAATAAAATAAGGAACAAAGAGGCAGAGTGGAAGCAAATTAAAAAAACTAAAGAGAGTTTTTCTAAGAGTGAAATGCAGCAGCTTTCGTTTTTTTATTGGCAAAAGCAAATATGGTTGATGGTTTAATTGTGTTGTTTTCTGCATCATGAACCTGGCAAAAAGGTCAAAGAGGAAATAAAACATTAAGAAACCGGATAACAAAGAAATAGTATTGCTTTCTCCAAAAATATCTTGTATTAATTCATCCAAGTGCCAGCCAATCAATATTATGCTAAGGAGGATTAAGGTGCTTATAATTCCCAATAAGATATTTATTATAACACTTTTTTGCCAGAAAGTTGAACGACGAGCCGCTAAGTATTGGTGTTGAACAAAACAGGATGCTGAAATACTGGTTTTTCTATGCTTATAAGATTTGAGTTTCGATTTTGACATAGTGAATAATAATGACTTATAGTATAACGGAACGGTTGATTGCTACTTTGATTTGCGTAGAAGAAACCAAAGTATAATCACTAATAAGGGAATAACAATGAGCAATCCTTTTTGGCGCTCAGTAGGTTGCTTGATAAAAAGCAATACTACAGTTATAATACTCAATAACAAAAAGAAATATTTTTTTGTTTTCATGGTTATTAACTGGTTAGACCCCTATTATTAGAACGGATTTCAACAGAAATAATCAAATTGTTTTAATTATTTCTGTTTTGACGAATAATCCGATAAGCCTCTCTAACGCAATAGTAGGTCAAGCTCAAATACAACACTACAATCAAATAACTTAGGATATTTTCTTTAAATAAAAAATCAGACCTAACGATTTTAACAGCATTGGTAATTATTGCAAATATAAATCCAACAGCACAGACAAAATAAAACAATGACTTGTTCTTTAGGTTGATTGGTCTCTCTTTGATTTCTAAAAGAAAAACTCCAAATAAGAAAACACCAATTACCATTAAGGTTGCTCCACAATAATTAAGAACTTCATCACTCAAACTGATGTTAGAAAGCCCATAACCAATTACTAGAATTATTGCTGAAACTACTCATAATATAATATTTACAAAGATCTTCATACGTATATTTCAAATTTATTGTCTTATGAAAGGAATTGTTAACCGTTATCATTGTGCATAATTTGATACTTTCTCATCAAAATTTCAATAGCCTCAAATTTTTCTTTATCAATACCTGCCAATTGCTTAATTTTCCCATCTGTGTTTTCGATGCTGAAGATATTTGTAGTTTTGTTAAACTTGTAGGATTTAACTTTCGACCATTTCCAGTTCCATCTTAATGGGATGCGAATTCCTTTATAATCAACAACCAACACTTTATTTTGAAGAATGCCGATGTTTAAAAATAGAAAAAAGAATATAATACTTGAAATTAACGTAAAGTTTATTTCATATATATATGATATAGAAAGACAAACTAAAAATGCAGCAAAAAGTAAAAAACGAAATATTTTTTTCACTTTTTGCTGTTTATCACCCTCTATATTAAATGTTTTTCTTAATTCTAATTTATCGGTCTTACTTTTAAACCTATACATACTAATTGCAAATCCTATCATACAAGAAAGTATAATTATTAAAGCAATAGTCTCATTCAGATTGCCAAATATTACCCAATTAATAGCAACTAATGTGATAAGTGCTAAAGGCAACATAGGTAATGCAAGTTTTAGTTTAATTTTTCTCATAATATTTTTTATTTTGATTATATAGGACTATTAGCCCGGCAATAAGCAAACTCACACTTGATATTAAAATTGGCAAATACTCTTTAAAAGACCGGGTTATAGACATTATCACTGAAAACACCGTAGAGATAATCGATAATCCAACAATAATTAAGAATAATATCGTTTTTCGTTTTAATGCTGAATTTGTCATAGCAAGATGTTCTTTACATTTGTTTCTTTTAAGAAGACACAAGAAAACTAGAGAAATTGTACTAAATGTAATTAGCATTAAACCTATAGCTATTCTGTATGTTAACAGAATAGATGGTTCAATTGTGATAATCATGATTGCAATTATTACTATTGGAATAATTGATGCAACTGTAAATATGAAATTATAGTGTTTTGAGCTCATATTAAGTAGATTGAATCCTGTAAATTGATTGATTTTATTGACATGGTTTTAAACCAATGAATTACCTCGCCAATTGTGGCATTATATTTCACATTCAATTTCGGACGACCACGTAGGGGCGCCCCTACGTGGTCGTCCGAAATTGATGTTGCGTTTGTAATATTTTCAATTATACAAAAATTATTTTTAACGGTTTTTAAAATTACTCATTAATTTTCCATTTGCTATTGAAATAACCGGATTCTAAGGTTTCGTAATTATTCTTCCAAATTTTGTAATCAAACCAACCATAATTTGAAATGTCGTCTAATTCGTTTGTTTCTGCACCGAGGGAGAGTTTTGCAATGTCGTTATATCCAATTATTCCAACATATTTCTTCTGATTAAAAGGATTGGGATAAATCAAATAAAAGCTTAGCCCAGTGCCCTCTATGGTCTTTTCAAAAATATTAATTTCTTTTTCTGAAATTGCCAATGGTAATTTGTTTTCCATTTCCTTAAGAAGAAAATTCGATTGATAATTTCCTAATAATAATAAGTTGGCATTTCTGTGGTCGTCTTCTGTGATTTCAAAATCATTTTTCACGATGAAATTTGCATAGTATCTTTCGTACCATAAATCATTTAAGATGTTTGCTACGGAATCAATTACTGAGCTTTCGGCCTTAGTGCCCGTACTGCCTTTAACAACAATAAATCTTTGGGAAAAAAGATGACTCAAGGGACCTGCAATCTCAGGGCTTTTTATAAGATCCGAAGCTTTATCACCAAAGTATATTTCATCAGTTCGAATAAAATCATGAAAAATTAATTTGCCATTATCTTTGACCTTAAGTCTTTTGTCTTTGTTGAAATCTAATTGGTTGAAATCAATCTTGTAGTTTAATATATTCTTTTTTGTGATTTTAAGCCTGTTTGATTTGTTTAATTTTGCGTGGATCTCAGCTGTTTGTTCTTGTTCTATTTCTGTTAAAGTTATCCAAAATGATTTGTTATAATGTATGTTACTTGTAGAGAAATATATTTCATTAGGGCTGTCGTTTCTTTTATATTGCAGGCAGAACTCGAGAGCAGCATCAAAAAAATCATCTGAATAATATAAAGGAAATTCGTTGGGTAATTCTACATACTTGAAATTTTTAAAAGCTTCTTGTTTTGCCATTTTTGCCAACAATCTGCTCCTTAGAACGGGAGTGTTTGTGTCAAGTGAGCTGTGTGTGACATAAATGGGTAAATTTGTTATGTTTTTTAGATATGGTATTACCGATTCTTGAGCTTCATTCGGATAAATAATCTCAGCTGCAATAAGTCCTATTGCTGCATATTTATGAGGATACTGCGTTGCTGCTTTTAACGCATCCTGGGCACTACCACAAGCGCCTAATAAATAGAGTTGCCTGTGATCTATTGAATAGTCTTTTTTAACATCATAAATAATATTGCATAATTCAGTTTCTTCAATATTATTAAAATTTGGATCTTGAAAGCGACGTGATCCCGGCTGAATAATTATAATATTATGTTTTTCGGCAAGACTCTGTAAGTGATTAATTAAAAATATGTTACCTAATCTGAAGCTTTCAAGATAAGGGAGTTTTGTGCCTATAATTACCGGTGCAATTATTGCACATGGTAATGCAGTGTTCTTTTTGTAAGTAGTTGGTATATGTAAAATATAATATTGCCGGCTATCATCAATATCTGACATATAAGATCTTATATGCCATCCGGGAGTGTGGTTGAAGGGATTGTCAGATTTTTTTAAATGAATGAAAATATTGTGCAGCTGAATAAAAAGGGAAACAAATTCCTTGTTTGTAGGATAAGAGGTTTCTTCTAAATAATTATATCTGAATACAGCAGCATCAATATTGCTTTTTATGGCTTCAGAAACTTTAATTTCTTGAATACAGTTAATAATTGTTTTTATGGAGTCGTGTAAATCACCTTTAAAAAAATCATGAGAAACAGTGGCTTCATCAACTTTATACTTTGCATGATACAAGCCCTTTGGCTGTGTTGAAAAATTTGCTTTCCATTCTTGGTTGTATGAAACCTCATCCTTTAGTACAGGTTGCCATGAATTGTCATAAACTGTTAGCACTCCATTGTAGGCAGGAGTTTGGCTGTTGAGTCTTATAGAATCACCATTAAAAACATGATCTTGTAGAACACATTGATTGCGTTGGTTCAGCTGCCTTTCTAAAGCATACTGAGAGAATTTTTCAAGTCGTGCGTAGATATTCCAGGCATCCCGATTTTGAGATGTTTTTACTAAAAGAAAATTAGCTCCCTTTTTTAATTTTATGGGAACAAAGTGCTGATAACTTACTATTTTTTTAATGTGATTGGCAGTGGAAACAAGTTCGTTGTTAAGCCATATTTTGTCACTTGTACTGCTTGAAAAATGCAGGTAGGTTTCAATTTCATTATCACAATCAATTGAACATCCAAAATAAGCAGTTCCACGGTATTGCTCATCTTCAATTGAGAAGAATTTTTTTACATCCGAAATTGTGTTATCCGTATGCCAAAACTCTTTTTTCAAAAGGTTTACTGTATTGATTGAATCATGATCATTGGAATCGATTTTTAGATTTATATACTCAGAGAAAGTAATATCGCCTTCCTTAAATCCGTATTGTTTGAAATAATCTATATCTAAAATGTCATCAGAACCATCTGAATTAAAGGGACCTAAGACTTCCCATTTATTCAATATTATTAAATCATTATTTTTTTCTTGTATTTTAAATAAAGCCTGAGAGTCGTAATTTGCTAACTTGCAAGATGCAATAAGTGCAAAAATAATTATCAGACTGTGTTTTTTAAAAATTTTTCTTTGTTTTGTAAATGTTTTCATTGCTGAGGGGGCTTTTAGATTATGGATTATGATTTGAGTCTTTTGAATTTTTTAAAAGGGAATAAAAATTTTGATGATTTAGAATAAATAATAAATGAAGCCTTTCCAATTAAAAATTCTTCACGTACAGGTCCAAAATAACGCGAATCTTCACTGTCGTGAAAATTATCGCCCAACATAAAGTAATAATCATTATAGAAGGTGAAATGTCCGCAACTATCTCTTTCCGCTTCCGGTCTAAATTGCGATTCATGATTAATTAATTGCCCGAAAACATGTAGATTGTCGCTAGTCTTTTTTACTACCATACCTTTATAGGGTAAAATATACGGACCATAATTATTAATATTCCAGTTAAGACTTGCTGTATATGGATAAACAACTATTGTTGTATCGTGGAATAATGGACCATAAGAAGCATCTGTTACTTTAGGATGTGATTTTAAATTCACGAAATCCTCTGAAAGAATGTTGCCGGTATAAAATATGCTGTCAACATTTTTTGTATTCAGGCTCATGCTTATTTTCATACTGTCAAGTATTTTTACAGCTTCATCGGAGTTTTTAAATGTGACTTTTGAATAATATAATGAGTTTTCCGGTCTGTTTTGCTCCCTTCCATTAATGTAAAGTATGCCATCAGAAATTTGCAAGGTGTCACCGGGGAGTGCAGCAATGCGTTTTATATATATGTTATTGCTAAAAGGATGATTAAAAACCGCTATGTCGCCTCTTTTTGGTGAAGAATAACCTTTTAGTCTTTTGTACTTCCACCATTTTTTTTCAAGATCGGCATTCTTCCCTTCCAAAAGCCATACAAGACCATTTATCCAGGAGATCTCGTAGGGAGAGTAGGGCAGACGCGGCCCATAACGAAGATTGTTTACCCATACAATATCGCCTGGAACAATGGTTTTTTCCATAGAACCGGAAGGAATTTTATAAATGCCAAAAAATAGAGTTTTTAAAATGATGGCAAGTAAAATAGCTCCGATTAACATCAAAGGATAAACTAAGAAGGTGATTTTTCGAAATTTGGCTATTACTTTTATAGGAGTATAATACAACCAAACAACTAACCAAACTATGCCCCAGCTAATTGCTAACCACCATAAACCAAAAATAAGGTGGAGGAGAACGGTCAAAAATAAGATTAGGTAAACGGTTTTTTTCATTTGTTTATTTTGTAATATTTAAAATTATATAATGAAGATGATTCGGCATAACGATCATTTCATTGTTAATCGGTAATAATTGGTTTTTTATTCCACTTGTTATTTGTTTTACTGTTGTTAAAAAATCATTTATTACGTAATTTCTTTATATTTTCTTTTCTATTAATTAGATTACTAATTATAAAACATGTTGAAACAAAAATCCAACCATACGACCTTATGTTGGATGGATTTACAATAATGATGGCTAAATTAATTAATGCAAAAACAATTAAAAAAGCAATCAAAATGTTTTGGAACATAATAGATCTTTTAAGGTTTTTCATTGTGCTTAATGTAATGTTTTTATCAGAATACTAAATTTTCGAGATTCCGGAATAATAAAAAATTATGATTTAATTAGAGTTTGTCTTTTAGATTATTGAGGACTATTAGCCCGGCAATAAGAAAACTCACACCATTTACTCATTCTTTTTTGTGGTTTTTTAAAATATAACAATCAAAAATAAATGCAATGATTGAGAGTGCGCATGTGTATGAAAATATATCTTTCATTTGTTCAAATAGCAGAAATAAAGCCTTACTGCTTGTTCCCTGTTCAATATTGATATATTGCAATGTCATCAAATTAGCAAAAAGTGCTATAACAAAACTGACTCCGGAAAGAATTAAAAATCTATATTTCTTCTTCATTGACTTATTGGTTATAGCCTTTTGTGCTTATATAGTTTTGTATAGCTTGACCCAATTGCATGCCCCATTGTTGCCCTATTGCCATGCTTTCCTGTGCTATAACACCATTTTTCTGCGCTAATTTTTTGCCTGTTTCGGTCTGATAAAAAGCAACTATATTTTTAATTTCATCAAGTGTAAAGTGCTTCTTGTAAATTGGCACTAATTTCTTATTCAGTTCAGTAATTTGCTTGTCAAATACATCTTCTTTTACCTTTGCCCAGTTTTCGTCACTAACATTTGGCATGCTATATTTCATTTGGGTAACTATTTGCTCAAAAACCATATCGTAACTTTCTTTAGAGCCGTTAAGTTCTAACATTAGAGCCATTTGTTTTTCAAATTCGTTATCCTGAGCTTTTACAAAAGATGCTGAAAGCAGCAAAGACAAAATAATAAATACTGTTTTTTTCATTTTATATTTTTTTATTGACTTAGGCATTTAGATGTTAATATTTTTAATTAGATAAGGCGAGCTCATAACCATACGTCGCATAAGATTATCAAAGATTTCTCCTTTCATGAAGCTCCGGTTGAAGTGATAACAATATTCATCAAGATAGTCTTGGAGGTCATCCACATAATGATGTACTCCTTTGAGTCATGCTTTCAACATCATTATTGTACGGTGAAGTTCAGTAAAGTTTCCTCCCTTGCTACCTGATGGTATGCGAATCATATTTGGGAAACTTCGGGTCATGGGATTATAGCCATTCCATTGTTCCGTGACCACTTTTGTATTTGTATCTATGTGATCCTTCATAAAGTCTCCTAAGCTGACTGAATCAGCTCAGGGAATCACTCTTGCATAGAGACGGCTCATGCCATTGCCCTTCTTCTCTATTGCTACTGCCACCAGTTTCTTTTGCCCGTTTTTTCTGCCTCTTACCCCTTCTTCCTGTTGGCCAAATACGGTCTCATCAACCTCGGCATGGTCAGTGATAGGGTATTCCTTGGAACTCTTCATCGCTTTCATCGCCTTACGCTTAAAACTTCAGCAGGTCTTTTGCCTTAGATTGAGCTTACGTGACAGCTCTGTGGATGTAATCCCCTTTTTGTTGGTTGATATAAAAAACACAATCCAGAAGGCCTTTACCAAATCAAATTTAATTTTGTGAAAAATTGTTTCATAGGTTGGTGACTCTACATAGCTACAACGAGTACACTGCCTAGAATAAGGGACGGAACCACTACAGTAGTGATTATGGCTGCACTGGGAGCATTGATATCCTTCAGACCATTTTAAATCGGACAAATAAGATAGGCAGCTATCTTTATCTGGGAATCTCTCATGAAATTCGAAAAGTGACATGCTTCTGAATGTTTGCTCCATAATATTGATTTTTGTTTCCGCTAAAATTCGACTATTAATGATATTAATAAAAAGCCTAAGTCAAATCATGAAAATGACAGCAATATTCATAAAGATGCTTGGCAGATAGAGTAAAAGTACAATTTCCTTTCCCAAAACATTAAGAATGAAGGCGAAATATTCACCTTTCAATTGCTACTTTCCAATTTTTATCAAATAGCCCTTTATATATATTGTTTTCAAACCTTGACCATATTCTAAAGTCATATCTTCCAAAATTTGAAATATCATGACAAATATCATCATAATCTTCCGACATTAGGATGAAATTACCGGGGTTGTTATATCCCAAGACTGCTAGATATCTATTCTTTATATGTGGATTAGGAAACACTAAATAGAAATTTAAATCAATTCCGGAAATAGTTTTATCCATTATTTGTATAGTCGTGGATGAAGTAGATATGGGTAGAAATGGGGTGTAATTCTTTATAAGTGAGTTGTTATATTCGTTTCCAATCAATATTAAGTTATAATTAGCAATATCGGATTTGGTAATTTCGCTATCATTTTTTTTCCGACATTTACTATCGTATAAGGCCTCCCATTTTTCTACAAAGCTATCGGTTATAATTTTGTTTGTCTGGACTTCTATATCAAATCCACTGGTGCCGGGCACTATTATAAAGGGATTGATTAAAGCATGCGCAAAGGGTCCTTCAATTTGAGAGGTTTTAGTTGTATAAGTATCAAAAGACTCTGTAGGGATAATCAGTTCTTTTTCATGAATATGGTCGTCAAAAACAATTTCCCCGTTATCCGTAATAAGCAGTTTATGGTTCTTATTGTAGGGTAACTTCAAAAGGTTCAATTTATAAGCCGCAACATTTTCTGAAGTAATTTGTAATTTATTGTCTTTGATTTTAGCGTGTACATTTGCTATATCTCCCGTGGTGTTAAATGATATTATGCTATACCAATAAAAGGAAGGGTTTTTGAGTTGGTAGCTTGAGAACTTAACTTCATTTATTTCCCTTTCGTTTAGTGAGTAATTCAGGAGGAACTCTATTGAGGTATCAATATACTCAGCAGAATAATGTGTATCAAATTCCCAGGAAAGCTCTTTAAAATGGTAATTTTTCAAGCCTGCATTTTTAGCCAAGCGATTAAGCAGATAGCTGTTACTTATGTTTGTATGCTCATCCAATCGGCTGTGGATATTTAATATTGGGACATTCCAGAGGTTGCTTAAAATGTTGACTGGATTGCTCTGTCGGAGCCATGGGTTGTCTTCGTCATCATAGGAGACCATTCTTGGTGAAGTCAGCGCAATAGCTGCCCATTTATCAGGGTGTTTTGCACCTAACCGTAAGGCGTATAAGGCAGACTCACAAGATCCCCTCATATAAATTCGGGTAGTATCGATATTACAAATGTTCTTGACAGCATTAATATTTTCAAATAAATCATATTCATCTATATTATTCCTGTTACTTATATCGATGGTGCGGAAATTTGCTTTTAAGATTATTATTCTGTGCTTATTTGCCATGTAAGAGAATAAGTCAGCGCCATTTATATCTGCAAAACTATATGTTTCAAGTTTAGAATTAAACCTTTTCATTGGCACCGGGAGGTCTATCATTAATGGCAATGTGTCGTTTATGTTATAGTTTTCAGGATAAAAAAGTTGATAATATTGGACAGCAGAGTCAATATCAGATATGTAGGAAGAAATATTAGATAGCGATGTGCTATCCCCTTTTTCCTTATTGTATATAGCTTCAAGCCCTTTATAGAGGAATATCATCCTTCTTTGCCAATTAGGAATATTGTATGATTGGGTTGGAATATTCTCTGATTTCAGCATATGCTTATATCGGTATTCATAGGCAATTATATTGTTCTTAGCAACAGAACAAAGGTCCATGCTTTTTAGTAAGGACAACTTATTGTTAAAAGCAGTATAAAAATCTCCCTTATAAAAATGTTGAGCTAAGTTCCCCTTGTCATTGTAATAAGTTATTTTATATAAGCCCTTTGACAAATATGATAAATCAAGATTTTGAGGTCGGCTATTGACATTAAAGCTTGTATCGACCATCCCGCCTTTGATATTAAAGCGACCATGAAAATCGGAAGAAAGCCACCATCCAAAATGTAGCGTGTCAGTATCAACAAAACTCCTATTCAAGAAGTTCCCATTAAGTTCGATAATAGAGTTTGTGCTGTGGCGATTTTCTCCTTCTAAACTTCGGTTTTCAAGGCAGGCAAACATTTTCCAGTCTGAGCCATTGTTACGGGTTTTAAGTAGTAATAGGTTTTCTCCCTTTTTAAGATTTAATGGTAGATAATTGTCGTAATACACAAAGGACTTATGTATCATATCTGACTCCAACACCAATTCGTTGTTGAGCCAAACCATGCTCCCGCTGTTGGCAGAAAAGTTTAGCATTATCTCTTGCTCTTTCCTGCTTTTTAATACGCAATAGGCATAGGTGGCAAATCCTTCTTTAGTAGTATCTGAAAGATTAAAATGATTGGCAAAATCTATATAATAATTGTCTTTTACCAATATTTCAACGCTAATCCCATCTAATGAATCTATTTCTAAAGCTTCAAGCTGGTCTATAGTAACTGAAGACTCTGACAAGCCTAACCTTTCTAAGTTGTTTACTTTTAGATTGTTCCCGGGATTAAGGTTGAAAGAGCCTATCGCAACCCATTTGTCCAAAAGAATTTGATTGTTATGCAGTTCATTAAGCTTATAGACTACTCTGTTGTCTTTACATCCTGCTATGAATAATAACAGAACAAAAAATGATAAGATGAAGTTTTTCATAGTAGAATTGTATGTTGTTATCTTACTTAATATTATACAGTATTCTCGGAAGGGTCTTAACCCTTACAGATTTTGAATACAGCCTAAAGGCAGCCTTTCCAATTAAAAATTCTTCACGCACAGGTCCAAAATAACGCGAATCTTCACTGTCGTGAAAATTATCGCCCAACATAAAGTAATAATCATTATAGAAGGTGAAATGTCCGCAACTATCTCTTTCAGCTTCCGGTCTAAATTGCCTTTCGTGCTTTATCAATTGGCCGTAAACCATCAAATTTTCAGAATTAAGTTCTACTGTCATTCCTTTATAAGGCAGGATGTATGGCCCATAATTGTCGATGCTCCATTTTAATTCTTCAGAGTGTGGATAAACTGTCCATGCAGTATCGGGGCGGCAAGTTTCTATTCCGGCTTCCAACACGCTGGGATGCTTCTGCAAGGCTTCCAGCTCCTTATAAATAATAGAGCCATTAAACTGTACTCTCTCATTTAAGTAGTGACTTTGATACATGTTAATATGCATGATGTCTAAAATCTGCTGCGCTTTATTACGCTTCTTAAATACGGCCTTTGAGTAATAAACTGCCTTTTTGGGTCTTTTTCTGCATTTTTCCATTGATTATTAATTGTGTGTCATCTATTTTTCATGGTCCTAATTATGCTGTTACCCAATTACACCATCTTTAATTTGAATTATCCTATCCGTCTTTTCAGCAATATCACGTTCATGAGTAACTATTAATATTGTTATGCCTTCTTTGTTTATCCCTTTAAATAAACTCATGACTTCCATGGAAGAAACAGAATCTAACTGTCCAGTAGGTTCGTCTGCTAAAATTATTAGAGGATTACATATCATGGCTCTTGCAATCGCAATTCGTTGTCGCTGACCTCCGGAAAGTTCTGAAGGCAAGTGTGTTGCCCAGTTTTTTAAGCCAAACTTATCGAGGTATTTTAGTGCCTGCTGATTTCTTTTCTTCTTAGTCATTTTCTGATAATACAAGGGCAACGCAACGTTTTCCATTGCATTTTTAAATGTAATTAGATTTGCATCTTGAAAGACAAAGCCAATTTTCCTGTTTCGACAATATGCTTCTTCATTTTCTGTTAGGTTTTGTATTAAAGAACCATCTAAATAATAGCTTCCTTCGTCATAATTATCTAATATGCCCAATACATTTAACAATGTAGATTTACCAGAACCTGATGATCCCATAATTGCAACCATCTCTCCTTTTTGAACTTTGAGATTAACCCCTTTTAATACGTGAAGGTTTGTTTTCCCGGTTTTGTATGATTTATGTATATCGTTAAGGACAATCATCTGATTTTAGTTTCAAGTGTAATCGGCATCCCAGTATAAAAATCTAAAATTTTTAGTTTAAAGATGTATTCAAATTTGGATTGGAGGTAATCAGAAGTTGCAGTTGACAACTTTGTATTTACGATGCTGTAGTCATACACGGAAATAACGCCGACTTTTAATTTTTCCGTTGCATGAGTAAAAGACAGCTGTGTTGCATCCAACAATACTTTCATTAACAACATATTTTCTCGGGCAGCAATTAGATCATAATAAGTTCTTTGTACATCTTTATAAATTTGTTGCTGTACCAATGCTACATTTACATCAGCTTTATCTTTAGCTATCTTTGCCAGGTTGACAGAGTTGCGGACGCTGAGTCTATTAAAAATTGGAATATTGAGATTTAGACCGAAATATATATTAGCATTATCAGATAATTGATAACGGTAAGGGTATTTAATAATTTCATTTGTATTGGTAAAAAGAGGACTGTTGCTTGAATAGTATGATCCGGCATAAGCCTCAAAAGACAACGAAGGATATTTATTCCCCATATAGTATTTTATATTTGATTCAGATGCATTTAGCCTGTATTGCACACTCTTAAGTTGCGGTAAGGTTGATAAAGCAAGAGTGTAATAATCGTGTAGGGACGAAATATTTGTCTCTAACAGAATGGAAATATCAGGTCTTATTATTTCAAATCCTGACGGGTCGTTTATATCTAATAGCTGTACAAGATTAATAAGACTGGATTGATAACTGTTTTGGGCTCTTATCAAAGAAACTGAATCTTGAGCTAATTGAGTTAAAAACTCATACAAATAGGAGTCTGTTTTTACTCCTGAATTAACCATCTCTCGTGCAACATTAACTTGCTTCTTCGTTTCGTTGAGCTGAACAGTATTTGAATTGATTAATTCATCATAAAAGAGCAAATCTAAATATACTGAGGTGATATTTAAGCTTATATTATTTTTTGCTTCTTCAATGTCTGTTAATATGGCATTTAAGGAAAATTTGCTCTGTTGCACCTTGTGCTTATGTTTGAACCCTTGAAAAACATCAATGCCGGCACTAACTGAAACGTTGCCTGCCGATTTGTTAGCATTTGAATAAGAACGATCGTAAAGGCTTACGGTTCGGTCTATGTAGTGCTTGTGAGTAATGCCTGCATTCAAACTTGGGAGGTAAGCATTATTTGCTGAATTCAAATTTATTTGAGCAATATCGGCATCATAATTCATCTGTTTTATTTGTAAGTTGTTCTTATGGGCATAAGTAATACACCTTTCAAGAGACCAAATATCTGCCTGACTGAATGCGCTGTGTGATACAATGCTTCCGATAACAAATAATAATACACTCTTTTTGAACATAGATTTTGCTTATTGGTGCTGGTTATTACGATTCTATAATCATTTCATTTGCTATAGCGTTAATTCGCGTGCTGTTAGAAGGCTGCGTTAAAAATTGTTATTAGTCAGAATCTGCCCTTCTTTTAACTTTTCAATAAGCTCGTTAAGCTCACTCATTTGCAATCCATATCCTATTTTGATTGGCTTACCTTCGTATAAGAAACACATGCTGCCACCTCCATCTCTGGTCCAAAAAGATTTGATCCGGGAAAAAATGTTTATTTCTTTCGTTTCATTAATCCTTACCTTCTTAATATGGCTAACCTTAAACACCTTTTCTGACGAAAACTCCCCTGTTTTTTCCCAAATTATCACATACTTTTTATCAAATGTTATAACTCTCTTTCCCAGAAACCGCCAATACAATCCTTTAGCTATAAAAGGACTGATAGTTAACCCCATCAATAGGGTGATAATTATAACAAAATAATTATTAGCGAATAAGCTTCCTAATAAATAAGCGCAGAAAATAAACACTATAAGGGATAGGAAAATATTTAGAAATGATGAAAGTGTATTTTTTGATGTTGGAATGAAAACAGATACCTCTCCCGCTATAAATTCAATTTTGTTTTTCATTTATTTATCTTTATTGGTTAGATGGTACTCCCATGTCAATAATTATGCTCCTGTGTGCAAAGATTTTATATGGTCGTTTCATTTTAAACAAAGCTTAAATCAAATATTAATTTTATATCGTTTTTATTGTTGATGTCCGTTATTACAAAACATAATTTGCGAAAAACTGGCTTAATAGATATATTGAACCAATGGGGATTAAAACTGAACCTATTGCTTTTAACCAGTTAAACTCATAGAAATATTTTATTATTGGTATTAACAATAAAAAACACAATGAAGAAGATGCATTAATTATCCAGGTTATTGCTATCACTAGACTATTTGTACTAAAAAAATAGTCAAGATTAGTATCCGGTAGTTGGACAGATTCAAATAGAACCAAACAAATTGTAAAGCCAATTAGGGGAAATACATACAATAAGCCTGAATACTTAATGAAGTCCTTAAACTCTCCTTGTCCACCTAATAGTATCGAGAAAATATGAAAAAGGAAACTGCTAATTATCCAAACAACAATACCAGATATGATTGTTATAACATAGTTGGATAAATAAATATATTTTAATATTGATGTATCAGGAATCATATTATTGGCAGCAAAGGAAACCTCTCTGCCAACTGTATTAAGATACTCAGCCATCAATAAGCTATATGTTAGAACTATACTAAAACTCCAATAATGGAGAACTTTTTGGGTTTTTATGCTCATTTCCATTCTGTTGTTTTATTTAATTAACACTGAAATAGGCTTCAACATAGGCTGCTAATAAAATTATCAGGTTAATTCCTATGATGCTTACAATAATAGTTTTGATATCTTTTGTTTTTGGTTTTATGTTTTTAAACATTACATTTAATATAAGCGAGGTAATATAAAATCCCAAACCACCAGAAAGCCAAATACCAATCATTTCAAAGCTATGTGGAGCTGTATGTTCGATTATTTTAGTTACCTCCATACCATTTTGATAAATAGAGGAAAATACAATTGCGGCATAAAACCCATTAAATAATAGATTCACGAAAGTTCCTAATCCCAGAAACATCCCTCCAATTATATTAATTGTCGCAACTTTCAAATTGTTAAAAAAGATTAATCGAAACACCTCAGCTTTATTATCTTGTGAGTATGCATCAAATATTTTCTGTACAACACTGTTTCCTTCTTCTTTATTTTCAGATATAAAAGAGCCTTGGGCATTGTTATCTTTTGATAATGACAATGTAAGAAGAAAAGGAATTATCCAAATTAGAAATGCAAATAGGGTTAATATAATTAATTTTCTGTAATACATATGGTAAGATTTAAAGGGAGAAATGTTTTGAAAACACACTTCTCCCTTATTAAAAACTATGTTCTACTTGTTGTTCTCGGAGTGTCTCATTAAAATAAATAAAACACACCATATAATTGCAAACAATGGAATATACCATAATTTATGTCCAATAATATAGCTTACTAGAAAATATACTATGGTGGTTATTACGCTTACTACTAATCCTATAATTATATTCTTCTTCATTGCATCATATTTTTGCTTTATATTATAGGGCAGAACCACCGGCAACGGCCCAACCTACCCAACCTGCAGGATTCCATGAGTTTACAGCAGCTCCGTAACCAACGTTTATGGCAAAACCGTATGCAACAGAAGCGGCACCAAGCCATGCTCCGGTAGCACCACCACTTTCACAATTTGCTGCAACAACAGAACAAGCTACTCCTACTTGCTGATTAGTAAAATCAAGATTGTTTTTTGTGCTAATTCCTTGCATTAAAGCAAGAGAAAAAACCATAGCAACTGCAAAACCTAAAATTGCCTTTTTATTAGTTTTCATTTTTTTTAAAAAAATTAAGTGAATAATTGATAAATCATAAAGCACAAACACCGGCAACTCCCCAGCCAACCCATCCAGCCGGATTCCAGGAGTTAACTAATGCGCCATATGCAACTGTACCAGCAGCTCCACCAGTTACAGCGCTAACGCTGCCCCAAATAACAGTACCAGATGTAGATTCAGCATTTCCAGCCATATATCCTGCCCCAATAGAGACCTGCTGTAAATTAGCAACTTGATTGCTTTTTGTACTTATCCCTTGCATAAAAGCAAGAGAAAAAACCATCGCAACTGCGAAACCTAAAATTGCTTTTTTGTTTGTTTTCATTTTTGTAAGAATTAATGTTAATAAAAATTGATAATTGCCTCCTGTTGAGGGCTTTTGTTCATTTTTCAAGGATACATAATTTTACTTATTAAGGTTAGACATCGGGTTTACTATATCGATCGATCAATATTTGCATTTCTTCTTTTATTTGCCTTCCAGCTGTTGTTGCAATCTTTTCCTTTGCATTGATAATATATTCTGCCGTAATTAGTGCTTTGTCTATGTCTTGCATCTCAATATAAAGCAGAGCCAGCAAATATCTGGGGTATAATTTAGCGGGGCTTATTCCGCTTGCAGTTTTAAAGGCTTGTTCTGCCTCCTCGTAGCGTTCATGCTCTTTAAGCGAATTGCCAAGCGTTATAAATGCATTTGGGTTACTTGTTAATTCTGTTGCTTTTATTAAAAAATCTATACTTTGCTCATAATCTTGCTTTAAATAGAAGGCGGCTCCATAATAGAAAAGGAAGTTTCCGTTGTTATACAATTGCCTGTTAGCAATTGCATAGTTATTTATCCCCTCGTCTAAGTCACCCTTTATCACCTTGGCATATCCGTTTCTGAAGTGATATGTACCATATAAATACTTTCCATAGAAGAGCGAGATGCATAAAACGGCGGATACAAAGAGAATAACAAACACCTTTGAAAAACGATGGATAGGATAAGACTTATAGTTAGATGTGTGAAAGATTATGAATAAGCCGGATAGTAATATGATCTGGTTTGACACCATCTTTAGTGGATAAGAAACCATACTTAATACTATCAAAGAAATTAGTGATGCTTTTGCTGCAATATGTAAATGTGGTTTGTCAGGTGCTCTTCGGACAACTAACGCAAAAACTAAAATACCCAGAAACAAAATCAATCCAATTGTACCTGATTCAATAAGCATTTCCAGAAATTCATTGTAAGCACAACTTACATAATCAGCTACCTCAATTTCATTGCTTACATCATTATTGTTTTGAAAGTATTGAGCCTGAGTTTTCCCATAGCTTGCCTCGAAGTATCCATAACCATTGCCAAATATTGGTTTTTCAAGTACCATTTCCTTACTTACTTTCCAAACAAATAAACGGCCAAATGCAGATGCAGGTTTATATTGATAAAGAGCAAATGATAACAAAGCTATAAAAGATATCAATACAATGCCTGATACATATTTTAAGGCTTTTGATTTTAGCAAGCTTGTTGCTGAAGCTATAATACTATACTTAAAATTCAGTATTAATATCAATCCTGATAAAGCTGCAATCCATGCACCTCTTGAATCGCTCATAATAACTAAAAACGCAGTGCATAACAGGCATGTTAAAGAAGCGTAATATATTTTGGCCGGTATAAGTAATTGTTCTTGATACATGACCATTACTAATACAAAAGGAATTACAATAGACAAATGGCCGCCATAAGCGCCTGGATTGCCAAACAAGCCCCCTAAAACAAATTGAGTATCGGAATTTGGAATGAAACCGAAAATTTGCCCAAAACCAACGAAGGCTTCCAATAAGCCTGTGAAAAGGATGCCATATATTAGGTATCGAGGTAATTCTTTATCCCGTTTGTAAAGTATGGATAAAGGGAAATATAGCATAATGGACCTAAAGAGGTTTAACAGCCTTTCATTTCCTAATAAAGTTCCTTTTGTGCCGTTTGTTATCATAAGATATGTAAGGAACAGGAGGAGCAATATCTCAGGCATAGTAATTCTTAAAGTCAGTCTGTGTTTCCAAAAAACGACTGCTGATAGGAGAGAGATTGAAATAAAGATTAAATAAAGTATAGCATCAGTCCATATTGATATAACGGTGCCACCAAAATGGCACAAAATCATAATTAGTATAATTAGAATTCTTGTAACTCTCTGTTGCATTGTTTCTCTATTTTCTTGATATGAACAGCCTGATTTTTGGTGCATATTGAATGAGTGCGAACACAATCAGACCAATGCTAAATGCCAAAATAAAATGCCACATTGTAAGTTGAAATTTTGGCTCAGGTTCGGTATATATATAGTTTTCATTGATAACAGTATTTGCAAGTACCTCCTGAATACTAATGCTATTGGTGTCTCGCATCCCAAGTATTGAACTGTAATATATTATTTTCAGGAAACCGAATTTGGCTGGTATAATGCATTGTGTAAAATTTCTTTCTTTCGAATTTGATTTTATCGTGCCATTTACATAAAAACATTTCTGTTCTTTTATAACTCTAAAATCGTAAGTTACCACCTGAATACTATCAATATCCGGTTGCTTATTAGTATGAGAAATACTTTCTTCAAAATCTTTTGTAATTTGCTCAAAGCTAAACTGATTTAATGACTTAACAGTAGGTAGAAAGATATACTGTATGTATTCTCCTTCAAAATATGTTTCATTTCCTTTTTTATACAGTCCAATATCAATTGCATCCGGGCCAAACCTTATATTAAGAGTATCCCGTGGAATGGTGTCCCAACCGCATGGTGCCTTAACAGTATAAATATTGGATTTGGTTTTTACTTCTATCGTAGTAGCGCTGCTTATTGGACAAATAATCCCAATTAAGATAAGTATTGAAAACAATTTGATTTGATATGATTTCATAGCACTACTTTTCATTAATTATGTACATCTCATCTGCAGAAATCCCTTCTACAATTTCAATATTGATTCCATCAGAAAGTCCTGTTGTAACAAAACGTTGTTCCTCTTTACCGCCGGAAACTAAGATGTTTAGATAGGCAGAATCGTTCTGAAATTGCAGATGTTTTTCCTGAACAGCTAAAATGTTCTCACGCCTTTGCAGCACCATTTCAGCATTTGCCGAATAGCCTGAGCGAATCTCACAGGAATCATTTGCTAAGCTAAACTGTGCTTCTATGTAATACTTCATTATTCCTTGCTCTTCCATTCCCTTAGCTGATATTTTATTAAGTCTGGCGTTCCTTTTTTGATCTGTATAAGCATTCAGGTTCAGAGACAAAACCATTCCCATATATAAATGCTTCATATCACTTTCATTAACCTTGCCTCTGAAAATGAATGTGTCTATATTGGCAATTGTAGCAATTGTGGTTCCTGCATTAAAATTATTTCGTTCGATAACAGACGACCCAACTTTCAAGGGTAAATCTATTACTGTACCTGATGCAGTTGCTTTTATTATATTTGAGATGTCAGCATCCCTTACAGTCCCTTCCATAATTAGAGTTAGTTGGTTTTGAGCAGAAAGGTATTGTTCTCTGCTTATATCCAATACTCTCTTGTACTCATCAAATTGAATTGCAGGAATTACTGACTTGTTATATAAATCTTCATTTCGCTCAAAAACTTTTTTGTTATTGTCGTAATTAATTTTGGCAGCACTCAAGTTACTCTTTGCTCTCTCAAGGTTTGAGGGATCGGGGATTAATTTTACCTGCGCAATATTGTCCCCGACTTGAACCTTATCTCCAATTTGCACAAACACCTTTTCCAAGGTTCCTGAAATTTGAGATTTAATATCTATTTCGGTTAAGGGATAAAGGTTTCCCGGCACAAAGCGTTTTTGTTCTATAGTTGTCACATAAGGAGCTTCTGAATTTACCAAAACCGTTTTCTTCGAGGAGTTAATATTTCTCCACACAATAAATCCAATGACTGACAGCAAGACGATAGTTATTATTATATTTCCTGTTTTCTTCATTAGCCTACATTTAACTTTCATTCCTAATTGCTTGCATCGGTGTTATGGCAGCCGCCTTCTTGGCTGGAAAAAATCCAGCTATAACCCCTGATAAAATGAGAATAAGCATTGCAAATACTACAACAGCATAATCAATACTAGCTTCTGTAAATAGAGAGTCACTTTCCTTGAAAAAGGATTCGAATACCCAGTTTATTACTCTAATTAATATCCCGCCTAACAGTATCCCTATCATCCCGGCTATTGAAGTTATTGCTATGGATTCTGTTATTATCATCCAGATTATTGAATTCGATTTAGCCCCAATTGCCTTGCGTATGCCGATTTCATAAGTCCGTTCTTTTACAATGACCAACATAATATTGCTAATACCCACAATTCCACTTAATAATAAACACAGTCCAATAAGCCATAAAAAAACATTAATACCTTTGAATAGATTGTCGAAGGCCTTTACTTGATTTTCAAAATTCAGAATATAAATAGCTTGTTTATCATTTACATTGAAGCCCTTTCGCTTGCTAAAGAATGATTTCAGTTCTGTTTCGAAAATTGTTGTGTCTGTTGTTCTTGATAATGTTAAAACCATTGCATTGTATTCTAAGATCTGCCCCATACACTCTTTAAATGTGTTATATGGTATATACACCGAGTTTTGTTCATTTTGAGTAAAAATAGACCCCTTCTCTATGATTCCAATTACAGTAAAATATGTGCCGGCGATATTGATGGCCTCGCCTATAGGATCCTCATCCGCAAATAAATTGTCTGCAACGTGATTTCCTATTAGGACTACGCGACGCGATTCATTATTGTCTAATGCGTTTAGCAATCTCCCTTTTTCAGACTTAATAATTCTAATATTAAAGTAGTCTGGTAAAACCCCTTTTATTTGAGGATAACTGTTTTTCCGTTGATAACTTGTTAATGAATTACCTTCAAAATGAAGCTCAGGGGAAATAGATTCAACTTCTGAGTATCTATCTTTAATTATTTCAATATCAATATCATTGAATAAAATCATTTTGTGTTGGATATTTTCAGTTAAATTGCTTTCTGAAACATGACCACCATATACAAAAATGCTATTCTTAGCAAAAGAACTGAATAATTGTAGAATCCCTTCCTGAAATCCTTTGCCTGTTCCTAATAATAAAATCAATATAAAAATACCCCAAGCAACTCCGAATCCGGCAAGGATACTTCTGATCTTATTTTGTTGGATCGAACTTAATGATTCTTGTATTGAGTTGAATAAGTACATAAGTTTCTATTGATGCCGTTAGTAAAGCATGTTTAGGCTTATTAATTTAATCCCCATAGTGTGTTTTATAACATAATTTAGCAGAAACAATATGCTTATATTATATTGAGGCAGGCAAACAAAATGTTATTGGTTGTTATAGCCTTTTGTGCTTATATAGTTTTGTATAGCTTGACCCAATTGCATGCCCCATTGTTGCCCTATTGCCATGCTTTCCTGTGCTATAACACCATTTTTCTGCGCTAATTTTTTGCCTGTTTCGGTCTGATAAAAAGCAACTATATTTTTAATTTCATCAAGTGTAAAGTGCTTCTTGTAAATTGGCACTAATTTCTTATTCAGTTCAGTAATTTGCTTGTCAAATACATCTTCTTTTACCTTTGCCCAGTTTTCGTCACTAACATTTGGCATGCTATATTTCATTTGGGTAACTATTTGCTCAAAAACCATATCGTAACTTTCTTTAGAGCCGTTAAGTTCTAACATTAGAGCCATTTGTTTTTCAAATTCGTTATCCTGAGCTTTTACAAAAGATGCTGAAAGCAGCAAAGACAAAATAATAAATACTGTTTTTTTTATTTTTTACGCTTAAATTAAATTATGGAACAAACATATCAGTTCAGGGTGCCATTATAAAGCACTATTAAAAAAAAGATTCAAAAAAATTAAATTCGCTTTCAAGATTATAGGTTTTGCTATATCTGCAATATTCAATTTCTGCCCCTCTATCACGAAGTTCCTCTAAATATCTAAAAAACGTTCGCCTGGAAACATCCATTTTTTCTGCAATTTCTTCGGCAGTACCACAACAATTTGATTCAAGGATTTGAAGCAAAAGATGAATTTTTTGGAAATGGTTTTGGTTACTCATAATAAGGTGTTTTATAATATTTTAGTCATTTTCAGGTAGTTTGACTCTGCTATCCAAAGTTAGTTCTGATTTGATTTGTGTTTTAAAACCGTCAGAGAGTCCTGTAGTTAAATTAGTTTTGTTAAATTGATTGTTTGGGCTCTTAATCCATGCATAGCAACTATCATTTTCATAAACAAGGTGTTTTTCTTCCAGACATAAAACATGGGCAACCGAATCTGTGACAATAACAGCAACATATCTATGTTCTTTGATGTCTTGTAAGTTTATTGCTCTTCCTTTTTCTGTTTTAAGGTTTTTTAAAGAAAAAGTTTGGTCGCTCGTATAAACAATATTAAAAAAGTCTTGGTTGCCGTCATATTGTACAGACACATAAGACTCCTGAATTTCTGATGATACTGATGTAACTTCTGGAAAAATGTGTTTAAGTTTGTCTAGTTCCTGAATATTAAACTTCACTTCTTCACCGGTATCACGCATCGCTATATTATCTATGGAAGTTCCTCCGTAAAACCAAATAGTTTTAGATGAAAAACCTTTGAACAATTCAAACACTCCTTCTTTTACACCGCCGCTTATTCCCAATAATACGACCAAAATGAATATGCCCCAAGCAATGCCAAAAGAAGTTAGTATGGTTCTTAGCTTATGAGCCTTTAGGTTAAAAACTATTTCTTTTAAAAGTTCGTTATTTTTATAAAATTGGTTTTTCATTCTTTGGGAATAAGGTTATATGCTCATCGCTTGAGATTCTCCCATCAATTAATTGAATTATGCGGTTTGTCCTTTTCGCTATTTCCCATTCATGCGTTACAATAATAATGGTCTTTCCCAACTTATTGATCGATGTAAACAAGTCCATAATTTCAGAGGAAGTTTTTGTATCCAAAGCTCCAGTAGGTTCGTCTGCAAGAATAAGTTTTGGCTCTGTACATAAAGCGCGAGTAATGGCAACACGTTGCTTTTGACCACCCGAAAGTTCATCAGGTAAATGATGCGACCATTCAGCTAATCCTGTTTTTTTGAGATAATGTAATGCCTTTTCGTTCCGTTCTTTAAATGGAATAGCTTTGTAATAAAGAGGTAAGGCTATATTTTCAATGGCATTACGATGTGACAGGAGATTGAAAGATTGGAAAACGAAGCCAATTTGAGTATTCCTGATTTTTGCTAATTCATTATCATGCAAGTTGTTAATAGAACGGTTGTTTAATAGATATTCTCCTGTATCGAAAGAATCTAATAATCCCAAAATATTTAATAAGGTGGATTTTCCTGAAGCGGAGGGACCCATAATTGCAACAAACTCTCCATGATTGATGCAAAGGTCAATATTCTTTAAAGCCAAAACTACATTAGATGAAGTTTTGTAAGTCTTACTAAGATTTGTAAGTTGAATTTGGGGTATGAAGGTCATTTATGTTAATGGTCTAGAGTTAATTTTAAGAATTGTAATTTAAAACATACAAATTTACAATTATTAAAAGAAAATACAAGGGCTTTATAATGTTTTTTAACTTAACTGCATTTTTTTAAACATTTCACTTATTATTTGTTTTACTGTTGTTAAAAAATCAATTATTACGTAATTTTTTTATATTTTCTTTTCTATTAATTAGATTACTAATTATAAAACATGTTGAAACAAAAATCCAACCATACGACCTTATGTTGGATGGATTTACAATAATGATGGCTAAATTAATTAATGCAAAAACAATTAAAAAAGCAATCAAAATGTTTTGGAACATAATAGATCTTTTAAGGTTTTTCATTGTGCTTAATGTAATGTTTTTATCAGAATACTAAATTTTCGAGATTCTGGAATAATAAAAAATTATGATTTAATTAGAGTTTGTCTTTTATATTAATGAGGACTATTAGCCCGGCAATAAGCAAACTCACACTTGATATTAAAATTGGCAAATACTCTTTAAAAGACCGGGTTATAGACATTATCACTGAAAACACCGTAGAGATAATCGATAATCCAACAATAATTAAGAATAATATCGTTTTTCGTTTTAATGCTGAATTTGTCATAGCAAGATGTTCTTTACATTTGTTTCTTTTAAGAAGACACAAGAAAACTAGAGAAATTGTACTAAATGTAATTAGCATTAAACCTATAGCTATTCTGTATGTTAACAGAATAGATGGTTCAATTGTGATAATCATGATTGCAATTATTACTATTGGAATAATTGATGCAACTGTAAATATGAAATTATAGTGTTTTGAGCTCATATTAAGTAGATTGAATCCTGTAAATTGATGTTGATTTTGTAATGTTTTCAATTATGCAATGAAGATGATTCGGCATAACAATCATTTCATGGCAACATTTATCAGGGAATTTGTTTTCTAATTCTTCATACTATTTTTCAATCATAGGTCCTGCATCATTGAAAACTATGATGCCTTTAATAACATTGCCAAACAACATATTATTGGTTATATCCATTTGTGTTTATATAGTTTTGTATAGCTTGACCCAATTGCATGCCCCATTGTTGCCCTATTGCCATGCTTTCCTGTGCTATAACACCATTTGTAATCGGCAAATAAAAACCCGCATATTTTGGCAATTAGATTTCCCCACTATGT
>CAZODA010000042.1:0-27266 GCA_964578485.1 uncultured Alkalitalea sp. | reverse complement strand
ATAGGGTGGGGAAATCTAATTGCCAAAATATGCGGAAATGAAGTTACTGATTACAGGTCCCTTTATACACTCTCCCGCATGTTTGTGTGGGATTAGATATGGCTGTACCCCTTACAGGGCAAATGAGAGGTATGTTGTTGCAGCACAGGGTGTTGTCCTGTGTTGATGCTTTAAGGCTTTCAGCCTATTAATCTGCTAATTATCACATCAACTAATCAACTAATTTACTAATTCGTCTTTTTAATTCGTAATTGATCATTGCGGCCTTTGCGTGAAATATTCTCTCGCTAAGACGCTAAGACGCAAAGGTGTATGCTTTGCAACTTCGCGGATTTACGTGAAATAATCTTTGCGGTCTTCGCGTGAAAATCATTCGTGAAAATTTGCGTGAATTCGTTGACCCATTTATTCGCGTATTCGTAATTGTGAATTCGTAATTCGTAATTGATCTTCGCGGTCTTTGCGTGAACCCATGGACAATCCCGTAATTCGTAATTTTTAATTCGTTATTGATCATTGCGGTCTTTGCGTGAACCCGAAACCCCAAACTCAAAACCCAAAACTCAAAACCCAAAACCCGAAACCCCAAACTCAAAACCCCAAACTCAAAACCCCAAACTCAAAACCCAAAACCCGAAACCCCAAACTCAAAACCCAAAACCCGAAACCCAAAACCCCAAACCCCAAACTCAAAACCCAAAACCCGAAACCCCAAACTCTAAACCCGAAGATATGCTTCAGGTACATTAAACAAAACAAGCGCTTACAAGGAATCTCTTATAAGCGCTTGTTTTTAAAATGTACCGAGAGGCGGGCTTGAACCGCCGACCTCATGATTATGAATCATGCGCTCTAACCACCTGAGCTACCTCGGCATTTTCTTTTTTGCGCATGCAAAGGTAGTTTATTCATTAGATTCTTCCAACGATAAAAGCTAAAAAAGATAAAAACAAATTAATTGCAGCCTCAATTAATTAACTGTCAAGGTGTTTTTTATTCATAAAGATTAGTTAATAAGGAAAATATCATTAGATTTTTTTATATTGATAAAACTACTATATTGTAGTCGATAACGTCATTGCTACAATATTTAATAGTGTTGATAAGGCGATAGTTTATTGCTTATGGCATTTATTTTTTTTCAAAAAGGCAAGTTAAATTTTTTAAGATATGACCGAACATAAAGAACGAATTGAACTGGAATATATTCTTAAAACCAGTCCCGGAATTCTATTTGTCAGGCTTAGTACCCCAAGTGGGTTAAGTGAATGGTTTGCCGATGATGTATTAGTAAAAGGAGAGGAACTTACCTTTATTTGGGAAGGAAGTGAGGAGAAAAGAGCTGAACAAACCCAGCTTAAAGACAACAAAATGGTTCGTTATACATGGCTTGATGAAGAAATGGAAGATGCTTGGTTTGAGTTTCATATTAATGTAGATGAATTAACAGGTGATGTAGCATTAGTAGTGATAGACCATGTTGATACAGATGAGGTTGAAGATGCGTCCGAATTGTGGAATCAACAAATAGAAGATTTAAAGCATGGCTTAGGATCCGGGTGATATTTACTTTTTAATAAAATTGAATTATTACCTTTGTAAACAAATTGGCATTTTAATGCCAAGTATTTGTTTTAGGGTATAGATTTTGCTGAAAAGTTGTATTCTTCGTTAGAATCCACATAAATGAAAAAACTGCATATTTTCATATTAAAAAGCTATTTGGGGCCATTTGTATTAACCTTTTTCATTGCAATGTTTATTCTTGTCATGCAGTTTTTATGGCGCTATGTTGATGATTTGGTTGGAAAAGGTTTGGAATGGTCAGTTTTAGCTGAGCTCTTGTTTTATGCTTCCTTGCAGGTTGTTCCTATGGCACTTCCCCTGGCAATACTGCTTGCTGCTCTTATGACCTTTGGTAATCTGGGCGAAAACTATGAACTAACGGCTCTAAAATCTGCCGGTATCTCCCTTTCAAAAATTATGATGCCTTTGACAATCTTAACTATTATAATTTCCGGATTAGCCTATGGCTTTTCCAATAACATTTTGCCGGTAGCCAATTTAAAATTGGTTTCTATCCTTCATGGAATTCGAGAAACTCGTCTTGAATTAGATATTAAAGAGAGAACTTTTTATCATGGAGTTGATGATTTTAGTATTAAAGTAGAGGAAAAAAATCGTAACAATAATATGATGTACGATGTTATGATCTATGATCATCGCGACCGGCAAGCAAGAAATAGCAATGTTACATTGGCCGATTCCGGGCTCTTGCAGATGTCAAATGACAAACGATTTTTGAAGATAATTTTATATGATGGGCTACGTTACGATGAAAGGGTTGCAGCTGAAGGAGGCAGGCGTCAGCAAAGAAAGGACAATCGCATGTTCCGTACTGATGAATTTAAAGAGCAGGTTGCCATTATGCAGGTACAGGGCTTTGATTTTTCCAAAACTGATGAAAACCTCTTTCGCAATAGCGACAGAATGAAGAATATTACGCAGTTATCGCATGATCTTGATTCTTTTAGAATTGAGCGGACTAAGTATGTTGATGTAGTAGAAGAGAGATCGTCAAATACTTTTTTTACGCGTTTAAGATATTTGAATGACAATAAGTTGGCGGTTATAGATTCTTCGGAAATAGTTAATATTGATTCTTTATTTCTCTCTTTGAGTGGAAATCAAAAACAAACAATCATTCAGAATTCTATTCGTAACGCACGAGATCATAAACAAACTATTGATGATCAAATGCGCTTTATAGATAGAGAGGATTTTGCTATTAGAAGACATATAATGGCAATACACAGGAAATTTACACTCTCATTTGCCTGCCTCATCTTTTTCTTTATTGGAGCCCCCCTGGGTGCCATAATAAGGAAGGGAGGATTGGGTATGCCTACTGTGATTTCAATATTCTTTTTTATTGTGTATTATGTTATAGATACCATGGGAGTGAAGTTTGCACGTGATGGCGTTTGGGAAGTGTATCAAGGTATGTGGCTGTCTTCTGTTGTATTGTTGCCTATTGGAATATTCCTTACCTATAAATCTGCCACAGATTCTGCTTTGCTTAATTTAGATGCTTATTATTCTTTCCTAGGCAAAATAAAAGAAAAAATAAATCTTGGAAATAGATTCAAAATAAAGAAATGATATCAAATCTTATTCATTTTTATTGTAAAACACTAAATATAATTGCTTGTTTACTATTATAGAAACAGGTAAAAGATAAGATGTTTTATAGCAGAAACTCCTTTAAATTGTGTAATTTTATGCCTTCTTTAAAAGGAGCTAAGCTTGGCCATGAAAGGCTCATAAAATAAAATAATATTTAAAACATAATGTCAAAACAAGCAGATATTCAATTAGATACCATAGAAGAGGCTGTTCAGGCCATTAGAGAAGGGGAGTTAGTTATAGTTGTAGATGATGAAGACCGTGAAAATGAAGGTGATTTTATTGCTGCTGCAGAATTGATTACCCCGGAGAAAGTCAATTTTATGGCTAAATATGGGCGTGGACTAATTTGTGCACCTCTTACCGAGGAAAGATGTGATGAATTGGAATTAGGCCTGATGGTAGGAAGAAATACTTCGGTACATGCAACGCCATTCACTGTTTCTGTTGATCTTATAGGACATGGATGTACAACAGGAATTTCAGCACATGACAGAGCTAAAACTTTAATAGCATTAAGTGATCCAAATACAAAACCAGATGATTTGGGGAGGCCGGGACATATTTTTCCCCTAAAAGCAAAAGAACGTGGTGTACTCAGAAGAGCAGGTCACACCGAAGCAGCTGTTGATCTGGCCAGAATGGCCGGTTTATATCCTGCAGGTGTATTAGTGGAGATAATGAATGATGACGGCTCTATGGCGCGTTTACCTGAACTTATAGAAATTGCAAAAAAATTTAATCTTAAAATTATTTCCATTAAAGATCTCATTGCCTATCGTCTTCGTCAAGAAAGCCTTGTTGAAAAAGGAGTTGAAGTACATTTGCCTACTATTTATGGCGACTTTCGTTTTATTCCCTTTAAACAAAAATCCAATGGTTTGGAACATATGGCTTTGATAAAAGGTAAGTGGAAAGCCGATGAACCAATTTATGTCAGAGTACACTCAAGTTGTGCTACAGGTGATATTTTTGGCTCCTTGCGCTGTGAATGTGGAGAACAACTACATAAAGCAATGGAAGTTATTGAAAAAGAGGGGAAAGGTGTAATTGTATATATGAATCAGGAAGGCAGAGGTATTGGTTTAATGAATAAAATTGAAGCCTATAAATTGCAAGAACAAGGTTATGATACTGTTGATGCCAATATTGAGCTTGGATTTGAAGCCGATGAAAGAGATTATGGGGTTGGCGCGCAAATTTTAAGGGAGTTGGGGGTTAAAAAAATGAGATTAATGACCAATAATCCAATTAAAAGAATTGGATTAGTCGGATATGGATTGGAAATTGTTGAAAATGTTCCTATCGAAATTAAACCTAATCCTTATAATGAGTTTTATATGCATACAAAGAAATATAAAATGGGGCATAACCTGCAGTTTTTTAAGTATAATAACAAATAATTTTTTTAATCTCAAAGATTCATTTTCTTTAAACAAATCTTTGTAATTTGGTCATAAATCAATTTGTTTAATGATGATAGATATTTCTACTACCTATATGGGCCTCCATTTACCTTCTCCAATTATTGCTGCAAGTAGTGGGCTTACCTCTAAGATAGGAAAATTAAAAGAGCTGGAAGATAATGGAGCAGGAGCTGTTGTTTTGAAATCATTGTTTGAAGAAGAAATTGTTGTTGATTTAAAGCGACAAAAAAACAAACTGCAATCAGAAAGTCTTCTTTATCCCGAAACAATGGAATATTATGAAGAAGTGGATGTTGAAGATAAATTAATAAATTATTTGAAACTTATTTTTGAAGCCAAAAGTCAACTTCAAATTCCGGTTATTGCAAGTATTAATTGTGTCAGCCCCTATAACTGGCCATATTTTACCAAATATTTACAGGAATCAGGTGCCGATGGTATTGAACTTAATGTTTTTACCTTGCCTGCAGATATCAATCAGCCGGGAAATTATTATGAACAAAATCTTGTTGACATAGTAGCTGAAGTGTTGAAAATTGCCACTATTCCCGTTGCTGTAAAAATCAGTCCTTATTATTCAGGGTTTACAAATATGCTAAATCTAATACAAGAAGCAGGGATTAAGGGAATTACTATGTTCAATCGCTTTTATAGTCCTGATATTGATATAGAAAAAATAACTGTAGCTGCAGGCCCTACTTTTAGTCAACCCGATGAATATGTGAATTCCTTGCGTTGGATTGCATTAACATCTTCAGTAATTAATAAATGCGACATGGTGGCATCAACGGGTGTACATGATGGAAAAACTGTTGCCAAAATGTTGCTGGCCGGGGCTGCCGCTGTCCAAGTAGCTTCTGCATTATATAAAAATGGCATTTCCCATTTAAAAACAATGAATAATGAGTTGGAGACATGGATGGAAAGAAAGGGCTTTGAATTGATTGATCAATTTCAAGGAAAATTAGCTTATAAAAGCGAAGATGAAAATACTGTTGGTTTTGAACGAGTTCAGTTTATGCGATATTTTTCTTAGCACTTTGATATAACTTTCAGTCATTTTGTCATTGAATCTGCCATTATTTTTTAAACTTCCTTGTTTTTTAATGCCAAATTTGCAAATCCTGCTTTCCTTTTGTGTATGGCATATCCTTTGAGTCAATAAATATCGTGATTAGAAAATAACGATATATTAAAAATATTATAAACTATCATTTAAAATGGGAAAGATAATTGGAATTGATTTAGGAACTACAAATTCCTGTGTTTCTGTGATGGAAGGTAAGGAAGCTGTTGTAATTCCTAATAGCGAAGGTAAAAGAACTACTCCTTCAATAGTTGCATTTGTTGAAAATGGTGAACGTAAAGTAGGTGATCCTGCCAAACGACAGGCTATTACTAATCCTACAAAAACCATATATTCGATTAAGCGTTTTATGGGAAGCATGTATGATGATATCCCAAATGAAGTTAAGAGAGTTCCATATAAAGTTGTAAAAGGAGATAACAATACTCCTCGAGTAGAAATTGATGATCGTAAGTATTCTGCGCAGGAAATTTCTGCTATGATACTGCAAAAGATGAAAAAAACTGCAGAGGATTATTTAGGGCAGGAAGTGAATGAGGCAGTAATTACTGTACCTGCTTATTTTAATGACTCCCAAAGGCAGGCAACAAAAGAAGCCGGAGAAATAGCCGGTTTGAAAGTTAGGCGTATCATCAATGAGCCTACAGCCGCATCATTGGCTTATGGTCTTGACAAGCAAAATAAAGATATGAAAATTGCTGTGTTTGACCTGGGTGGTGGAACTTTTGATATTAGTATCCTTGAATTGGGAGATGGTGTTTTTGAGGTTAAATCTACAAATGGTGATACCCATCTTGGAGGAGATGATTTTGATGACGTAATAATTAACTGGTTGGCAGAAGAATTCAAAAAGGATGAAAATATAGATTTACGTAAAGATCCAATGGCTTTGCAAAGATTAAAGGATGCAGCAGAAAAAGCTAAAATTGAATTGTCAAGTACTACCACTACGGAAATTAACCTTCCATATATTATGCCTGTTGACGGTATTCCAAAACACCTTGTTAAAAAATTAACACGTGCACAATTCGAGCAATTGTCGTATGAGCTTATTCAGCGTGCACTTGGACCTTGTCGTCAGGCTTTACAAGATGCCGGAATGACAGCATCAGATATTGACGAGGTTATTTTGGTGGGTGGATCTACACGTATTCCTGCAATTCAGAAATTAGTAGAAGACTTTTTTGGAAAAAAACCTTCCAAAGGAGTTAACTTAGATGAGGTAGTTGCTGTTGGTGCCGCTGTTCAAGGTGGTGTTTTAACAGGTGAAGTAAAGGATGTTTTGTTGCTTGATGTTACTCCTTTATCTCTTGGAATTGAAACAATGGGTGGTGTAATGACTAAACTTATTGAATCAAATACAACAATTCCTACAAAAAAATCTGAAACATTTACTACAGCTGCTGATAACCAACCTTCTGTTGAAATTCATGTGCTGCAGGGAGAACGTCCAATGGCAAAAGACAATAAAACTATTGGAAGATTTCATCTCGACAGTATTCCGCCGGCTCCAAGGGGAGTACCTCAAATTGAGGTTTCTTTCGATATAGATGCCAACGGTATTCTACATGTAAAAGCAAAAGATAAAGGAACCGGAAAAGAGCAAAGTATTAGAATTGAAGCATCATCCGGTTTATCTGAAGATGAAATTAAACGCATGAAGGAAGAGGCTGAAGCAAATGCAGAAGCTGATAAAAGCGCCAGAGAAACTATTGATAAGCTTAATATGGCGGATAGTATGATCTTCCAAACTGAAAAACAATTGAAAGAGTTTGGAGATAAAATTCCTGCCGAAAAGAAAGCCCCTATTGAAGCAGCACTTGAGAAATTAAAAGAAGCTCATAAAGCTAAAGATATTGATGCTATTGATGCTGCAACAAACGAATTGAACACTGTTTTCCAGGCTGCTTCACAAGATATGTATAATGCAACTCAGCAAGAGCAAGCTCAAGCTGACGGGTCAGCGGCACAGGCACCTGAAGACCACTCTCAAGGACCGGGCGGTGAAGATGATGTTACTGATGTTGACTTTGAAGAAGTGAAGTAAGGGGATCCGTCGGTCGGTTTCAACGATCGTATTAGGGGATTGCGGATCAAGTCCGCAATGACGATCACCGCGGCCGTCATTGCGGTACTGAATCAAGTTCAGCATTCCCGCAATCCCCCGCAATGCCGCTTTGCGATCGTCATTGCGGGCTCGACCCGCAATCCCCTAATAAAAAGGAGACCCATAACATGGATAAAACCGGTTTCATTTATTTCATGTGTAATACATACAACAATGTTCTCTACGTTGGAGTTACGAATGACTTGAAGCGTCGTGTAGCCGAACACAAAGCAAAAATCAACAAAGGCTTTACATATAAATATAATTGCGATAAACTGGTTTATTTCGAAGAGTATGAATTGGTGGTGGAAGCAATTGCACGTGAAAAGCAAATCAAGAACTGGAAAAGAGAATGGAAAAACGAATTGATAAATAAAGAAAACCCCGATTGGAAAGACCTGTCTGAATCGATTGGAGTGAATGAAGAGTGGATTAAAGCAGTAAAGGAGTATTATGAAGGAGATTGCGGATCAAGTCCGCAATGACGACCGTTGAGAACGTCATTGCGGGCTCGACCCGCAATCCCCCGCAATGCCGCTTTGCGATCGTCATTGCAGGGGATTCTGGCTTTCGCCAGAATGACGACCACCGTGGCCGTCATTGCAGGCTTGACCCGCAATCCCCTCATGCGACCAACGACTGCGTCATTGCAGGGGATTCTGGCTTTCGCCAGAATGACGACCACCGTGGCCGTCATTGCAGGCTTGACCCGCAATCCCCTCATGCGACCAACGACTGCGTCATTGCAGGGGATTCTGGCTTTCGCCAGAATGACGACCACCGCGGCCGTCATTGCGGGCTTGACCCGCAATCCCCTCCAATGACGCAATCCCCCCAATGAAGCCCTCACCGATCGTTTATTGTTATTTCAAAGAAACAGAGATTTATTTATGAAGAATTTTCGTACTCGCATTATTTTAACACTTTGTTTGTCTGCAACAGTCTTATTGCAAGCGCAATCTTTGCAACTTCCAGAAGACAGTGACCAGAAATTAAATTATACCGATGAAAATGGTTTGCGTCAAGGTTTATGGCAAAGATCATATCCAAATGGGAAGTTGATGTATAAAGCATTCTTTGTTGATAACTTGCCTATTGGTGAAATGCTCCGTTATCATTCAAATGGCAATCATATGGCGCGTATTATTTATGATGATGAGGGAATTTGGGGTAAAGGGGAACTATTTAATGAACTGGGACAAAAAATAGCAGAGGGTGTTTATAAAAAGAACAGTAAAGAGGGGGAGTGGAAGCTTTATCATTATAAAGGGTATTTGCTTGGTATAGAAAATTATATAAATGATAAAAAAAATGGGGAGTCAGTAAGCTATTATTCTGATGGCAGTATAGCTGTTGAATCTCATTGGATGGAGGGTAAAAGAAATGGCAATCATACTGTTTATTATAAGAATGGTGAAAAAAAACTTGAAGCAAATTATCGAAATGATTTGTTGCATGGATCATATGTGCTTTATTATCAAAATGGGCATCGCGAGGTTTTCGGTATGTATCAGAATGGCAGAATGCAGGGGCCTTGGTTCTTTTTTAATGCAAATGGGATAGAAGATTATAGGTTAAATTATTCTGATGGAGTTGCATTGGAGACCGAGCTTTTGAATGAGCAGCAAGCAAAACGCTTTCAAGAATTTGAAAAAAATAAAGGCCGCTTGAAGGATCCGGAAGACTACCTTGATGATCCGGATGCTTATTTAATGGGGCAGTAAAAAAAATGCTTTTTAAGTAAAATTTGATAGCATTTATATTCGACTTTAATCCCTCTATTCGACAAATAGTATTACCACTTTTTTAAACAATATACAAAAATAGTAAGGATTGTTAAATCCTGTTTAGAAAGCAATTTACCGGCTTGTTATAGTCGTGTCGTCCGGTTCTTCTTTGCTTTTTTGTCTTTGTAATTCTTTTTTATATTTCGATGGGGAAAACCTTTGTGTAAAAGCTTCTTAATTATCTTCACAAAGTGATTCAAATTTGCCAAAAAACAAAATCAAAAAATAATATCTATAAATCAAATATTATTATCTTGTAGGAAATGTTTCCTGTTATTAAGAAATAATATTTAAGTTTTTTTCATTGCTTCACTTATATTTATCTGAAATTAAGATGCATGCGAAAGTAGTTTAATTCAGCTTTAAGTGCAAGCCTTATTCCGGCGGGTTTAAAAGAGGTGAAACTTGTAAGAAAATAATAAAAAATAGAGAAAATGAAGAAAGTTATTTTGTCGGTCTTATTTATATGCCTTGTGCTTTTTACCAGTGGTCAGGAAATAGATCCGTCGCTTTGGTGGCAGGGAAAAGAGAGAGAACTCAGGTACAGGCCGGATGGTGAAGAATTTGTAATTGTCAATGGAAACAAACGATTTACCAGGGCAATTTATGGAACTAATACCGGTTTTCGTTTCGAAACGAGTGATTTTCCGGAGTTTGGTTTGTATATGCCAAATCTTGGTGGAAGTGTTTATATGGCCATATCGACTCCAATCTCTACCGTGTGGATAAATGAGCTGGAATTGATAGAATCCCGGTTTAAGTCGGGACAAAGAAGGTATATCATAAAAGATGCTAATATATTTGGAAGTGGGTCACTTACGATAGATGCCGTGGCACTGTCTGATGGCGATGGTTTGGTGGTAAGATATAAAGCAGAAAATATCCCCGACGGAACAAAGATAATTTGGATTTACGGAGGTGCAAATAATCAGCGTTTTTCCCGAGAAGGAGATTTGGGAGCCGACCCAAGCGATAGCTTTTATATTAAATCTGCTAATTGTGAAGGGAATATATATGATATAGAAAATAATAAATTTACGGTTTATTACGGACATTCTACACGAGTTGTATCTGATACAGAGGCATATGAGAATCCCGGTACTTATAAGCAGGAGATTTCGAGTGATGAAATACCCTCAGATGCTATGCGTATTACCGGGACCTTTCCTATAGGAACAAATCTTAGGCTTGCAGATGGAGGGCGGATTAACTCACTGCAACAACTTTTGGAGTCGAAAATATCTATACGCCCTGTACTTGTTGCTGAATATGAAATAACTTCAAGTCCGTTTTATATGGAGTTACATAATCCAAAAAGTCGCAGGCAATTTAGTTATGACGATTTGGCAAAGGCCTTTGAAGATGGAGTGGAATTTCGCACTCGTATAGCTTCAACTATGAAGATAAATACTCCTGACCCGTTTTTCAATACTTTAGGAGGGATATTCTCAGGTGCCGAAGATGCTGTGTGGGAACATCCCGGCTATCTACATGGTGCTATAGGTTGGCGAATGCCGCTGACTGGCTGGCGCGCCGCTTACCTTGGTGATCTAATGGGGCTGCATGAAAGGGCACGTACACATTTTGATGGATATGTGAATTCACAAGTGACTAATGTACCCCTTACACTTCCTCCTATGCAAGATCAAGAATTGAACCTTGCACGTGCTGCAAAGATATGGGGTACTCCCATGTATAGTAACGGTTATATTTGTCGATCCCCAAACAGAACCGATGTTATGCATCATTATGATATGAATCTTGTATTCATAGATGAATTGCTGTGGCATCTGAATTGGACGGGAGATATAGATTATGCCCGCAAGATATTTCCGGTATTACAGCGCCATCTTACTTGGGAAAAGAATACTTACGATCCTGATAATGATGGTTTGTATGATGCTTATTGCTGTATCTGGGCTTCCGATGCACTTCAATATAACGGAGGGAAGGTTACCCACTCTTCGGCCTATAATTATCGTGCCAATAGAATGACTGCTAAAATAGCTGAAAAAATAGGGGAAGATCCTACTCCATATAAAGATGAAGCGAATCTTATACTATCAGCCATTAACAGGGAGTTATGGATAGATGATAAAGGTTGGTGGGCAGAATTTGTCGATAATATGGGATACAAAATGAGGCATGATAAGGCAGCCTTATGGTCGGTTTATCATGCTATTGATTCTGATGTTCACGATACTTTTAAAGCTTATCAGGCGATGAGATACGTGGATACGGAACTTCCGCACATTCCTGTTCTGGCTAAGGGCCTTTACGATACAAGTAATTATGTAATTGCCACAACTAATTGGCAGCCCTACATGTGGTCTATAAATAACGTAGCTTTCGCGGAGATTGCACATACAGCTCTTGCTTATTGGCAAAGTGGTCGCTGTGATGAAGCATTTAAAATGTTCAAAGGGACGGTTTTGGATGCTATGTATCTTGGGTCGGGACCGGGAAACATAACTCAGGTTTCTTTCTATGATGCCGCGCGTGGAGAACATTATCGTGATTTTGCTGATCCGGTTGCCATGGGTACACGCGCCATTGTGCAAGGAATGTATGGTATTATACCTGATCTTTTGAACGATAAGCTGATAATACGTCCCGGATTCCCGAGTGATTGGGATTTTGCAGAATTAGAAACCCGCAACATGGCTTATTCCTTCCGTCGTAATGGTCATATTGATACCTATATCATAGAGCCAAAGCTGCTTAGAAAAAATATTCGGCTTTTGATGGAAATAAATGCCTTCATGAATAATGTAAAATCTCTTAAGGTTAATGGCCATGATACTTCATACGAGCTTATCGAAGATGCAATATCCCTACCTAAAATTTGTATTGACGCCGGTAAGGCATTGAGATATGAAATTATAATTGAATGGGAAGGCGAAAGGGTCAGTCAAAAAAATATATCCGCAGTAGTCGCTAATGGGAGTAATATTATGCTGGAACTGCCATATAAATCCGGTGATATTTACGATCCACAGGGCGTGATCTCACAACCAAGATTTAGAAAGGGCATGCTCAGCGGTAAGGTTTCAGGGCATGAAGGTCACCGGACTTTGTTCGTTAAAGTTGTGGATGGAAAGATGAAGTATTGGCTTCCCATCGATATTCAAATAGTAAAACCGGTAGATGTCATAAATGAGCAGGATGCCGATGACCTTCGATTTACAATCGTTAATAATACTGACAAGAATATTTCAGGCTATCTTTTTCTAAATGGAAAAGATACAGATACTAAGATTAATATTGTTGCATACGGAAGCCGGGATTATTCTTTTACTTCACCACTTGCTACACTCGGGACCAATAGAATAGAAATAAAGTCGGGGAGTAGCGGCTATACTTTTGATATTATCAATTGGAATATTGCAAATTCTTCAACAATTGATTATAGAACAGTGGATATGAGCGCATCTTTCAATGACAAAGTAGGTGATATCTTTGAATACGGAAAATATCTAAGTCCACGCCATGAATATACAACACTTCAAGTTCCGACACAGGGAATGGGACAATGGTGTCACCCTATGGACCTATCTAACATAGACGATAGCGGAATCAGGAGTGTAGCCGGAAAGAATGCAAATACCTTTGTTATGCCTCAGGGAATACTATTTGCCACTCCCGGGGGAAGTGATGATGACAATATCATATTTACCACGCTTTGGGACAATTATCCAACTCAGGCGACAATACCACTGAAAGGTAAGGCTTCCAAGGCCTACTTCCTTGTTGCAGGATCCACCTATCATATGCAATCTCATATTCTTAATGGTAGGATTCGAATCAAATACAAGGATGATACAGAAGAAGTGTTGGATTTGGTTCTTCCGGACAATTTTTTGCCGCTTGATCAGGATATTTTTTTAGATGGATGGGCATTTAATACTCCCCAACCGCGTCCGTGGCGAGTAAGGCTCAAAACCGGAGAAGTAAGCAAATACCATGCAGACAAACTTGGCAGGCGCATGTCAAACGATCCTATATATATTGATGGCGGAATGGCAACAATGCTCGACCTACCACTTGATGCAACTAAGGAACTTGAGTCCCTTACTCTTGAAACTCTTGCCAATGAAGTTATAATAGGATTGATGAGTGTAACTTTGACGCAATAAAGAAATTTTATGTATTTTTTGTTTTATATTTAATGTCATTTATATTTCATCTTTAAAATCTTAAACTTTTTATAATATGCCGGGTAATGCCATAACTCTATATGAATTAAACCAAAAAGTAAGAGAGGTAATTCAAAGTACTTTCCATGGCAGTATATGGGTAAGAGCTGAAATAGCTGATTTGAAAGAAAATCAAAATGGCCATTGCTATCTCGATCTTGTTGAAAAAGATGAAAGTGGAAAACAAGTTATAGCAAGGATGAGAGCTATTATATGGAGCTATACCTATCGTATGCTAAAACCTTTTTTTGAGTCAAATACCGGTAGAGCATTTTCCAAAGGCATAAAAATATTGATAAAAGCAAAACTTGAATTTCAAGAGCTATATGGCTTTAGTTTAATAATTCAAGATATTGACCCTGCCTATACACTTGGTGATATTGAGCAAAAACGGCGCGAAGTAATCAAACGCCTCGAAGACGATGGCGTTATTGATATGAATAAAGAATTGGAACTACCTCTTGCAGCCCAAAATATTGCCATCATTTCCTCTCCTACTGCAGCAGGATATGAAGATTTTATACATCAATTAAAGAATAATTCATATGGAATAGTTTTTTATAGTCGATTATTCCCATCGATTATGCAAGGAGACCATGCTGCTGCATCTTTAATAAAATCTTTGGAACTGATTTATGAAAATATATCTTTATTTGATGTTGTTGTTATAATAAGAGGAGGTGGGGCATCATTGGATTTATTGTGTTTTGATGATTATTTGTTAGCCAATAATATAGCTCAATTTCCAATTCCTGTCATCACAGGAATTGGGCATGAAAGAGATCTTACAGTGGCGGATATAGTAGCCCATACAAATTTAAAAACACCAACGGCAGTTGCAGAATTTTTAATTTCAGGTGCAGCCGGCTTTCTTGAAAGGATTAATGATTATTCATTAAAAATGCAACTTACAGTTAAAAAATATCTTGATCAGCATCACCAAAAATTTGATGGTATTACTTATAAATTAAAGTCGAAGCTTAATTCAGGGCTTATTGATAAACAATACAGGCTTACCAGGTTTTCTGAAAGACTCCCATCTGTTATTAAAACTACTATTGAAGCACAAAAGCTCTATTTTAGTGTGGCTTTAAAACAGATTCATCATTCGGTTAAGCGAATGATGAAAGGTAAAATACAGGAAATTGACAACTTACAAAATATGCTGCCGCTTCAATTTGAACGGACTTTATCCTCACAAAAAAGGAAATTGGAATATCTTGAAAAAAGTAATAAACTATTTGACCCCGACCAGATTCTCAAAAAAGGTTTTTCAATTACACGTAGTAATAATAAAGTAGTAAAAAATAGAGAAATGGTTCAAGTGGGTGATGTTTTGACTACTATATTATATAAAGGAGAAATTAAAAGTGTAGTTGAGGATAAAGGGGAGAGAAATCATTAATAAAGCAATGAAGATAAATTATTACTTTGAATATATTTGGTAAAAACTATTTGTCGAAGGCTGATAGTTAGGACAAAGTGAAAATAGAATAATTCTTTATTTGGATAAATTATAATTTATAAAATTATTTTGTAAATTCATCCTGTAGAAAGAGCATGCTTCAGTTGGCCTTTTTATTAAGGAAAGCTTAGTTTTATAACTACTTAAAGCTTAATTTAAATCTGAAGTTTTGTAATACTGTGGCAGAACAAATATATCTTATTTGATAATAAGCAGTTTTAAGAAATTGAAAGCTATTGTAATTTGATTTCAGGATTAAAAATATAAATTTTTTATTATGTCGGAGATTGTTTCTGATATTGTTTTCTCGTCTCTGGATTTGTCTAAGCAATTATGTGCATCAGATCCTATTGTTTTCAAGAAATTATTTAATATTAATTTTCTTGTAATCTCTGAAAATATTTTTCTTATTTCAGCTTTGTTTCTGGCAGCTGTTATAATTGTTATTTCTTATTTCTTATTCAATAAGTGTAAAAAATGCTGTGAGGCAGATCTTGTTATCAAGAATTTAGAAAAACAAAATGAATCAAAAGATAGATTTTTCTCCATTATTGCACACGATTTAAAAAGCCCTTTTAATTCCTTAGTAGGTATTTCTGAAATGCTTATGCTTCAATCTGACAGTTTAAATACTGAACAGGTTTTGGATTACAGTAAGATGGTACATCAATCCACAACTCGATTATATACCCTTGTTGATAATCTTTTGCAATGGTCGAGGACGCAATTAGGTACAACCGAATATCGACCTGAAAAGCTTGATATTAACATTACTACAGAAAATGTTGTTAATTTATTGCGTTTGTCGGCGCAGGAAAAGGATATTGTTATTTCTGTAAGAATGGAAGATGAACTTATGGCTTTTGCTGATACTAATCTTTTTTCTGCTGTTTTGCGAAATCTGATCAATAATTCAATAAAATTCTCCAAGGTTGGTAGTATAATTCAAGTTTATGGGCAAAAAAGAAATGATGGAATGATAGAAATAGAAGTGGCCGACCAAGGAGTTGGGATGGAGAAAACTCAATTGGATAATTTATTTAAAATAGATTATAATGGGTCAACAGTTGGAACTTTTAATGAGAAGGGAACCGGTTTAGGCCTTATACTGTGTAAAGAATTTGTTGAAATAAATAAAGGTGATATTGAAATTGAAAGTGAAATTGGAAAAGGTACTACTGTAAAATTTACTATCCCTTCAGAATCCTTTAATTTAAATTGAGATAAAAAACGATCAAATATTATTGTTTTTTATGCCCTTCAATTTAAATGTGTAGATTTTTCTAATCATAAATTTTTGTTTTACTCATGAGTCAGGAAAAATTATTATATAAAGATGCGATTGCTGAAATAGAAGAAATCCTAAAAAAGATGGAAAATGAAGAGTTGGATGTTGATATGCTTTCAGGACAAGTAGAAAGGGTTTCTTTTTTAATTCGTTATTGTCGTAAAAAACTTTTGCAAACTGAAGAAGAAGTAGCAAAAGTATTGGAAGAAATTGAAGATAAAGAAAAATTAGTCTAAACAGCCGGGACCAAAAAATAGAGGTAGTAATTCATCCGAACTTATGACTTTGATGATTTGTTGTTGTCCTGCAAGAATTATTGGAAAAGGACTCCCACTTCGATAGCTCGATTCTAAGATAACTTGTCGGCAAGCACCACATGGAGAAACAGCCTTAGATGTAATCTTCCCATTTTTTAATGCAATAATGGCCATGTTAAGTACCTTACTTTTGGGATATTTTGCACCGGCATAATTAAGGGCAACGCGTTCGGCACATATTCCTGATGGGGTGGCAGCATTCTCCTGATTACAGCCCGAAATTATTTCATTATTGTTTAACAAGACAGCAGCTCCAACTTTAAAGTTTGAGTAGGGGGCATAAGCTTTTTGGGCAGCATCTAAAGCTGCTTGAACTAATTCTTGCTCTTTAGAGCTTAACTCCTCTAAGGTATTATATTTCTTAATGCGAAGACTGATAGTTTCCATTTTTATATTTTATTCTTAATAATCGGACTTTAAATGTACTCATTGAACTGTTACAAAATATGGTGATATTTTATTAGCGCTGCCTGCTCCGTAAATTAATACGATCACCGGGTCTTGGCTCTTCACCACCTCTTAAATTGTTGAAGTAATAAAGCCTGTTAAGCCTTACACCGTATTGCTGACTAATATCATGTAAACTTTCACCTTCAGCAACAATATGTGTTTTAAAATCAGGGTGAGCATTGCGCCTCTTATTTTCAATATATAAAATACTATATTGACTTATATCGGCATTGGGCTTTAAATCATTATAATTTGGAAGCTCCCAGCTTTTTAGCTTAAACATATGTGAGAGTTCTTCAAAAGTGTCACCCGGCTGTAATCTTACATATCTGACTCCATTGTTATATTCTGTTATCCGCTTGCTGTATGGATCAATGACTAAGCTGCTTTTATCTTTACGTCGCGCATAATGTTTTGAAGTAGATGAAATATCCTGATCTAAAAGATATAATTCATTTTCTTCAATAATTCTGATAAGAATTTGGGCATAATTTGGGTTGGTAGCATAACCTGCTTTACTTAGGCCGTGGGCCCATCCCTTATAATCTGTGGTTTCTAAATCAAAAAGAGTGGCGTACCTGTCGCGTGATGTAAGGAATAAAGAATGGTCTTCAAATGATTCAAGTGCATTTTTATATTTTCTGAAACACTCATTGCGTGCATCATCATGATGAAAAACCCTTTCGCCGTCCCAGTTGGTATGGCATTTTATCCCAAAATGATTATTTGCTTCTATTGCCAGCTGACTGTTTCCGCTATTCGACTCCAAAATGCCCTGCGCAAGCTTGATAGAAGCAGGAACCCCCGACTTTTTCATATCTTCAACTGCCCAGTCTTTATACTTATTTATATATTGTTCACGTGTATATCTGTTTTGTGCCCATAGAGCTGAAATATGAAATGCCATTAGGAGGAAAAACAGTGTTTTTTTAAGAATAATACGTCTGACCATAGACTTTTGAGTTTCCGTAAGTGATTATTTTTGAATAAGAGATTGATATAACAAGCTTATCGTAATATTGAATCAAATATTACAATATCCACAAATATAAATATTAAGCCATAAATTACAAGTATTTTTATTTGAAATGGATGCCTTTTTCCCACTTGAATCCTTTAAGAAAGTCTGATGTTTTCATTCTTTTTTTACCTGCCAATTGTATTTCACATAATTCCAAGTCACCATTGAGAGTGCCGACATGAATAAAGGTTTTTCCGTCGCTCTTGGTTTCGCCCGGACTTAAGTCGTTGGTGATAAGCGTCTTGCTTTTATATATTTTTAAACTTATGGCTTCATTATTTGGGGATATCATTTCTGTAAAGCTACCGGGATAAGGGCTTAACCCACGTATTTTGTTGTGAACCTGCATAATTGATTTTTCCCAATTAATTCTGCAATCAGCTTTAAAGATTTTCGGAGCACTCTTTAATTCTTTATCTAAGCTTAATTTTGTTTGTGGAATAAGCTTGACTTTATCATTCGCAATTAAATTTACAGTTTCAAGCATTGCAGAAGCACCCAGCTCCATTAGTTTGTCATGAAGGCTACCTGCTGTGTCTTCTTTATGAATAGAAAGGGATTTTTGTAAAACAATATGCCCTGTATCAATTTTATGATCTAAAAAAAATGTGCTTACACCGGTCATTGTTTCACCATTTATTATAGCCCAATTGATTGGTGCTGCACCACGATATTGGGGTAGTAGTGAAGCATGTACATTAAAAGTACCTTTCGTTGGCATTGCCCATACTTCTTCCGGTAACATCCGAAATGCTACTACTATTTGAAGGTCGGCATTCAGGGCTTTCAGATCTTTGAGGAAATCCGGATCTTTTAAGTTTACAGGTTGTAATATTGGAATATTAAGGTCCAAGGCAGTTTGTTTAACATTTGAACTGTTAAGTTTGCGTCCCCTGCCTGCAGGCCTGTCGGGTGCAGTTATTACAGCAACTATGTTGGCCCCTGACTTGTGAAGTTGTTCTAAACTATAGGATGCAAAAATGGGAGTACCCATAAAAATGATCCGTAAATTATGCATATATCATATAATTTGATAACTAATGAAAGCCTAAAAGTTAACTGAAAAATTATAAAATTCTTATTCCGCCTTCTTCAATATTGATAAGCTTGTTTTTGTAAAGATTACCTATGGCGATTTTGAATTTTTTTTTGCTCATTTGAAAAAGTGAAGAAATTTCATCAGGAGATGACTTGTCGCTAACAGCAAGATAGCCTTGGTTTTCTTTAAGAATATCATAGATTTTAGTCGATAGTTCATCAATTTTGCTGTAGCCGGGCTTTTCAAGAAGCAGGTCTATTTTATCATCCTCACGAACCTTATTAATATATCCGCTTATGCTATCTCCAATTTCTATTGCTTTGAAGATTTGATTGTGATAGAGCATACCCGTATGAGTATTGTTAATTATTGCTTGGTATCCAATATCATTTTTCTCTGCAATCAATAATTCTACTTCTTCACCCTGAGTGTAGTCCGGAGAAATATTGTCAAGAAATTTATGGATTTTCGAAGATGCTACTATTCTGTTACTTTTATCATCAAGATAAACATAGACAACATAGAATTTATCTTTTTCCATTTTTTCGTTTTGCTCTCTAAATGGGACTAAAAGATCTTTCATAAGGCCCCAGTCCATAAAAGCTCCAAAACGACTTAAGGTTATTACCTTTAAGTATGCAAAATCGCCAACCATGGCAAGGGGAGTTTCGGTTGTTGCAATTAAGCGATCTTCCGAATCGAGATAAATAAAAACATTTATCTCGTCATCAACTTCAGCATTATCAGGAACATACCGTTTAGGAAGTAAAATGTCACCAAGAACTCCACCGTCCAAATAAACTCCAACCGATGTGTTACGCAAAATTTTTAGCGTATTTAATTTTCCAATTTCAACTAACATTGAATAGATATTAAGCTTAACTTATATCTTTATTTTTCGTTTTTTTGTAAAGCTTCAACAATTTTGTTTTCTAATTCTTCAGCTAATTCAGGATTGTCCCTGATGAGGTCTTTTACAGTTTCGCGACCTTGTCCAAGCTTGGTGTCGCCATAACTAAACCAACTGCCACTTTTGCCAATTATATTGAGATCAACGCCGAGGTCGATAATTTCACCTGTTTTGGAGATTCCTTCACCATACATAATATCAAATTCAGCTTTACGGAAAGGAGGTGCAATTTTGTTTTTTACAACCCTTACGCGAGTCTGATTTCCAACAACTTCATCGCCTGTTTTAATTTGTGACATCCGCCTGATGTCAAGTCGTATGGAGGAGTAGAATTTAAGGGCATTACCTCCTGTGGTGGTTTCCGGATTTCCAAACATAACACCAATTTTTTCGCGCAACTGATTAATAAAAATACAGCATGTATTGGTTTTGCTAATATTGGAAGTCAGCTTACGAAGTGCTTGTGACATTAATCGCGCTTGCAGGCCTAATTTATTTTCACCCATTTCTCCTTCAATTTCAGCTTTAGGTGTTAAAGCAGCTACTGAATCAATTACCACAAGATCTACAGCTGATGAACGAATCAATTGATCGGAAATTTCAAGTGCCTGTTCTCCATTGTCGGGCTGTGAAATTAACAAATCGGCAATATTGACTCCAAGTTTTTCAGCATAGAAACGGTCAAAAGCATGTTCAGCGTCAATAAAGGCCGCTATACCACCCATCTTTTGTACTTCCGCAATAGCATGGATGGCCAGAGTTGTTTTACCGGATGATTCGGGACCAAAAATTTCAACAACTCTTCCTTTTGGGTATCCACCTACTCCTAAGGCAAGGTCAAGGGAAATTGAACCGGATGGAATTACAGGGACACTTTCAATAACAGCATCGCCCATACGCATAATAGTTCCTTTTCCGTATGATTTTTCTATTTTATCCATGGTTAACTGAAGAGCCTTCAGTCTTTCCTGGTTTACTTTGTTTTCTTTTTTTTCTGACATTTTGATTTAAATTTAACCTTATTTTGAATTGTGAAGATAAGGAAAAAATATCAACAATGTCGGATTAATTTACTCTCAGTTGCAATTAATTTTTTTCTCCTTCCCTAAGTTTAATGTTAAGGGAAAATTATAGAATATTTAAACAGCTCAGCTCAACTTTTAAGAATTTGATCTGCATGGTTTTTTGTATCTACCTTTGAAATAATCTTTTCTATTATACCATTTTCATCAATGATAAAAGTTGTGCGATGTACGCCCATATAGCTTCGACCGTACATTTTCTTTTCGCCCCATACACCGTAAGTATTTAGTATTTCCTTTTCTGTGTCGGCTATTAGATGAAATTGTAACTGATGTTTTTTGATGAATTTTTGATGAGAGTCCAGATCATCAGGACTTACACCAATAATTTCATAGCCTAAGGCCCGAAAAGAATCATAATTGTCATTCAGATTACATGCTTCTGCAGTACATCCGGGTGTATCATCCTTTGGATAAAAATAAAGCACTATTTTTTTACCTTTAAAATTACTTAGAGAAATAAGCTCTCCTGTTTGATCAATTCCATTAAAAGCCGGAGCTTTGGAACCTTCTTTAAGATGTGTCATAGTTTTTTGTTTTTATAACAGTTTTAACAAATGAATTGTTTATTGTTGGTAATTCATAATTACTTATTTATATTTTTTCACTTGCTTTCATTAATTTTGAAACAGAATTTTAATTATAAAAAATTGATATGGGAAGGATATCACTCATATACTTAATTTTGAGTTTGTTATTTATACCTGCTCAAATATTTTCACAACAGGCCGGAGTGTCGGCTTCTGAGGCTTTACAATTATTTGAGAAAGAAGAATATACTGAAGCAGCAGAAATGTACAAAAAGCTCCTTAAAGGGAATGACCGCAATCATAATTACAATTATTATTATGGCGTTTCATTGTATTATTCATATCAGGAATATAGTGAAGCTATTAAAAGGCTTCAGTTTGCTGCTAATAGAGCCCCTTCACCAAAAGTCCATTTTTATCTTGGCAGACTTTTGCAAAAGTCTTATGAGATGGAAGCAGCCATAAAACATTATGAGCGCTTTTTATCTTTGTATAAAGGTAGCGATAAAGAAGAGCTGACTCATGAAGTAAGGAGGTATATAGATGAATGTATATCAGGAGCTGAACTTATAAATAAACACTTCTCTTTAACCATCCTTAAAAAAGATACTGTTTTAAAATCTGACATCTTATCTTATTATAACCTTTCCGACGATGCCGGTGAACTTATGAAGGCAGGAGTGTTTTTTAGAATGGGGGTGGAGCAAGATCAAATTATTTTCCGTACTGAAAAGGGGGATGAGGTGTTTTTCCCTATAAAAGGAAATTCTAAAGACTATGATTTATATAAAATAATTCGTTTAATTGATTCTTGGACAGAGCCCGAACCTTTACCATCTCCAATTAGTAGTAATTATAATGATTTATATCCTTTCTTACTTATTGATGGTACAACCTTGTATTTTAGTTCCGATCGCCCCGGAGGTTTAGGAGGTTTTGATATTTATCAGTCATTTTATGATCCTGAAACAGGAAGCTACTCAGAGCCTTCAAACTTGGGTCCTCCCTTCAATTCAGCGGATGATGATTTTCTTCTTGTGCCTGATAGTTATTCAGGAAAGGCATGGTTTACTACAAACCGTGGGCTTCCTGATAGTTTGACTGTAGTTGTTGAAATTGTATGGGATAGCAGTGTTATACGTCATTTTACTGAAGATATAAATCAGATAAAAACAATTGCCAACCTTCCGATTTCAGAACAGGCAGTAATGGAATATTTTAATATCTATGACGAAGAAGATAGCGGAACAGCCTACGCGGAGGATAAAGATGTTGTTAGCTTTAATTTCTATGTTAATGATACTTTGCTATATCAAAATTTCGAAGATTTTGTTTGTAGTGAAGCTTTAGAGTATTTTACACAAGGATACCAAATAGAGTTTATGAGAGACAGCCTTGAAGGGCGACTCATTAATCTTAGAGACAGGTACGCTTCAAGTTATAATAAGCAAGAGCTGAAACAGTTAAGCGAAGAGATTGTGACAATGGAGCAAAAGGTTTATAGTCTCGACGATGAAATTAATGGATATTATCGATTGTCGAGGATAAGAGAGATAGAGAAAATATTACTTTTAATGCAAAAAGGTGAGTATCTGCCACCTTCATCAAAACGACCTTCATCGGAAGTTAAAAGTATCAGTGCTGAAATGTTGGATCAGCTAAATAAAAGTGAATTTACTTTTTATTCGGATGAAGACTTTTCAATGCGACAGGAATATCTTGGTAAAATGTATAGCGAATTATTCGATAATAACGAACAAATAGAATTGTTTAGATCAGATTCTCTATATGTGTGGGCAAACAGCTTATCTCTGGAATCGGCGAGATTGCTTGAAAGTACTCATAATATGACAGAAATTGATTTGGGATTGCGCCATCATCTTTCAAACAAAGATGAGAAAGAAGATGAAATCGACAATAAAGTTAAAAAATTGTTGGAGCAGTCAAAAGAGTTAAAACATCGCTCTTTAGAGTTGTACGAGCAGGCCCTTGATCAAAAATTTTTAATTTATTATCCAAAAGCACAAGAAATAGGAGCAACAAGCAAAAATACCGGTAGTGAAAGAATGTTAGATCAGGTTGTTAGTAATTTTTCTGAGGCAGAAGTTGAATTAAAAACTCTTACAAGCTATAATCCTGAACGTATTGAACGACTTTTGGCATTGAAACGTGCCGGAGTGGATATGATGGAAGAATCTTTTCTTATGTTAATGGCCGGTGTCCCGATTGAAGAATCTTTTGTGGACGATACCGAAAGTCGGTTTTGGGGCTCTGAAGGTTATATGTCTTCATCAAATCAATCTCTACAAAATGATAGAATTGTGCCTTCTGATAAAGAAGCTGCCTTATTAAATGCCAAGGAACAATCCGGGCAAGTAGTTGCCGATGCTTTTGCTGCTCCCGGCATTATTTCAGAAAATGATGAAAATGTATATGCCGATAGCTTGAAAGATATGACAAAACCGGAATATAAAATCCAGATAGGAGTTTATAGAAATAAACCGGATGCAGCTGTTTTTTCAAAAATTCCTGATATAACAAGTGAATTTATACCTGAAAGTGGACTTACAAAATATTATAGCGGAAGCTGGAGAAAATATGAAGATGCTGCCGCTATGGTTAATAAAATACGTGAAGCAGGATTTAGTGGAGCATTTATTGTTGCTTTTATTAATGGGCAGCCTATTAATATTCAAAAAGCCAAGGAGCTGGAATAAAAAGCAAGAGTAAAATGCATTTTAATCAGATATTTTATTTACTTTGAAATAAAAATTTTTTATATGGTACCTTTTGATAAGGAAAGTGAAAAGGAAAAGTCAAGATACCCTCATTTAGAAGAAAAGGTATTGATACTTCATAATGATGATATAAATACTTTTGAACATGTTATTGAATGTTTGCAGCTTGTATGCAAACATAATATGGAACAAGCTGAACAATGTGCCATTATAACTCATTTTAATGGCTATTGTGAAATTAAAAAGGGAATAGAAGAGGAACTAAAGAAAATGAAGCAACTTCTTTTAGAACAAGATTTGGAAGTAAGTATTTTTTAATATAAAAATATGATTGTTGTTATTTTGCTCATTGCTACCGGTTTGCTTTTGCTTATACTGGAGTTTTTTGTTTTTCCAGGAATGACAATTTCCGGGATAGGAGGAATAATAATGACAGTAGCCGGAGTTTATACAGCTTATTCCACGCATGGTGCTGTAACAGGTAACTGGGTGCTGGTTATTACTATGTTGGCAACCCTTGTTGTTTTGGGAATGGCACTTCGTTGGAAAACTTGGCGAAGGTTTATGTTAAAAACTGAGATTAGTGGTAATGTTGAAACAGTAACAGAAGATAATATAAAGCCGGGAGATAAAGGTATTACTGTTAGTCGCTTAAATCCGGTAGGAAAAGCAAGAATAAATAACGAAGATGTTGAAGCTCGCTACCCCGGTCAATTTGTTGATCCCGGTACTGAAATAGAAGTTGTCAAGGTTTTTAAAACTTATGTAATTGTTAAACCTATAAACTAAAGATTATGGAAATTGGAACGTTAGGATTGATAGCGGTTTTATTTGTTTTATTTTTTCTCATACTTTACTATGTGCCGGTAATTTTATGGTTCTCAGCATTGGTTACCGGTGTACGCATTTCATTGTTGCAACTTATGCTTATGCGTATTCGTAAAGTTCCACCCGCTGTTATAGTTAGAGCTATGATTGAAGCTCATAAGGCTGGTCTTCACTTTATTAAAAGAGATGAGCTGGAGGCACATTTCCTCGCCGGAGGACATATCGAAAAGGTTGTTCATGCGCTTGTTTCGGCTTCAAAGGCCAACATTGATTTAACCTTTAGAATGGCCACAGCCATTGATTTGGCCGGCCGTGATGTTTTTGAAGCAGTGCAAATGTCAGTAAATCCAAAAGTTATTGATACACCGCCGGTAGCTGCTGTTGCAAAAGACGGAATTCAGTTAATTACAAAAGCACGAGTTACAGTGCGTGCAAATATTAAACAGCTTGTTGGAGGTGCCGGCGAAGAAACAGTACTTGCCCGTGTTGGTGAGGGCATTGTATCATCAATAGGATCATCCAGTTCTCATAAGGCAGTTCTGGAAACACCCGATTCTATTTCAAAAGTTGTTTTGGCAAAAGGCCTGGATGCAGGTACAGCATTTGAGATTTTGTCTATTGACATTGCTGATATAGACATAGGAAAAAATATTGGAGCAGAGCTTCAAATGGATCAAGCAGAAGCAGATAAAAATATTGCCCAGGCGAAGGCTGAAGAGCGTCGTGCCATGGCAGTTGCAGAAGAGCAGGAAATGAAAGCCAAAGCACAAGAAGCACGCGCAAAAGTGATATTGGCAGAAGCTGAAATCCCAAAAGCTATAGCTGATGCATTTAGAAGTGGCAATCTCGGTATTATGGATTATGTGAGGTATAAAAATATTGAAGCCGATACGGCTATGAGAGATAATTTGGCCCGACCGCCACAAAGTGGAGAATCAAAATCAGACCGTAGCTTGGATAAAAAATAATATGGGTTTCGTGTTTTGAGTTTCGTGTTTTGGGTTTCGTGTTTCGTGTTCAATGATTTACACTGTAGCTGTTTAATATCAGAAATGATTAAATATAATAACTCCATCCTTTCGTGGTTATAACTGGCTGATGGTGATTTGTTTGCTATAATAATTTCACCACGTTGTAGTTTTAAATTTGATAATTTTTAAGTAAATAGAAAAAGGTCACATTCCTGACGGAATGTGGGTGGGGGAGAGATGACATATTTCCTACCGAGCGTTGCAATCCTACGGATTGCGGTAAATCGAGCTGTTCTGTAAATTAAAAACCATCCGGTAGGAATGGTGGACATGGTAAAAAGAAATGATATGTAAAAAGGCCATTCCGTAGGAATGGAACGCTCGATAAAACCTGTAATAGCATAATTATCTTGCATTCCGTTAGGTTTTTGAGCGAAGCGAAATCCCGACGCAAGGCGGGAGCTATTGTATATGGGGGTTTTACCTTATAAATCTGCTAATTATCACATCAACTAATCTGCTAATCAACTCATAATTAATGATTTATAATTCATAATTAAACCCTAAACTCAAAACCCTAAACTCAAAACCCAAAACTCAAAACCCAAAACTCTAAACCCTAAACTCAAAACCCTAAACTCAAAACCCTAAACTCAAAACCCTAAACTCAAAACCCAAAACTCAAAACCCAAAACTCTAAACCCTAAACTCAAAACCCTAAACTCAAAACCCTAAACTCAAAACCCTAAACTCAAAACCCAAAACTCAAAACCCAAAACTCTAAACCCTAAACTCAAAACCCTAAACTCAAAACCCTAAACTCAAAACCCTAAACTC
>CAZODA010000041.1:0-27685 GCA_964578485.1 uncultured Alkalitalea sp. | reverse complement strand
TATGCAAAGCCATTTCACTGGTTCTTTTGCCAAAAATATCAATCCCATTACGTGCATCATAATAATTTCTAAATCCGACTATATCATTTTCCCAAGCAGGCCCTTCCATTTGAAAAACAGCAGAAATAGTAGGGCTGTCGGTTGATTTTAAACGTAAATCATTATTTGCCGACTCATAAGGAGGATTTACACGTGAAAACCGGATTGCGGTCATTTTTGTAAATTCGGGTAATTCATCAGGATCTATCGCTTTAAAATAAAACTGCTTAGTTTCATTTTGGTCAAAATCAGCAATAAATACTAATTCATCCCAATTACCATCACCATCTAAATCATCAGTTTGAGAAACTAAAACCTCTCCATTCATATCAGTTACTAATACATCATAAAGAGATGATGATTCTTCTTTAATATATTCCTCAACTATGTCACGCGATAAAACTATTGCTTTCCCGGACACCGGTTCATTAAACGGATTACTCACCTTAAAAGAAAGATCTTCAGATGGTTTACAAGAAAAAAATATTACTAATAAAAAACTTAATAAGGAATAATTGAAATATTTCATAACAATGTAGTTTTAAATGAATTTAATAATTATTTAAATATCATTCTCGCCCTTTACATAGCCAAAATTAGCTAATATTCCTCCATCAACATACAATACATGGCCATTAACAAAATCACTTGCTTTTGAAGCCAGAAAAAGAGCCGCATTACCAACGTCCTCAGGCTCGCCCCATCTACCGGCAGGTGTACGTGTCATTACCAAATCATTAAAAGGATGCCCACCCTCACGAATTGGAGCTGTTTGTGCTGTAGCAATATAGCCGGGTCCAATACCATTTACCTGAATATTGTATTTTGCCCATTCACAAGTCATATTTGCTGTTAACAACTTTAATCCTCCCTTAGCAGAAGCATAAGCCGATACAGAATTACGACCATAAACACTCATCATAGAACACATATTGATAATCTTTCCGCTCCTTTTTTCAATCATCTTTGGAGCTACCCTCTTTGAAACAATAAAAGGAGCAACCAAGTCAACATCAATAACCTCCTTATATTCAGCTACAGGCATATCTAATATGGGAATACGCTTAATAATGCCGGCATTATTAACTAAAATGTCAATATCACCTACATTTTTTTCAATTTCAGAAATTCCTTTATCAACATCAGCCTCATTTGTAACATCAAAAACAAGAGTATATACATCAATACCATCTTTGGAATATTCCTTAACACAGGCATCAAGTTTCTCTTGCGAAATATCATTCACGCAAACTTTTGCTCCTGCTTTTCCAAGAATTTTACCAATAGCCATCCCAATACCATGGGTACCACCGGTTACCAGGGCTACTTTCCCCGATAAATCAAATAATTGTTTAATCATCGTTGTAATTGTTTGTATAGTTAAATATAATCTTCACGTAATGGTGTGAAACAGTCAATAAGACGAACATGCTTTGTTAACCTCTGTATAGTGTGAGGCAAATCAGACTTCATCGCAAACATATCTCCCTTTTTCAAGTGTACCGGCTTTTCATCTCCGGCGAAAAGCAACAATTCGCCTTCTGCCACAAAAGAAACCTGCTCGTGAACATGATGATGAAAAGGATCGGGAGAAGTGGTGGGGCCGTCATAAAAATCGACCACCACCAACATTAAATTACCGGTATTTATAATACGACGTTCTATGCCCTCTGCTACCTTAGTAACAACAGCATCATCATATTTTATCCAATAATTAAGCGCCATATTATTTCATATCAATAGGTGCGCATACATCCATATCGCCATAATCAAGATTCTCACCGGCCATACCCCAAATAAACACATAATTGGAAGTTCCGGCACCACTATGAATACTCCAAGCCGGTGAAATAACAGCCTGCTCATTTTTCATCCAAATATGACGAGTCTCATCAGTTTGTCCCATAAAATGACATACTACCTGATCTTCAGGAACTTCAAAATAAAAATATGCCTCCATCCTGCGATTGTGAGTATGAACAGGCATGGTATTCCATACACTACCGGGCTTTAATTCGGTCATACCCATTTGTAACTGACAGGTTTCTACAACACTATTAACCAAAAGCTTATTTATCTGACGATGGTTTGAAGCCTCAAGACTTCCTAATACAGCCACATCAGCGTCAGCCAAGGTTACTATTTTGTTGGGAAACTTCTTATGCGCAGGAGCAGAGTTCATATATAATTTTGCAGGCTTAGACTTATCTTCCGAAATAACTGTTATCTCTTTATTACCCTGACCCAAATAAAGTGCTTCCTTATAAGCAAGCTTATACTCTTCATTATCAGCCTTAACAATAGCAGGACCACCAACATTGATGATACCAAGCTCACGACGCTCTAAAAAATAGTCGGCCTTTAATTCATCAAAAGGCTCAATTTTAAGACCCTTAGTATCAGGCATGGCTCCTCCAACAATAAGACGATCATACATTGAATAAACCATTTTAACTTCCCCGGAAACAAAAAGATCCTCAATTAAAAATTCTTTGCGTAGTTTTTCTGTGTCATAATTTTTCACATCAGCCGGATGTGCGGCATGCCTTAATTCCCATTTCATAATTTTCTATTTTTAATTATTAAACATAAACTTATATAAATATTCTTCCTTGTTTTCTTAAGTATATAAAATACTACAATCCATTTCATTAAGCAAGTATTTAATTCAGACCTATATAACGATTTAATTCGTCTGATGAAAGCTGAAACACTTTAACAGCTTGTGGCTCTATATCCTCGTAACGTTCATTACCTTCTCCCTGACCAACTTTTTGAACAAAAAGACTGAGAATACCGCGATGACGCCATAATTCAGTATCAAAAGATGGCTCCCATTGTCCCAATTCCAATTCACCAACTACCCACCTTTTCCACTGCATTTGCGAAGCGGTATTAGCAGAAGCTATTACTACATGATTATCCTCTTCGGCATCCCTGTAAATTAAATAAAAACGGTTTTCTTCATTATTTGATAAGGATAGTAATTGTGGCCTACTAACGGGTATGCGCCTGGTACCTCCTCCCGACAATGAAAAAGGAAGAGTACGTTCAGTTGCCTGAGAAACATGCCATTGCATCCCATTGTGATAAACCACAAAAAACTGAGTAACACTATCGCCGGGAGCAGTCCAATAACTAGCAAGAGCCGGATTACCATTTGAATCAGTAGTCATAGACGTTTGATTAATTAAATTACTGTTCATCGGAATCTCTAATATAACTTCTGAACCTTCATAAGTTATAGGAACTTCTAATTCACTTCCGCTTGAAGAAACCCAGGAAAGCCCACCATCAACTGAACGCGCATAACAAAGATTATGATTTGTTGATACATCCCAACTATCTCTCCACACATATGAAACATGAATATATCCTGCATTATCAACAGCCATTTGCCAATATGCATTACGTTTTCCACCCCCACTAATTAAATTATCCTGTATTCTCAACCATTTTTTCTCCTCCGGAAAATATCTATTAAGAACCATATTGCCATCGCCTGAGCCACCATAACGATATACAAAATACATCCCACCATCAGGTAAAGCATAAAATTCGGGGTAGGATACAAAATTATCTTCCAAAGTTCCAATCATTGAAGTTTTTGGACCTAAGATCAAACTGCCCGGCTCTATAGAACGTGCATAATTCAATGGCCCGTCATGATGGTCCCAAGCAACATGCAAAAAACCCTCACCATCAACCATGATACTAATAATATTGTGTGCATCCCAAACATTACCTTTATATCCGGTAGTATGTAATTCCCATTTGTTACTGCCATGCTGTCGTTTACCCAAAACAACCTGTCCTAAACTGTCATAATATGAAATATACTGATAATGAGAATCTGATACAAGAGAGTTTTTTCTGAAAATAGTAGCATTAACAGAAGTCTTTGACCAAGCATAATCTATTTCAGATATTAACTTTCTTTTTTCACAAGAGGAAAAAAGAATAATAAAAATTAATGATAAGCTTAAAAAAAATCTCATAAAGCTCTTATATTTATTAGTATATAACTTTAATTAAATTTTTGTATATCTCCTTTTATGGAGGAAGCTCTCACAAGCAACCTGACAGGGATAAGTTCCTCATGAGAAAATGAATGCTTGCTGTTTATAGCATTTATTAATGCTTGTGCTGTAGTATGACCCATATCATAAGCATTTTGTTCGACAGAGGTTAGCTTAGGTGTTAACAAACCTGCAAAAGGCTCATTAGCAAAACCTATTACTCCAATGTCATCAGGAACCTTAAGATTAACAGACTCTATAGCCTGAATAGCACCAATTGCCGAATAATCACCGGCACAAAAAATTGCATCAACCTCACCCTTCTCCAAAAGAACTAAAGTACTCTCATAACCACTTTCTTGAGTAATTGAATTTTCAAAAACCCAATCGTCGCGAAAAGAAATAGAAGCATCGTCCAAAGCATATTTGTAACCCATATATCGCTGATGATAAACATTAACCTTTAAAGATCCGGTTAAATGACCAATAGCAGTATAGCCACTTTTTATCAAATGCTTTACAGCCATATGACCACCGGTGAAATTATCATTGATAATTCTGGGACCGGGAACCAAATCAATAACCCTGTCAAACTGAACCAAAGGAACACCTAAACGAGTTGCCCTGATCATATGGTCATAATTTAAAGTTTCAAGTGAATGAGACATAATAATACCGGCTACACGATTTTTAATGAAAACCTCAATTGCCTGAATCTCCTTTTCAAGTTTCTCATGACTCTGAACAATCAACAAATTAAATCCTGCAGGATTTAATACCTCCTCTACTGCACTGATAACATGACTAAAGAAATGACGATTAATTCGTGGAACCAACATGCCAATGGTATCACTCCTGCCCTTTCGCAAAGAAGCTGCAACAACATTAGGCTGATAACCCAACTTTTCAGCCATCTCACGAACCCTCCTACGAGTCTCTTCACTAACCCTCGAACTCCCTGATAATGCTCTTGATACAGTCGATGGCGTTACACCCAAGGCAGTCGCAATATCAATTATGGTAACTCGCTTCATCGTAAATATATCTCTTTAATTCAACAAAAATACAAACGTTTGCGCAAAAAACACAATTCTTTGACATTTGTTTTTCATTTTTTTTTATCCGCTAAAGTTAAATGCTATTATTTTAAAAATTTTCAAGCAATCACTGTGAAAGTTAACATCCCATTGTAATACTATCAGTTAAGATAGACAACTTAGGCAAAATAAAAAATTTAACATATAAATTATCCTTAATTATTTGGAAAAATCTTCGAGCCTTCATATCTTCGTGTTCGTTAACGACAATTTTTAGTTATGGCACATTTTATTCATCAGGATTTTGCCTTGGAAGGCAAAACAGCAAAGAAACTTTACCACAATTACGCTGAGAACTTAGCTATTGTAGATTTTCACTGTCATTTATCACCAAAATTGATAGCTGAAGACCTTAAGTTTGAAAATCTGGGGCAAATATGGCTCGAAGGTGATCATTACAAATGGAGAGCTATGCGAACAAACGGTGTGGATGAAGTTTATTGTACAGGCGACGTTTCTTTTCGTGAGAAATTTCAAAAGTGGGCGGAAACTGTTCCACATACTATTGGGAACCCTCTTCATCACTGGACTCATCTTGAATTAGCAAGATACTTTGGTATTTATGATCTGCTATCTGAGAAAAATGCAGAATACATTTATAACAAAGCCAGTGAAATGCTTCAACAAGACGATTTCAGCACACAAAACTTACTAAAAAAAATGAAGGTTGAAGTCGTGGGAACTACGGATGATCCTATTGATGATTTAAAATATCATCATGAACTAAAAAACTTTAATATTAAAATAAGACCCACCTTCAGACCCGACAATGTTATCAAAACAGAAAATATTGAAGTTTTCAATGAATATATAAATAAACTTGAAAACGTTTCGGGTCAAACAATTAAAAGCATTGACGATTTAATTGCAGCATTAGATCTGCGCCACGACTTTTTTGATAAGGCAGGCTGTAAGGCCTCAGATCACGGGCTTGATAAAATGTATTATATCGAAGGTTTTCAGGATGTAGCCGGAAAAGCATTTGAAAAAATACGCAATGGACAGCAATTAACAGAGCAGGAAACAGAAGGATACCGAACTTTTATAATGCTCGAATTATGTAAAATGAATCATAAAAGAGGCTGGGTACAACAATTTCACCTCGGGGCTATACGCAACAATAACACTTTGATGTTAAAACAGCTGGGACCTGATACAGGATTTGATTCCATAGGCAATCCACAGGATGCAATCAAAATTTCTAAATTTTTAGACCAATTAAATTTAGAAGACAAACTTGCTAAAACAATACTCTATAATCTTAATCCCAGTGATAATGAAATGTTCATTACTATGCTGGGAAACTTTCAGGATGGTAAAATCCCGGGAAAAATACAATATGGAGCAGCTTGGTGGTTTTTAGATCAAAAAACAGGAATGGAAAAACATTTCAAAGATTTATCAGCACTGGGCTTGCTAACCCGCTTCGTTGGAATGGTAACAGATTCAAGAAGTTTCCTATCATATCCAAGACATGAATATTTCCGCAGAATACTATGCAACCATCTTGGAAAAGAAGTGGATACCGGAATGATTCCCAATGACCAAGAACTACTAAAAAATGTAATAGAAGATATTTGCTATTACAATGCAATAAATTATTTTGAATTTTAAATAAAAACAAAACCTATAAAAATTATAATAAATGGCACCAAAAGTTATTTGTTTCGGAGAAATAATGTTGAGATTATCTACTCCAAGATATTTGAGATTTTCACAAGCAAATTCATTTGATCTATGCTATGGAGGAGGAGAAGCAAACGTTGCGGCCTCATTGGCAAATTATGGGATTGATGCGGCCTTTGTTACTGCACTCCCCAAAAACGACCTCGGAAGAGCCTGCATGATGGACCTGAAAAAATATAACATCGATACTTCATTCATCCGTTTTGAAGGAGAACGACTGGGGATTTACTTCCTTGAAACAGGAGCTGTCGCCCGCGCAAGCAAAGTGGTTTACGATCGTGCTTATTCTGCTTTTTCACAAGTAAAAAAAGGACAATTTAACTGGGATGAAATTCTTGAAGGAGCTACATGGTTCCATTGGACAGGAATTACACCGGCCGTTTCGCAAGGTGCAGCCGATGTTTGCCTTGAAGCTATTGAAGCGGCTAACAAAAAAGGAATTACAGTATCTTGCGACTTAAACTACAGAAAAAATCTCTGGAACTATGGAAAAACTGCTCAAGAAGTTATGCCGGCACTTGTTGCAGGCTGTGACATAGTTTTAGGAAATGAAGAAGATGCTGAAATGGTTCTCGGTATTAAACCGGAAGGAGTTGATATAACCGGTGGACATGTTGAAGCTGAAGCATACAGAAGTGTTTCGCAACAAATTATGAAACAATATCCACGTGTTAAAAAAGTGATTACAACACTACGTGGTAGTATTAGTGCAAATCATAATTCATGGTCGGGAGTTCTCTATGATGGAAAAGAGCTTTTTGTTGCACCCACTTATCAAATAACCCATATTGTTGATCGCGTTGGAGGTGGAGATTCCTTTATGGGTGGACTTATATACGGACTCTTAACTTTCAAAGGAGACGATGAAAAAGCATTGCGTTTCGGAACTGCAGCATCTTGCCTAAAGCATACCGTTCATGGCGATTTCAATCAAGTTACTATTGATGAAGTAGAAAAGCTTATGAGCGGAGATGCATCAGGAAGAGTTTCCAGATAAAGATTGAAAGTTTTTATGATATTACATATTTAAAATATTAATATGTAATATCATTTTAAATTGATACATTATAAAAATTAAAGATAATGGCGAAATATACACGCATTGAAGTATTTTTGAAAATGAAGGAAACAGGTGTTGTACCTGTTTTCTTTCATCCTGATATTGAAACAAGTAAGGGCGTTTTAAAAGCTTGCTATGATGGAGGCATAAGAGTTTTTGAATGGGTAAACAGAGGCGATTTTGCAAATGAACTTTTTAGCGAACTCAATAAATATGCGCTTGAAGAACTCCCCGGTATGATTATGGGTGCAGGAAGTATTGTTGATGAAGGTACTGCATCAATTTACATTCAAGCAGGGGCAAATTTCATTGTCTCCCCTCTTCTAAATGAAGATATGGCAAAAATATGTAATAGACGAAAAGTCCTATGGGCTCCCGGCTGTGGAACTGTATCTGAAATTGGAAAGGCTGAAGAACTTGGTGCCGAAGTCGTAAAAATTTTCCCGGCATCCGAAATAGGGGGACCTTCTTTCGTCAAAGCAGTAAAAGGACCAATGCCAAAAACCAATATTATGCCAACAGGTGGTGTTGATACTTCTGAAGCCAACTTAAAAGGATGGTTCGATGCAGGAGTTAGTTGTGTTGGAATGGGGTCTAATTTATTCCCAAAAGAAATAATAGAAAATCGCGATTTCGATGCTCTTCTTCTTAAGGTAAGAGCTCTGATGGAAACAATTAAAAAAGTAAAAAAATAAACGACTATGACTTTAGCTGTAAAAGATCTTAATTTAAAGGGAAAAGTAGCTGCAATTACCGGTGGTGGCGGTGTGATTTGCTCAACAATGGCAAAAGCACTTGCAATGCAGGGAGTAAAAACTGCTATTTTGGATATCTATCCCGAAGCTGCTCAGAAAGTTGCTGAAGAAATTAAAGCCGAAACCGGTGTAGAATCAATTGGTTTGGCAGCAAACGTATTAGACAGGGCATCCTTAGAAGCGGCAAAAAAAGAAATTAATGAGAAATTAGGAAAAATAAACTTTCTGGTAAATGGAGCAGGAGGAAATGCAGCAAGTGCTACCTCCAAAGTTGAAAAAATGGAAGAAAATGATCCATTGGAAGATACTTTCTTTGGACTACAGCTTGATGGCTTTGATAAAACTTTCGACCTGAATTTTAAAGGAACGCTACTACCAACTCTTGTATTTGCTACTGACATGTTGGAATTGAAGAGTGGAGGGATAGTAAATGTTTCATCCATGAATTCATACAGACCACTTACACGAATTCCTGCCTACTCAGCATCAAAAGCTGCAATCAATAATTTTACTCAATGGCTTGCAGTACATTTTGCCAAAACAGGAATTCGAGTTAATGCCATAGCACCCGGATTTTTGCTTACAAATCAAAACCGCTTTTTATTGATAGATGAAAAAACGGGCGAAGCTACCCCACGAGGGAAAAAAATTACAAATGGAACTCCTATGGAACGCTATGGAACACCGGAAGAATTAACCGGAGCATTACTATTTTTACTTTCCGACTGGTCAGAATTCATTACAGGAATAGTAATACCGGTGGATGGAGGCTTTAGTGCATATAGTGGTGTTTAGTATTGGAACTTATTAGAATAAATTATTTAATGATAAATAAAAACAATTAGAATGGAACTGAAAAAAAATTATAAATGGGCAATGGTAGTACCCACAAGTATGGGGGTACGAATTACACCGGAAAACGGACAACCGGTTCACAGTAGTGACACTTTTATTATGCATGCTACCAGTGCAGAAACCAATGTGGCAAGTGTATCATCATACTTGGGCCTTCCTGTTAAAGTCCTTACAACCTTTGTAAAAGGAAGTCCGGTTGCACAATTCTTAAAAAGCAACCTAAAAAACCGCCACATGGAATATGAAGGACCGGAAGTCGATCAAGGAGGACCATGGGGATACCGTCATCAGTTTAATATTGCCGATAGTGGTTATGGAGCACGAGGACCAAGAGTGCAAAACGACAGAGCAGGAGAAGTTGGACGTACCCTTAATGTCAAGGATTTTGACCTTGAAAGAATATTTAAAGATGAAGGAGTACAAATAATGCATCTATCAGGTCTGATAGCAGCACTATCACCCGAAACAGGAACTTTCTGCCTTGAACTGGCACGCGCAGCAAAAAAATATGGAACACGCATCTCTTTCGACTTGAACCACAGAGCAACATTTTGGAAAGGACGTGAAAAAGAATTACGAGAAATCTTTACTGAAATTGCTTCTTTAACAGATGTTCTTATTGGTAATGAGGAAGACTACCAACTATGCCTTGGAATTGAAGGACCGGATGCAGGAGGGAAAGATATCACTGAACAAATTGAAAGCTTTAAGGAAATGATCCTGCGTGTAAAAAAGGCTTTTCCTAAGACTTCTGTTTTTGCAAATACTTTACGTGAAGTAATTAGTGCCAATGACCATCTGTGGGGAGGTTTAATGCTTGAAAATGATAACTGGCACGTTGTTGAACCACGTCCAATCAGAGTTCTCGACCGTATTGGTGGAGGTGATGGCTTCGTTGGCGGCCTGCTATACGGCATTCTTAAAGAATGGGAACCAAAAAAATGGATACAGTTTGGATGGGCATCAGGAGCTATGGCAACAACTTTCCTTACCGACTATGGGCAACCTGCAGATGAGGATATGGTATGGAGTATATGGAGTGGTAATGCAAGGGTAAAGAGATAAAAGATCCTGAAAAACAAAAATGACTGTAAAAAAAGTTATCAAAAACAGTCGTAATAATCTAACTATAACAGAAACTATTTAATCATTTCGTATAAAACAGCCATCCGGTATCAATGTAAACTATAGTTAAAAAACAAATAGATACCTTTGTATTGCACAAAGCAACTAAATGGTAGTTTTATATTTAAACAATTGTGTTATTATGAAAGCATTATCTGATATCGGTCTTATTGGACTGGCCGTAATGGGAGAAAATCTTGTACTAAATATGGAAAGTAAAGGTTTTCAAGTTACTGTTTATAACCGTACAACATCAAAAGTTGATGACTTTATAAACGGAAGAGCAAAAGGGAAAAAAATAAAAGGTGTTCATACTCTTGAAGAATTGGTTCAATCATTAGAACGCCCACGCAAAATTATGTTAATGATAAAAGCAGGATCTGCTATTGATGTAAGTATCGACAATCTCATTCCTTTATTGGATGAGGGCGACATTATCATTGATGGAGGAAATACACACTTCCCGGATACCAACCGACGTACCAAATATGTTGAAAGTAAAGGTCTTTTATATATCGGAACAGGAGTTTCAGGTGGTGAAGAAGGAGCATTATTAGGGCCATCCATTATGCCGGGAGGATCCGCTAAGGCATGGCCAATTGTAAAACCAATATTCCAAAGCATCGCTGCTAAAGTAGATGACGGCACGCCATGTTGCGACTGGGTAGGTGAAGATGGTGCCGGACACTTTGTAAAAATGGTACATAATGGAATTGAATATGGAGATATGCAGCTGATAACCGAAGCATACCATATTATGAAAGATGTATTGGGAATGTCAGCAGATGAAATGCACGAAATATTTAAAGAATGGAATGAAGGAGTACTTGATTCATATCTGATTGAAATTACACGTGATATTTTAGCATTTAAAGATGAAGATGGTGAACCATTGGTAGATAAAATATTAGATACAGCAGGACAAAAAGGTACAGGAAAATGGACAGCAATTACAGCCCTCGACCTTGGAACTCCATTAACACTTATTGGAGAAGCTGTGTTCTCACGTTTCTTATCAGCAATAAAAGAAGAACGTGTTGAAGCATCCAAAATTTTAAAAGGTCCTGAAACTGAATTCAAAGGAGATAAAAAACAATTGCTAAAAGATTTAGAAGCAGCTGTTTATGCCGCTAAACTAGTTTCTTATGCACAGGGCTTTTCTCTAATGGCAGCAGCCGCAAAAGAATATAATTGGAAACTTAACTACGGAGGAATTGCACTGATGTGGAGAGGTGGATGTATTATCAGGTCTGCATTCCTAGGAAAAATCAAAGAAGCTTTTGATAAGAATGAAAATCTTACCAACCTGCTACTCGATCCATTCTTTAAAGATGTTATGGAAAAATCTCAAAATGGATGGCGAAATGTAGTGTCAACAGCAGTTATGAAAGGAATTCCCGTACCTGCTATTTCTTCGGCACTAAACTATTTTGATGGCTACAGAAGTGAAAGGCTTCCTGCAAATCTGCTGCAAGCACAACGCGACTACTTTGGAGCTCATACCTACGAACGCTTGGATAAACCCCGCGGCGAATTCTTCCATACAAATTGGACAGGACGTGGTGGTACAACAGCATCCAGTATTTATAACGTTTAAACAACGAGAATAATTAATTAAAGCAAATGAAAAAAACAATTGCAATTATGCTCACTCTCGCAGCCTTGCTTCCGGCAGGCTGCGTGCTAAAGAGTGACGTTAAAACGCTCAAACTTGGGCATGGTCTTGATACTAAACATTCTGTACATATTGCTATGATGTATATGGCAGAAAAATTAGAGGAATTGTCTGACGGAAAAATTAGAATAGAAATTTATCCCGGAGAAGTATTAGGATCTGAACGTGAAAGCCTCGAATTACTGCAATTAGGCAGTCTGGATTTTACAAAAGTATCGGCAGCAGCGATAGAAGGATTTGTGGAAGAATACAAAGTTTTTGGCCTGCCTTATATCTTCACTAATAAGCAACACGCCTTTAGTGTATTGGACGGACCAATTGGCAAAGAAATGTTGGCAAAAGGTGAAGACTTTTGGCTGCGCGGCCTTTGCTTCTATGATGCAGGAGCCCGAAGCTTCTACACATCAAGCCCAATTCATAAACCGGAAGACCTGGCAGGAAAAAAAATTAGAGTGATGCAAAGTATTACCGCAGTTGAAATGATTAGTGCAATGGGAGGTGCACCAACACCTATATCATGGGGAGAACTTTATACTGCTCTGCAAAGTAAAATTGTTGATGGTGCAGAAAACAATCCACCAAGTTTTTATCTTTCACACCATTATGAAGTAAGCCGTTACTACACCCTTAACGAACATACTATGATTCCTGATGTGTTGATAATGAGCACACACGCTTGGAATAAACTTAATGATGAGGAAAAAAAGTGGTTGCAACAAGCTGTTGAAGAATCAGTAGTAGTACAGCGTGAAGAATGGAAAAAATCAGAAGAAGAATCACTTGAACAACTTCGAAAAGCAGGAGTCGAAATTATTATACCCGACAAAGAACCTTTTATAAAAGCTGTAGAAAAAGTTTATAAAGTTTACGAAAATAACCCACGGCTTTCAGAATTAATAAAGGAAATTCAAGCAGCTAATATTCCTGAAGAAACAGAAACTGAAAACGAAAAAACTGAAAACTAAAGTAGTTTAAAATTAACAAAAAGATAAATCAAATAATAATAACGATTTCTCAATATTTAATATTATGACATTTAGATCAAGAGTAGATAAAGTACTCCAAATTTTCCTTGTGATTGTTATGGGGACTTTGGTATTGGATGTCATCTGGCAGGTAGTCAGCCGACATATTTTTCATGATCCTAGCCTTTTCACCGACGAATTGGCTACCTTCCTACTGATATGGGTAGGTCTGGGAGGAGCAGCTTATGTTGCAGGACAAAAAGAACACCTGGCAATTGATATCTTGCATACTAAACTCTCGCCCATAAGTCTTAATAAAATGATGATTTTTATTAATATCCTGATTTCGGCATTTTCTATTACAATAATGATAATAGGAGGCTCATGGCTTGTTTATACCAGATTTGTCTTAGGACAGTTATCAGCTTCAATGCAAATACCCGTAGGCTATGTATATATGATTGTTCCAATTAGCGGAATATTAATATTATACTACGCTATTGATGATATAGTAAAATCAGTAAAAAATCACTCATCACTTAAACAATCATAAAAATGGAATTGGAAATCTTAGGAATTATAGTTCTTCTCGCCTCATTTATTTTCTTTTTAGCCATAGGCGTTCCTGTGGCTTACAGTATTGGTCTTTCAGCGCTGGCTACTATGCTGGTCAGCTTTGATACTCTACCTGCCTTCTCAACTATGGCACAACGAATGGCAACCGGATTGGAAAGTTTCTCACTGTTAGCAATCCCGTTTTTTATATTGGCAGGACAATTAATGAACTCAGGAGGTATAGCAATACGACTTATTGAATTTGCAAAAGCCTTAGTAGGACGCTTTCCGGGAGGATTGGCCTTTGTAAATATCACAGCTAACATGCTATTTGGAGCAATATCCGGGTCGGCAGCAGCTTCAGCATCTGCGATAGGCTCAATTATGGGACCGGAAATGAAAAAAGCAGGATATGAAGAAAATTTTGCAGCTGCTACTAATATTTCCTCTGCTACAACAGGATTGTCAATTCCACCAAGCAATATTCTTATTGTCTATTCACTTGCAAGTGGAGGAGTGTCAATTGCCGCACTGTTTATGGCCGGATACATACCCGGAATATTAACAGGATTGGCCTTAATGGTAGTTGCAGCAATATATTCACGAAGAAAGAAATATCCGATTGGTGAAGCTGTTCCATTTCTTGCAGGCATGAAAAAGTTCTTAGATGCAATACCAAGCTTATTGATGTTGGTAATTGTTATTGGTGGAATTATTGCAGGATATTTTACTGCAACTGAAGCTTCAGCTATAGCAGTGGTTTACTGTTTGGTTCTGGCATTTATTTATAAAGAAGTAAAAATCAAAGACCTGCCACAAATAATTATCAATACAGTTAAAACAACAGGTATTGTTATGCTGCTTATAGCTGCATCAATAGGTCTGTCGTGGGTTATGTCATTCGAAAATATACCTCAAACAATTAGCAACGGACTCTTATCTCTATCATCGAATCCTATAATTATTCTTTTATTAATAAATCTGATATTATTATTTGTAGGAATCTTTATGGATATGACTCCGGCGGTATTGATATTTACACCTATATTTTTACCAATCGCCACAATGCAACTAGGACTTGATCCAATACACTTTGGACTTATACTGGTATTAAACCTAAGTATAGGACTTTGTACACCACCGGTAGGAAGTGTATTGTTTATTGGCTGTAGCGTAGCAAAACTGAAAATACAAGATGTAATCAAACCGATGATACCATACTTTATCGCTATGATAGTAGTATTAATGATTATTTCTTATGTACCCTCCCTCACCTTGTTCCTACCTAAACTATTTGGTTTAGCATAATATAAAAATGGCCTCTTGAAATATATAAGAGGCCATTTCTTAATTTTTTTAGTGTTCACAACAACCTTATAATGAAGCAAGTAAGAATAAAAGATATTGCACAAAAAGCAGGTGTTTCAATCGGAACAGTTGATAGGGTATTGCATGACAGAGGAGAAGTTGCTGCAGAAACAAGAGAAAAAGTACTCTCAATTGCTCGTGAACTTCATTACCAACCAAACATTGTAGCACAGGCACTTACAGCTAAAAAACAATATCAGTTGGCTGCTCTGTTGCCTCGTGGAAGTAATGATAATGTTTACTGGATGATGCATCCACTTGGAATTAAAAAAGCAATTAAGGATTTAAGACCCTTTTATGTTAATGTGCGTTTTTTCTTTTTTGAGCTTCATAATGAATACGATTTTAACGAAAAAGCAAAAGAAATTATTGATTACAAACCTGAAGGGGTTATCTTTGCTCCCATCCTTAAAAAAGAAGCTGTGCAGCTATCTAAACAACTTGATGAAATAGATATTCCCTATATTTTTATTGATACTTTTATAGAAAATGCAAATTGTTTGTCTTTTATTGGCGAAGATGCATTTCAGGGAGGGCGTGTAGCAGCAAGTTTAATTGATTATGGCTTAGATCCCGATAAAGATATATTGATTGTTAATATAGCCAAAGACTTGGAAAACACACAACATCTAAATAGAAGAAATCAAGGATTTATGAGCTATTTCCTTGATGCAGGAAATAATAGGGGAATGAAAATAAGTGTTGAAATACCCACAGCTGATAAAAATACTGTTAAATCAAAAATGGATTATATACTTAATTCAAATCCCAATATCGGGGCTATACTTGTATCAAGTGCAAAAACCCACGTAATTGCACGATATATAGAAGAAAGCAAGGTGGCCGATATGATACTTGTGGGATATGAACTCACAAGAAAAAATGAAAATTATTTAAAAAAAGGTATCATCCATTTCCTGATTGGACAAAATCCAACAGAACAAACTGAAAAGGCTGTAAAAAGAATGTTTGAATACCTTACAACAAAGCAAACAACCAATAAACGTGAATACCAACCGGTAGCAATTATCAATATTGAAAATGTGGACTTGTATCACTAAATTGCCAATAAATTTTTACTTTACCTAACTCATACTATTATATGAACATTAAACATTAAAAAGAATAAAATCATATCATTATTAAATCATTCTGCCATGGCTAAGAAAATATCAAAATACTCATTTGGAATGGGCGATAGATTTGCCCATCAGGCAATACCACAATTAAAAGCAATTATCGAAGCTGAAAAAAAAGGAGTCACCATTACTCCCGTATGGAATAAATCAAACCGTGAACACATAACTATTGGAAGCCAACCGGCTGATACCCGTAAAGCGGTTGATGCAGCAATGAAAAAAATGAATTGGAAAAAACCATACTTCACTGATGCTGATCATATTAATCTTAGCAATGTTGAGGGATTTATGGATAGCTCCGATTTTTTTACTATAGATGTAGCTTCATACATTGGTAAACAAGGAAATAATACAGATAAACAAAACTTCATTAGAAGAATGTCACCCTATGTGGGAGTGTTTAATGTTCCGGGAATTAATCAGCCATTTTCTGTTGATGAAGAACAACTTGAAAGTATTATAAATCAATATCTGTATGCTGCTCGAATGGCAGGCGAAACTTATAAGAAAATTGTTGCTGCAAAAGGAGCCGGTAATTTCATTACCGAAGTATCAATGGATGAAGTGCCGGATCCTCAAACACCTGCTGAATTATTCTTTATTCTCGCAATGCTTGCATTCTACAAGGTACCGGTACAAACAATTGCTCCAAAATTTACCGGACGCTTTAATAAAGGAGTAGATTATGTTGGTGATTTAAGAGCATTTTCAAGTGAGTTTGAGGCAAACTTGATGGTAATAGATTTTGCAATAGAAAAATTTGGACTACCGGCTGAACTCAAACTTAGTATCCATTCCGGATCCGATAAATTTTCAATATATGATCCTATCAGAAACATAACCAAAAAACATGATAAGGGCTTTCATATTAAAACTGCAGGAACCACATGGCTTGAAGAAGTAATAGGATTAGCAATAGCCGGAGGAGATGCCCTCGAATTTGTGAAAAACATCTATAGTAATGCTCTTCAAAACATTGAAACCTTATGCCAACCCTATGCAGATGTTATTGATATAGATGAAAAACAATTGCCATCAGGAGAAACAGTTTTTACATGGACCAGCGACGATTTTGCAAATGCCTTAAGGCATATACCCGACCATCCACAATATAATCCAAACTTAAGACAACTAATACATGTTGGATATAAACTGGCCGCTGACGAAATTACTACTTATAATAAATTGTTGAAAAAACATGCCGATATAATTGGTAATTGTGTATATGAAAATATTTATGAACGACACCTGAAGAATCTTTTCTTCTTCTAAATAATTTTTAATAATATTATTAGAACAAGTAAATATCCTGCTATAAAAGACAGACCGTTCATAGCAGGATATTTGTTTTCTTAAACATGGAAATTAATATTGTAAACCAAAATAAGTTGATGCATAGTTATATCCTATAGCTTTACTTCATTAATTAAGGTATTGCCATTTACAAAATCTTTTATGTTCTGATAAGTTATAATTGTGATTTGCTCCATCGCTTCATGAGTCAGAAAAGCCTGATGAGAAGTTATCAAAACATTTGGAAATGAAGTTAGACGCATAATAACCTCATCCTCTATTATACTCTCTGAATGATCCTGAAAAAAAAGATTTTCTTCCTGTTCATAAACATCAATACCAAAATACCCAAGCTTACGCTTTTTTAATGCCTTAATAGCAGCCTTAGAGTCAATTAGTGCGCCCCGACTTGTATTAATGATCATAACACCATCCTTCATCTTTTTAAAAGCCTTTGAATTTATCATGTGACGGGTATCCGAGGTGAGTGGACAATGTAATGATATAATATCCGATTGACGAAAAAGCTCATCAATAGAAACATATTTTACCCCTTTAGCCTCCAACTCAGAATTAGGATATAAATCATAAGCCACTATATTGGCACCAAAGCCAAGAGCTATATTGCAAAAGGCTTTACCAATTTGACCGGTGCCGACAACTCCAAGAGTTTTCTCATAAATATTAAAACCCGTAAGGCGTTCTAATGAAAAATTACCTTCCCTAATACGATTGTAAGCCTTGTGAGTCTTCCGGTTTAATGTTAATATTAAAGCCATAGCATGCTCGGCAACCGCATTAGGGGAATAAGCAGGAACGCGAACTACCTTTATACCAAACTCATGTGCAGCCTCAAGATCAACATTATTAAATCCTGCACATCGCAAAGCTATTAACTTTATACCATGCTTGTGCAAACATCCTAAAACTGTTCTGTTTATATGATCATTAACAAAAACACAAACAATTTCAAAACCCTTCACCAATTCAGTGGTATCTTCATTTAAAGCCGATTTAAAATAACGTACTTCAATCTCATCTTTTGGTCTGAATAACTCAAAATATTCCTTGTCATAACTCTTAGTGCTGAATAATGCGATTTTTATCATAGTATTTAATATTAATTCAAAAGTCTGCTAACAATATAACCATTTACAAGTTTAGGATGTTCATATCAAATATAACAGGCAATTGAGTGTGAAATAAAAAACACAGTATTATTCACCACAAAATATTGTTTCAGTGATCGTTTTTTTCTAATTTGGAAAGAATTAATTTATGATACCATAAATTAAGCTTTTTGATTTAGCATTTTAAAAATATCAAATTATGAAAAAAGGTGAAGTGAAGCTGATTGATTTAAGTTTTGAGTTCAAGTTATGGAAAAACAGACTTAAGAGCTATATAAAAGATACTGAAATAATTAAAACTCGAAATCAGGAACTGACAAAATCAAATAAGGATAAAGCACTTAATGCGGTAGAAGTTATGGTACTTGAAGATCATAAATCGCAACTCACCGATTTACTTAAGCTTATCACAATTCAGGAACAGGAAATTCAATATTATAACAAGGATTTTCCTTTGGCTGCATCACACGAATATATAACAACGCACAACAAAATGCGCTGCAAAATATCCCAACTCTGCAATATACATACCGAGAGAATTAACGATCTGATAACTGCACTTGGAATTTAATTTGATAAAAAATAAATGCTAAATCTAACAAGAAAACTTCCTATAAATATATTATTGATATTCGCATAAAATTAGAAAATCAGTTACTTTTATCTTCATTATTAATCATTCAACAAAGAAATATGTATCCATTTAAGAGCCTTTTGCCGGCAAGTGTTTGGAAATACTTCCATGAAATTTGTCAAATACCACGCCCATCAAAAAAGGAAGAAAAAATTATTGAATTTTTATTGAATTTTGCAAAGAAACAAAACCTAAAGTCCAAAAAGGATAAGGCAGGAAATATTGTTATAAAAAAAACTGCAACAAAAGGATTTGAATCTTTGCCTATTATCGTGCTTCAAGCACATATGGATATGGTATGTGAAAAAAATATTGAAATTAAACACGATTTCGATAAGGATCCTATTCAGGCCTATATTGATGGTGAATGGGTTAAAGCCCGTGGTACAACCTTAGGGGCTGATGATGGTATTGGTATGGCGGTGCAATTAGCCTTGTTAGCGGCTAAGGATATTAAGCACGGGCCATTAGAATGTCTTTTCACGGTGGATGAGGAAACAGGGCTTACAGGTGCTTTTAATCTTGAAGCAGATATGTTTGAAGGAAAAATTCTCATTAATCTTGACTCAGAAGATGAAGGCGAAATATTTATTGGTTGTGCCGGAGGAATTGATACCCTCGGAACATTCAATATTGAAACAGAAAAATCCCCAAAGAATAGCTTTGCATTTAATGTTAACGTTTCAGGGCTAAAGGGAGGACATTCAGGCGATGATATACACCTTGGATTAGCAAATGCCAATAAAATACTGATCAGGTTTATTAAAGAAGCTTCACGTAAATTATCAATAAAAATTGCAAATATCAATGGAGGAAACCTTAGAAACGCTATTGCACGAGAAGCCGCTGCATTATGTGTTGTCCCATCAGGGAAAAAAGAAGATTTAGCTGTTTTACTTAATAATTTTATTGCCGATCTGGAAGAAGAATTTGGAATGATAGAAGCAAATATGAAAATAAAAATTGAATCAGCTGATGTTCCCGAAAAAGTATTTTCAGAATCATTCCAAAACAAAGTCGTCAACACCCTATATGCAATGCCCCACGGAGTTATAAGTATGAGTAAAACAATGCCGGGATTAGTTGAAACATCTACAAACCTGGCATCGATAAAAACGGAAAATAATAAAGTAATAGTAGCAAGCAGCCAAAGAAGCTCATTAGAAAGCGGAAAAAAAGATATTAGCTCTATGGTGGAATCAGTATTCTTATTGGGAAAGGCAAATGTGAAACAAGAAAACGAATATCCGGGATGGACACCAAAACCATCATCAAACATACTGAAAATTGCAAAACAAGCTTATAGTAAAATATTTAAACAACAAGCAAAAGTCAGAGCTATACATGCAGGACTCGAATGTGGACTATTTTTAAACAAATACCCTAACTTAGATATGATCTCTATTGGACCAACTATAAAAGGAGCACATTCACCAGACGAAAGACTGGAAATTGATACGGTTAAAAAATTTTGGGACTTCCTATTGGAAATATTAATTAGTGTGTCATAACCGGTTATGACAAAATAATTCTTATGATGATAAAAAAGGATGCTTTATTGAATCCATTAAGGCCTTTCATGCGTATATGATCAACAAATGGATGTTCTACAATTTAAAGACCTTTGATAATGGAAAAAGTACGTACAAAACACTTCCAATATACCGGATTGGATGATTATGATCAGTCACTGGATGAACAAATGAATGCTTTTTTAAAAGAAAACAATATTCAAACTCACCAGGTAATAGACCTGGAGTATGCAGCACATTCCAGTGGCGGAGTTAACACCTACTCTGCATTACTAATTTATAAGATATCGTAAAACTTTTACTGCTAAAAACAAAAAAAGAAGCTGTCATTTTGTGACAGCTTCTTTTTTTTGATCTCCAAGCGATTGTTGGGGTGAAAAGCTTTTCACCCTAACTATATCAACAATCCATAAAAATTATTATTAATTTTATATTCTTACTTCTCTAAATCCATTATTTTATGAAACTAATTTCCTGGCTACAAAACAAAGTGCCTTTATTCAAAAGGTCGGAAAAAGACAAAACAAATATAGGAATTGCTCTTAGTGGGGGAAGTGCCCGTGGACTTGCTCATATAGGAGTCTTAAAAGCTTTACATGAAAATAATATAGAGCCGCAAATCATTTCGGGAACCAGCATGGGTGCATTAGTAGGAGTTTTATATGCATCAGGACTGCATCCTGAAGAAATCCGAGAAATTGTAAATAAAGAACCTATAGTGAAAATGGTACGACCAGCATGGAACCAAAACGGATTATTCAAAATGAATAAGATCAGGGAATTACTTGAAAAATATCTTAAAAAAGATGACTTTTCTATCTTGAAAAAACCATTTTACCTGTCAGTAACAAATATCAACAAAGGGGAAAATGAAGTAATAAGTGAAGGAAGCCTTTTTGATTACGTTTTAGCTTCATGTGCAGTTCCGGTTATTTTTGCACCTCAGGTTATTAATAAAAACACCTATATAGATGGTGGCTTATTTAATAATTTGCCTGCCGGTGCAATTCGAAATAAATGCAAATCATTAATAGGTGTACATGTAAATTATATTGGAACTGTCGATACTTTTGAAGGAATAACATCGGTAGCAGAAAGAGTGTTTAGTCTGGCTATTGGCGAAAACGTAAAAAAATCAATGAAAATGTGCGATATTTTAATTGAGCCTTCAGAGCTACATGATTTTTCATTCTGGGATTATAATAAAGCAGATAAAATTATTAAAGTGGGCTACGATTTTACTCTTGCTACTATAAAGCAAGGAAAACTTATAGCTATTTAATATTTAAAATAGCCATAAATCCGGACTTTTTTGGTGCTGGCGTCAAGGCGACAGCCCCTTCTGCAATATAAGCATCAGTTATTATAACTTTATTTGTGGCTGACAAATCTTTCCACTCATTATGACTTATTGAAACAATAGACCATTCTCCTTTACTTTCGGGGTGGAGATGTTTTTTAAGATTTAAATTAAGCAAACCCATGGTATATCGTAAATTAACTTCTATGCAGGGATGTAGATAAATTTTACCATCAGAATGAATAAAGAAAAGACCATCAATTCCAAGCGGTCCATTATAAACATCTTTTAATTTTAAATTTTCTAAAGCATTTATCAATAACTGCCTTGCCTGTAATATAGCTGTTTCAAATAAAGATATATCAAGTTGCATACTATCGGGGGAGTGAGTATAACAGCCTGTAAACCGGCCTTTATTATCGGTTTTGAAAAATGTAGTACCTAAAAAATGGTAGCCATCCTTATCTATTATATAGTGGAATGAAATATCAAGAATCTTATTTAAAAAAGGCTCTGCCAATAAAAATTTTTGCTGTCGCAGTTTAGCTGTAAGCCATTGATTAGTTACAGCTTCTTCCTTTTCATCTCTAATTTTAAATAAACCTCTTCCGGATGCACTCCATGGTGTCTTTAATAAAGAAGGAGGCGATATAACAGCGTTTAAATCTTGTATTTCTTCTAAAGATCTTAATACAACAGGTTTTTGGGGAATTAAAATTTTATCATAGTCTATAAAAGAATTATTAAAAATTTCCTCTATAATCTTTAAACCCGTTAGCCGACTCAACAAAAAAGAATGAGATTTTTTCCATGAACTCATAGGATGATCTGACCAGCCCGATTCCATATTCGCTTTAAACTCTTTTAGTTTTTCATGAACCGCCGGACTCCAGCCCCAAGGGTGAAGCTCACTGATAAGTTGTTCTCCAATATCTTCTCGCGACAATATAAAACAAGGATGTTTTATATTCAGATCTTCTAAATATTCTTGGTAAGAATCTGATAATTTGTTTCTAAGTAGTACAAAATCATTTGTACCCGCCAGCCATAATGGAATGCATTCCAAGTCTTCCTCAAAACCTCTTAAATTTTGTGGAGGCATATAAGAAGTCTGACCATTTACAATAGCCATTTCACAAGTTGGATTGAAATAAAACAATCTTCTTACCATCTCGGAACTAAATAATTTAATGTAAATTTATATTAATTAAAATGAGCTATTCAATAGAAAATACAATTTCAAACTAATGATAAATGTTTTTGAAAGATAATAGCTTATCTCTTAAAACCAAATGCTTAAAAAGAATTGTCACTAAAAACTTTAGTTAAACTTTAAATTATTGTGTAATCTTGTAAATACATGTATATTTGTTACAGCTATTTAGCTTGTCTTATACGCTGACATACACAGATGATCAATTAAATTTATAGCGATAATATTGAACATGTACCTACAAATAAAAATCTATTAATTATACAAAGCTGCATAACCATGAAACTATTTAAACAAAAAAAAACCACTATCCTGATAATGCCTCTATTTTTAGCACTTATTTTCTTTGTATCATGTGAAAACAAAGAACAGGATTATTCAGATTCAAGAATCAGCATTTCATTTAACCAAGACTGGCGCTTTATCCAAGATGATCCGAATGGGGCTGAATCATCAAAATTTAACGACAAAAGTTGGCGAAAATTAAATGTCCCACATGACTGGAGTATTGAGGGTGAAGTTAATCAAGACAATCCAACAAAACGCGGAGGAGGTCATTTCCCGGCAGGCATAGGATGGTATAGAAAAACTTTTAAGGTTCCAAAGGCAATGGAAGGTCGTAAAGTATTTATTCATTTCGATGGTTTAATGGCTAATAGTGATGTATATATCAATGGTGTAAAATTAGGACACAGACCTTATGGATATGTTGGTATAGAATATGATTTAACAGCTCATCTGAATTATGGAAAATCAAACCTTATTGCTGTCAGGCTCGATAACACCCTTCAGCCTGCTTCAAGATGGTACACAGGAGCCGGAATTTACAGAAATGTTAAGCTTATTTATAAAAATGAAGTTCATATCGATAATTGGGGTACTTTCTTTTTTACTCCTGAAGTTTCTGAAGAATATGCAGAAATAAATGCAGTAACTACCATTTACAATTCATCAGATAATGCTCAAGAAGTCTTGCTCACAACAATAATTCAATCGCCCAAGGGAGATAGCATTAGCTCAGCTTCAATAACAAAAACATTGGAAGCAAACTCTAAAGAAGACATTGACCAGCTGATTACAATTGAAAACCCGGATTTATGGAGCTTAAACAATACAGCCCTTTATACCGGTATATCTGTACTTGAAGTTGATGGTAAAATTTCAGATGAGTTAAAAACCAACTTTGGAATTCGTGATTTCCATTTCGAACCTTCAACAGGTTTTTATCTGAATGGAGAAAATATAAGAATTAAAGGCGCTTGCATACACCACGACGGAGGTGCAGTAGGTGCAGCAGTTCCATTGGCAATATGGGAGGAACGCTTGCTTCAACTTAAAAGTATCGGCATTAATGGTATTAGGCTTGCTCATAATCCCTATGCACCTGAATTTCTTGATTTATGCGATAGAATGGGATTTATAGTAATGAATGAAAGTTTTGATACTTGGAGGGCTACAAAAAACCATGGTGATTATGGATACCAACATTATTTTGATGAATGGTGGGAAGAAGATACAAGATCAATAGTTAAACAAGATCGAAATCATCCCTCTATTTTTATGTTCAGCGTAGGAAATGAAATTCGCGATAATCTAAATAACGAACAAGGCTTTGCTACCTTTAAAATGCAATACGATTTAATACATGAACTTGATGGTACCAGACCTGTTACAATGGCACTATTCAGACCTAATCAGGCAAATGTATATACAAACGGATTTGCTGAAATGATGGATATAGTAGGTCAGAATTACCGTGAAGATGAGCTCTTACAAGCCTCAATTGATAATCCGGAATGGATAGTAATAGGAACAGAAAATGGACATACAAGGGAAGCATATCTGATATGGCGCGATAATCCTGCAATAGCAGGCCATTATTTATGGACAGGCTTTGATTATCTCGGTGAAGCAGATTGGCCAATGATTTCAAGTAGAGCAGGACTGTTTGACAGAGCCGGTTTTACAAAGCTTCGTACTTATGAACGTCAAAGCTGGTGGTCGGAAGAGCCAATGATAAGAATATTTAGAAAAGAACAGCATCTGGGACAGGGCGGACTGGTGGATGATTGGACTCCTACCGATTTTGGCGCCTACGATGAAGCTCACATAGAAATATATACAAACTGTGAAGAGGTCGAACTGTTTTTAAATGATAAATCAATAGGAAGTAAAAAAAGACCTGTCGATCATTCTCCAATAAAATTTCAACTTAACTTCCAACCGGGAATAATTAAGGCTGTTGGAAAAATTAATGGCGAAGAAACAGCAGTTCATATAATGGAATCAGCCGACAATCCATCAAAAATTAAGTTGTCTTCCACTAAAAACAGCCTTGTTAATGATTGGGATGATGTTGCAATCGTAAGGGTAATGCTCACCGATGAAAATGGAATACATTCGCCAAATATCGATAAAGTTTTAAGCTTTGAAGTAAGTGAAAACGGCGAATTAGTAGCACTTGATAATGGTGATGGAAGCAGCCACGAGCTATTTCAAAATGTCAATACCCGTAGAACTGCACGTGGACAGGCTATAGCAATAGTAAGAGCTAAAGCCGACAGTGGACAATTTACTGTTAAGGTTTCAGGTGAAGGCCTCGCTGAAAACTCTATTGCCTTTGATATAAACAATTAAATACAAATCACTTTGAACAAATTAAAATAGACAATATGAAAAAAAATAAAATTCGTATATACCGGTACAACTTTCCGGTAGTACTGTTAATTATGCTCATGATCACAGCATGTAATCAAAGCGATAAATCAAAGCAAGCTATAACAGACACAAGTGCACCACTTCATTTATTAGAGGCTGATCATGGTGTACCATATGGAATAATGCAGGAAGAAGAAATATACAGCATCCTTAAAAAAGTATATAATTATTTAAATGAAACTACAGCTGCTGAACTGATAAATAAGAATAACGAACAAAAAGTGAGCGATGCTCAAAATATAGATAGAGAAACAATTTTTAAAAGAGGAGATTACAGACTTATCAGCTACGAATGGGGAGTAACTTATGCAGGAATGCTGCTGGCAGGAGAAATTACAGGGGATTCCGACTTTACACAATATACAATAGATAGATTTAAATTTTTTGCTGATATACTTCCATATTTTCAAAAGCTTTTTAATGATGGACATGTAGCAGGGAACCCAATGAGATCGGTTATTGACCCTAAAGCACTTGACGATTCAGGTGCAATGGCCGCTGCTATGATCAAAGCAAAAGAAACAGCTGAGATTGAAAATATTGATTGGATGATTGAAAATTATTTAGATTACATCTCAAATAAACAGCTGAGATTAAACGATGGTACACTCGCGCGCCATCGCCCCAAACCATATACACTATGGCTTGATGATTTGTTTATGAGTGTACCTGCATTAGCGCAAATGTGGAAGTTAACAGGAGAACAAAAATATCTTGATGATGCAGTGCTTCAGGTTGTTAACTTCTCAAAACTTATGTTCAACACTGATCAAGGACTATATATGCATGGTTATGTTACCGGAATGTCGGAACATCCGGAATTTAAATGGGCACGTGCAAATGGCTGGGCAATACTTACAAAGGTTGAACTTTTAGATGTGATGCCTAAAGATCATCCCGAATATGAAACAATACTTAATTTACTTAAAGCACATGTTGCAGGCCTGGCTAAAGTTCAATCAGGCTATGGATACTGGCATCAACTATTGGATAAGCCGGATTCTTATTTGGAAACATCAGCAACAGCCATCTTTACTTATTCTATTGCAAAAGCTATTAACGAAGGATGGATTGACAGCGAAGCTTATGGCCCAATTATTTCATTGGCATGGAATGCAGTATCAGCTAAAATAAATGAAAGAGGACAAGTTGAAGGAACATGCGTGGGTACAGGTATGGGCTTCGATCCTGCATTCTATTACGCACGCCCCATTAATGTGTATGCAGCACATAGTTATGGACCAGTTCTTTTGGCAGGAGCAGAAATGATACGACTATACCGAAACCATAAAACATCTATGAACGACAGCGCCTTTTTGTTCTATCCCGATGAAGCTGTTTTAAGTGATAGACCAATTTTTTATGTGGAACCTTATCAGTGATCAGTAATCAGTAAAAATAACGACAATGTATGATTGTAGAGACCTTGCTGTAATCGGCAAATAAAAACCCGCATATTTTGGCAATTAGACTTCCCCACTATGTTAAAAATTATGTTGTTATTTTTTGATTAAGGATAGCTGTTTC
>CAZODA010000040.1:0-30181 GCA_964578485.1 uncultured Alkalitalea sp. | reverse complement strand
AAGAGCTTAGTGATAAGTATAATTTTGAAATAGCAAATGGCAAATGGGAAAATATGATGTTAGATAAGCATATTGGCTATACAAAATGGAGTATGCCTGAAGAGAATGTTCTTCCCGAATTGGTGTATGTCAAGCCATTGGATTATCCTGCTCTCGGAGTTGCAGTTGAAGGAGATGAGAAAGCTTGGCCGCTTATGACTAATAATCTTGCCTTACCGATTTTTGATCCTTTATCTGATCCTGTTTTTCATTTTGATTTATTTAATAGAGGTAGAGGTGAAGTAGAATTTTCTGCTGAAGCAAACGAACCATGGATAAAATTAACAGAAAGTAAAGGAAAGTTTGATAAGGAAATACGCATTTTTGTTCAAGTAGATTGGAATATTGCTCTAAAAGGGAAAACTGATGGTATTATAACTGTAACTCAAGGCGAAAATGTTGTAAAGATCAAAGTACCTATTTATAATGAAGAAGTCCCTTTAGCACCTTATCCTTTTTTTGGTTCTCTTACAAAAGCTGAATTTTCTATACCTGCTCATGAATATTTTGCTAACAAACCGGGGAAATATGCAAGTTGGGAATTTATACCTGATTTAGGTCGTGGCAAAGGAAATATGGCAGCTTCTTCTGTTACAGCTCCATATTCATCTGTTGAAGATGCTGCAGTATTAGAGTATAAGGTTTACCTACCGCAAGATGGAAAAGTTTCTATTGCTTTAGGCGTTCTTCCCACTCAGGATGTTAATCCCTTAAGAGGATTAAGATTGGCTGCTGGTTTTAATAACGACAAAGCTGTTATTATTGATGCAAGGCAAGGCTTTGTTGATACTTTTAATGAATATACAGAACAGAATATCAAAAGGTCCAAAGTCTTGAAGCCCCTACCCGAAAGAAGTCGTCTTGCTTTAACAGGCTTTGGTAAATCTCGAAGAAATGAAGTTTTTGATAATATAAGATGGCTTGAGGTTGAGCTGGAAGTGAAAGAAAAAGGCTTTTATGTTTTTAAAGTTTATATGATAGATCCTGAAATTGTCTTGGAGAAAATTGTAATTTATCCGGACAATGAAAGATCCAGTTATTTTGGGGCTCCTCCTCAACTATATAATACAAACCTTTAAGGTCAAGAAAATTTATTTGTTTAGTGTTTTAATATATGAAAATTCAAAATGTATTTTATGAAAAAGTCCAATTTGTTTTTTAGAAAAGCTCTTATTCCTTTGATGTTAGTAACAATATTTATGTTTTTTAGTTGTTACGACAGCGATTCAAAATTGGATGAGAGTTCCGGTAAATTTGTTTTTCAAGGTGCCGGTAATCCTTACTTACCCTTATGGGAACATTTGCCGGATGGGGAACCGAGAGTTTTTGAAGATCCCGATAATCCCGGGAAATTCCGTATTTATATTATAGGTTCTCATGATGTGCGCTTTAGAAGTTACTGCGGACCGGATATCAGAATATGGTCTGCTCCTGTTGAAAACCTTTCCGCATGGAGGGATGAAGGTCCGGTTTTTACCTATGAGACCCAAGAACAATGGGATGTAATGTATGCACCCGATTTAGTTGAACTTAAAAGAAAAGACGGCAAAAAAGAGTACTACCTATATCCACATAGCCGTGGATGGAGAAGAGAAGCTATGGTTGCTAAAGGTGATAGACCTGACGGACCTTTTACACCTATCAATATGACTGAGGATGGCAGCTCTACTGTTCCCGGAAGTATTATGGGATTTGATCCTTCTGTTTATATCGAATATGTTACTGATGAGGATGACCCTGATTATGAAATTGGATTTAGAGCTTATGGATATTGGGGCTTCCAAAGATCTCTTGCAGCAGAATTGGATCAAAATACTATGTATTCAGTAAGGCCGGGAACCGAAGTTATAGATTATTTTATACCCGCAAGTGCCCGTTATGGTGTGATAAGAGATCCTAAAGGAACAGAATATCCAAATGTTTATGCTGATGAAGATCTTGGTACTTTTAACTTTTTTGAAGCTGCATCAATAAGAAAAATCGGCAATAAATATGTTTGGGTTTATAGTGGATACTCAGGCCCTGATTATGGTCTTAGCAGTACTAATTCCGCATTGAGATATGCATATGGTGATTCGCCATTGGGTCCATGGAAAGGTGGTGGTGTACTTGTAGATTCTCGTGCTCCTGTTATTAATGAAGATGGGAGCTCACTTGAAACAAGTTATGCAGGCCATAATACTCATGGTAGCATTGAGCTTATCAATGATCAATGGTATGTGTTTTTTCATAGGGCACCCAGAGGCTATGGGTATGCTCGTCAGCCTATGGTAGCACCTGTTTCTATAACCTGGGATGAAGCTCTTGTTGCTGATGGGGGCAAAGTAACTATTAAAGCATACGATCCTTATGCCGATGATGGACTATGGACTGCCAAGGATAGCAAGGGAAATGAATACACCGGTGCTGAGGTTACTTCCGAAGGCTTTCATATATACGGTTTGAATCCTTATAATTATTATTCTGCAGGATATGCTTGCTACCTTTCTGATATTGGCCTGCAAACCGATTCATGGGATATATGGGATAATAATATGCCGGTGGCAGGTGTGAAAAATGGAGATATAGTCGGGTATAAATATTTTGGCTTTGGAGGACTTGATAAAAACACAAAGGGCTTACAAGCATTTGAAGGTACTAAAGCAGGAGACAAAACTGCTTTCAATCTGTTTTTAAGACCTAATACTAATAAATCTTTTAAGATTAATGTAATGTTAAATGGACCCTGGGCCAATGATGCATGGAATGGTCAAAAAATTGGAGAAATTTCTGTGCCTGCAAATTCATCTCAAACAATAACGCAATTTGTTCTTGATGTATCTGCTTTCGTTGAAAATCTTGATAAAAAGCATGCAATCTTTCTTGTTGCTGAAGGTGGAGAAGGTAACTTATGTGATTTAATTGGTTTAGGGTTTAGCTCTGTAAATTATGAAATTGTTCGCCCTGTTGCGCCTGCAATTTCTATTATGGCTAATGGCCAAGAAGTAGAACTTCCTGCAACGCCTATAAGATCAACCAATGAGAATGGAATTACAGGCTATGATAAGTATGAAGTTGAATATACTTTAGATGAGAATGTCTCTAAAACACCTAAAATAACTGCTTCCTCTGATAATAAGAATGTAAAAATAACTGTTAAGCAGGCTGAATCTATCAGCGATAATGCTGAAATCAAATTCGATTTTAAAGGAGTAGTTAAAACATATAAACTTGTTTTTGTTACTAAATAAACTTGCTCTTTAATAAAGATTGAGTTCTTAAAATCTAAAAAAGCACAAGCAAAAGAATAATATTGCTTGTGCTTTTTGTTTTAAATGGAGTGAAATTGCTTATCTATAATATTTTAAGTAAAAAAGATATTGGATTTGGAGTTTCATTTTGTGGTAATGTAATAAGTAAGCCATCTGAATTTCTTATGAATTCTACTTCTTTCTCACTCCCAACCAATGAAACAGATTGAATCTCTTTATTTAATAAAGAATTATCTTTTGCTAAGGATTTAATATGAACTTCATTGTTTTCAGGATATGCTAAAACGTGGGCATATAAAATTTCACCTTTAACGACAAAGCGAATATCTTTGCTTGTATATGGTTCATGCCTACCTTCGTTAAACCCTTGACCTTGTAATGGGTTAGATGCCTCTGCAATAGGCCCTTCTCCAAAAATTTTCCACGGACGAGTTTCATACACACCCTCATTATTAATTGCCATCCAATCAGCGATTTCTTTCATTATTTTTAATTCCTTTTCATCAATGGAACCATCTCCACGTTGTGGCACACTTAACAATAAATTACCGTTTTTACTGATTATGTCTATCAACATATGTATAACTGTTTGTGCCTGCTTATAATGATTGTTTTCGTAAATCGAACGATCATAATGCCAAGACCCCAAGCAAGTACATGTTTGCCAAGGTTTTTCTTGCATCTGATCGGGTATGCCTTTTTCAACATCCCATACAAGAGCATTCTTTTGGGAATCAGATAAGATTTTTGCAAAAACTACAGCTTCATTTTCTCCATTATTTTCCTGTAAACTCTTATTATAGAAATGTGCTACAACACGTAGGCCAACATCACTTACAGGCCATAAAGGCATAGCTGTATCATCATAATATAGAAGATCAGGATTATAACGATTTATCATGTCAATATTGCGATTGAAAAAATTCATAAAATACTCCTCAGTTGGAATGTTAGCACCATTCTCCCAGCCCCATTGTGAATGTATTGAATGATTGTTGTCACTATTTAAACTCAAAGGGTGATTTTGAACATAAAGCTCTTGAGGATCATACCCATCCCACCAAAGTCCTTTTCCATCTTCTTTTTTTATTGTGCCGTCATAAGGAATTCCTTCATAGTCTCCGGTTTTATCGGAACGTTGTGAAGTTTCATACCATGTCCATGCATGTGCCGAATGTATGCTTACCCCAAAATACATTCCATACTTGCGTGCAGCTTTTTCCCAGATGCCAACAATATCTTTTCGAGGGCCCAAATTCATAGAGTTCCATTTATGATGTTTGCTATCCCAATTGTCAAAGTTGTCGTGATGGTTGCCAAGACAAAAGAAATATCGCGCACCTGCATCATAGTAGAGCTTCATTAATTCTTCAGGATTCCAGTTTTCAGCTTTCCAAAGATTGATTACATCTTTAAAGCCAAATTCTGAAGGATGACCATAATTTTCTATGTGACTTCGATATACCCTACTTCCTTCCATATACATTTCCCTGGCGTACCAGTCGCCCTGTTCGGGCTGACATTGTGGACCCCAATGCGACCAAATCCCAAATTTTAAATCTCTAAACCATTCAGGAGCTTCACCATATTGGGAAAGAGATTCCCAATTTGCTTCGTATTGTCCACTCATCATAGTTTCATCCTTTTGTTGACATGAAACTAAAATAAGTGCCGACAAGGATAATAAGACTCTTAATAAATACTTTTTCATAATTTATGATGTTAAATAGTATGTTTTATATAAGCATCGTTAAATATTTTAAATAATTAATTGTAGTAAATGCTGCTTTTTAGTTTTATTAAAAGAAATCTTTTTATAAGATAATATAAGAGTCAATAGGCTCTATTAAGTCTTTCGTAATACTAAATTATCAATTAAATCCATAGTAAGCTCCGAAAAAGAGGATTATTTATGTTTTAATGAGGACAAATATTTTAAAATAAAATAATCCACTTTTTGTAAAGATTGATAATTTATTTTGATATTAAATGTGGTACTTTTAACAAATGCTAAGTTAAATTTAATATCTAAATTTTCTGGTATTTTAATGTTATGTTCAGGTAATTTATAATTGTTTGAGCAATGCTTCTGAACAATGGCAATTATTAATTTCATAGTAGTAATAAACAAATATTGGTAATCTGCCGACATAGGAGAGTTTATGTCTTATTCTAATGTTGAATTTGTTGATGTATTATTTAGGATGAAACAAAGTCATATTGATGTAAAAAATAATTATATCCAAGGTGAATTTCTGATTTAAAAAAGAGTGTAAAAGAGAGGAATGTTTTCTGATTCTCTTAACTAAGCAGCATAGAACGAAAGATTATCTCTTGTCCAATATTAAATATCTGTAATCGAAAAGGCAATTATTCTTTTTTGCCTTGTTTTACATTATTACAATTTTAAATGATTTAATTATGAAAAGAAGGTTGTTTGTATCTTTGTTTTTCTTTCCTTTTATTTTGTTTTGTTTCCATACTTATGCATGGGAAGGAATGTCATTGCCTCCATTAAAAGTTGAAGGACGTTATTTAACCGATACTCATGGAAATATTGTTAACCTTCATGGTTTCGCACAAACTTATAGCCCTTGGTTTAATGAAAGAGGTACAAAATGGGATAATTATGATGTGCAAGCTTGTCTTAATTATAATCAGGGTTTGATAGATGATATTCTTGATGCCGGTTGGATGATGAGCTTCGTTCGTTTACATATGGATCCATACTGGAGTAACACACCGGGATGTAGACCAGATGCGCATGAATTACCAAATTGTTTTAATGAAACACGTTTCCGGAAATATCTGGATGAGGTATTTGTTCCTATGGCCGAATATGCTATATCTAAAGGGCTTTATGTTATTATGCGACCGCCCGGTGTTTGTCCTGAGGTGATAGGAATTAATGATGATTATAATTATTCCGAATATTTATTGAATGTTTGGGATATAGTATCAAGCCACCCTCGCATAAAAAATCGCCATGAAATAATGTTTGAATTGGCGAATGAACCAGTACGCATAAAGTTGGCTGATGGAACTGTAGGGGCTAATTCTCAAGCGCATTTTGATGTTTTAAAAGAGATATTCCAACCTGTTGTTAATCGAATTCGTGACAATGGTTTTAATAGTGTTTTATGGATACCGGGATCTGGATATCAGTCTCAATACTGGGGTTTTGCAATAAATCCAATTGAAGGTGAAAATATTGGCTATGCTGTTCATATTTATCCCGGATGGTTTGGCAGTGCTGATGGTTACCAAGTATTTAAAGAGAAATGGGATGAACAAATAAAGGCTGTAGCAGATATAGCACCTATTGTTATTACCGAAATGGATTGGGCGGATGAAAGCTATAATTCCTCTTGGGGAAAGGGATACACAGGGGTGGCAGGTTCTCATGGATTTGGAGCAAATTTTAAAAAAATCATGGATGAAACAGGTAATGCCAGCTGGCTCTTATTTACAGATGCCCATTTACTTGCACAATTTTCTGATCAACCTCCGGCTCCGGGGGAACCTTATACCTTTTTAAATGATCCTGAAGCCTGTCCGTGGCCTATATATCACTGGTATAAAGACTATGCAAATGTTGAATATCCGCGACCGGAATTTGAGAAACAATCATTTAGTGACAATGGAAATGGTACCTACACCAATCCTATAATATATGCCGACTTCCCTGATCCTGATGTGATAAGAGTTGAAAATGTTTATTATATGGTTTCAACTACCAGACATATATTTCCGGGTGCTACTTTGCTAAAATCTTATGATCTGGTCAATTGGCAATATTGCAATAATCCTCTTGAAATTATTGACTCAAATGATGCTTATAATTTATTAAACGATCAAGACAGTTATTTTAAAGGACATATTTCATCAAGCTTAGCCTACCATAAGGGTGAATATTACATATTGGTGACGAGTGAGGAAGATGGAAGCTTTTTGTTAAGCAGCAAAAACCCGGAAACCTCCTGGTCTGTAAAAAAGCTAAACGATATTTATCAAAATCCCGGTTTACTCTTTGATGAGGATGAGAAAATATATATTGTTCATGGTACAAATGAGTTGAAAATCACAGAAATAAATAAAGATTTCGATAGAACAGATAATGAACAAATAGTGGTTGAATCTTCGGACAAAATTTTTGAAGGAAACAAACTATATAAAATTGAAGACTACTATTATATATATGTGGGGGATAAGGGAGAGGAATCTACTCAGCTCATATACAGATCTGATAATATAATGGGCCCTTATGAAGAAAAATTATTGTTTAATGATGATAATATTTATAATGGTGCTCTCGTGCAAACTCAAACAGGAGAGTGGTGGACAGTATTGACATATAATAAAGGAGTATTTGCTTATTTACCTAATCTCCAGCCGGTGCATTGGCAAGATAAATGGCCGGTGATTGGAGGAAATGGCATGGGACTTACAACTTTTAGAAAGCCTGAAGTAGGTAGATCTTATAATGTTGAAGTATTACCAACAAATGATAATTTCCGCCATTATAAACTTGAGTTGCAATGGGGATGGAACCACAATACAGATAGTTCAAAATGGTCTTTATTTGAACGTCCCGGATTTTTAAGATTGAAAACATCAAGACTGACAGATGATTTCTTGAAAGCCAATAACACTTTAACTCAGCGTATTTTTGCTTATCATTCCAATGATATACCAACATATGGAGCTATAAAAATCGATATTTCAAAAATGAAAGATGGCGATGTGTCCGGACTTGCTATCCTTCAAAATGAATACGCATATATTGGAATAAAGCTGATAGATGGAGAAAAATATGTGGTAATGCATAACGAAGGAAATCTCCAGATAGGTGAAATAATTGCTGCAGAAACTGTTTTCCTGCGTACGAAAGTAGATCATAATAGTAAGAAAGCTTCCTTTTACTATAGCTTGGATAATATTGTATATTCAAAATTTGGATCTGATTTTATAATGAAAGATTTAAAAGGGAGTTTTGCAGGAAATAAATTTGGCATTTTTAATTACGCTACCAAGGAAAGCGGTGGTTATGTCGATGTAGATTGGTTTAGTACAGAAGAAAATTTTTCGGAAGAGAAATTTTATGATGATAGGTTTTCAGGATATACAGAAGATGAAATTACCCTTGACAGAATCTATTTGGATTCTGATAATTATGACCTGCTTATTGGATCTGCAAGAGCTATAAATGTATATGCTGTATTTATGGATGGGCATGAAGAGATTGTTACCCTGTCAACTGATTTTGAGATATCAAAACCTGATATTTTCAAAATAGTAAATGGTAATATAATTACACTTAAACAAGGTTCTGCTGTTATTACTGCTACTTATTCAGGAAAATTGGGAGGCACGCGTTCAATAGATTTTAATGTTAAATCCGGATATTTCCCATTAGCTGAGGATGTATTTAATCCTTCAATATGGGAAAAGGGATCTTTTAATGAAATAACAGGAGAATTAATAACAGGACAATATGGATTCGGTGGCTGGAAATATGATAATGGGATTGATTTATCCGCATTTAAATATCTTGTTGTTCAACTTAAACAACCAGCAAGTGGTGGAGCTTCATTTCGAATTTTTGACGAAAATAACTATTGGTCACAACCTGCTATGTATGATTTTGGCTCGCAAACTCAAATAGTTGTGAATTTGCAGGCTATGGAAAAAAAGATTGATGGACAAATAGTGAAAGCAAACCCTGCAAATATATATATAGTTGGTATTTGGTCTCATGGTTTTACTCCTATTTTAATTGACAATGTTTATTTGTCGAATAGTGATGATCTCACCCCTACATCAATAAAAGAAATCCAAATTAAATTATCTGATAATGATATTGTTGATGTTTATAATCTGCAGGGAGTGAAAATCAGAACTGGGATTAGAAAAGGTGAAGCTCTGGAAATACTGCCAGCAGGAGTTTATATATTAAGCAATAAAAATGCTGGTAATGAGAAAGTTATTGTTGGAAATAGATCGTATTAGTTTTATTATTAAAAAATTAGAAATGCTGAAAATTAACTTTATGAAGAAGATGAATTTAAAATTGAATGTAAAAAAAAGTTTGATTTTTATACTCTTTTTATTTCAAGCCTTTAATTTAGTCGCACAGGAAAATGTCCCCCTCAGGAGACCCGTGTCACCCGAACAACCAATGTATTTAGTGCATATTGATACTTGGAATTATGCTGACCCACAAAAAATAATAGATCTAATTCCAATGGATATTCGTCCTTTTGTAGTCATGAATATTTCTCTTTCAATAAGTCATGAGGTTGCTACAAGTAGGTTTCAGGTTGCTGAGTATGGATACGAAATAGCAAAATCGTGGCTGAGGACTTGTGCGCAAAATCAAATGTGGGCCATCGTTCAGCATTCTAGTGGTGGTTTTGCTCAGTTTTCAGATTTTGATCTTTCAGTATATGAAGAATTTTATACAGAATATCCAAACTTGATAGGGTTTAATTACGCTGAACAATTCTGGGGCTATGATGATGCCAATGATCCTTTATCTCCAAAATGGTCGGATAGAATGGCACATCTTGCAAATCTTTTGGAGTTAAGCAACAAATATGGTGCATATCTTTTGGTTAGCTGGTGTGGTAATCAATGGAGTCCTTCAATAAACCCCATTGGTATGTTGAAACGAAATCCTGATTTTGCCGCTGCTTGCGAAAAATATTCAAATAATTATATCTTGTTTGAAAAATATACACAGCAGTCATATCAATCCGACATGGAGAGCCTATGTTTAGGTGCCTACCTTTCAGGATATAGCGGAAATTATGGTATCAGATACGACAGCTCGGGGTGGTCTGATATAAATGGTGAAAATAAAAATTTTACAATGGCAACCGCCGGTGCTGTTCATCTTGAACATATGTTATTGTCGGGAGCCACTATAATTGATGGCCCGGAACTCATCTGGACGCAATGTTTCCGAGAAACAAGCCGTATGCCTACAACTGATGGTTATTCAATGAGAAATTGGGAAACTTTTCCACAATTTATAAATGTTACAGTTGATATTTTTAGAAATATCTTGGATGGTACATTTCGAATACCTACAAAGCAAGAAGTGATAGAAAGAACTAAGTTTGTAATTGTTAATGACGTCAATACCGGAAGTACAGACGATATTTACAGTTCTCCTGAGTCGATGTTTGAAGGATTATATAGAATGGATGGAGATGGTAATTTAAAAGACAATAAATCTTTCTTTAAAAAAACAGGGCGCTATCCTACCATTCCTACAGTATTTAATCTTTATGACGACCTTGCAAACACATTTGAGTTTCAAGTGAATAAGTCTGATTATAATACAAGATGGCCCAATATAAGTACTAAAATTAATGAATTTAACGATTTATTTCCTGAAGAATATACAGGTGATTTATATGCCGGTCGACATGAAAATAGCTGGGTTATTTACAATCCGTATAAAACCGGACAAATTGCAAGTGCACAAATTCCATTTAAATACAATACTTCTGATTTTGCAGAATTTACCTTTTCTCAATATACATCATCTGTGATGAAAGAAACTGCAGATCAATTGTTTATTTATTTAAATAATTTTGATAATGAATTAACTCCGGGTTTAAAAACAAATATTATTAAAATATATGGAAGTAACTCTGAACCTTCTTTTTCCATTACGGACAGAGGTGACCATGAAAATAGTGAAGTTACCACGGAGTGGATAGATGGTGTATTTAAATTAACTGTTAATCATAATGGACCTGTTGAATTAAATATTGATTGTTCTGGCTCGGCTACTGAACGTTTAAGCTTTATAAGTCCGTCAAATATAATAGAACCTGCAAAAGCACCTGTTTATTCAGGACCGCGGCAATATGAAGCAGAATGTTTTGATTATAAAAACATTTCAGGAATTACAACCAGTGGTTTTAATGGAGGTGTAAGAAATTATACAGGACAAGGATATTTGAGGATGGGTAATAATTCTAATGCTGCTGTAAGGGCTACTGTATATGCCTTACGTGCCGGTACTTATCAGCTCATTACACGATATTCTGTTACAGGAGCAGATGTTAATTCGTTCGATTTATTTGTAAACGGCTCTAAGCTTGCTACTCCTTTGTTTGCAAGAACCGAATCTTTAAGCTCTTGGGAACATGATTATCAGCTTATAGAATTAAATGCAGGTAAGAATATTATAGAATTTATTGCTGATAGAGCTGCAAGTCGAAATTTATATCTTGATAATATAGTTATCACCCAGGGGAATAGTAATAATGTGTATCATTTTGAAAATGATATGGCAACTGAGGAAGCTGTTGATCCTCCTGCTGAATTAATTTCTTTAAATAGTGGTACTGCAGGGGTTGTTGCCTTTACCGACTCCGATGGACTTACAAGTAACTTTTTTACGGCTTATTCGGGTGGTGATGTTAACCAAAGCGGAGTGGCAGATTTAGAAATGTTTAATTCTTATGCAAATAATTATTCTGTCGTTTGGAAAGAAATTAATAATTCACCGGGCAGTAAAAAAGGCGTATTATTAAGGGCTGCCAATGATAAGCCTTTATGTCCTTATGCTACCGGAATGAAACAAGGATACCTGTTCTTGGTAGAAAAAAATGACAATAATACAGTTAACTTAAAAATCTTTATTGCTGATGAAAACGGTATAACAGAAAAGAGTTCTTATACATCAGATTTCGAAATATTACCGAATGAAGCTTATTGGTACAGAGCACAGGCTTTTAATGATATGTTTCTTTTTGAGTTTTCTAAAGACAGTATAAATTGGGAAGGTTCATCGGAAACAGTGTTTTTTGATGATAGTTACAGTTTAGGATCTACGCAATTGCTATGGGGTTTTGAATCTGATGTTTATGATTGGGCTATGGATAATATTACTTTTCAGTCGGAAAGGGTAATTGCATCAAAACTTTCTATTGAAGGTTTTAACTATAGCCAAGGAATGGGACCAACTAACAGTGAGGTAGTATATTTGACAGGTGAGGATTTATCAGGCGATGTCGTTCTTGTTGTATCAGACAAGTTTGAAATTGCTTTAGATTTGATGGATGATTTTGATTCTATACTTAATATAGAACAAACAGAAGGGAAGGTTGATAAAATGCCTGTTTATATCAGAATGAAATCAGGATTACCTGTTGATAACTTTGAGGGAAGTTTAGAAATTTTTTGTAGAAATTTGTTGCTGCGAGAAGTTAAATTAATCGGTGAAGTCACCCCTCAGCCCTCAACCATTAAATATGATTTTACAGATGATGAAGCAACTAATTCCCCTTCATCACCACCGGCAATAAATATATCGATTGCACCGGGAAATGCTGCTACAGCAGGGGTTGTGTCCTATACAGATATGGATGGTTTAACAAGCAATATGTTTAAACCTTATAGTACGGGACAAAGAAATGCTACGGGAGTTATGACTTTAGACTTGTTCCCTGATGATGGAACGGATTATTCTGTTACCTGGAAACAACATATAGGTTCAACAACTACTGATTATAAAGTTGGAGTTCTGTTACGTGGTGATTCAGAGAATTATGGAACTGCTTCAACAGGTTATGTCCAAGGAATGATGGAAGGTTATCTGTTTATTGTCTATAATACACAAGGAAGATCAGAATTTAGAATTTATAAATCTACTTCAGCTTTTAACAATCTTTCCATGTTAATTAATACAGGCTTTGGTGGTTTAACGCCAATGGTTGGACAAACTATGTGGTATAGAGCATCTGTTTCAGGAAGAACTAGTGTAGAGCTGAAATTTGAATACTCCCTTGATGGGATAAATTGGAGTATTGGCTCATCTGTGGTAGATAGTTCACAACCTTCATATGCGGCGGGTGCTACGCAACTTGTTTGGGGACTTGCAGCAAATGCTGTTAACTTCTATCTTGATGATATTGTTTTTTATGGAACTGATGCTAATGCAGGCACCCTACCTGAATTTATCCATCTTTCAAACTATGTGTCTGAGGAGTTTTATTATGTTAAGGGAGAAGGTCCATCTGAATACCAAACCTTTGTGGTATCAGCAAATGATCTTACCGACAATATGAGAATTGAAGCATCCCAAGGTTTTGAATTAGCACTGGATCCATATTCTGCTTTTGTGCCTATGATTGTTTTACCCGAAAATGAAGGAAAGGTAAGTGAAACGACAATTTATGTGCGGATGAAATCAGGATTGAATGCCAATAATTACATAGGTGAAGTTCTTGTTTCTTCAACCGGGGTGCTAAGCAGGCTTGTAGAACTTAGCGGTGTTGTGGAAGCTATTACTGGACTGCAGGAAATACAAAAGCCTGGTGCAATCTTAGTATCAACAGAATATTATTCACTTACTGGACAAAAAGTTTGGGATATAATGAATAAAAAAGGAGTTTTTATTGTTAAAGAAGTTTATTCTGATGGAAGTGTTTTAGTTAGAAAAATTATAAAATAATTATATGAAATGAAATTTATAATTTCGTTTTATATGATTTGCTGATATTAGGTCTTGTGCCTGCAATTATTAATAATTTTTTAATAATCTTTAAATGAGATATCTGATTAATTTATTTTTTCTGATATTGCTATGGTCATGTAATGATAAGCAATTAAACAAAGATCTTAAACTTTGGTATGATGCTCCGGCCACAAAATGGGAAGAGGCATTGCCCTTAGGAAATGGACGCCTTGGAGCAATGGTGTTTGGAATCCCTGAAAATGAGCGAATTCAACTTAATGAAAACACTATTTGGGCAGGAAGTCCCAATAGAAATGATAATCCTGATGCACGTGAAGCAGTACCCTTAATCCGTCAGCTTATATTTGAGGGTAAATATATTGAAGCGCAAGATTTGGCAAATGAAAAGCTTATATCAAAATCATCACATGGAATGCCTTATCAAACAGCAGGAGATCTGTTCATAAAATTTAAAGGGCATGAAAATTACAGCTCATTTTATCGCGATCTTGACATAGAAACTGCTATTGCTACAACAAGCTATAAAGTAGATGGGATTGAATATAAGCGAGAGATGTTTTCATCTTTTACTGATGATGTGATTGTTATTAAATTAACAGCAAGTAAGCCTAATTCAATAAGTTTTGTGTCAACCCTGGAACATCCGGGAAATGCAAATACTTCGGTTAGGGGTGACAGCTTATTGATAATGAGAGGACGCACAAGCAACCATGAAAGTGTTGATGGTAAAGTAGAATATGAAGTGCATGCACTAATAGTGAATGAGCAGGGTGAAAGAATTGCACATAATAAAGAAATAGCTGTTGAAAATGCCAATAGCGTTATAATTTTAGTATCAATAGGAACAAATTTTATTTCTTATAATGATATTAGTGGGAATGCTGCGGAAAGTGCAGAGTCTTTTTTATCTAAAAATTCAAACCTTAATTATAGTGAATCATTAAAAAAGCATACTGCGTTTTATCAAAGTTATTTTAACCGTGTCTCATTACAACTTGGTGTTAGCGACTCTGTCTTTAATCCTACAAATGTTAGAATAGAACAATTTAGCAGAGGGAATGATCCGTCGCTGGCAGCTTTGTATTTTCAGTTTGGCCGCTACCTACTAATTAGTTCCTCACAACCGGGTACTCAGGCCGCTAATCTGCAGGGAATATGGAATCATCAGTTATTCCCATCTTGGGATAGTAAATATACTTTAAATATTAATGCAGAAATGAATTACTGGCCTGCTGAAGTAACGAATTTATCTGAACTTCATGAGCCATTGTTAAGCATGATTAAAGAATTGGCAGAAACAGGCTCTAAAACAGCTGAAGTTATGTATGGGGCAAGAGGATGGGTGGTTCATCATAATACTGATATTTGGCGCATTACAGGACCCGTTGATGGATCATATTGGGGAATGTGGCCTATGGGTGGAGTTTGGTTAAGTCAGCATTTATTTGATAAATATGAGTATGATGGGGATGTCGAATATCTTCGCTCTGTTTATGATATATTAAAAGGCGCAGTTGAGTTTTGTCTCGATTACATGGTTGAAGAACCTGAAAAAGGTTGGATGGTAGTGGTCCCATCCAATTCACCGGAAAATTCTCCTTCAATTCATCATGAGTCTTCTATTGTTGCAGGAGCTACTATGGATAATCAATTGGTGTTTGATCTTTTTACTAAGACTATTAGGGCAGCAAAAATATTAAATATTAATGAAGAATTAATTCCTGAAATGGAAAGGGTATTGAATCTGCTTCCTCCCATGCAAATTGGTAAACATGGTCAATTACAAGAGTGGATGCACGATTGGGATAATCCAAATGATAAACATAGACATGTTTCACATCTTTACGGACTATTTCCTTCTAATCAAATTTCACCTTTCTATACTCCCGAACTTGCCGATGCATCTCGAACTTCATTGTTACATAGAGGTGACCCATCAACAGGATGGTCGATAAATTGGAAAATAAATCTTTGGGCACGGCTTTTAGATGGTAATCATGCTTTTGACCTGATACGTGAGCAAATAAAACTGGTTGGTCAACAAAATGTGAGGGGGAGATTTGTAGCAGAATCAGGAGGAACATATCCAAATATGTTTGATGCACATCCGCCGTTTCAAATTGACGGGAATTTTGGCTTTACTTCCGGAGTTTCTGAAATGCTTATGCAAAGTCATGATGATGCAATATTTTTGTTGCCTGCATTACCGGATGCATGGCCAACAGGTCGTGTTAGCGGGCTAAGGGCACGAGGTGGTTTTGAAATCTCAGAGTTGGAATGGAGTAATTATAAAATCACAAAATTGGTTATAAAATCAACCCTTGGAGGAAATCTAAGGTTAAGGGTAGCTGATGAAATTAAAATATCTAATAAAGGAGTTTTAAACAAGGCTGATAATAAAAATAGTAATAGCTTTTTTCAGCTACCTGAAGTAAAACAAGCTTTGATATCTGAAGATGCTAAGCTTAATAAGTTTGAATTGCCGCAAACAAAGCTTTATGATATTCAAACTGAAAAAGGAGAAGAATATACTTTCCTTGCCAAATAATTTGATTTTTCCCAATGAAAGAATGGAAAGACAGATGTTTTATGAATAGAACAATATGAAATTATCTGATTTTAAAAATCAATTAAAATACAAAATATGGGACTTAAAAATGTTTTTTTAATAATAGCTGTTTTGTGTGTGCAATTTGTTAATGCACAAAACCCAATTGTGCAGACTTACTTTACAGCAGACCCAGCACCAATGGTTTATAATAACAGAGTATATGTTTATACTACACATGATGGAGATGAAACTATTGACAATTTCTTCACTATGTATAATTGGAGATGTTATTCATCCGAAGATATGGTTAATTGGACCGACCATGGAGTTGTGGCGTCACTTGAAAATTATAAGTGGAGTGAAAGAAAAAATGGGGCTTGGGCACCTCAATGTATAGAATATAAGGGGAAATTCTATTTATATACTCCTATACATGGGGATGGAATTTCTGTCTTGGTTGCAGATTCTCCAACAGGACCATTTTATGACCCCCTTGATAAAAGATTGATAGATAGCGATAATATATGGAATGATATTGATCCTACGGTGTTTATTGATGATGATGAACAGGCTTATTTGTTTTGGGGAAACCCTGAAATATTTTACGCAAAATTAAATAAGGATATGATTTCCTATGACAAGAGTATAGGAAATCGTGGAATTATGAAGATGGAAATGACAACTGAAGCTTTTGGTAAACATGAAGGACAAGGAGGTAGAGAACGTACTAATTATACCGAAGGACCTTGGGTATATAAACGAAATGATATTTATTATTTGATTTTTGCTGCAGCAGGCATCCCCGAATATATTGCCTATTCAACAGCTCCATCAATTGAAGGACCATGGTCTTATCGTGGTATTATTATGGAAAGAGCAGCTCATTTGGCTTTTACAAATCATCCTGCAATAATAGACTTTAAAGGCAATTCATATTTCTTTTATCATACTCAGGCATTATCGGGAGAAGGATTTAAACGTTCGGTAAGTCTCGAACAATTCAACTATAATAAAGATGGCTCTATCCCTTTGATAATTCCTACTAAAGAAGGTGTGATAGAAAGCGTGGCAAGTCTTTATCCTTTTGAAAGAGTTGAAGCTGAAACAATCGCATGGTCGGAAGGCTTGAAAACTCTTTATGACAACGAAAGCGGAGTTTATGTTACAAATATTAATGATGGTGATTATATAAAAGTCAGAGATGTTGATTTTGCTGAAGGAGCCAAAAAATTTCATGCTTCTGCTGCTACTTTATCAAAAGGTGGAAAAATTGAATTGCGCCTGGATAACTTGAATGGACCTCTTATAGGAACTTGTAAAATTAAAAATACAGGAGGATGGCTTAATTGGAAAGTTAAATCTACACGAATTAAAAAAACCGAAGGCATACATGATCTCTATCTTGTATTTAAAGGTGACGATGATCAGCTGTTTAACTTTGACTGGTGGCTTTTTAAATAAATAGAATATGAAAAAAATAGTTCGATTTTTTTTATGTTTCTCTTTTGTTTTTATCACTTTCTCCTGTCAATCAAAAGTTGAATTTAAGCAGCTAAATGACGGTGTTAATATTGTGCTTCCGGATGGAATATTAGGGATTTATCCCTTATCGGGAAAAACTGTCAGACTAAAGTTTTATACTTCTGAAGATTATGAGCTACCCGAATTTGTTGTTACCACCGAATATGATATCCCTGATTTTAAAGTTGTAAAATTAAAAGAGAGTATTAGAATCAGCTTAAGTGAAATTTATGTGGATTTTGACATAAACACTTACAGCTTAACTTTTTGCGACTCCAATGGAAATGTTTTTTTAAGTGAAAAACTTAACTCCAGAGTGTTTAAAGCTGACTCAGTTATGGGAGAAAAATGTTATTTTCTTGAACAGAGCTTTAATTCGCCTGATGATGAAATGATTTTTGGTCTTGGACAATTTCAGGATGGGAATTATAATTTGAAAGGAATTAGTCGAAGATTAACACAAGTAAACAGCCAGATCGCTATTCCTTTTATATATTCCAATAAAGGATATGGATTGCTATGGCATCAGTATGGTCTTACCGATTTTAACCCGACAGATAATTTTATCCCTCTTAAAAAACAACAGATCTCAAAGGATAATAGTGACAGCTTTGCTAATGTTACTACTACAGAAGGAACAAGAAGAGTGTCACAAAATCAAAATTTTTATGCAGGTCAATTTAATGTTAAAGAAGATGGTGAATATTCTATCTTTTTAGATCTCGGGGATATGGGGAACCTGCATTATGTAGTTTTAGATGGTGAAGCAATAATAGATCAGAGAAATATGTGGCTGCCACCTACAGCAGGAACTTCAGTTTTCTTAGAAAAAGGTGACCATGAAGTGCAACTAATATGCAAAGCTGATAATGAACCCACATTATCATGGAAACTCTGTGGAAATGATTTCACCTTTCGTTCTCCAAATGCTAAAATAATGGATTATATAGTTTTTTATGGTCCTGAAGCAGATAGCGTTATTGCTGATTATCGCCATTTAACAGGAAATGCTCCTTTGTTTCCAAAATGGGCTTATGGCTTTTGGCAATGTCGTGAACGTTATACTTCTGCAAATCACTTGCTTGAAACCGTAAAAGAGTTTCGAAGGAGAAAGTTACCTTTAGATGTTATAGTACAAGATTGGCAGTATTGGGGGGATAAAGGCTGGGGAGTTCCCGAATTTGATGAAAATAATTATCCTAATCCTCCAAAATTTATTAAAGAAATTCATGATTTAAATGCCCACTTATGCGTTTCAATATGGTCAAATCCTGATAAGAACTCAGTATTAGGGCAAAAGTATGTCGCTAACAATAGATTTATTCCTGATACTAAATGGTTGGATTATTTTAATCCTGATACCAGAATTGATTATTGGAATACCTTAAAGGAAAATATGTTTGATCATGGAGTCGATTCATGGTGGATGGATGCTGTTGAGCCTGAGAATGACGCACTTGTAGGTACAACTACCTTCCTTGGGTCAGGATATTTTTATAGACTGATTTATCCATTAATGGTTAGTCAATCAGTTTATGAGGGGCAACGTAATGTTACTGACGAAAAAAGAGTGTGTATTTTAACGCGCTCCGCCTTTTCAGGACAGCAACGCTATGGCGTAATCAACTGGTCGGGTGATGTGGGAAGCTCATGGGATGAATATAAAAGACAGATTGTGGCAGGTTTAAATTTTACCATTTCAGGATTGCCATACTGGACAACTGATATTGGTGGCTTTTTTAGACCGGGTGTTTCACAATATTCCGATAAGAAATATCATGAGATACTTACACGCTGGTTTCAATGGGGGACTTTTAATCCAATTTTTAGAGTTCATGGGTATATGAGCGAAACAGAGCCTTGGAGATATGGTGAAGAAGTGGAGAGCAATATGCGTAAGATGTTGCAACTCAGATATCGTTTGCTTCCTTATATTTATTCTGAAGCATGGCAGGTAACCGATGAGGGATCAACTATAATGCGACCTTTAGTGATGGATTTTCGAGAAGATCCAGATGCCATTATAAAGCCTTATCAATATATGTTTGGTAAATCAATATTAGTGGCTCCTGTTATCGAAGCCGGAATTGATAAAATGGAAGTTTACCTGCCGGATGCTCCAGGATGGTTTGATTTCTGGACCGGAGAAGTTTATGATGGCAAACAAAAATTGCTTGCCGATGTGACTTTAGATCGTTTGCCTTTATTCGTTAAAGCAGGATCAATTTTAGCCATGGGTGATTTTATTCAACATTCAGGTGAGAAGCCTTCCAATGTGCTGGAACTTCGAATATATGAAGGTGCCGATGGCAGCTTTATTTTATATGAAGATGAAGGTGATGGATATGCCTATGAGGAAGGTAGCTATTCAACTATTAAATTTTCATGGGATAATGCGTCGCGGATATTTACTATTGCTGAAGCAGAAGGAGATTTTCCGGGAAGACTCGACAAACATATATTTAAACTTGTTTTGGTGTCGGAGGTAAAAGGTGGAGGCATTGAGAAATCGCCTGTTGTTGATAAGGAGATCACCTATACCGGTAAAGAACTTAGTGTTACATTAAATTAAAAAAAATGCTTAAAAATAAGTTTTATAGAAAAACTTTGGTTTTTACATTAATGCTTTTAATAAGTCTATCTTCATTTGCCGGTAATATAGAATTACGTTCGCCGGACAATAGGGTTGGGGTTAATCTTTTAAGTGAGGAGCTTGAAGAAGGTCTTAGGTGGTATTTACAGCTTGATTATATGAGTGCAGATCAGAAGAAGATTCTTATGCCAAAAATAAGTATTGGCCTTGTTCGAAGTGATCAAGATTTTTCTAAAGGATTAAAACTTTTGAAAGCAGGGAAGTCGAAACTGATAAACGAGCAATATATTGCAATCCATGGGAAGCGAAGTCAACGTCAAAATTCAGGCCGTGAGCAAATTTTCTTTTTTGAGAATCAAAATAAATTAAAAATGAATGTTGTTGTCAGGGCTTATAATGATGGTCTGGTGTTTAGATATGAGTTTCCAGGTAAAGGTGAAGTTTATGTTGTTGAGGATGAGTTTACAGCTTATGAGATCCCTGGGAATTCTTTAAGATGGTTACAGAAATTCGATTTGTCTAATGAGAGTGTTTATGATAAAATGCAAGATGGAAGCAAACAGGGGGATTGGTGCTATCCGGCCTTATTTAAATCGACTGAAGAAGAACTATGGTATTTAATTCATGAAGCTGATGTTGACAGAGGATATGCTGCCACAAAGTTAAGTAATTCAATAAAGGAATCAGCATACAAGGTGGAATTACCATTGCCACACGAAGGTGAGGGTGAAGCAAAACCATCTATAACATTACCTTGGCAATCGCCATGGAGGGTTGTTATTATGGGTGATTTAGCCAAAATTGTGGAGTCAACATTGGTTGAGGACGTATCAAAACCGTCGGTAATAAACAATACCGATTGGATAAAACCCGGAAAAGTATCTTGGAACTATTGGTCTAACAATCATGGAACTCGTGATTATCAGATAGTAAAAGAGTTTACTGATTTAGCACTTGCTATGCAATGGCCTTATACCTTATTTGATTGGGAATGGGATGCAATGAGTAATGGCGGAAATGTTGAAGATGCTGCAAAATATGCCCTTTCAAAAGGTGTTAAGCCTTTTATTTGGTATAATTCAGGAATGTTTAAATGGATTACAGCAACGCCGGTTGATCGTATGAAAACACACGAAAACCGAATGAAAGAATTTGCTTGGTTAAAAAGCCTTGGTTTTGTAGGAGTTAAAGTTGACTTCTTCCTAAGCGAAAAACAATATATGATAAATTATTATCTTGATATTCTGGAAGATGCGGCTAAATTTGAAATGATGGTTAATTTTCATGGCTCCTTAGTTCCAAGAGGCTGGGCCCGTACTTATCCTAATTTAATGACCATGGAAGCTGTCAGAGGCGCTGAATGGTATAATAACGGGCCTGAGTTTGCCTATAGTGCACCTAAACATAATACCGTGATGGTATTTACTCGAAATGTAATAGGTTCAATGGATTATACCCCTACTACTTTTACAAATTCACAGTATCCACATATTACCTCATACGGACATGAGTTGGCTTTAAGTGTGGTCTTTGAATCAGCACTTCAGCATATGGCTGATCGACCTGAAGGATATTATAATTTACCCGGCGCGGTTCGGTCTTTTTTAAAAAATGTGCCGGTAGTATGGGATGACACAAAATTACTTGATGGTTATCCTGAACGAAATGTTTTGATAGCACGCAGGAAAGGTGGGCTATGGTATCTTGGAGGTCTTAACTCTGAACAAGTTGAAAAGACACAAAATATTAATTTTGACTTTTTACAGGAGAATCAAAAGTATAAACTTACGCTAATATCAGATGGAAAGCATGACAAGGAGTTCACGGTTTTATATAAAGTTATTGATAGTAAAAGTGAAGTTGATGTAAAAATTCTGCGGCGAGGAGGTTTTGCAGCTTGTATTGAACCATTTATAGAATAACTTAATACTTAACACTAATATTATGAGAACATTATTTATTTCAAAGCTATTGATTGTAATGCTTTATTTGCTTTTGCCTCTGGCGGTGATGGCACAATCTTTTCCTTTTCAGAATCCAAATTTTAGTTCCAAAGAAAGGGCTGAGGATTTAATTTCAAGGCTTACTATTGAGGAAAAAGTAAAGTTGTTATGTGATAATTCAGATCCTATCCCTCGATTAGGAATCAAACGTTTTAACTGGTGGAGCGAAGCTCTACATGGATATGCCAATAATGATAGTGTTACTGTATTTCCACAGCCTATTGGAATGGCTGCTTCGTTCAATGAAGAATTAGTATATGACATCTTTAATGCAACATCAGATGAGGCACGTGCAAAATATCATCAAGCCAAGCGTAGAGGTGAAGAAAATCGCCGCTTCTTGAGCCTTTCTGTATGGACACCAAATGTTAATATTTTTCGGGATCCACGATGGGGAAGAGGACAGGAAACTTATGGAGAAGACCCCTACCTTATGTCAAGAATGGGAGTACAGGTTGTTAAGGGTTTGCAAGGACCGGAAGATGCAAAATATCGAAAATTACTTGCCTGTGCCAAACATTATGTTGTCCATTCCGGGCCGGAATGGAGCCGACATGAATTGAACCTTAATGATGTCAGCCCCCGGGAGTTCTACGAAACTTATATTCCTGCTTTTAAAGCTCTTGTTATGGAAGCTGATGTGCGTCAGGTTATGTGTGCATATCAACGTTATAACGATGAACCCTGTTGTAGCAATTCAAAATTGTTGCAAAGTATTCTTAGAGACGAATGGGAATTTAAATATCTTGTGGTTACTGATTGTGGTGCTATTGATGACTTTTATACCAGTCATAATGTATCATCTACCCGTGTACATGCGTCTGCACGTGGCTTGTTGGCAGGAAGTGACCTTGAATGTGTATGGGATAATTATAATTACAAATTATTGCCTGAAGCAATTAAAATGGACCTAATCAAGGAAGAGGATATAGATCGAAGCCTCATGCGTGTTTTAACAGCTCGCTTTGATCTTGGCGAAATGGATGACGACACTCTTGTTCCTTGGGCTCAAATTTCCCCTTCTGTCATAAATAATGATAGACATAAAGAATTAGCCTATGAAATGGCACTTCAGTCAATGACTCTTTTATATAATAATAACAATATTCTTCCACTGAATAAATCTTCATCAAAAAAAATAGCAGTAATTGGACCAAATGCTGATGATGCTGAAATGTTATGGGGTAGCTATAATGGCACTCCAATTAGTACAATCACTATTCTTGATGGGATAAAATCAAAAATTTCTACAGATAAAGTTTTTTATGATAAAGCTGTGGATCTCGTCGATGATAAAGTTACTATCAGCTATTTCTCTCAGGGAGTGGCAGACGGGAAAGCTGGCTTTAAGGCCTACTATTGGAATGATCCGGATTTTAAAGGAGAAATTGTTGCTACCCAGCAAATGATAAATCCTATAAGATTGACAGCAGCAGGACAACATGAATTTGCTCCCGGAGTTTGGCTTGAAAATTTTTCGGCAAAATATGAAACAGAATTTACAGCAGAGAAAACAGAAGAGCTTGTTTTTAAAGGTGGAGCAACAGGCTTTTTTGAATTGAAGGTTAATGGAGAAGTGTTTGAAAGCTATACCAATTGGCGAACACTTACTACGAGAATTCCTTTTGAAGTAGAAGCAGGCAAAAGCTATAAAATAGAAATTTTCTATGCACAAAGAGAAAATTGGCAAGCAAATATCGAATTTGATTTTGGAAGAGAAGAAAATGTTGATTATTCTGAATTAATAAAAAAGTTGGAAGATATTGAAACTGTTATTTTTGTTGGTGGCCTGTCGGGGCATCTCGAGGGTGAAGAAATGCCGGTTTCCTTTCAAGGCTTTAAAGGTGGCGACAGAACTGATATAGAATTACCTGCTGTCCAGCGAAACTGTTTGAAAGCTTTAAAAAATGCAGATAAGAAAGTAGTGTTTGTGAATTGCTCCGGATCAGCCATAGCCTTTGATCCCGTTATTGATTATACTGATGCAATACTTCAGGCTTGGTATCCCGGTGAAGTTGGAGGATTGGCTGTTGCAGATGTTTTGTTTGGGGATTATAATCCATCAGGGAAGCTGCCAGTTACATTTTATGGAAATTCTGATAACCTTGGTGATTTTGAAGACTATTCAATGAAAGGCAGAACTTATCGTTACACAAACAATCACCTCTTTCCATTTGGATTTGGCTTGAGTTATACCAACTTTGAAATAGCTAAAGCTAAGCTAAGCAAAAATGTCATTAAAAATAATGAGACAATAAATATAAAAATACCTGTTAAAAATATTGGAAAACTTGATGGTACCGAAATAGTGCAAGTATATATTCGAAAGGTAAATGATGTTGATGGGCCGTTAAAAACACTTAAGGCTTATAAAAGAATCAGAGTAAAAGCAGGGAAATCTGAAAAAGCCATAATAGAATTGCCTCCTTCATCTTTTGAATTTTATGATTGGGATCAACGTAAAATGGCTGTTGTGCCCGGGGAGTATGAAATACTTTATGGTAACAGTTCTGATGAAAAAGACTTAAAAAAAATACTTTTACTTGTTGAATAGTATAAAAGTTAAACAAGGAACTGTAAAATGTTTTTTATCATGTAAATTAGTTAATATAAAATATTACTTTAGTGAATTGAATTTATAAATCTGTGTTTGTAGCAGATTAAAAAGAAAAATAACTAAGCGTGAACGTGAAGAATTGAGAAACTGATAAAAAACATTTTCAACATATAGTAGAACCAAATTTTATCAATTTTAAATTTAAAAATATGAAAAGATTTTATTTAGTACTCCTTGCCTTACCTTTCTTAATGTTTGCATGTAATAAACAATCTGATCGGGGAAATTTAAAGCCCTGGACTGAAGGAGCTTTTGAAACAGGTAAATATCGTAATCTGTTTGCAGAAATTGGCTATCCTGAAAAAGAAGTTGATGAAAAATTGGAGCAGATCTTTTACAATCTTTTTGAAGGACCAAATAAAGTTTATTTTGAAGTAGGCGATTCCTTGGGCTATGTTTCAGATATAAAAAATCGCGATGTACGTACTGAAGGAATGTCATATGGAATGATGATAGCTGTGCAGTTCGATAAAAAAGACATCTTTGATCGCTTGTGGAGATGGAGTAAGAAATATATGCAACACCAGAGTGGACCAATGGAAGGTTATTTTGCCTGGACCTGTAATATAGATGGAACACGAAGAGCACAAGGCCCTGCATCTGATGGTGAGTTTTATTATATCACTGCTTTAATCTTTGCATCTAATAAATGGGGAAATGACACAGGAATAAATTATTTGGATGAAGCTCGTTATATCCTCGATTGCTCAATGGAAAAAGACGGTAGCGATGGAATAACAAATTTGATTAACCTCGAACATAAGTTAATTACTTTCGTCCCCGTTGGAAGAGGAGCTTCTTATACCGATCCTTCTTATCATGTTCCTGCCTTTTATGAAGTATGGGCAAGATGGGCATATGATGGACGCGAAGAACTATGGCGTGAATGTGCAGCCGCAAGTAGAGAATATCTGCATAAAGCCATACATCCTGAAACAGGTCTTAATCCCGATTATTCAAATTATGATGGCTCTCCTATTCAGGGATTTGGCATAATAGGAGCAGCATTCCGCTTTGATTCATGGAGGGTACCTATGAATATTGCACTTGACTATTCATGGTGTAATGTAGATCGAGAGTGGCAAAAAGAATATGGTCATAAATTTCAAAACTTTTTATACTCACAAGGACTCGAAACTTTTGTAGATCAATATAATATTGATGGTACTATGGTAAGTGATACCTTAAGGGCAGGATTTTATGCAAAAAATCTTCGTCACTCCATTGGATTGGTTGCAAGTTCAGCAGCTATTTCATTAGCGTGTGAGCATCCAAAGAGCAGAGAATTTCTTCATCACTTTTGGGAAGCAAAACATGAACCCTATGAAGATGGCTTTTTTGATGCCTATTATGATGGTTTGTTGCAACTATTTTGTTTTATGAATCTAAGTGGTAAATATCAAATTATTTTCCCCGAAAATTAATCTGTGTTATATTGGAATTATGAAAAAAAGATTAATTAAAAGCATCCTGGTTATAGGGATGCTTGCATTTGTCGTCTCATTAAAAGCACAAGATGCGAATTTTCATATTTATCTGTGTTTTGGTCAATCAAATATGGCAGGATCAGCAAGAGCTGAAGCGCAGGATTCTGTGGTAGATGCACGGTTTGTGATGATGAGTACCATGGAATGTCCCGACAAAGGAAGGAAGCCGGGTAATTGGTACCCTGCAACACCGCCTTTGTGTGATTGTAATGCCGGAATTTCACCTGCTGATTATTTTGGTCGTACTTTAATAGAAAATCTGCCTTCTGACATTAAAGTTGGAGTTATTAATGTTTCAATTGGTGGATGCAAAATAGAATTGTTCGATAAGGAGAATTATCAGTCATATGTTGATACAGCACCGGATTGGATGCTTAATTGGATAAAAAATTATGACGGGAATCCTTATGGGAAATTAGTTGAAATGGCAAAATTGGCACAAAAAGACGGAGTGATAAAAGGCATCTTGTTGCATCAAGGAGAATCAAATCCTAATGATTCGCTATGGACACAAAAAGTAAAAAGTGTCTATGAGAATTTATTAAATGACTTGAATCTTGAAGCTTCAAAAACGCCATTATTGGCCGGGGAAATGTTAAGTGCAGAATTTAATGGCAGATGTGCCCCGTTTAATGAATTTATTGCAGAACTGCCAAATGTAATACCTAATGCTCATGTTATTTCTTCGGAAGGTTGCCCCGGAATGCGTGACGGATTACATTTTACAGCAGAAGGATACCGTATTTTAGGAAGAAGATACGGCGAAAAGATGCTTTCTCTTCAGTATTCTGAATGAGTGTTATATGATTTAATGATTGCCTTAGGAATTATGTGAAAGTGTTTTATTAATTTCTTGAGGCAAATAAAGTATGATTGTATGAAAAGAAGTAAATTAAGCTGTACGCTTGGATTGTTTTTTATTGCGATTAGTCTTGCAAGTTTTATTTCATGTCAGACAAAAACCCTTGAAATACTTCCCGGGCGCATAGTAGAAGATGGTGGTACAGGAGAATATAGTGCTGTTATGTACACCGACAGCACCTTAAAAACTCATACTATTTTTAGACCTCAAGATTTAAGTGCTTTCGGAAAAAATCAGAAATTACCCATTATTGCATGGGGTAATGGTGCTTGTGCAAACTCCCCTTGGGAACATATCAACTTCTTATCGGAAGTTGCTTCTCACGGTTTTCTGGTTATTGCCATAGGCCCAATGCCCGAAGAAGGAGAAGAAGTACATGGAACAAGATCAGTTTCTTCGCAATTGTTGGATGCCATTGATTGGGCTATTGCACAAAATAATGATAAAAAAAGCCCTTTCTATAATAAGGTAGATGTGGATAAGATTTCTGTAAGCGGCATGTCTTGCGGTGGTTTACAAACTCTTGAAGTTGCCCCGGATCCTCGTATTACAACTATTGTAGTTTGTAATAGCGGTTTGTTTATTAGAACCGGAGGAGGAATGCCCGGTATGCCGACAGTGGCTAAAGAGGAGTTGAATAAAATTCATACTCCAACTCTGTATCTATTGGGTGGTGAAAGTGATATTGCATATGGTAATGGGATGGACGACTATGAACGAATTAATCATGTGCCCATATTTGTTGCAAATATGGATGTAGGACATGGAGGTACATACCGCCAGCCACATGGAGGTGAATTCGCAGTAGTTGCAACTGCTTGGTATAAATGGCAATTAAAAGGGGATGAAGAAGCCGGAAGATTGTTCACAGGTAAGCCTTGTGGATTGGCAAATTCAGATTTGTGGACTGTTGACAAAAAGAATATTGATTAATAATAATAAGCAGTTGGCAAAAATGTTTTTGCCAACTGCTTAATGTAATTGATGAAACTTGCAGAGTCGACACTATCCCATTCAATTCATTTTTAGAATAGTTTTTAAACGTTTACTTATTGCTCAACAGACGCATATAAAACAATCTGGCTGTAGTATTTTTGTCTTTAGGCTTGAATAGGATCGTAATCTTATTTTTTGATGAAAGTTTTTCCTCAGGTATCACATATTCAACATTGATAAATTCGTCCTTATTCCACTTTCCTGAGACATCCTCTGTTGTAAGCAATTCATTATCAATTAAAATGTCGAATATTCTGCTGTCCTCTTCTTTACCCCAATAGCGCAGCATTAATGATACATTTTTTTGCTCTCCGCGAGTATCCAATTCGTATTGAATAAATCCCCCATCATGAGCTTCCCTGTATTGTTCGTTCCAATAACTACCTGTATGGGAATTCCTCTGTTTCATTTGGTGATCCACCTCCGGCTGTTGTTCTCCTATGTTGACAGCATCGATGGTTCGTTTATCCAAAATCAATTTTGTTTCTTCATCTATACGCCTTTTTTCCAATATCAGATCATACTTCTCCTGTGATGTAGAAAGCCAATAAACGATATAGCGAGAGTCATGTATCTGATTAAAGGGTTCCAATATCAGATCTTTATACCTATTATCACTGAATAATTCGGGAACAACAAAACAACCGGGATGGTCAGAGATCGGCTTCATCTTTTCCAGTTTATCCCGGATTTCTTCTCTTGTTCCAATAATAGCCGGCGTGTCGAACAGGGAAACTAATGAGCCATGAGCAATATGTGCCCAACGATGGTCGTCGGCAACCAAGCCTCTTAAATCGTGATCACCCATTCTGACACCCATCACAATCGGACCTCTCAATATAGATATGAAATCAGACTCGTTGGGTAATTCTTCGATATGGAAATGCATAGGCATTTTTAGTTCGATGACATCGCCATCATTCCATTTCCTGTTTATTGTGATATAGGAAGACGGTGTTCCGTTTAGTGCATAATTATGCCCGTTACAAACAACCTCCATTTCTCCCGGTTTAACCCACCAAGGATAACGTATAAGAATAGGAAATGCTTTATCAACCTGCGTACGAACGGTTATTTTACCTATACCTTCTTCTGGAAAATTTGTCTGCTGAATTATCTTTACACCTTTTTCTTTCCAGTTCAATTCGGAAGCCACAAAAAGATTAACATAAAGTGAGTCACCTACATGAGTATAAATAAACTCGCCATATTTACCATGATTTTCCATACCGGTACCGACACAACACCACATGCCGTTGTTTGGAGAAGAATATACACGATAGTGAGCCGGACGTACGGAAGTAAAATATACGTAACCGCCATGCTCGGGATGTTGAGTTGAAAGAATATGATTGAACATTGCCCTTTCATAGTAATCGCTATATTTAGGTTCAGGATTTACACGAAAAAGACTTTTCGTAAGTTTCAGCATATTATAGGTATTACAAGATTCAGGACCTTCACGATCTTCTACATAACTGAAACAATCATTTTTGGAAGGAAAATATTCACGTCTGCTGTTTCCTCCGAATGAAAGAGAACGATTTTTTGTCACAGTTTCCCAAAAGAAATCTCCTGCAGTCAGTTGACTTTCATCTCCACTTAATTCGCCTGTTCTATAATAACCTACAGCTTTTGGAACTTGAGTATTTGCATGTCTGTTGTCGAGCTTATCCTCTCGTATGGACATCTCTTCGTATAAATAATCGCTCCCAAAACGCTTTGCTGCTTCCAGATATTGGTGCTTTCCCGACAATTTATAC
>CAZODA010000039.1:0-30625 GCA_964578485.1 uncultured Alkalitalea sp. | reverse complement strand
ACTGCTTCAACAATTGAGATATTTTTTCTTTCAATTGTGAATCCTTCTTTTTCGAGTGCTTCTGCAATCTGTATATTATTAACTGAGCCAAAGATTTTACCTGTTGAGCTTGCTTTTGCTCCTATAACAAGTTTTTTACCATCTAATTTTTCAGCTAATTCAACAGCCTCATTACGCATTCTTTCTTCTTTGTGAGCACGTTGCCTTTGGTTTTCGGCATTTACCTTACGGGCAGCTTCAGTAGCAAGTATGGCATAACCTTTAGGAATCAAATAATTTCTTCCATAGCCTGCTTTTACCCTTACTATATCATCTTTATCCCCTAAATTAGGTATATCTTCTTTTAAGATTATTTCCATCATGGTTCTTTCCTCCTAAATTATTTCATCAAGTCAGTTACATAAGGTAGCAATGCAAGGTGTCTTGCGCGTTTAATTGCTTGGGCAACTTTTCTTTGATATTTTAATGAAGTTCCTGTAAGGCGACGGGGCAAAATTTTTCCCTGCTCATTAAGAAACTTTTTTAAAAATTCCGGATCTTTATAGTCAACATATTTAATTTTGTTCTTTTTGAACCGGCAATATTTTTTCTTTTTAATTTCTACTGATGGTGGTGTCAGATATCTGATTTCACTTTGATTTTGTGCCATGATTTAATTCTCCTTTTGTTGTTTTTTTAAACTTCTTCTTTTCTCGCTGTAGATAACAGCATACTTCTCCATTTTAAAGGTAAGGAACCTGATTACGCGTTCATCGCGTCTGAAGAGCACTTCAAGTTTTTCAATAAAATCAGGTTTAGCTTTAAATTCTATCAGCTGATAAAATCCTGTGGATTTTTTTTGGATAGGATATGCCAGTTTTCGAAGACCCCAGTCTTCTTCATGGACAATCTCGCCACCTTCGTCCAGGATCATCTTCCTGTACTTTTCTACCGTTTCCTTCATCTGAGCTTCAGACAAAACGGGAGTTAAAATGAAAACGGTTTCATAATTGTTCAACATAAAAAATTTTATTTAATTGATATAAATATTTATTGCGCCGCAAAATTAATAAAAATTCAATTATCTGCAAGCCTATTATTTAGACTAATTGTAAATATATCCTTTGTCGGCTTTTTTATAGCAAAATAATGGCAATAATCCTTATTTTTACTTTTTTTAAAAAATCTTCGTTTAAAAAAAGAGATAAGAATTATAAGTTATAGAATTTTTATAATAAAAGACATAAACATAAATAAATGAATAAAGTCATTAAGAAGCAAGAATTCTCCGAAAATGTTGTAAGTCTTGAAATAGAAGCACCTCGCATTGCCAGGGCACGTAGGGCCGGGCATTTTGTAATGGCAAGGGTTGGAAAGACAGGTGAAAGGATACCGCTTACAATTTCTTCGGCAGATGTAGAAAAGGGCACTATAACCTTAGTAATTCAAAAGGTTGGTGTTTCTTCGCGAAAAATCACGGAGCTTGAACCCGGGGATAAAATAACAGATTTACTTGGTCCTTTAGGTCAGGCTACCCATGTTAAAAAGTTTGGAACAGTACTGGCCTGTGGTGGTGGAGTTGGTGTTGCCCCTTTACTACCAATAATTGAAGAGTTAAAAAAAGCCGGTAACCGTGTTATTTCAATAATTGCCGCCCGCACTAAGGACTTAATTATTTTAGAGGATCAGATACGGAATTTTTCTGATGAAATTATGATAATGACAGATGATGGTTCCTATGGTAAGAAAGGATTGATCACTGAGGGTATGGAAGAAATCATCAAACGCGAAAAAATTGATCAGGCTTTTTTAATCGGTCCCGGTGTTATGATGAAATATGCTGCTTTAACAACAAAGAAGTACGACATTCCATCGATAGCAAGTCTTAATACCATAATGGTTGACGGCACGGGTATGTGTGGTGCCTGCAGGGTTACTGTAGGTGGCAAAACTCGTTTTGTTTGCGTTGACGGGCCTGAATTTGACGCTCATGAAGTTGACTTTGACGAAATGTTAATGCGTTTAAATGGTTATCGGGAAGACGAAAAAACCGCTGAAGAAGAATACCTTTGCAAATCAGAAAATAAAAATAAGCATGCTTAAAAATCCGGAATATTTAAAACAGGATCGTGCGACAAGTTGGAGAGAAGAGTTGCGCAGGTCCATGAAAAATAAAGAAAGAACAGAAATACCAAGGGTCAAAATGCCTGAGGTTTCTCCCGATACCCGACGACGCAACTATGAAGAAGTTAATATAGGCTTAAGTCCCGAGATGGCAATTTTAGAAGCCTCGCGATGTATAGACTGTGTTAATCCCACATGTATAGACGGATGTCCGGTTGGCATTAATATTCCGGGCTTTATAAAAAACATTGAACGCGGTGAATTTTTAGAGGCAGCGCGAGTATTAAAGGAGACAAATACCCTTCCTGCTGTTTGCGGACGTGTTTGCCCTCAGGAAAAGCAATGTGAGGCAAGTTGTTTTTATAAGGAAAAACTTAAAAAAGACCCTATTGCAATTGGTTATTTAGAGCGTTTCGCTGCTGATTATGAGTTGCAGAGCGGTAAAATCTCCATTCCTGAAATTTCTGCCTCCAATGGAATAAAAGTTGCGGTTATTGGCTCCGGGCCTGCAGGCTTAGCTTTTGCGGGTGATATGGCAAAGGCAGGTTATGAGGTGCATGTTATGGAAGCTTTGCATGCAATAGGCGGAGTTTTAAAATACGGAATACCTGACTTCCGCTTGCCTAACACTATTGTTGATGCTGAGATTGAAAGTCTTAAGAAGATGGGAGTTAAATTTGAAGCCAATTTTATTGTAGGAAGAACTGCCACAATTGATGATCTTCGTGAAGAAGGTTATAAGGGCTTTTTTGTTGGCAGCGGTGCGGGCTTGCCAAGGTTTATGAATATTCCGGGTGAAAATCTTGTAGGTATTTTAAGTTCCAATGAATATCTCACGCGTGTAAATCTTATGGCTGCCAATTTAAACGAATCCGACACGCCGGTGATAAAAGGCAAGCGTGTAGCTGTAATAGGCGGAGGAAATACTGCTATGGATTCTGTAAGAACAGCGCTCAGACTTGGTGCCGAGAAAGCATATATAATTTATCGCCGTTCAACTGAAGAGATGCCTGCAAGAATTGAAGAAATCGAGCATGCAATAGAAGAAGGCGTTGAGCTACTCACCTTAAACAATCCGGTAGAATATATAGGAAACGAAAAAGGCAGGGTAAAGCAAATCAGAGTTCAAAAAATGGAATTAGGCGAGCCCGATAGTAGCGGCCGCCGTTCACCCATTCCCATTGAAGGTTCGGAATATATTATTGATGCCGATACGGTAGTTGTAAGCGTGGGGGTATCTCCCAACCCATTAATTCCACAGTCCTTACCCGAATTGGAGGTTACTCCTTGGGGTACTCTTGTGGTTGACAAAGAAACTCTACAAACATCAATACCGGATATCTTTGCAGGTGGAGATATAGTAAGGGGCGGTGCAACTGTTATACTTGCTATGGGCGACGGTCGTCAAGCTGCCACCTCTATGGATAAATATTTAAAAAATATAAGTACTAAAGAATAAATACTGAGATCATGGCAGATTTAAAAACAAAATATATGGGATTAGAGCTTGAAAATCCTATCATTATAGGGAGTTCCGGCTTAACAAGTTCATCAGAGTCAATAGTTCAACTTGCAAAACACGGTGCTTCAGCAGTAGTATTAAAATCCCTTTTTGAAGAAGAAATTCAATATAGTTTTCGTAACACTCTAAGCAAACATATTGATGATCAGGATAGTAATCTTGAATTTTTCGATTACTATGATTATAAGTTGAAGGATGACATGTTCAACAAAACCACAAGTCTCATACAAAAAATAAAAGAAAAAGTTGATATACCGGTGATTGCCAGTATTAACTGCCGTTCCATAGGGGAATGGTATGCTTATGCCGCTCATTTGGAAAAAGCCGGTGCCGATGCCATAGAGCTCAATATTTTTCAGTTGCCGGCATCTGTCTCACAGGATGCTTCAGCTATTTCTGACTTATACCTTAAAATTGTAAGTAAAATAAAATCTGTTGTCAGCATTCCCATATCAGTAAAAATGTCGCCATATCTTACCGATATGGCAGCTATGGCCAACAAACTAAATGAAGCAGGAGCTAATGGTTTAGTAATGTTTAACAGATATTTTAATCCTGATATTGATCTTGCAAACAACAAGATTATTTCAGGACAGGTTTATTCAGGCCCTGAAGATTATTCATGGACGCTAAGATGGATCTCTATTTTATCACCGGAAATTAAGGCTGATTTAGTTGCTTCCACAGGGATACATAATCATGAAACTATAATTAAAATGTTATTATCGGGGGCTGCAGCTGTTCAAATTGTTTCGGCTATATATAAAAACGGCCCCGCCTACATCAGAGATCTACTATACGGACTTGAAAAATGGATGGATGATAAAGAGCTAAACTCAATAAAGGCTCTTAATTCCTATGGAAGATTGATGATGCCCAAAAAACCGGAGATCTTTGAAAGAGTGCAATTCATGAGATATTTTGGAGAACATGAATAAGTTGTTTATTCATCCATAAATATCGCAGATCCATACTAATAACAAAGAAATAAGAAAGGCGAAGATTGGAGCAATTAGCCAGACAATAAAAAATTTGTTGACTTCGGTTTTTCTGAATATGTTTTTTGGTCCCAGCTTTGCCACTCCTATACCAAGTATGGCACCAACGTTGAGTTGAACTAATGAGGTTGGAATGCCCTTTGTGACAGAAGCTATCAACAACAAGCTTCCGGTAACAAAGGCTATTATTATCGCTTCAATTTTTCCGAACAAAATAATTTCTTTCCCGGTATTTTGCATGATTTTTCTGCCGAAGATGGAAGCGCCAATACCAAAACTTGGTGCCACTATAAGGGTGCAAATTACCAGAATATGGACATAATTCATTTCTGTTAAATTAATGCCCAGCTCATTAATAGTCATTGAAGCAATTGGACCGGCAGCATTTGCAACATTATTGGAACCTATACTAAAGGCAACATACATAGACATTCCTATAACAAAAATCTTAATAATAGGATGGTTGTGGGTCTTGGAGGACAAAAGATAGCCACGCCTACGTATGGGATTGTAAATAAACTTGCCTATTAGATAACAGAGGAAGAAGGAAATAACAGGCAAAATAAACCAGGTTGGAATAATATCGATAAGTAATTTATTGCTGCTAAAAGTATTGTAGTACAATGCCGGAGCGGTCAGTGCAAGTACAGTTGACTGGCTCGTTGATTGTGGAACACCAACAATGTTGGCAAATAACAATGATAAGCTCACCGAAAACAATATTATCGACACCATTGTATAGTTCATCATTTCGGCAGGCAAGATACCATCGCCAATGGTCTTTGAAGTACTTTTACCGGCTATTAGAGCTCCTAAAAAGACCATGATCCCAAACAAACCGGGAATAAGGCCTTTTTTTATCAGATCGGCACCATAAGACACCGAAAAAGACGGCCCGGTACCACTACCACCCATATTAATTGCCAAAAACATGGCAATTATATAAGGCAATAACAAATGGCTAAAAATATGCGTGGACATTTAATAAAGCAGCTCTTATTAATAAAGATGTTAATATTGTAAATTTAACCAAATTCACATAATTCAAAAAAAATTACATAAAAATGGGTATTTATGCGTATCAGTAAACAATGAAAAATGAAAAATGAAAAATGAAAAATGAAAAATAGGAACGATCAACTATGAATAATCGTAGAGCCGTTGCATGCTACGGCTTTCTAAATGTTGTGTCCGTTTCGGGTTTAGAGTTTAGGTTTCACGCAAAGGGCGCGAAGATTATTCACGCGGAGGCCGCAAAGGATTTTCCATATAGACACGAAAACAACTCCTCCCCTGCAAAGGGGAGGTGCCCGAAGGGCGGAGGGGTTTAGAGCTAGGAGTTATGAAATTAGTTAATTAGTAGATGTGATGATTAGCAGATGTGAGGATGTGAGGATGTGATGATTAGTAGATTAGTAGATTAGTAGATTAGTAGATTAGTAGATTAGCAAATTAGCAGATGTGATGATTAGCAAATTAGTTAATTAGTTATGAATTATGAATTACGCCAATGGGTTCACGCAAAGACCGCAAAGAGGGTTCACGCAAAGACCGCAAAGAGGTTTCACGCGGAGGACGCGAAATTCAATTACGAATTAAAAATTACGAATTACGTCAATTGGTTCACGCAAAGCACGCAAAGGATTATTAATGCAAAGTACGCAAAGATTATTATCTATGAATTACTTGGGCGTTTCGGCTCCGCTCAACGACCAGTTTCGGCTTCGGTCTCCCGTTTAAAGCCTACCGGTTTCGCTAAAGGAGGGAGGATTTCGCTACGCTTAATCTCAACAACGTAGTCATAAACGACGCAGTCCTCAACGACGTAGTCATCAACATTTTAACTTATAATTTATAATTCATAATTAATAATTAATTTACTTTTTAATAAAATTACTGATATTCAAACCAAGATTAATAGTTCGTGGTGTAATAGGTCCATAAATATATCCGGGATCTTTGTCGGGGCCTCTATCATGATCAGTCTGATAGCTATCAAAGATATTATTGATGCCTGCATAAAGCTGAAAAACACCAAATTCGGTATTAAGATTATATTTCACTCTGAATGAAAGATCAAAAAACGAAGCTGATTTATTTAATTGTCCTTCATCGGGATCTAAAGCAAGCGGTCCAAAATAAGGAATCAGCATATTTCCTGTATAGGTGGCATTAGTACTGAGAGTAATTTTGGGACTTGCCTCCCATTGCATGGTAAAAAAGCCGTATTGATCGGGGGTGCGGAAAAAACGCTTTTCATCAAATTTTTGGGGAGCACCAAAGCGGCTGCTCTGAATGGTATAGCTGCCATTAAAGCGGAATCGTGCAGCCGGTATCCATGTAAGTTCCAGATTAATTCCTTTAACAAGAGCTCCTCCTTTTTCATTAACCCTTGTGTAATAAACCACGCCGTCTTCATCGGGGTTTCCAAATTCGTTGGCAAAAGGGTTTTTCAGATCTGTATAAAAAGTTTCTGCCAACAATTCAATATTTGTCGATCCACGTCGGTATTGATAATTTAGCGAAAACATATAGCTATGACTGACTTCTTGTTCAAGGTCGGGATCATTGACATGAAATACCTGTCTGGCACCGGATGTTTCAACATGTAAATCCTCATCAAACAATTGGGGTGCTCTAAAACCTTTCGCATAAGACAAGCGGGCTTGAATATCTTTTTTAAGTCCGTACATTAGGTTAAGGCGTGGGCTCACCACAGTATTTGAGATATCGGGTGAAGTTGATATATCATCACTAATATTATAATGGTCCATTCTCAGTCCTGCTGAAAAAGACCACAGCCCCATTCTTTTTTCCCACTGCGAAAAAATCCCTCCTACCATCATCTGCTGATCGGCTACTTTTCTACCGGGAAGAAAATTCTCTTCTATGGTCTCAGTTTCATTATCGTAATAATATTCACGGTAGCCCAATTTTTCATCTTTAAGATGTCCGCCTGTCAATTCACTACCAATAATAATATTGTTATTAGCACTTTGAATTTTATATTGGCCTCCTACGGCATAGGACAGATCTTTAGTCATACCATAGGCATCAAGGGCTTTATCCGCACCATAGTATGAATCACGCATTATCCATTGACTTGCAGTATATAGTCGTAACTCTTGATTATCATTTACAAATAAATGATAAGAGATGTTGGCGGAATTTATAAGATGCCGGGTTGCTTCTGTAATGTCAGTTTCATGTACCGGCAAGTTAAAGCTGTCACCTCCTCTTCGCGACTCATTAATATAAAAGTAATCAGTCATCAATTTACTACGATATCCGGGTTTAAGGGTATAATGCAAGCCCATGGTAGTATTTTCAATTTTTGACAATTCCGAAAAGCCATCATCATTGGCATCCCAGGGAGAGCGTTTTCTATGAAAACCATAAAGGGCAAGTCCGTGCTTACTATTCTCCGATGACAATGATGTATTAAACTGAATATTATTATCGGATTTTGGATCATTCCCTACTCCTACCATGGCTGTTTGCATCTGAACCTCATATCTGTTGCTAAGAGGTTCACGTGTAATAATATTCACTGTTCCGGCTATGGCATTACTTCCATACAAGGCAGATCCTCCTCCACGGATCACCTCTACCCTGTCTATCATATTTGAAGGGATCAGTTCAAGACCATAAACAGAGGCCAAGCCGCTAAAAACAGCCCTGCCATTGATCAGGATTTGAGAATAAGGTCCATCCAGACCGTTCATTCGTAACTGGTTGCTACCACAGTTGCCACAAGTACTTTCGACTCGCAAGCCCGGACAAAATGCAAGACCTTCACTTAATGAAGTTACTTTAAGTGAAGATAAAAGCTCATTGCTAAGGCTGTTGACTACCGACGAAGATTCACGCCTTTTCCTTGCGTCCCTGTCGGCAGTTATTACTACCTGCTCCAATTCAAGTGCATCTTCCTCAAGTTGTAAGCTTAGGGTTTGTCTATCTTCAACTCCCACCGAAACAACTACTTCCACAGGTTTATATCCGAGAGCATGAGCCATGAGTTTATGTTCACCCGGAGGAAGCTGTAAATGATAATAGCCGTTTTCATCGGAGGCAGCTCCAATAGAAGTTGCACGTATTTGAACGGAGGCATAAGGTAGTGGTTGCCCATCGGAACAGATATAACCCGAGATAGATGACAAACCCGGTTTTACAGCTCCCAAGTTTAAGGATAACACTAATAAGATAACTGTATATGTTGTTTTATTCTTAATAATCAAACCCCAAACAAAAAGTAAGGCAAGGTTTATATTTTTTAATTTTAACGTATAGCTTGAAGTATCTGAATTCTCACTCATCTGCCTGAATATTACTTAGATTGAACATCTTTTAAAAAGACCGATAATAATTTTAAATGCCAATATGATATAATAATGACCTGCTATGCTGATTTTTTAAAATATTACAGCATTAAAGAAATCTGTGATTTGCAGAATAAAATCCTAAATCTGATGCTCAGGTATAATAAGGGCAAATAGCATAAGATTTTCACACAAATCGAATAAAAATTGTCAGAATCTTAAAATTTGAGCAGGTAGAAAATAATCAGCAGAATAGTGGCGGACCTCTGTAATGGTGATATAGAGAAAACTCATCAAGCACAATTTGTTCAGGAATTACAACAAAAGTAAAAGCAAAATCGCTGTAAAGTATTTCCCCGCTTAGCTGAAGAGTAAGGAAATGTGCAAGATTGGGCAGTATATGAAATGAATAATAATTATGCTCATGGCCTTCTTCATCATCAGAAGAAGAGTAGGGATGCGAATGCACCACTTCTGTTCCATCAGGTAGTACGTGAGTATGGAGGAAAAAAGTATAAGAACAAAATATAGCAGCATTTATAAGCAATAGGGCAAGAGCCGCTATGCGGATATATAAATACAGTTGTTTCTTATTTTTTCCGTTTAACATTTAAAGTTTTTCTTTGTTATGCAAAAACACAAACTATCAGTAAAAATTAAAACCCTATAATCGGGGATTTTAAGAGCCTACCTTTTTTACATTATAAGCGGACTCAGAAAGAAAATTAAAAATTTTTTCCTGGAAATTCCCTTGAATAAGAATTTCACCATCTTTTAATGATCCTCCCGCACCACACAAAATTTTTAATTTCTTTTCCAGATCCTTTAAGTCATCAAGGTTTCCAACAAACCCACTTATTAGTGTAACAGTTTTTCCTTTTCGCTGTTTACGGTCTATTAGTACTTTTAGTTTCTGTTTTTCCGGAGCCGGTGTTAGAATTTCTTCCTCTGTCTCTTGAAAAGAGAAATCAGGGTTAGTACTAAAAACAATTCCATCCTTTTTTCTCCGGTGTTTTTTTGCCATAGTTAAATATCTTTTTCAATTTAATTTAAAAAAAGCATTCAAAGATAAGAGCTATAAGCTACACAAACAAACAAAGTCTAAATATTGATATGAATAATTTAATTATGATGTCTCATATTAAATTTCACCTTTTTTAATTCATCGAGATCATGAATAGGTCGTTCAAGTTCGGCAGGTATAGGTCTTTGTGAAAAAGTTTGAAAATACAGTAAGCAAGCATCTCTCCACCAGACAGCTTCTCTTGTTTGAGCTTTAAATTTAAACCTGATATTCAAAAAGCGTTCATCATCAATAAATCCTTCTAATTGATCCCATTGGCGTTGCAAAAGGCGGGCATCTTCAACACCTTCATAATACTTGTAAACTAATGATTCCCAAAGGGTATAACCATTTTTTAAACGATAATCCCAAGGTAGATGATGGAACCACAACAAAAGATTTTCAGGGCAAGTTTCAGGAGAATTATAGATCTCCTTTAGTGGGCTGAAATATTGTCCCACAGAATTACTTCCGGTAGAGCTTCTATTAAAGCCAATGCCATATTCACTTGCCTGATGGTAGTAACGTGGAAGCCAATCGGGTCTTGCACCCTGTATGTCGGTCCATGGTTCGGGGCCATAATGGTGACTCCATCCCATTAAATGATGGAGGCCGAGTGGTGTCATATAAGATACAACTGTTTCACGTGATCTCAACATCATATTAGTGAGGGTTCCAACAAAAGCAGGTTGATGAGTGAAAGTCATTTTAATCCATTCATCAGCTATTTTCTCACTACTAAGTTGGTGATCCCATGCAAGTCGGCCGTAGGCATACCAGTTCGACTGAATAAGATGATAGCCTGTCCATGTGATATCTCTTCCAATATTGGCAACCCCGGAAATAGCTGACAAAGGCTGAGAAAATAAAGATCCATCAGTAGCTTTTGCAACAGTAGAACCGGGGCCTTTTGCCCATGTATCTGTATCAAGAACTTCCTTCCACATAGTTGATAGGAAAGCCAAATGATCGGAAAATCCAAGATATTCCTGAGTAATCTGAAATTCTATCATTACAGATGACTTTTGCATAGCTCCAAAAAGGGGACTGATGGGCTCACGAGGCTGAAAATCAACAGGTCCGTTTTTCACTTGAATTATAACATTGTCATCAAACTTACCATCAAAAGGCATAAATTCATTATAGGCCTGAAGGGCACGGTCGTCATCTCCCGGTTCATATACAAAGGCACGCCACATAACAATGCCCTTATATGGTTTTAAGATCCGCGCCAGCATATTGGCACCATCTTGATGTGTACGTCCATAATCCATTGGTCCGGGTTGTCCTTCAGAATTAGCTTTGACCAAAAAGCCTCCAAAATCAGGTATAAGATCATAAATTTCAGCAACTTTTTCCTTCCACCATGCTTCAACATCAGGATTGAGGGGATCTGAATTTTCCAAACCACCAATCACAGCAGGAGAGGCAAAATTAACCGACATATATATCTTCAGGTTATATGGTCTAAAGATATCTGCAAAACGTGCAAATTTATCAAGATATTCTTTGGTGAGCACCTCCGGACTGGCATTAACATTATTAATTGCAGTACCATTTATACCAATGGAGGCATTTGCACGTGCATATTGTTTATAATGATCAATTAAGTCTGAGAACTCTTCCGTGCGGTTCCAAAAAATAGAATGGCCGGCATAGCCTCTTTCAACAGTTCCATTAAGATTATCCCAATGATTTAACAGCCTGAAATTATATTTAGGCTTTTCTTTTTCATCAAGTTTGTCAATTGCCTCAGCTGTTTGCATTTTTCTTATTAATGCAAAAGTTCCATAAAGAACACCGGCCGGAGTATTGGCAGCAAGGACAGTTAAAGAACCTCCCTTAACATTAAGAGTACGCAACAAAAACCCTTCATCTCCAAGTTCCTTTAACTCGTCTGAAAGATCAAGGTCAGAAATTACCTTATCGTTAATAGTGCCGGCAAGAAGCGAAGCAGCGGCGCCTGATTTTCCACTTTGTTTAATATTTACTCCCGTTAAACCGCTAAAAGCAGCTAAGAACTCATCTTTTGCGAGAATAGAAGTTTCATCTTTACCTGTAAAATGTACTGATTTAATAGTTTCTGTATAATTAAGATTATCGGGCAAACGGTGGTAGCGCATCCATAGATCGCTGCCATCCTCCCCAAAAACAACTGCAGATATCAAAAGCAGGCTGATAATTAAATTTAATCTCATTTCTTAAAAATTTAAATTAGATTTTTCCTTTTAAAATTCAAGCGGAAAAAACAGGATTAAACTAAAAAAGCCCGGGTTTCGTAAAATGAAACCCGGGATAATATAAAAAGTCTTATTTTTTAAAGCTTTCTTCAGGACCAAGGTAGGTAGTTTTAAGTCCACCTGTGTCTATAACAATTTTTTGTAATACAAGTCCCGGAGAAACCATATGGTATTTTAAGGTTTGAAGTCCTGCCTCTCCAATATTATGCTCAGAAGTTCTAAGCATAATGCTATTTCCAACCATTTGCTCCCATTCGTAGTTCGACTCATCTGCATGTGCATTTACCACCACCGGTTTATCATCATTAAACGACATTGCATAATGCAGTCCTTCATCGCCGGGGTAATTAAGGGTTGGAGAAAAATAGGCATGAACTTTAACAGTTCCCGGAGTACGTACATACAGATCGTACTCAATTGATGGTCCTTTACCTGCTTCTTGCTCTTCCACCATGTATGGCTGAGCAAGAACACCATCCAAAGTACGTCCTATATCCGGTACAACTACCCATTTTATATCTTTAGTATCAGTTAGGCGTGAGAAGTTTGAAGCTTCAACAGAGATATATCCATTTGTTTCAATATGTCCTTTTATATCTGCTTTTTGAGATTCGGAAGGATTCCAAACAGATAATTTTACATCCATTTTTTGTTTTCCAAGCTTCATGGTGATAAGTCCATTATTTAAACCTAATGGTGCTGAATCCCAATCAATGGAAACATAAATTCGTTTTTGGTCATTTATTGTTCCTTTTGCAGAACTAAATTTCACCCATTTCTGTTTTGATTTTAACTTATATTTATAAGATTCATCACCCTTATTAAACAGTTCTATAAAATAGGAAGGCTTATTGAAGCTGTCGAACTCAGGAAGATAGGCTTCATCGAGAGAATAAACTTCTGTTTGCCCTTCAAGCTGAATTTCAGGATGAGCTCCTATTAAAGCATCCACTCTTTGTGTCGGAGGAATGAAATTAAAGCGAGGCTCTTGCCAGTAACGGTATCCTATACGTGTTTGAGCCATCATATGATTCCATTTTCCATCTGCTAATTCTGTATGGAAATGGACAGTCATCAATGAGTCTTTTTTAAAGAAATAACGAACACTGTCGGCCATTGCATTTGCTGATACTCTACCTTGGTTGGCATAGGAATGATTCCTTGCCGTTGCATAGTATAGATTATATAGGTTAGCTGCAGCTTCAATAGGATACATAAGCAACTGATAATAAGCATCACGATATGATTCAGGGATCAGGTCATATACTTTTGCTGCTTTAGCTGTTAGATTATTATACTCTTCTGATAATCTTTCAAATTCACGATAATTATGAAGAGAGAAAGAGGTCCAGTCGATCATTTCAGGGGTGCGACGTCCATTTATCTTTCCATAATGACTCATAAAATATGCAATATCTTCGGCATATTCCTCACCAAATTGCTGACGTGCCCAAGCAATTGCATAATCATTCAAGTCGTTCGCTTCAAAACGATCGGGGTCCCATGCTAAATCTAAATAAAACTGTATGGGATATTCCACAGGTTTTAGGTCGCCAACATTTACAACCCATATTTTATTAACTCCATATTCGTAGGTAAGTTTGTTTTGCTCCCACACTTTTGGAAGTGGATTTGTGTTTATCCATTTATAATTTCGTGGTCCACCAACGTAATCAAAGTGATAATACATACCCATTCCGCCTTCTCTTGCACGTTCTTCATCACCTGGCATACGTCTTATATTCCCCCAGTTGTCATCGCAATACAACAACATAATATCATCGGGAACACGCATTCCTGAATCATAATATTCTTGAACTTCCTTATATAAAGCCCACATTTGTGGTACTTTAGTTGCGGGAAGGTCCGTTACTTGCTCAATAATAACACGCTGGTTTTCAATAATTTCTGTAAGAAGATCTATGTTTCGGTCGGCGCTCATAGCCATATCACCATCACCGCGCATACCTATTGTTATAAAACTCTCATATCCTAAATTACGAGTAACTCCTTCTGTCCAAAACTCTTCAAGTTTTTCTTTATTTTCTGTATAGTCCCAAGGGCCTTCGCCATATCTTTGCCATTCAACATGTGCACGCATCATGGGTTCATGGTGAGTATAACTAATTACTACGCCATACTCATCGGCAAGAACAGGATTCATGGGATCATCATCAGCATGAGCTTTACCCCACATAGCCGGCCATAAGAAATTACCCTTCATCCGCAGTATCAATTCATAAACACAGGCATAAAAATCGGCATTGAAACCTCCAAATGTTTCACGCACCCATCCTCCAAGAGCAGGCTCTTCATCATTAAGGAAAATACCGCGATACTGAACTTTGGGTTCTCCAAGATTGTATCTACCGGCTTTTATATATAGTTCAGTCTTACTTTCAACAGGAACATCGGCCCACCAATACCATGGTGAAACTCCTATTTGTGCAGAAAGATCAAACATGCCAAATATAGTACCACGCTTATCACTTCCAACAATTACCAAGCCCTTGTCAATACCGGGCAAAGGATTGTCAACAACCTGAATTAAGGATAGCTCCCAACGATCTTTAACATCAGAAACATTAATTTTACCGGAAGCAACCATCTGATCTATCAAGCTGCTCTTTCCAAGGGTACCGATAATAACAGCATTTTTAGCAGCTGAAAAATTCCCCTTTTCAATTTCAGGTTTTACTCCTGTAACTAAGAAAAGATCATTTTGAAGATGAGATACTACCCTGTGAACGCCCGGTTCATCGTCATCTGCAACAATTAAGGGTGCTACAGATCCACCGGAAGCCAAGACAAAGGATCCACTACCGGGACTAAATTCAATATATTGCTGAGTCTTGAAGGTATTATCAATCTTTGCAGCAATTAAAAATTCAGCAGGGAATAGTAATAAAATTAAAAGATAAAAAAATCTCCATTTCCTGATAATTAAATTTTGCATGTCTTTCAGTTTTTTTATGGAACAATATTTATGATGAATATAATAAAAAATGCTATGTGAGTAATAAAAATCACACAATGTTAAAGTAAGTAACAATGCATTAAATTTAGGTCGAATTTTTTGTTCTATTTGAGGAATATTATTATTCCGGTTTTATTTATATGGAAAAGATCTAGGGTTATTATCATCAATTCCGGACGACCACGCCACAACGTGGTCGTCCGGAATTGAATGATAACATAATGTTAGGACCAGTGTTTAATTCAAATAAAATTAATAATAATCTTCTCCTGTAAAATCCTCGCTGACATCTCTGCCTGCAAGGGCATCAACAAAGGCTTTATAGGCGGGCTTACGCACAAAATCATGATTCCATAGGCAAGGTGAATCATCGGGTAACCAATAACCTTTACCGTTTGGATCATTAAGGCCCCAAACTGTAATGCCAAATTGTTGATCTTCGGGTATTATTTTCAAATATTGTTCAACAATAAATTGATACATTTCAGCCTGTTCTAACAGTTCACCGGCAGAAGGAGAAGTGGTTCCAAGCTGTATGTCAAGTTCAGATATTTTAATAAGCTTGCCTGAGGCTGCAAGTTTCTCAAACATTAAAATAATATTATCCTTGTTGCTATTAACAGAAACGTGCATTTGGGTTCCGATACCATCAACTTTGGCTCCTTTACTTTCAATATATTCTACATACTGAATTAAGCCATCACATTTGGCAATATTGTTTTCAAGGTTATAATCATTAATAAACAAAATATCATCAGCATTGCCATATTGTCTGGCCAAAGAGAAAGCCGTAACAGCATAATCTTCTCCAAGATATTTCACCCAATAGAATTCATCATCAGCCGGATCGCTGACAATTCCATCACGAAGAGTGCCATTTTCTTTCATTGGCTCATTAACAACATCCCAAGCCTTTACATCATTGCGATAATGACCAAGCATTTGTGAAATCCAATCTTCTAAAGCTGTTCCGATAATTTGAGTCTTTTCTTCATCAGATTTTTCAATTACTGTTGCTGATTTTAATACAGGAGCCTGTTCAGGGGCTTCATCATCTTCAGCATCAATTTTAACCAACTTTATTTCATCAAGATAATAAGTTACATCGGGTAGATATCCTAATTCAAAGCTCAACAAAAAACTATTCTCACCCGATTTATAGCTTAAATCATCCAAGGACGCAAAGAACTGTTGCCATGAGGTAGTTACTTCGAAAGCTTCAGACATAGATCCGGAGTTTGTCCAATCATTCCATGGCCATTCATCACTGAGTCCGGGAAAGGCCACCCTTCCTTCACCCGGTTGATCAGCCTTTAAGAAAAATGAAAGCATATAATCCTTACCCGGTTCAAGTATTATCTCATCGGATCGTAATTGTACATCCCAAGGATCTTTCGATGTTTCTGAGGCAATCAATTTTAAACTATAAGTACCTGTATAAGCTGTTTCGTCAGTAACTTCAATACCTGCGCCCTCATTTTCAATCACCCAATTCGTCAAATCTCCTGTTTCAAAGCCGGCATTTTCAACATAATTAAGTTCCGTAGGTTCAGCATCGAGATCAACTACAATAATATTATCAACATCGATATGATAGGTAACACTTGGTTCATAGCCCAGATCAAAGGCCATGGTGAAGGAAGGTGCCACAAAATCGTTGATGGTGAATTTCACTTGCTGCCATGCCGAAGTAGTTTGAAAAGCTTCGCTTGCGCTTCCTGTTGCAAGCCAATCTTTCCATTGATAGTTATCAGACAATCCACTGAAAGATATTCTTCCCTGGCCTGGCATATCAGAACGGATATAAAATGAAATTTCATAGCTATGACCTTCTATAATCATTATTTCAGGAGAAATAATTTGAAGATCCCAAGCCTGGCCGGAAGAAGCAGAAGCAACCATACGTAAGGCTTGAGCTTCAGAACTTAAACCTTCTCCTTCAACCACCTCTATACCATCCCCCGGATTAGCAGGATCCCAACCATCTAAAGAAGCATCCTTGAGGCCGGACAAATCCAAAAGGTGTGTTCCCGGAGGTGCAGGAACAACTTCAGGGGCAATAAGGCCATTTAGATAGGCAGCATTTTGATTCTGATGCCAAACAAGAGTATGACCATAAGTTATAAGTCCTGCTTCCTTAGTACGACTCAAAAAATTATCGACATTTGTAAAATCTATTTCACCCTTTCCATTCACCATTGCACCATGTTTCATGTCATAACCTATTACAACCTCATCAAAATTTTCATTTACAAGTTGTGCATAAGTTTCATTATCCATATAAGTTGGCAAGTCAACTCCTATTCCAATTCTAACATTTGAATATGAGTTAAGAACATCATATCTGGCAATTTTCTCTGCCAGTTTCAGAGGAATATCACCGGGTGATATTTGTGAATTAGGATCCCGGACTTCCCATTCCATTTTACTATCATCGCATGCTGTTGTAATTAACAATGCACTGATTAAGACTATTAATATTTTAAGATATTTCATATAATTCAAAAATAAATTGTTTTTACTAATCACTGACTGTTAATCCTCCTCATCATCGGGAAAATCACTGTAAGCTGGAGTATGTAGGGAAACTACTCTCCAATTATCGGTATAAACACTAAGGGAAACAGGAAAAGATTCAAATTCTTCATCATCGGAATTATTCCGTGTAACTTGACCAAGAATAAAATCGGAATTTTCAAAATAAAATCCAAAATTTTCCCATGTAGCATTGTCACGAGCTAAAAGAACATCTTCAAAAGTAAAATCTACACTTGTATCTTCAAATTCATAGAACTTATTAAAAGGAATAGTTACTGTTTCCCATCCTTCAGTTATAAATGGATGTACTTCCTTATCAACTATCCATGGAACATAATTATGGGTGTAACCACTCCATTCTCCTCCATTATAATTATTTATAAGTAATATTTTAAGGAAACCGGAGCCCGACCATGCTTCAGGAACAAAAATATCAAATTGAAATCCTACCATATTAATCGGAGTAGATGGAGGAATGAAGGGAGTTAAATTTCCCCTCCAGTCGTCAACATCATTTCCTGCAGTCCATACTTCTGAAAGGCGATTTGCCCCTGCATTAAAGCTGCTTATTCTTTCGGGGCGATGAGCCACATAAGTACCCTGCGAAATATTGCCGGATCCTATAATGTTTGATTCCAAGTCTTCGGGCGTTATCATACTTGAAGCAGATCCCCAGTGCCCGTGTTCTCCTTTACCGTCAAAATCAAATATCACTCCTTCCTTAAAATTAAAGTAAGCAGGAGAATAGGCACCACCATTAGCTCCCTCCACAAAGATAGATCCCCATTCTGTAAGGTTATCGGGGACAGCTTCAATTCTTACAAATTCTCCATCAAGATCAGAAACAATTCCTTCGCTTATTTCAATATCTCCGGGGAAAACGACCCTTTCAATTTCCTGTAGTCCCGAACCATAAAGAGTTATAGGTTCTCCAGGTAAAGGAAGAGTATGTGAAATACGATTTATGACAGGTGCCGCTGCACGTATTTCAAAAGGATATACAAGTTCAGCAGCTGTTTTTACAAGTCGTATAGTATTTCTAGCATCCTCATCGGCATCACTAACAGGTGTATTACGACTACTAACCTGAATAAGCATAGAGTTATCACTAACATATACAGGATTAAAATAAGTATCATAGCCATTAATATAAACATGTCGTAATCCTAAAAATCCGGAACCTTCAATACGCATTATTTGTCCGAGTCGTATAAAATCGACTTTTCTATCGGGCGTATTACTTTGGGCATCCTGAAGATAAATGGCATTTATTTTTATGGGTACTGATGAATGGTCATCTTCTTTATCACAAGCAACAAAGGTTATAAGCGTGATAAAAATCCCAATTAATATTCTGTTTTTTATTAAAATTTTCATAGAAGCAACAATTAAAAACTTACTAATTAAAACAATTCCACACGCTCTTCCTTAAACTCATAAGGTACAGGAGGTTCTGAACTTCTAAGTAAAGGATTCTGTACAACTTCCGACTCAGGAACAGGAAGAAGCAAATGCTTTTCAGTTGCTGTGGCAACTGCCTGTGCAGTATTGAGGTCGCCTTCTACATAGGAGTTATTATCCCATTCATATTGCACAGCTCTATCCTGACTATTCAAATAATTTAAAACTTCCTGCTGACGATAATAAGAACGACGCACAAGATCATACCAGTATTGTCCTTCCATTGCTAATTCAATACGCCTTTCATAACGAATATCTTCATAAGCGATCTCATTTTTAACAGGCATACCCGCACGTTGACGAACAAGGTTAAAATAATGTAAAGCATCCGCATCAGCAGTAGAAGGATTATTCCCGAGTATTGCTTCAGCATAAATCAAATACACTTCTGCCAGCCGCAACATATAAGAGTTAAGTCCGGAATTTTGAGAAGCTGAAGCTCCTTTTGTGTCTTTTGGAGATCCTACAACTCCTTTTTTAACATTACATCTATCTGTCTCTTCATAAAGGTAACCTCCCGACTCAACTGTCAACTCAGGGTATTCAGCTCCATAGGTGGCAAATGTGGCATGCAGACGCTTACGATCAAGAATATCGTATTCGCGAATTATATCCCACGAAGCAAAAGTATAATAGCCCCATGCAGCTTCGTCACCGGTAATTTCACTACTCCAAGCAAAAAATGCTTGCTGAAAGTTATTGATACCATATTGAGTGCTTCCCGGAACCCATTGAAGGGCAAAGAGTGATTCAGGATTATTATTTCCGTCTATGGTAAATAAATGTCCATAATCTTCAGTCAATTGCAAACCGCTTTCTTCACAAACTACTTTTGCAGCAAGCTTTGCCTTTTCCAAAAATCCTTCATCACGTAGTCCGGAATTTCGATCAGAATTATTGTATAAGCCCGAATATGACAAATAAACCCTTGACAACATTCCATAAGCACTCCATTTTGTTACACGCCCATCCTGAACAGCTTTTTCAGGAAGATGAGCGGCTGCATATTCAAGGTCACGAATTGCAAATTCAAATACATCATTCCGTAGATTCTTTGGTACAATAGGATTATTTACAAGAGCAGCATTATCCGTAATAATAGGCACATCACCCCATAAGGATGCAAGATACCAGTAAGCTGTTCCTCTTATAAACCGGGCTTCTGCAATGGATGCATTTTTTGCTTCTTCTGTTACACCCACAGCATGGTCACGAATATTATTTATGGTATTGTTTGATTGACCAATTACATTATACAAAGCGCCCCAAGCCAGTACTAAAGGCCCGGTAAGTGAAGTTTCAGTAAAATTGGTAAATGGATAAATATAATCCGAATAGGGAGCAAAAAGGTTATTTGAGCGCCCATCACCCAGAGCATAATAAAACTTTTCATTAAAATCGAACCACACTATACTATATAAGGGAGCAGTTGCAGCCCTTAGGTCATTTTCACTGGTAAAAAAGTTGTCAAGTGTAATACGATCTTGAGGTTTAACATTTAATATATCCTCGCTACAGCCTGAAATCATAAATATCATTCCAACTGCTAACACACTTATTTTTCTAAATATCTTTGTTTTCATTTCATACAGTTTTTCAGGTTAAAACGAAACATTCACACCAAATGTATAAATACGAGGCGACGGATATCTGGCGTTGTCAATTCCTGTTAGAAGCACATCTTGATTGTATGCACCAATTTCAGGATCATAACCCGAATATTTTGTGAATGTGTACAGATTTTGCAGATTGGCATAAATTTTCACATGTCCAAGGCCTAAATTTTCCACCCAAGACCTTGGGAAATTATATGCCAGAGATACATTTTGTATGCGCAAGAAAGAACCATCTTCAATATATTTATCACTCATACGATTATTGGCGTTCGACTGCGATGAAGATAGGCGATGCATATCATCATCTCCTCCAACCACATGAAGATTTCTATAATCATCCGGACCATCGGGATCCAATTTTTCTATGATGGCATAATTTAAAGCCTTCCTCAGCAGATTATGATTTTCTCTTGGATTTTCACTCCATCTGCGTTGATAATTAACCACATCATTTCCATATACTCCCATCAAATAAATATTGAGATCAAAGCCCCTATATGAAAAGGTGTTGCCTATGCCAAAAGTGAATTTAGGTTCAGGATTTCCGATAATTGTACGATCTGAATCATTAATTACCCCATCTCCATTTATATCCTTAAAGATATAATCACCAATATAAACTCCTGTTTCACTGATTTCAATATCTTCAGGCCTTGCAATTTCTTTTATAATGCCATCGGCATCTTTATAATAAAAGTCTGTTGCCTTATCAAAACGACCTATAACCCTGTAGCCATAAAACAAACCTATTGGTTTACCAACAAAAGTTTGTGTTACTATCGTAATATCAGATCCTTCCTGTATTCTTTTTGGAAGAGTACTTGTTTCAGTATCTAATTTAAGTACTTTATTACGGTTGAGCGAATAAACAAGGTTACTTCTCCATTGGAAACCTCCCCTATCAATATTTACAGTGTTTAAAGTAAATTCCAATCCTTTATTTTCAAGAGATCCTATATTGGCCCATGGCGGATTTACCGAACCTTGACCATCGGTTCCAAGATAGGCCGGTAAAGGAAGCTCGAGCAAAAGATCTTTTGTTTCTTTATAGTAAGCCTCTGCAATAAGCTCTATCCTTCCTCTGAATAAACTTAAATCCAAACCAAGATTTGTGGAATAAGTACTTTCCCATTTAAGTTCCGGATTTGCCATATTTCCGCTTAACTGACCTGTTCCCCACACAGTTGTAACCGGTGAAAGTGTTGAGGTATAGGCAAATCTTTGTCTTATGTTCTGATTACCTATGGTTCCCCAACCAATTCGTAAGCGTAAATTTTCAATTTCATCAATATTCTTTAGAAAGGACTCATTTGAAATACGCCAGGCAAAAGCTGCAGAAGGAAAGAGACCCCAACGGTTGTTTTTTGCAAAATTGGAAGAACCATCATAACGCAGTGTTGTAGTAAGCATATAGCGATCATCGAAATTATAAAAAGCCCTGCCAAAGAAAGATAATATTGCATGGTCTCCACTATTTCCATCAGCCACGGATGTCGTACCATCTCCAAGTGTAAGATCACGGGCTGTATTACTTAAAAATCCGGTTCTGGAACCACGAAGATACTCCCAGCCCGACTTTTGCATTTCATGGCCAAGCATAAGGTCCAGATTATGTATATCATTAAAATTATTTTTATAAGTAAGCAAATTCCTTATTGCATAATACTTATTGTATGATTTGGAACGATCGGAGCTTGCAATTTTATTTTCCAATGCGCCAAATTTAAAAGTCGGATTAAACTGATAAACATTTGTAAAGCCAAAATCATTGGAATATTCAGCCTTATAAACCAAGCCCGGCAAAAGATCTAACTCAGCATATACATTAGATCTTATTCCTGCAATTTCATTTCTATTTTCACGTAATTTTGCAAGACCAACAGGATTGCTTTGAACATACATATCAGTATCGGGGCCATCAAAAGTTCCTTGTGCATTTCTTACAGCAACATTAGGAGTTTGACGCATAGCAGTTTTAATAAGCGACTCGCCCTCTACTGTAAGAATCTGTTTTGAATTTGTAAAAGTAAAATTAGCTCCCATACGAAGCCAACTCTTTACTTTTGAATCGAAATTTGCTCGAACTGATAAACGTTCAAAACCTGAACCAATAGCCACACCATCCTGATCAAGGTAACCAAGGCTTAAAAGATAAGTACTTTGATCTGTACCCCCTGAAACCGATAAGTTATGATTATGCATTACAGCTGTCTGAAACATCTCCTTCTGCCAATCGGTACCTTTTCCAAGAAGATCAGATCTTACGAAAAAATTATCAGGCATCACGATTCCTGCATCGGTACGTGCATTCTTATGCAAGGCATATTCACGGAGATCAAGTAAATCAAGTCTGACAGGAAGTTCTTGAAAGCCAAGATAGCCATCATAATTAATTTTTGCTTCACCTGATACTCCACGTTTTGTTGTAATAATAATCACACCATTAGAAGCACGAGACCCATAAATGGCAGAAGCTGAAGCATCTTTCAACACATCAAGGGAAACTATATCGGAAGGATTTATAGAAGCTAAAGCATTAGTAGTCAAAGACTCTGTGCTACCATCCACAATTACTCCATCTATAACAAAAATAGGCTCATTGGAAGCATTTAAGGAATTTATACCTCTAATCCGAATAGAACTGCTACCTCCGGGTGTCCCGGTATTCTGTTGTACAAATACTCCTGCCGCTCGTCCCTGTAGAACTTGATCGATAGAAGTAGGAACTGAACGCTCAATTGCTTCATTGGAAACAGAAACTACGGAACCTGTTACATCACTACGACGCATTTGCCCGTATCCAACAACAACTATCTCATCAAGCGAGGTATAGCTTTGGCGCAAGCGAACGTCAATATGACTTTGATTGTTTACCGGAATGGAAAGAGTTTCAAAGCCTAAGAAATTAAAAACTAAAACTGCATCGCCGGGCGCCAATATTGAATAATGACCGTCAACATCAGAAGCAACCCCACGGGTAGTTCCTTCAATTAAAATATTGACCCCGGGGAGTGATAATCCTTCCGGATCTGTTACAGTACCACTAATTGTTATATCCTGAGAATATAAGCTTAGCGGTAACAACAACAGAATAATCAAGATGCCAAGGGCAGCTTTTTTCACTACATCCGTTTTTCTCATAAATAGTAAGTTTGATAATTAATATATTATAAACCTCAATAATTAAATATTATAAGTATGAACAATTGCATTTATATAATGCTCAGATATTTTTTTTATTTATGCTTTTTCAAAAAACCTTTGATTATTTTTAGTTGGGAATCTTGCACGAAGTTTTTCACAAGCTTGGAATTAAAGACTTTTAACACAAAGTTAGGTTTGTTTACAATGCTTCGGGAGGAAATATTTGCAAATTAGGGGTAAAAATTTCACAGCATCTTAAATTAAAAATCTTTCTCAATATATTTATCCGTGGTGTTGACGAATGAATTCCGAGGGTTTAATTCCCATATCTTTAACAAAACATTTGCTAAAATACTTTGGATCAGAAAAGCCAACCATAAAAGCAACTTCTGAAACAGATAATTTATCCTGTCTAAATATTTGAGCAGCTTTTTTTATTCTCATTGATCGTATAAATTCTACTAAGGACAGTCCGGTAAGTGATTTTACTTTTTTAAGAATAATTGAGTGACTCATATGCATTTCACTCACAAGATTGGAAACGTCAAAAGAAGCATTTGCCAGATTTTCTTCTGTAATACTCATCAGTCTGCTCAAAAATTTCTCATCCATTGGCATAATTACTTCCTCACTTGGTTCGAGATATAATTTCTGGCTGAACCGTTGACGGAAGGCTTCTCTTGATTTCATCAGGGAGCGGATTTGAGCTTGTAAGAGGTCTATATCAAAAGGCTTGAGTATATAACTATCAGCACCGGTATTAAGTCCTTCAAGGATATGGTCCTGTCCTGCTCTTGCCGTAAGCATAACAATAGGGATATGTGAGGTATTCTGATTATTTTTAAGTTTCCTTGTTAAATCAATACCATTCATTCCCGGCAGCATCACATCACAGATAATTAAATCCGGCAATATTTTATGTATTTGTTCATGTGCCTTTTTTCCGTCAAAAAATAAAGTTACTTTAAATTTCTCTTTAAATACACTTCTCAGATATATTGCCATATCTTGATCATCTTCCACAATGCACAACAAGGGTTTATCTTTTTCTTCCTCCTTATGAGCGACATCTTCTATATCGGGTTTTTCAACTTCATCTGTAAGGTTCTCCAAATATGTTGGAATTTTATCTCCAAGTGGCAGTATCACTTCAAAGCAACATCCTTTAGAAGGCATATTAAAAGCACGTACTTTCCCCGAATGTTTTTCTATAAATTCTCTTACTATTGACAAGCCGATTCCTGAGCCTCCAAGGTGGTCATTTTCATCGTGATTTATCTGAAAAAAGCGTCCAAATACAGATTCTAAATGAGATTCCGGTATTCCGGGTCCTTCATCTATAAAACGTATCTTTACCATTTTTTCAGCTTCTTCGTTGTTATCGGAAGAAGATCCGGAATCAACAATATTTTCAACTTCAATAATAAAAGAACCTTTGGAAGGAGAAAATTTTAGTGAATTAGAAATTAAATTATGAAAAGCCGTAGTAACAAGTCGTTTATCAGCATTAATTTCCAAATCATCTAAAATTTTAAGTTCTACCTGGATATCTTTTTGCTTTATAATTGAATCAAAGTCAAGAAGTATCTCTCTAAAAAGCTGATCCAAAGAGAAATATGAATATTTTAATTCATAACGATCGGCCTCCATTTTTCTAAATTCCAATAGTTGGTTAACCTGATTAAGTAGGCGACGCACATTCCTATAAATCATATTTAAAGTTGATTTATGCTTAGGATCAAGACTCTCGTCTTTAATTAATTGTTGTAATGGAGCATTTATCAGCGCAAGAGGGGTTCTAATTTCATGAGATACATTAGTAAAAAAGCGCATTTTTGTTTCAGCAATTTCTGTTTCTTTTTTATGCTCCATACTTTCTATTATGAGCTGATTTTTCTTCTTAACAGCGATAAGAGAATATTTCCTAAATACATATAAAAGGAAAAAAAGTATTATTATATAAACTAAATAAGCCCATGAGGTTAACCATATTGGAGGATCAACAATTATAAGCAACTCACTAACACCCGGCTCCTGAATACCATCATTATTAGTGGCACGCACCTGAAACATATATTTCCCATAGCGTAAATTTGTATAAGTTACCCATCTATTTTGGCTGCCAACTTGCTGCCATTCATCATTAAAGCCTAATAAGCGATAACTGTAACGGATTTTATCGGGACTGGCAAAATGTAAGGCTGAAAATTTAAGGGAAATTTCCTTATCGTAGTGGGAGATTCTGATTTTTTCGGTATTGGCAATATCCTGAGATAAAATTTCCCTGCCGGCTATTTTCATTTTAGGCAATACAGATCTATTCAGGAGTAGCAGCTCAGTAATTTTTGTATTGGCATTAAATGGATTGCTGAAAATACTATCGGGGTGGAAAAAAGATATGCCATCAACACCACCAAAATAAAGCATACCGTTATCCTCATTCTGATAAGAGCTGTTAAGATGAAATTTTCCCGATGGCAGGCCATCATTTACATCATAAATTACCATTGAAGCATCAAAAGGATTATAGCGTGTTAATCCATTATTTGTACCAAGCCATAACATTCCTTTATGATCTTCACGAATAGAGTAAACCATACCACCGGGGAGCCCATCATTCTCACTTATCACTTCAAAGCCGGCTTTACCCGATAATACTGTATTTTTAAAATTATAGCCTTCAGGAATTGTTAAACGGTTGAGTCCCCTGCCTGAGGCAAGCCAAATATTGCCATTGCTATCTTCAAAAATATCATAAATATCGTTATAGGAAAGTGAATTGCTCTCTTGGGGTGAATGTCGGTAAACGGTAAAACGTTCTGAACCATTGATAATGCCATCAATATCAGCTACACTTATACCTCCTCCTTTAGTACCTACCCACAAAAGATCTCTGGAATCCTGAAAAATGGTCAATACTTTATCGCTACTGATACCAAGCATTCCATCAAAAACTTTGTTGTACTGAACTATATTTAAAGTTTCTTTTTTAACATAGCCCAAACCTTGTCCCCAAGTACCAAACCATATATTACCACGATTATCTTCAAAAAGAGAAAAAACAAAACCTTCGACAGGCCATCTGTCAGTGTGCCCTTGAGGGGTATATCTAATCAAAGTATTGGTTGCCGAGCCTACCCATAAATTATCCTGATCATCACAGAGCAATGAATAAATTTCACTTTTCCATTGCTCTATGGGTAAGAAAATACGGGGAAAGTTTCTGACCTTTTTAATAGTATCACCCTTTATATCAAATATATCAATACCGGCAGAAGAGGTGCCGGCCCATAAAAATTTTCCATTCCCGGTTAATGCTGTTACCAAGTTATCACTTAAACCTGAAGAGTTTTCACTACCCGGTAAAACAGTCATAAACTGTTTTGCATAAAGATCGAGATAAATTAATTCGTTACTTTCAGTACCCAACCACAAAACGCCCGTATTGTCAATCATTATAGAATTTATAATATTATCGGGAAGCTGAGCAGAGTTCACTACTGAATGATCAAATACCTGTTGAACCTTATTATCGCTTATTATAACAACTCCGCCACCACGGGTTGCAAGCCAGATATTTCCCTTATGGTCTTCAACCATATCTTCCACCCAATCAACAGGAAGTCGCCTTTCTGAAGCAGCATTCGAGTCATAAAAAACAATTTTATGGTCTATACCGCCACTTATATCATCGAAACGAAGCAAACCGTCATAAGTAGCCACCCATAATTGTTGGCGTGAGTCCATTAAAATCTTAGTAATAACAGTATGATTGATGGTTTGATCCGATACTGAACGAAATTCGTTAAGATGTATATTGTATTCAAATAAACCTTCTTCAGCACCAATTATCAATTTATTTGGTGTAATCTGATAAATGAAAGTTACTGCTATATTTTTTCTGAATGGTAGGAAGGCTTTTCCGTCCTGATAACGATAATTTGCTTGTCGCGAAATATTAATAAAGCTACCGTTTTCACTTCCATTCTCTTGAAACAAAAAAAGTCCTTCAGAAGTTCCTGCCCAGATCTGTCCGTGTTCATCATAAAAAATATCGCGAACCAGGTCATCATAGGTAAGATCGGTATATCTTGTTATTTCGTTACTGTAAAGTTCCAAACGATTAATACCGCCACTGCGGGTACCTATCCACAAATAACGATCACCTTGCATGGCGAGACAACTAATTTCATTGTTTGATAGTGAATTGCTATTGCCGGGTTCATACTTAAAAGTAATAAACTCATAGCCATCAAAACGATTTAATCCATCCTTGGTGCCAAACCACAAAAATCCGGTGCTATCCTGAACCATACACAATACAGAATATTGCGAGAGTGAATTTACTGCCCTGACACGTTGAAAGTTCTTTACCGAGGAGGCGAAAAGCAAATTAGAGCTTATGCCGCCAACAAACAAAAGCAAAAAACAAAAAGTTAGGACTCTTTTTTTTAAATAAGTACTCATTATATTATTTATAAATAATATTTATTTGAAATTACTGAAATATGATATTAAAATTGCGATAAATCTTCTACTTCCTGTATAACTTTGGGAATTTTATTCTGTTGCAAGCCTGTTGAATCAAGCACATCGGGCTGTTCACTAATTTGTGAGCATAATACTATTCCCTTGTTCAATAATTCAGTTTTGGCCTGTTTTGTCAGGTGGGTAAGAACTGTAACAGGAAACACATTCATATCTTCTATGATCTCTCTTAAACTATTATTGGAAGGATAATCCCAGCTCAATAACTTTAAACCGCAACAAAGACCATAGTCAAGGGCATCGCTGGTAAAACGAGTGTTAGTGACAACCCAGCCCTGAAAAGTGAAGTTATGATAGGCAGGGAGATTTTTCCGAAATTTAACTATATCATTCACTCTTGAATGAATATAAAGAGGAACCTGTACACCGGCATGTTTTCCGGGACTATTATAAAACTTACACTCAACAAGATGTTGAAAATTCTCGTTTGATGCTATCACATCCACCTCATGGGTGACACAATTGCCATCAACAATCTTACCTACCTCAATATCATAACCTCTTCGACGGAATAACTGACCAATAAAATGCTCAAAAGGATAACCGGAAGGCCCAAGATCCATAATAGCTTTTTTAAGGCTATAACGTGAAGCTATAGTTCGCCTGCGTCGGCGCAAAAGGGCAAAAGCCCTATTGTAAATTTTGTGTGTAGGCATCCCCTCTGTTATCCATCCTTCTATATCTTTTACAATTTCCATTATTACAGATTCATCTGCTCCGGATCTACGCAGGGAAGTAATTAACTTTTCACGGGAGAAAACTTGCATCTCACCGGATGCCTTCTCTATTAAAATTTTCTTCGACATTTAATTATCGCTTAAATTAACTCTGATTCTACTAGGTCAGATTTTTTGTTATATAAAACAAATATAGTGATCAATCCCGCTATTATTACTTAACAAGGATTAATTATTGGAGTTTAACTCTTGCAAGCAAAATTCCACTTACATTATCCATTTTATAAATATAATCCTTTAAGGGAAGGGTGGAAAGTTCTACTTTACGGGAAAGAGAAGAGGCGTGTAACAAAAATAATTCATTATTCTCAAAACAAGCAAAACCGGTATGAGAAAAATCCAATCCTCTGATTTCTGAAGTAAAAGCAATAATATCTCCATCTTTTATTATATGGCTGAATTCAGCAATTTTGTTTTTAGGAATATGATAGAGAGGAATACGACTAAGCATATTTTCAGTCTTCTTTAACTCAGATATATATTCAGGATGTTTTTTCAACTGAGGGTATAAATTTGGGTTTGAAGACATAAAATTAATATCAGACTGTATGTTTTCACTACCTTCTATATTGCCGGGTAGATATAAAAAGCTCATATCTCGGTTGTTTAGAAGCCAGTCGGTAAAATAATGGAGACGCGATAAATAAGCATCTAATTTACCGTCTCGATACCTGATCTTTTTTAAATAATCTAAAAATACATCAATGTCATTACTCCCCTCACTTACACATAGGCTTATAGCCAAAACATATTCTACAAAAGTTGTACAATCCATTTCCCGTAAATTAACAACTAATTTTTCTTCTTCATTTATCTCGAGTGTGGAAGAAACATAAGGAGTTCCGACAAATAAACGAGCAACAGGAAGTATATAGGTATCAGGTGAAAATGAGGGCCCGATTTCTTCATTTATTTTTGCAGTGATTTCATAAAAGATATTTGAATCATCTGATGATATTAATATTTCAGATGTATTTAATCTACTTTTATCATGGTTTTTATCCGACTGCTTTCCTAAAAAACAAGACGATAATAAACTTATGACCAAAATAAAAATAACAGACCTCATAATAAAATTTTATTCAGATGTTCTCTCTGCTAACTACTGATATAGTTTGAAATATTTAATATATATCAGACTATAAAATATTAGAAAAGTAAAAATACAAATTTCAGGGAATTTAATGCTGCCTTTAACTGTTAATTGTTTTGTTTCAACAAACAGTCATCAGTCATCAGTCATCAGTCATCAGTCATCAGTCATCAGTAAACAGTAAATTAGTTAATTAGCAGATGTGATGATGTGATGTGATGATGTGATGATGTGATGATGTGATGATGTGATGATGTGATGATGTG
>CAZODA010000038.1:0-31887 GCA_964578485.1 uncultured Alkalitalea sp. | reverse complement strand
CATAGCAGGTGGAGTCTTTAAAGTGCGTTTGCTAAAAAAACTACCGACATCTAATGTTTTTTATGATTTAGAGACTAATCCTCAGATATATGTGGAAAGCAATAAAATAATTTTCAAAAACTTAAAAAAAAACGATATAATAAAAATATATAGTGTTTCGGGAGTCTTATTGAATTCTATTTATACCATTGGTCCTGAGTATATATACTCGACCAAAGAAGGAATATATGTAGTCAATATAGAAGATAAAATTTCAAAAAAAGTGTTAGTTCCCTATTGATATTTTAACTATATCCCGCCGAGGCATGCCGAGAGCGGGATAGCGGAGTCGAAGCCCGAAGAACACGACTACATGAGTCAACGAAGATCGCAGATTAACACAAATTTGTTGATTAGCAAATTAGCAGATTTGATAATTAGATGATTCAAGACGAATTATTAATATTGAAGCTGTTTCAATCGGACAGCTTCTTTTTTTTTAATGTGAGCCGAAGCATCCTGCTTTGGGAAAAACATTAAAAATTATTTACGACATTCAATATTTCAGGGTCGCTCTCGCTGCAAAAAATGAAATTAACGTTTTCCTTTTTATTCTTTTTGTCTTGATACAAAAAGAACCAAAAAAATCAAGCTAAAGTCAACCTTCAACCCGCGTCCTTGTTGGTTTTTCCCAAAAGGCGCAGAACAAGTCTCTTTAAAATAAAACCCTTCATTTAGACCATAAACGCACAGCCAACAGCGTCCCGCTACCGCCGTCCCGGACTACTTTAGCTGGCTCACGCTTCTCTTCCGTTTCGCGGAATAATGGTAATTTTAATTTATTAAATAAAAGACAATTATTTTGTTAAAATAGGATTTTAAGAGAATTTCGTTTTATCAAATAATTTCTTTTTATAAAATTGATGATTGTATGAATATTAGGCTGAAAGCCTTTACCGGCTTGAAGGCTTGCAAATAACTGGAGCAATTGTCGTATTGAACATTGAATTATTTGTCCACGAAATGGTTAAAGAGTTCACGCAGAGGTCGCAAAGATTTTTTCACGCAAAGACAAATCTTGGTGGTTTTGAGCGAAGCGAAATCCCGACTTGCGTCGGGACAGGTTCCCGCCGAGGCTTGCCGAGAGCGGGAGAGCGGAGCCGAAACGCCTGAATTGTTTTTCACGGTGGTTGAACCTGTTAAACCCCAAGTATTCATGCCTTTTCTCAAAGCAGGATGCTTTGAGTACATTAAAAACCAATAACAAAACCCCCAACTACGTTGTCCTAAACATTTTCAATTTTTCAATTTTTCATTCCTTCATTCCTTCATTCCTTCATTCCTTCATTCCTTCATTTCCTAATCTACTAATTAACCAATCTGCTAATCTACTAATTTCCCAATCTTCTAATCTGCAAATTAAAAACCCGAAACTCTTCCCGTTTCCCGCTCACGCGGTCAAGGGAACCTGTCCCGTTGAAAACGGGATTTCGCTTCGCTCAAAAACCCGAAACCCGAAACTCAAAACCCTAAACCTTTTTAACGACGTAGTCCTCAACATTCTCAACGTTCCACTGATTCATTGTTCATTGTTCATTGATCATTCCTTTCCTCTTACAAAACTTCCTTTTAATCAAAATAAACATCCCGTTGAACAAAATTGTAGTTAAATAGTAACATTATTATCGTAAAGACGTAAAGAAAGTTTTGTTTTGAACCTTTATAGATCAGACTATTAATCATATTATCCTTTTTGCTAACAAGGCGCTCTTGTTTTAAAAAATAAAGGATAAATTTAAAATTGCTTACTATCATTGAAAGAATTCAATATGAAAAAAGTTAGTGTTAAGAAGCTTTGTTTGTTGTGCATATTTGCTTTGATTTCTTTTGGGATAATGCATAGCCAAAAAACCTGGTATGCAATAAACAATGTTGCTAGAAATGAGGCCGGGACAGAATATATAGGATGGGAAAATTTTGAAAACTGGACTGAAGATCCTTCAGCTCAGGTTCCTTATAATCCGGACTCCGGAATTCCGGGTGTTGGCGATAATGTGGTAATTCGGTCAGGAAAAGAAATAACTCTGCCTTCCGGTTTTCTGATTAATGCGGGGATAGTATCTGTAGAGGGCAGTTTATATATTGAAGGTGCCGGTGACGACCATCATCTGAGTGCTTTAAGGGGGAAGGGCAGGGTTTATATACGTGGAAACAAACTTCCTTCAGGTAATCTTTCCCATTTTATAGAAGCCGGTCCGGGAGGTGGAACTATAATACTTCATGGTGATGGGCCTCTTACTTTTTCCGACTCTTTTTCTGCTTACAACCTTGAAATTGATATGAGTGCCGGCGACAAAACAGTGACCTTTAGCAATAATATCACAATTAATGGAAATTTTAATCTAAAACGAGGACGTTTGTTAATTGGAGGCTCTCAGGCACGTACTTATGAGATCAAAGGTAATTTAAAAGTTGAGTCTGATGGTTCTATTGCTGTTACAAATAATAATTCTTTTCATAATTTAATTGTTTGGGGCGACTTTAAAAATTATGGATCAGTAAAATTTTCAAATGCCGCTCAATATGCAGCAGCAACAAATGGGGCTGTACGTTTGATATTTAAGGGTGCATCAAATAACGAATTTATTATAAACGGTCCAACAGAACTTTATCGCTTATTTATTGAGAAGGGTGATAACGATTTCTATACCCTTAATGTTACAAGCAATAATAGTGATAATTTTAAATTGATGGGACCTTATGAAAAAGGCATCGGAATTGAAAATACAGAAAGTACAGGTTGGGAAAGACTTCCCCTTGTAATTAGAAAAGGTACATTAAAATTAGGTTCCAATATTATTATAAATAAGCTTGGGTATAATAGGGATGGAAATGGGGTTAAGGAATTTTTTATTCCCGAAAGTGCCGGTCTATGGATAAATGGTGCCCATATTAATTCCGGTGTTAGAACATCACCTGAATCATGGTTGGCTAACGGTACTGGTATTTCGGTAAAGGGAACTTTAAGGATTTCAGCCGGTAGTCTTACAAATCCTCCGCTTTCATCAGGAATTGCATATCATGGTTCGAATTCTGAACCTTCAAAACTTATTATTGAAGGAGGAGAAATTTTTACGACCCAAGTAAGGGCATATAATAACGATAGTTATCTGAATTACAGTCAAAGTGGAGGTGTGATTGATTTTTATACACGTGCCGGAGCAGCTTATGATTCACCTGTTTTTAATTTACCAAAAGCCTCTCAGGTTTTTGAGATGAGTGGTGGTGAAATGATATTCAGAGTGGCAAATGATAGAGGAGAGGATAGTCACGGTATTCAAATACTTTCAGAAGAAGGTAATTATAGTGTGAGCGGTGGAACCATAAAAATATTTACGCCAAAGGATAATGTTTTTCAGATTTTATCTCTCGCTCCATTTTATAACATTGAGGTTATCAAAGGTCAAGGTAATAATCGTGTTGAATTTCGGGAGCATTGGACTTATCCCAAAAAGCTTTATATATTAAATTCTCTTAAAATTGGTACAGGTACAACAGTTAATATTGGCCAATATGAATTATTTCTTGGTAAAGATCTTGAATTAAACGGCTCTTTATCATTTTCCGGTGGTTTTATAAGTCTGATGGGTAATAAAGATGCAAGTCTTATAAATAACACTTCCGGCAATTTAAATGTTCCCAATCTTGAAATACATAAAGATAGAGCAGATGTAATAGTTAGCTTATCAGGTTCAAATAGTTATATGATTTCAAAATTAACTGTGTTCAGGGGTAATTTGGATGTTGCAGATAAGAATGTGACTATAAGCTCCTCCATTGAGTTGTTTGATGGTAATTTATTGTCCTCCGAAACAGGCTTTTTAACTTTAAATAATGGAGTTGTTTTAAATTCTCATCGTGGCAAGGAAAACAGCTTTGGAAATTTAAGACTTGCCGGTGGTGCAAATGTTTCACTTAACAGTCATGCCAAAGCAAAACAAGTTGATTTTGCAGGAAATGGAGTTTTTAATATTGGGATTTATAACTTGGAGATTCTCGAGGCTGAATACAAAGCTAATAATGGTTGGAGTACTTCAAAGATGTTTAAAACAACAGGAAAAGCTGCGGATGGAGGATTAACTTTGCCATTAATTGTACCCTCTAATACAGGTTCCAATAGCTCATTGCAATTTTTTCCGGTAGGTAATAGCGATAGTTATTCTCCTTTTGAGGTGTTAACAGGTAGTAAAGCTTCTTCAATTCAAGGAAAATTAAATTTTATACCTGTTTATACGCCACATCCATCGCAGAATACGGGAGGAGGAGGTAGTGGTGCTGTAAACTTCTATTTTAGAATAAAGGGTGAAGATTTGCCTGCCATCAGCGATAATCAATTGAGTTATAAGTTTAATATTGGAGGTATCAAAAATAAAACTGTACCTGGTGGAAATTCTGCAAACGGTGCTATTATGGCTGATTATGAATGGGATACCTATAATATTGCTCGTGAAGGTCATAATCCTCCAACAGCCTTCATTTTTAATACCGAAGACTTTCCCTTGCAGGGTGATTATACATTAGGCCATCATAACTCATATAAGAGTAGTACTCTGTATTATAGCAAAACAAATTTAGGTAATTGGAACTCTTCAAGTACTTGGACGGAAGAGGATAGTCATAGCGGTAATAATGCAGGCCCTCCACAGATATTTGATAATACTATTATTGGCGGAGCTAATGATCAAAATCATGTTGTTACTGTCGATAACAACAGAAGTGTGTCGCAAGTTGAAATTAAAGGAAAGTCAGATACTGGCATTGGTTTGGATGATCCAAGTAAAGATCCCCCTACTTTACATGTAAATACTCAATCAGCAAAATTTCAACAAATAAAAGGCGGTGGAAGGATTTTGCATACCTATATTAATGATGGTGAGTTTTCTTTCATTGAAGGAGATTACTCAAATTTTGTTAATAACAATGAAGCCATTATTGAGTTTCAGGGTACTTCTAATATCCCTAATAAACCCGAATACCTTCCTCATTATCCAAATCTATATATTACAGGAGGTGAAATCCTGTTTCCGTGGAATACTGGTAGTCTTATAGTCCTTGGTGACTTGGTAATTGATGGGGCAACATTTGATATAAAGGGAGACCAAAATGGGATGGTTGAGATATTTGGAGATTTGATTATAAAAAACAATGGTATTCTTAAAACTCCTGCTGCTTATGAACTTGACATAACAGTACATGGTGATCTAATTTTAGATAATGGAAAGATTGAGACTAATGGCGGAAATCGCTTCTTTAATCTTTATGGGAACATAACAATATCGGATAATGGAAGTATTAACTTGGAAAGTAGTGGTGTTATTTTCCGCTTTCTTGGCGATGAGGATATTACTGTTTCGGGTAATGGTTCATTAAAATTTAATCGCATCATCATTAATAAAAAGGAAGGTGTTAAAGTTGATTTTCAGGCGCCTTTTTCTTTACATGCCGCTGCTAATGGTGCTTCTGATAATAAGCCATTTTTATTACAATCCGGCATTGCTCACTTAAATCATAAGGGTATAGATTTAGTTCTTAACTCCGGTGGTGGCGATTTTAAGATCCCGTCAGGCACTAAGCTTATTGTAGATAATGAAGCGACTGTGCGTGCTTCGGGTAGTGGAAGCAGTTTATTCCTTGATGGAGCTTTGCATGTTGATAATGAAGCTGAATTTTTATGGGAGGGAAGTGGAGGAAATCATTTAAAATACAGTTCCTCCGGAAATGCTTCTATTTTAATTGGCAAGAATGCTGTTTTTCGTTTGGGTTCACAGTTATATGCTAACTCAGAGGGTGGAATATTAAAATTCACACAAGCAAGTGCCGGCAGTGATGTTCAAATTGCAACAATAAATGCACCATTGTCAACAAAGGCTGTTTTTGAGCTGCAAAATGAAGGCAGCTCCTTTGTTCAATCGGAGGAAAACAGTGAAATAAAAATTCTCAGGGCTCCATCGGACCAAAACCCTGTAACTTCAATTCGCTTTAATCCTTCATCTGTAACAATAGCATCGGGAAGCAAGTTTGTTTTAGGAAATGATGATGATGATGACCCAACTAATTTCACTTTAAATGCCGGAAAGCCCATTGACGATCGAGAGCCCATTGGCGGTCTTAATATTACCGGAGCTGCCTCTGTATCACTTAGCTCTTCCCCTTTAACCTTACAAGGAACTTTAGAAGTTGGAGAAGGCTCAACATTAATCACCAATAATTTAGATCTTACTCTTAAGGGGGATTTCATTCTTCATGGCACTTATGATTACGGCTATAATACAACAAAATTTTCTGGTAATACTAAGCAGACGGTTATAGGAAATCCGGATTTTTATAACTTATCGAAGTTAGCCGGGGATAATGAATTAAGTTTTGAGGGTGAGGACGATATTGAAATAGAAAATGAGTTGATAATTGAAAGGGGATCTATAAGCACAAATGATAATAAGTTGGTGGTAAAGGGAGATGTTACTTCTTTAGAGCATACTTTTATCGAAGGTTTGGAAATGGGTGGCAGTGAAATGCAACTTCTTAGTGGAGGGGGTGAATACGGACGATTGTTTATAAATAATGACAAAAATGTTATGATACCGTCTCAGCCTGATGTCATCACAGTTTCTGAGGAGCTTATTCTTGGCCGGGGCATCCTTGATATTGGAGGCAATCTTCTTCAATTGGGGAAAGAAGCTGTTATTTCTGATGGCAATGGCGGAAGTGATTTTTCGGAAAGCAACATGATTCAAACTTTTCTTTCTTTTACTGATGCCGGTATTAGGAAATACTTTCCGTCAATTGATGATGCTACAACTTTTATCTATCCCATAGGTTCACAAAACAAATATACGCCTTTAAGCATGGAAATATCATCTATAGATAGCAATAATGGCTATATTAGAGTGAAGGCAGCTAATGAACCACATATAAGTATAGCTGAGACCGGAAATGTACTGCAATATTATTGGACTGTTGATGCTAATGGTATTGAAGGTTTTAAATCTAAGTTTTATATGCAGGCTTCTCCTGATGATGTTATTCCTGCAGATAAAAGGGATGAGTATATAGTAGCACGTATCCTGTCAAATAAGGATGAATGGAATAAGCTGGACATCACAAACAGCAGTTTAGAAGAAGGCATTTTTTTTGACGGCGACAATTCTCTGTTGGTTTTTAATGGTTATTTTTTTGAAGGAACTGATGACTTAGGAATAAGTGGTGATTATACAGCTGGTGTAGAAAGTTCTATCCCCGATAAAATACCTACGGTTATTAGTGTTGATAGTAATAAGGGTAATTGGAATGAAATTACGACTTGGGCTGTTTATAATCCCGACAGTGGAGTGATGGGTGAAGCAGGAGAGGGTATTCCTCAAAATGGTCCATTTGGCAGTATTGTTTATATCTTTGAGGATGTAGAAGTTACCCACAGTGGGCGTGTTGCCTATCGTACTGTAATTGAAGAAGGTGCTACACTTGATATTGGTTCAACCATTAATAACCGTCTGGGAAATGTTAGTGGCAAGGGTAGATTGCGTGTTGAAAGTGGGACTTTGCCTGCAGGCTTTTATGAAGATTTCACTAAGGAGGATGGCGGCATATTTGAATTTGCAGGTACAGAAAGTTATACTGTCTTAAGCGGTATTAATACTGTTAACAGTCTTGCATTTACAGGAAGCGGTGAAAGGAAAATTCCCAATGCTACAATTAAACTTCATGGTGATCTTCTGATTGAAGGACCTGCTCTTAGTATGAGGCAGGCTTCTGTCCTTCAAATAGGTAAAGACCTTATATTTAATTCGGGCAGTATTGAAACCTCCGACGATTCTAATATAGAATTTAATGGAATAGAGCTGCAGGAAATCAGAGGAGACTCTCCTTTCACCGGAGATAATGGTATTCACAATATTACCATAAACAATAATGCAGGAATTGAATTATTGAATGACCTTGAAATTAAAAATTATTTACAGTTAAATAAGGGACTTATCAATACCCAAGGCAGTGGATCACTGTATATTTCTAATGGTTCTGAGTATTCACACAGTGGTGCATCTTCTTTAAGTTATGTAAACGGGCCACTTTATAAATTTATAAATGCTAATGAAAATTTTGAGTTTCCGCTTGGTAAGCTTGGGCGTTTTGCTCCCTTCAGTGTAAATCGTGTGACAGCCGGAGGCTATTGGAAAGTTGAATATTTTAATTCATTACCACCTAAGCGCAATCAAAAGGGTAGTATTGCTTATATCAGCAATAATGAATATTGGAAAGTTATTGCCCCTGTTGCTGATGCATCTGCTTCTGTAACTCTTCGCTGGGATGATGCAAGTGGTGTTAATCCCGATGAGTTTGATGTTGTAAGTTTGGATGCCGATGCAGAAGAATCAGCAGAATGGACTATATTGGACAAACAAAGCCCAGATAAGGTAAACAAAAGGGTGACAACAGTTTCTTTAACACATAATAAGCGTCGCTACTTCAGTTTTGGTCTTGATGTTAGCCCTGTATTAAATGATTATACCTGGACAGGCCAAAACTCTGAAGATTGGTTTGATCCGTACAATTGGTTTGGTGAAAAGTTACCTTCAGCAGCTACTCATGCATTGATAACTACTTTAGATGTGAATCCTGTACCTACCCGTTGGCCTGTTATATACGAAAATAATGCTTCGATAGCACAAACCAATGATCTTACTATTGAAAAAGGTGCTTCTCTTACTCTTAATCCCGGATCACGTCTTACTGTTAATGGTGATTTGAGTATTGCTGATGAGGGTGGACTTATAATAAAGAATCAGAGTGGTCAGAGTGGTGAGGGAGGTATGGCTTCGCTGCTTACTCATGGTGATATTGAGGGTGAAGTTAATGTAAATTTAAGTTTGCCCACCGATCAGTGGTTCTACCTTGGCAGTTCCATTAAAAATGCAACCTTTGGTAATTTCAGTCCGGATGAAAAGAACTCCGGTACTCTTGTGAATGTTTACCGCGATCGTTGGTATTCTACATATACTGATCATGTTAATACTGCCTTACGTATTATGGAAGGGGTTTCTGTTTATTATCCTCCAAATGGTGGAGGTACCAAGGAGCTTAGTTATACCGGAGTATTAAATAATGGAGTAATCTCTCGTGTATATAAAGAGAACCGTTATCAGCTTATGGCCAATCCTTATCCAAGTTTTATCGATTGGCAGAGTTCAAATGGTTGGATACGCAATGATTTTGAGTCCACTATTTGGTATCGTATGCTTGTTGATGATGCCATGACCTTCATTACTTATAATAACAGTGTACCTGAGGGAGCTCGCTTGGCTTTATATCCAGAAAGCGGTTCTTATGATGAAGCAGAATTTGCTTTAATAGCTCCTATGCAGAATGTTTATGTTCGTCCTACAAAGGAAAAAGCAGAATTAACAATAAACAATGATGCACGATGTCATGGCTTGCCATCATCTTATTTAAAGAGTTCATCTAATCGTAGTGGTGATGTCATTCGCATAGTTTCTTCCAATGCATATTCTCGCGATGGTGCAGTTGTTTATTTTGCCTCAGGATCGGAGTCGGGTATAGATGGAGGAGATTCGGAAAAATATTTCAATGAGGATGTTCGCATACCTGAAATCTATACACAAAGTGAAGGTAAAGCACTTGCCATCAATGGTCTTCCACCCTTGCAAGGCGATCATGTAGTTCTTCCTTTAAGTGTTCGTAACCGCATAGAAGGGGAAGTAAGTCTTAGTTTTGATCTTTCTTATTATTATGGTGATCATTTACCTTATCTCTATGATAATGAAAAGGGAGTAAATATAAGCCTTGTTGATACTAATGAGTATAGGTACAATGCCACTAATACCGGCGATGATCATACACGCTTTGAGCTTCATTTTATAAACATTCCTGTCGGATTAGATGCCGATAAAGATGTATTTGAAACAGGAGGTATTATGATCTCAGGAGTTAAGGGAAGAGCCCTTGTGATTATCGATGATAGTTTATTGAATGAAAGCGGCAGTGCTAATGTAGAAGTGTTTACAATTAGTGGTCAGAAGTTCAGCGAATGCATTGTCAAGGATAAGCTCAGCTATATTGATCTCCCTGATATGAAAGGAGTTTATATTGTTAGAGTAGTAGTGGGCGAGGTAGTGAAAAGCGAAAGAGTGCTGAATTGAGTCAACGAATTTTCGCAAATTTTCACGAATGATTATGATATTGTAGAGACATGGCATGCCCTGTCTCCCTGTTTATATTGATCATTGAGTTTGGTCAACGAATTCACGCAGATTAACACGAATTTGTTGATTAGCAAATTAGCAGATTTGATAATTAGATGATTCAAGACGAGTTATTAATATTGAAGCTGTCTCACTCGGATAGCTTCTTTTTTTTAATGTACCCGAAGCATCCTGCTTTGGGAAAAGGTTTGAATCTGGTTAGTGTTACGTTTTTTATTCTTTTGTGCTCAAGCCGCACGGGCTTCTACTTTTTTCTACAGCAAAAAAAGTAGACAAAAATGCCGCTGCTGCACAAAATTTCCTAAAAATCATTTCTCCTGTCTAAAATTCAAGAACTCGCTTCGCTCAAACAGCTAGAATTTTTTAACGACAATCAGAATGATTTTTTATACGGAAATTTTCTGAGGCAGGATTTTAAGTAAATTTCGTTTTAAAAAGAAATTACTTTTTATAAAATCAATTTTATTTGAATGGATCTACCATAATTCCGCAAAGCGGAAGAGAAGCGTGAGCTAGCTAAAGTAGTTCTCCCGCCAAACATGTCCCGCTTTAGCGGGAGTCGGGACAGGGTAGCCAGAACTGGCGGGATGCGGTTGGCCGAGCTTGGTGGAAATGCCTTTTCTCAAAGCAGGATGCTTTGAGTACATTAAAAACTGATAACTCTAAACTCTAAATGGACACCACATATCGTGTCTTATAAAGACGCACGGCAGTGCGTCTCTACGACATAATATCTTTGCGACCTCTGCGTGACCAATCTTAGCGGTCTTTGCGTGAACCCGAAACCCAAAACTCAAAACCCAAAACCCAAAACTCTTCCTGTTTACTGTTTCCTGTTTCCTGTTTACTGATAACTGTTTACTGATTATTGATTTCTTTCGTCATAAAAAAACTGACTTTCATCTAAGATTATAATGCTATCGACTAAATACTTGCAACTTATATAATATTTTGTCGTACAAAACGCCGATAGCTATATATTGTGCTTTTTGCACATAATGGCAAGTCATAATTATCAAAATTCTTTAACTGTTAATTCCTTATTAACGATTTAAGATGTATTTTTGAGAAATCAAAAGTTATTATTTAAGACACTGATATGATAAAGAGTTACTTTAGAAGTTTGTTTTTATTTTTTGTGCTTTGTGTTGTTGGTATGGGTTTCATGTATGGACAAAGCACTACTTGGTATGCATTGGTATCAGGAAATTGGAATGATCCACAGATCTGGACTTTAGACCCTGCAGCTGCAATATACTCCAATCCTGATAATGTTTATCCTCAGCCAAGTGATAATGTTGTGATACGAACCGGGCGTACAATAACCATGAATGCCAATGATTTCAAGGCATCTACATTAACTGTTGATGGCAGACTTGAATTAAAAACTACTTCAGGCCATCAGTTTGATCATATTCGTGGTTCCGGGAGAATCATAATGGAATCCAATAATTTCCCTTCCGGTGATGCATCTCATTTTACTTCAGCACAACGTGGAAAAGGAACTGTTGTTTTTCAGGGGAACTCTTACGCTCTAAATACGGAGCTGTCTCTTTATAACGTTGAAGTTGACATGAATGTCGGTCAAACCCTTGATATCGCTAATGATTTAACTATTAGTGGCAATCTTACTATCATTAGTGGAACTTTACGCATAAATAGTACTACTCTTGTTAATATAGATGTTTATGGTGATCTAAGGATGGATACCGGTACATTTTTTTCTGTTTCTAATAATACCCCTAACCCTGTGCATTGGCTAAATATTCATGGGAGTTTACATAATTCGGGGACTATACAGTTTTCAAACTCAGATCAATATGATGCAGCAACAAATGGCGCTGTACGAGTTAAGTTTACAGGAACTTCAAATGAGGTTTTGGTAGCCAATGGTACAACAAATTTTTACAGGCTTTTTCTTGATAAAGGAAATGATCAGACCTACAGACTTGATGTTTCTGCAAATAATCCTGAAAATTTCAAGCTCTATGGCCCCATCAGTGGTAACGACGGGATAATGGACGACGATGGACCAGAGGGTTGGGAGAGACTTGCCTTGGTTTTATACAATGGTACCCTAAAGCTTGGGGATAATATTAAAATATCACAACTTGGTGCTGATCGTACTTCTTCTGTAGAATATCATAATCCGCAGGAATTCCATATTCCTTCAAATGCTGCATTATGGATAGATGGAGCAGAAGTTTCTACACATGAAGAAGGGGGAGGCTGGCGTGGTATCACTGTTTTTGGTAAGTTGAAAATTTCTGAAGGTACTTTTACTAATCCTCCGGGGACAGGTGGCATTACTTATTATAGTAACGAAGGCAATTCCGGTACTCTTGAAATTACCGGTGGTAAAATTTATACTACCCAGCTTAAGGATGATGGGGATGGACAATTTAATTATATACAAACAGGTGGAGAATTGCATATAAATGCACTTTCCGATAGTAATGATAGTTCTGCTGCCTTTGCTCTTCCCAAAGAAGATCATACTTTTAATATGTCGGGAGGTGAAATAATAATTTCAATAGCTAATAATACTTCTATTAATGGAATAGATATAGGTGTTGCACAGGGGCATTATAATGTTACAGGTGGAACAATCGAAATCAAAACTCCAACTATTAATTCGGATAATCAGTCGGAATTTCATATAAAATCAACTGCCCCCTTTTATAATCTGATAATTTCAAAATCGAGTAACACAGGCACACAAACAGTAAATTTAGTAAATGATTTAAAAGTTCTGAATGATCTGACAGTGGCAGAAGGTACTAAATTGGATGCTGCAGGCCACAGTTTATGGATAGGGAGTGAATTTGATGTAGTCGGAGATTTTGTTCATAGCAATGGTGAATTAAGAATGTTTGGCTCCGATAACGGACAAATCAAAGGCATTGGCCTACAATTACATCATTTAACTATAGACAAAACTACTTCCGATAATTTTGTTACTCTTGCAAATGGTAATATCTGGATGACAGGCAATTTGATGGTTCGGAGGGGGGATTTGGATTTGGGAGATAAGGAGTTATCATTAGGTGGTAATTTAACTATTGAGAAAGGAAATATTCTTTCGTCAGGTACAGGTAAAGTTGTGCTAAATGGAACAAGTGGTGACCAGATTTTGTTTTCTAGATATCGAAAAGATTATAGTTTTGGTGTAATTGAATTGGCTAACAAAATAAAGTTGAATAGTCATTCATTGATTTCTAGTTTAAGTTTTTCGGGAGACCATATAGTTGATTTAGATATTTATAATCTTGAAATTGAAGAGGCAAAGTACACCAGTACTGATTGGAGTGGATCTCGTATGTTTTTAACTGCTGGTAATTCTTCAGATGGAGGTTTAACTCTTCCTGTATCTCTAAATGAAAATTATTCTAATGACACCCAGGTTCAATATTATCCTGTTGGAACAGAAGCAGGTTTTACTCCTATGGAAGTGCAGGCTCGAAACAACCTGAGTGCAACAGGAAAAATAACTGTAATACCGGTCAGTGATTATCACCCAACCATCTCAGATAAGACATATGCTTTAAATTATTTTTGGAGAGTTAGTCATGAAGGATTAGATGATGTTACAAACAATTTAAGATATATCTTTGAGAATTATGAGGATATAGATGTACCCAATTATTCTACAGGAATTATTATATCTAAAGCTCCGGAAGGAATTGTTTTTTACAATAACGAATGGAGTGAACATGGGAGTAATGTCAAATACAGCAATAAATATTTAAGATTTCCTTATGGTGCAACATTGAGTAAGGACTTTTCATTTGGAGTTTTAGAAGGAGCATTTTGGGGAATTATTGTAACCTTAGATCCTCCAAGAACTCTGTATAGCAGGGAGTCAGGGAGTTACGATAATAGGTATACTTGGTCTACAGTTAGTCATACAGGTAGTGAACTAGGACGTGGAGATTCTCCCCGCGCTATTGATTATTGTATCATACATTCTGATCATGAAGTTACAATTTCTGCCAATAACGCCCAAGCTTCACAGGTAGAGATTAATGGAACTTTAATTGTTAATGAGGGTACTTCCGGGCATAATATTGATGTTATCACAGGTGGAGGTCGTTTAGTCTATAATAATAATAATTTTTTAAATGCTGATCACACTGAATTTTGTAATAATGCAAGCGCTATTTTGGAGTTTTCTGGAGTTAATTATTCTTTACCAAATTTAATTTATGAATATCCAACTTTGAAGTTGACGGGTGGTGGCACAAAGACTGCTGCTGCTGTGGATTTGAAAATAAATAAGGATTTGATTATTGAAGGTCCTACATTTAATATCAGTGATGCTTCCAATGGCGACATAGCTGTTAATGGAAAGTTGGAAATAAATAACGGCAGCTTGGTTTTACCAAGGAATAATAAACGTATTATAGATTTATACGGAGAATTTTTAATGACAGGTGGAGATTTTAATATTGCCACAGGTAATTCTTCAGTTGAGCATGAAATTAATCTTTATGGATCTTTTACTCAAAATGGTGGTAGCATTAATTTAAATAATACTTCAGATAATTATGCAAAAGCTAAATTACGTTTTACCGGCGATAAGGATTTATTAATTGTAAATACACGTAATAAAGCAAATAGCCTTTTCTATAAGTTAGAAATTGATATGTTGAATCTTGAAAAAGAAGTGAGGTTTACTGGTGGTTTTTCTTTAGATGGTCCTGCTAATGAGCCTACTAAGCCCTTGCATCTTGTTAGTGGTACAGCTACATTGTTAAATAGCAACATTGATTTAACTCTTTCATCAGGTTCTTATGATTTTATTATTCCTGCTGAAGCTGCCTTAGTTGTTTCCAGTAAAGCAAAAGTTAGAGTTAGCGGCAACGATACAGGTATTTGGCTCGATGGTTTATTGAAAGTTGATAATGGAGCTCAGGTTCTAATCAATGAGGGCACTAATAATTATATAGAATACTCATCGTCGGGTAATGCTGAAATTTGGATTGGAAATACTGATAATTCGTCACCACAAACTACTTTTGAAGTTGGATCACAAATTCGCAGAGCTGTTAATACCGATGCAGGTATTTTGTCATTCACTCAGGATAAAGCTGCCACTAATATTGTTATTGGTTCAAAAGATGCTCCTGTATCATCACGCGGAGTATTTGAAATATTAAATGAGGGTAGTTCTTTTTCTCAGAATGAATCCGGAAGTTATGTCACCATTGCACGGGGACAGGACGGTTCTTCTTCAGAAGCATTAATATTTGCTCCTGACAATATTAATATATCTGAAGGGACAGGATTCATAATAGGAGGTAATGATGCTCCTGAGGATAATGAAGTTGGTTTAAGGCTGATGCATCCTATTAAAAATTTGATAATAGAATTAGGAAATAATTCAACTGCAAAATTAAGAACAGTTGGAGCCACAATAGAAGAAGAATTAAAAATATCTTCCGGCATTTTCAATGCTAATGGTTTGGATTTGGAATTAGCCGGTAATCTGGTAAATGATGGAGGAGCATTTGAGCCTGCATACAATCTTACCAGTTTTACAGGAGTTAATAAGCAGTTGATTTCAGGAAATCTGACCTTGTATGACATGGATATGGAAAAACAGGCTGCTTCTGTTTTATCCTTTGAAGACGATACAGAGTTAACTGTAAATAATAATCTAAACTTGCACAGTGGAATTGTAAATACCGGAGCGAACAATCTTTACGTTAAAGGAAACTTGCTTGTTGAAGAAGGTGTAATTACACAAAGCAAAGATGATAGTGACGGAATAATATTAAATGGGGAAAGCTCCCAGCTTATTGGTGGTGGAGGTGAGATTGCCCGTCTTACTATTGCCAATCCTTCAGGTGTAGTATTACCTACTCAAAGTGGTGGTCTTGTTTTTACTAATCAGTTAAAACTTGAAGAAGGAATTTTTGATATTGGAAGGAACTTGCTTGTTATTGGGAAAGATGCACGAATAGTCCCGGGCATTGATGGGTTCTCTAAACATGCAATGATACAGACAAACCTTTCGTTTACTGATGCAGGTGTTCAAAGAGGATTGCCAAAAATTGTAAATGATCCTATTGCTTATATTATTCCCATAGGCTCTATGGGTAAATATACACCTGTTACTATGAATGTTAATTCAAATGCAGGTTCAAATGGAGCCATACGAGTGAAAGCAGCTAATGAGCCACATATATCTATTCCTGCAAATGACTGGGGACGTGTGCTTCAGTATTATTGGACACTTGATGCTCATGGTGTTGAAGGTTTTTCTGCCGATATAAATATGAAGGCTGTAGCAGGAGATGTTTATGGCGATGCAACTGAATATATTACAGCCCGTTTGCTTAATGCTTCCGAGGGCTTTTGGAATCGCTATGAGAAAGACAGTTTTGATGAGGGTGAAAGTCTTTTGATGTTTGAGTTTATGGATACTGATGATGCAGGTATCAATGGTGATTATACTGCAGGTGAAGATGCGGTGATGCCCGAAAAGGTAGAAACTTTTGTAACCATAAAAGATGGTAATTGGAATGATGAGGATATTTGGGAAGTTAAGGGCGGTGGTACCGTTCCGGGCGGAGGCCCTCGCGGAGCTATTGTTGATATAAAGCATAAAGTAGATATGCCCGGTAATGGATATGCTGCTTATCTTACTCTCCTTGATGAAGGAGGTGTTTTAAATACAGGAAATACTTTTGGACATCGTTTGGGTAAAGTAAGCGGTAAAGGGCGTTTGGTGACCCTGCGTGAATCCTTGCCGGCAGGTGAATATGATCAATTCTTTTCATCTCAGGGCGGAACTCTTGAATATTCGGGTACCGGGAATTATGATATTTTGGGTGAAATTCCTTCGGTTAATAATTTGGTTTTAAGTGGCAGCGGTACTCGTAGGTGGCCGAATCTTACTGTTACTTTAAACGGAGATCTTGAGATTTCAGGTGCTGTTTTAAGTAATGAAAACTCTAATAATATTGATTTAAAAGGTGATTTTATATATGATGACGGTAATGTTGATATGAAAACCGGCCAAGTTTCCTTTACGGGAGCTTCAAGGCAATATGTTAAAGGGAATTCAAATCTTACAGGCTCCAATGCCTTGCATAACATGACAATAAATAATACTGCCGGATTGTGTTTGGATAATATTTTAGAAGTAACAAAGGATGTTATAATTAGTAAAGGAAATATTATATCGTTGAATAATAGTCCTTTATATATGAGCAATGCACTTGGCAATATTACTATTAATAATGCTGCAGGTTATGTGGGTACAGCTCTCAGAAAAAAGATGGCAAATTATAGTACATGGGATTTTCCTGTTGGAAAAGATGGTAGAAGGGGAGACTTTTCTTTAAATTCAGTTCAATCATCTGGTGTATGGGAAGTTGAATATTTTAATTCAACACCACCTAAGCGCCATCAAAATGGTAATATTGCTTATATCAGTAATAATGAATATTGGGAAGTTACTGCTCCTGCTGCTAATGCATATGCTTCTGTAACTCTTCGCTGGGATGATGCAAGTGGTGTTAATCCCGAAGAGTTTGATGTTGTAAGTTTGGATGCTGATGCAGGAGTATCAGAAGAATGGACTCTATTGATAAAACATAATGTTGATGAAATAAAAAAGCTTGTAACGACCAATTCTTTAGCACATAATTTACGACGTTATTATAGTTTTGGTTTAAATATAGTACCTGAATTAAATGATTATACCTGGATAGGAGCAAGTTCCTCAGATTGGTTTGATACGGACAATTGGTACGGTAAAAAGTTGCCTTCGGCAGCTACTCCTGCATTGATAACTACTTTAGATGTGAATCCTGTACCTTATTGGCCTGTTATGTCCGATAATAATGCTTCGATAGCACAAACCAATAATCTTACTATTGAAGAAGGTGGCTCACTTACTCTCAATCCCGGATCACGTCTTACTGTTAATGGTGATTTGAGTATAGCTGATGAGGGTAGTCTTATAATACTCAATAAGACGGGTGAGGGTGGTATGGCTTCGTTGCTTACTCATGGTGATGTTAGTGGAAAAGCCAATGTAAATTTAAGTTTGCCCACCGATCAGTGGTTCTACCTTGGCAGTTCCATTAAAGATGCAACCTTTGGTAATTTCAGTCCGGGTGATCAAGGTTCCGGAACTCTTGTGAATGTTTACCGCGATCGTTGGTATTCTACATATACTGACCATGTTTCTACACCTTTACGTGTTATGGAAGGGGTTTCGGTTTATTATCATCCAAATGGTGGAGCTACAAAGGAACTTAGTTATACCGGAGTTTTAAATAATGGCGAGATCTCTCGTGTATATGCTGAGAACCGTCATCAACTTATGGCAAATCCTTATCCAAGTTTTATTGATTGGCAGGATGATGATGGCTGGACACGCGATGATTTTGAATCCACTATTTGGTATCGTATGCTTGTTGGTGATGCTATGACTTTCATCACTTATAATAAGAGTGTACCTGAGGGAGGTCGATTGGCTTTATATCCTGACGGCAGTACTTTTGGTGAAGAAGAAGAAGAAGCAGAATTTGCTTTGATAGCTCCTATGCAGAGTGTTTATGTTCGTCCTACAAAGGCGGGTGCAACATTAACAATAAACAATGCTGCACGATGTCATGGTTTGGCTACATCTTATTTAAAGGGTTCATCGGGTCGTAGTGGTGATGTCATTCGCATTGTTTCGTCGAACGAATATTCACGCGATGGTGCAGTTGTATATTTTGCATCAGGATCGGAGTCGGGTATCGATGGCGGAGATTCGGAAAAATATTTCAATGAGGATGTTCGCATACCCGAAATATATACGCAAAGCGAGGGTAAAGCACTTGCCATCAATGGTCTTCCACCCTTGCAAGGCGATCATGTTGTTCTTCCTTTAAGTGTTCGTAACGGCATAGAAGGAGAAGTAACTCTTAGTTTTGATCTTTCTTATTATTATGGTGATCATTTACCTTATCTCTATGATAATGAAAAGGGAGTAAATATTAATCTTGTTGATACTAATGAATATAAGTACAGTGCCACTAATACCGGTGATGATCATACACGCTTTGAGCTTCATTTTATAAATATTCCTGTCGGATTAGATGCCGATAACAAAGATGTATTTGAAACAGGAGCTATCACAATTTCCGGAGTTAAGGGAAAAGCTCTTGTGATAATTGATGATAGTTTATTGAATGAAAGCGGCAGTGCTAATATAGAGGTGTTTACAATTAATGGTCAGAAGTTCAGCGAATGCATTGTCAAGGATAAGCTCAGCTATATTGATCTCCCTGATATGAAAGGAGTTTATATTGTTAGAGTAGTAGTGGGTGAGGTAGTGAAAAGCGAAAGAGTGCTGAATTAAGTCATCGAATTTTCGCAAATTTTCACGAATGATTATGATATTGTAGAGACAGGGCATGCCCTGTCTCCCTGTTTATATTGATCATTGAGTTTGAGTCAACGAATTCACGCGAAGACGCAAAGATTTTTTCACACGAATTTATAGGCTGAAAGCCTTTAACGGCTTGAAGTCTTGCCAATAACTCCTCCCCTGCAAAGGGGAGGTGGCCGGAGGCCGGAGGGGTTTTTGAGCTATTACAATGAATTTGTTGATTAGCAGATTAGTTGATTGGTTCACGCAGAGAACGCAAAGATTTGTCCACGAATTACACTAATTACACGAATTTTTTAATTACACGAATAATTTCCACGCAAAGGCGCGAAGGTTTTTTTACGCGAATTTTTACAAATGATTATGATATTGTAGAGACAGGGCATGCCCTGTCTCCCTGTTTATATTGATCATTGAGTTTGGTCAATGGGTTCACGCAGATTAAGACAAAAATCAAGACGAATTACCAATTACGAAGACATGTTGGCTTTGAGTGAAGCGAAATCCCGTATACCGCGTGAGCGGGATACGGGAGAGCGGAGCCGAAACGCCTGAATTGTTTTTCACGGTGGTTGAACCTGTTAAACCCCACGTATTCATGCCTTTTCTCAAAGCAGGATGCTTTGAGTACATTTCATTCCTTCATTCCTTCATTCCTTCATTCCTTCATTTCCTAATCTGCTAATTAACAAATTAAGAAATTTGCTAATCAAAATCCCAAAACCGACACGACATGTCATGTCCCTACAGATCACTGATAACTAAACCTCTCTAAACGACGTAGTCCTCAACATTCTCAACATTTTCAACATTCCACTGAATCATTGTTCATTGTTCATTGATCATTGATAACTGATGACTGTTTACTGCGTTAAATTACATTGTTCATAACTGCGTCGCCATCTCTTATTGCTTGTGCCAATGAGCGTACCGTAGTATTAGTCATTAATTTTTCATATCCATCCCTTATATCCTTATATTGGTGGTGTAGGGGACAAGGATTTGTTTCGCAGCAATTTTTCATACCAAAGCCACAACGATAAAAAATGCCATCTCCTTCAATTATCTTTACGATTTGAAAAAGAGTAACATCTTCATCATCATCAGAGAAGAAAAAACCTCCTCCTCTTCCTTTGATAGAATGGAGCAATTTGTTTCTGGTGAGAGACTGCAAAATTTTAGCAGTAAAGGCTAAGGGGGCTTCAATATGACTTGCTATATCGCTAACTCCCGGACGGAGCAATTGCCAGTTTTGAAGCTGAACAGATACCATTGCTCTAATGGCATATTCCGAGCTTTTTGATAACATACAATTGAATCAATGGTTTATATCACAAAGATACAAAATTGTATTTTAAACCGCTTAGGCGGATCAAAACTACCTATATTACCCTGCCTTACTGTAAAAATTGTGTTTTCTCTTTACTTCAATTGCCTTTTCCGACTTTATATTTATTTTCTAATTTGATTGCTTCCGGAAAAAGGATGTTGTTTTCAAGGTGAATATGGCGGTGAAGGTCTTCTTCAAATTCCTTCAATGTTTGCAGGGTTACATGATAGGTATTACAGCCATCTTCAGGTGTTTTATAGCCATCTGTGAGTTTTGAAATAGTTTTAAACCTTTCACCCTCATCATCATGTTCTTCCAACATTGTCTTTATAGGAGCTTCCACGCCTTGTTGTACCTTGCTGAAACTCACGTCTTCACCGTTTTTGGCTTTAACAAGTTTTCGTATCTGGGGGAATAAAATAAGCTCTTCCTTCATTAAATGCATGCTTATCTCCTGGGAAGTTTCACAAAAGATTTTTTCAACTTCAAAAAGCTCCGGATGCCTGTCGCCATGCACTCTGCTTAGCTTTTCAAGTTTAGCTTTTAAAAAAGGAACTTTCTCCCTTACATAGCTGTGATGACGCTTTTCTATGTAGTCGGCAAGCTGATCAAGTTCTAAACTTTGAATAAACCTTGCATCAAAGTCTTCCTCCTGCATTATGAGTTCTAACTTTGATATCAGGTCGTTTAAGTCGAGAGATGCCGCTTTGCCGGCTTCACCTAAGGGTATATTACCGCCACAGCAAAAATCTATATTTAAACTTTCAAATAAAGGTGCAGTCTTGAAATTCTCTTTTACAATATCTGCAACTAAGGTATCACGATTTATTTTCATTGTATTTGGTTTTGATGTTTATGCAAATATAAGACAAATGTATAAAAAGACAAAAACATCCTTTGAAATAAATTAAGGGGTTCACGCAAAGGACGCAAAGGATAGTTTACGCAGAGAACGCAAAGATTTGTCCACGAATTACACTAATTAACACGAATTTTTTAATTACACGAATAATTTCCACGCGAAGACCGCAAAGGATAGTTTACGCGGAGAGCGCAAAGATTTGTCCACGAATTACACTAATTAACACGAATTTTTTAATTACACGAATAATTTCCACGCGAAGACCGCAAAGGATAGTTTACGCGGAGAGCGCAAAGATCAATTACGAATTACCAATTACGAATTACGTGGTGGCCGAGCGGAGTCGAAACTTGGTTGTTTTGAGCGAAGCCGAAACGCACGAATAATTTCCACGCAAAGATTTGTCCACGAATTACATGGTGGTTTTGAACGTAGCGAAATCCCGCCGAGACTTGCCTAGAGCGGGAGGTAAAGTCCTCACAGACAAGAGAAGCCAACATTCCGGAGTCCAGAAAAATAAAGAGAGTTGTGTTATAATAAAGTTTATTCTGTTTAACCAGTAGCTGGTTCCCGTATCCCGCTCGCGCGGTATACGGGATTTCGCTTCGCTCAACCTTCGGACAGCTCCCCTTCAAAAGTGGAGCAGTAGGGTCGTTAAATTGCCAAAATATGTGGGTTTTTATTTGCAATTACAGGAATCATGCCTTTTCTCAAAGCAGGATGCTTTGAGTACATTAAAAACTGATAACTAAACCCTAAACTCTAAACTCTAAACCCTAAACCCGAAACTCAAAACTCTAAACCCTAAACCCGAAACTCAAAACTCTAAACTCTAAACTCTAAACTCTAAACTCTAAACTCTTTACTGTTTACTGATGACTGATTACTGATGACTGTTTATTGTTCATTGATTAATTCCACGATTTCATTATCCGGTTTAAATCCGCAGTCGTATATTGGGATTTTGCTTGTAAAATCTAAGACTCTGTCTAAGTGCTTGGTTGTCATTTCTTGGTTTGCAAAATGTTGGATGCAATTACTCATAACCTTCATGGAGGCTTGAATTCCTGAAATTTTATTTATTTCGTTTATTGTTGCTTGTCGGATGAGGAAAATTTTGTTTACTTCTGCCATTGCCGGTTTTTGTGCATACCAAACCATAGGGGTATTAAACATATACCATTTTTCATTTATTTTATGCAGCCACAAGCGGTCATCATTTATTATTGTATGTCCCTTATTTTTCCATAGTTGTGCCATAGTTGACTTTCCTGTTCCTGACACTGCGGTAAAAATCATTCCTTTATTATCAGCTACAACTCCGGAGGCGTGGATAAGAAAGCCTTCACTAAGGTAGGCAAGGTAAACCATTAAAAGTGAGCCAAGTGGTTGAAAGAGGGGATCGGATAAAACAAGATTTTTATTTTTTGCCTGAAGACTTATGAGTATGGTTTTTTCCTTTGGCTTTATTATAGCCAAAGTGTTTTCAATATAAGCATCATCAAGGAACTCTATATAAATTGAAATATTGTCTTCTTGCATTTTAACATACCAATTATACGGCATAAGCAGTATATCATCTGATTTTCCTGTGAAATATTCATCTTTGTCAGACGGGATTTCAATATTATCGACAGTAATATAATGGCAGTTAAAGTGGTGCTTGGGGGTAATAACAGCTTTTGTATATTCCTTTGATGCAAGAAGTTTGAAGAGAATAGTCTTATCTGAACTTAGAATTAATTTTACCGGTCCAAGAAAAAGCTCCATTTAAGTAAATAGTGAAATGAGCAAATTATTAATCAAAGGGTGAGCGCGCACTTTGATAAGTGTCGGAACCATAATCCGGTGCCTGCAAACTTTTATAAGGTGAAGGAGCATGATTCATACCGTTAGCATCATCAAGGGGTAATATGGGTTGTTCACCTTCCCCCGGTGATGGCACATTAAGCGAAATCGCATGATCAACTTCTACCTCACAAATAAGCGGTTGACTATATGGTTTTTTATTTATATTTGAGTGACACTTATTTTCCATTCAAATGAATGCTTTCAGTTTATTAGACTTTTTCAATAATATTTTTGTTTAAGGCCTGGTTAATAAACTCTTGCAAATCCTCTTGCAGAATAGAAATTTCTACGTTAAAAGCCTCATAAAGTTTCATTTCCACTTGTTTAATAGAATTTTCACCATTGAGGGCTTCTAAAATAAAAGTTCCGGTTTCGTTGAGTGTAATAACGCTGGTCATATCAGCAACATTATCAACTAAAGGAACCAGCACCATTTCCTTATCAACTTTTCGGGTGACAAAGCTATCATTTTTCACTTTAAAAATTGTTTCTTTGTCAATCACATTTACTGTTTTTAATCATTTATACTATTTTATCGCTACAAAGATTGAAAAAATTGATTAAGTCTTATTCAATCAAGGATAAAGGGAGTATAATTTTTGACGAATGTAACAATTTTTTTGGTAAATACGCTTTATCATAATAAATTGTTTGTAGTTAGAGCACAAATCTTTTATTTATTTCTTGCGTAGGGTGGGAGGTCATAAGGGGCGAATTCTTTTTTCAGGTATTTATAATAAGCTGTAATTGCAATCATTGCCGCATTGTCGGTTGTATAGGATAATTTTGGAATAAATATTTTCTTATTTTCTTCATCCGCATAGTTTATAAGTGCTTTTCTAAGGGCGCTGTTTGCTGAAACTCCACCTGCAAGTGCAATTGTGTTTATTCCTGTTTTTCGGCTTGCTTTTATAAGTTTTTCCATCAGTATTTCAACTATGGTTTTTTGTATAGCAGCAGCAAGGTCATTTATATTTTGGCTGATAAAATCGGGGTTTTCTTTAAGCTGATCACGGATAAAATATAGAAATGAAGTTTTTAATCCGCTAAAGCTATAATCTAAGTTTTTAATTTTGGGCTTATTAAATTTAAAGGCATTTGGATTTCCATTTTCGGCTAATTTGTCTATTATCGGGCCTGCCGGATAGGGGAGTCCCATAACTTTTCCACATTTATCAAATGCTTCTCCTGCTGCATCATCTATGGTTTGGCCAATAATTTCCATTTCAAGATAAGAATGCATTAAAATTATCTGACTATTTCCACCTGATACCATTAGGCATAGGAAAGGGAATTTGGGCATTTCTTTATTTACACCTTCCTCCTTTATGAAATGTACCATTACATGTGCATGTAAATGATCCACTTCAATAAGTGGGATTTTTCCTGCGAGAGCAAAACCTTTTGCAAATGAGGTGCCTACTAATAGGGATCCCATCAATCCGGGTCCACGTGTAAAAGCAACAGCCTTGATGTTTTCCGGTTTTATTCCTGCATCTTTAATAGCTTTATGAACTACCGGAACTATATTTTGTTGGTGTGCTCTTGAAGCTAATTCAGGTACTACTCCTCCATATTCTTTATGAACATTTTGATTTGCGATAACATTTGATAATATGGTATTGTTTTTGAAGATAGATGCTGAGGTATCGTCGCAAGAGGATTCTATACCAAGAATAATAGTTTCCATACCGAAAAATGTAATTATTGACTATGATTTGCTGGTTGATTACTATAAGTTAACTATTTTTGTCAAAACAGGTTGAATCCTTTTGTTTTCCAATATTTTTTGAAAAAAGTTGAAAAATGAAATTATTTTTAAAAAAGATCGTTTTAATATCATAATCAGTTGATAAAACCTGAGGGATACTTCCCGAGGGTTGATTTCAATTAATATTTTGTTTTATTGTTTCTTTAAAATTGCAGGCAAAGTTATTAAAAAATTCTTTAAAATATTGTTGTTTGCACTGATAGTGTTGGTGGGTTTGCCCTTGCTTGTTTCCGGTATTTTGTTGGTTCCCGGTGTTCAGACCAAATTAGTCAGAGCTGTTACCAATCGTTTATCATCAGATTTAAGTACTGAAATAACTATTGAAAGGGTAGCTGCTAATCCATTTTCCGGAATTCAGTTGACCGGCTTTTTAATGAAGGACCATGGTGGTGATACTTTATTTTATGCTCCTAAATTAAAATTTGGTATTGAAAGCTTGTCCTTACGGCATAAGCACATATATTTTGGTAATGTATGCTTTAGTTCTCCACAGCTTAATCTTCATCAATTAGAGAGTGACAATGTAAATCTAAGTGTTTTTGTTGACTCACTATCCAAGTTTCAGAGCGATTCAGTTTTATGGCATTATAGTTTAAAGGGACTTATATTAGAGGAGGGTAGTTTAAATTTACGACATAAACTAATCGAAGATTTTGGAATCGACAGTAAAGGTTTGATGTTTTCAAAGCTTAATCTTCGTTTAAAACTAGACCAAACAAAAGCTGACTCTTTATTTTTTCGTATTGATAATTTTTCTGCTAAAGAGGAAAATGGATTAATTATTGACAGTTTTAAGAGCTCGGGCTTAATTAGTAATGAAAAGTTGCAAATTTACGACTTGATGTTTAAAACTGTGAATTCAGCTTTTGATATTGATGAAATAGAACTTTCTTTTAATGGTGAATCCGAGTCAGGTTTTAGTACTCCTTTTAAGGCAGTAATAAATGATGTAATGATTTCCACCGATGATATCAGATTATATAAAGAGGACTTCCCTCATATTGAAAGTCCCATTCATTTTTCGGGTTTGGTTTACGGTTCCTTGGATAATTTAAAGGGGCGGGATTTTGTTGCCGGCTTTGGTAGTGATACAAAAATCGTTACAAGTTTTGACATCAATGGTCTTTCAAATTTTTATAATGTTTTTGTTTATTTGAATATCGAACATTTTCAGACCACCATTCCAGATTTGGAACTTTTAATCCCCGGTGATGAAGCTCAGCTTCCGGCTTCATTTTTACAATTGGAAACTATCCGTTATAAAGGCAATATTACCGGTTTTATTGATGACATGGTTGCCTATGGTTCTTTTACGAGTAAATTGGGGGAAATTAAAACTGATATAGGTTTAAAAATTGAACCCGGAAATCAAATTGTATTTTCGGGGGAATTGAATACTTCAGATTTTCAGATGGGCACCTTGTTAAATATGGACAGCTCAATGGGGGAAGTTTCCATGGATGTAAAAATCGATGGGGAACGTAAATCTCCTACTGATTACCATCTTTTTATGGATGGTTTGATAACTTCAATGGAGTTTTATGAATATCATTACCATAATATATTGGTTCAGGGCTTGATAAGACATCAGATGTTTGATGGCCGTATTAATGTGGATGATCCTTATGGTTCCTTAGATTTTATCGGAAAAGTTGATGCATCACAAAAAGTTCCCTCCTTTAATTTTAATGCTTCTGTTAATAATATACACTTAGACAGGTTGAAATTTCTTCCTGACTTGGAAGGTGGGGTTTTGTCGGTTCAAATGACAACTGATTTTGAAGGTGACAACCTTGATGATCTTGTTGGTGAAATTATGCTCTTCGATGGTATTTTGTTTACCCCCGACAAACATATTGATTTTGATTCGATATCAATAAAAGCAATACGTACCGAAGACTGTAAACGTTTAGTATTGGAATCGCCTTTTGTAAAAGGAGAAGTGGAAGGGCAGTATTCATTTCGTAATATAAATCAGACCTTATTTGCTTACCTTGATAACTTCCTTCCTTCATTTTCTGAAGAAACTTATTCAAATACGGCTAATATCAATGATTTTGATTTTGACTTTGATTTTATTGAAATCAGAGATTTATTATCAGTATTTTTTCCTGATGTAGATGTTGCTGATAAGGGATATTTAAAGGGACATTATAATCATAAAGAAGCAGCTTTGGAGTTAGATGGGAACTTTGATTTTTTCAATATTAAAAAATTCCGATCGGAAAATTTTAATATTAAAATCGCATCAGCCAACAGTGATGAAGTAGCTTTAAGAATTTCTTCCGATAGGGCAGGTTTGGGTAAATTTGTAGAATTATATGATTTCTCGGTTTATCAGAAGGCGCATAAAGATACTTTAACTACTAATTTATTGTGGAATAATTGGGAAGAGCTAACTTATAGTGGTGCCATATCAGCTACAACAGCGTTTTCACGAGATCACGATCAAGGGCCTTATATACGTACTTTATTACATCCTTCAAATATTATTGTTGCAGATACTTTATGGAAGGTTCATGAATCAAGTTTTTCTTTCCATCCTCAGGGCTTAAGTGTCAGAGATTTTAGGGTTGAGCATTTTGATCAGTTTATTGCTTTAAATGGTTTTTTACATCGTGAAGCCGACGATGGTCTAACTATGAAGTTTAGTCATCTTGATATCTCAGAATTTTTAAAGGGAAGTAAAGATAGTGATTTATCTTTTGCAGGTACTGTTAATGGAGAATTACAGTTGAAGGATTATTATCGTCTTCCTCTTTTAACAAGCAATTTAAATATAGCACACTTTAATTTTAATGGTGCCGAATTGGGTTTGTTCGAAATAAAGAGTAGTTGGAACAATGAAATAGAGGCCTTGGAGGTTAAAACCAGTATTGTTGATCATAAGTTAACGATGCTGCAGGGTGGTGGTTTGTTTAGTCCAAAGAGGCAATATCTTGATTTCAGGTTTTTTCTTGATAGTCTTAATATTGAATTTTTAAATCCTTTTATTGAAAACACTTTACAGAATGTAAAAGGTTGTGCTTCGGGAGAGATGTTTTTTTCCGGTCCTTTAACTCGCCCTTTCCTTACCGGGAGGGTAAAATTGAATGACGGTCGTTTTGATGTGGACTTTTTAAATACATCTTATACTTTAGTTGATTCGGTTTATTTTCATCCTAAGGAAATTCTCTTTAACAATTTAGCAGTAAAGGACTACCGTGGTTCAAGTGGAAGCTTCTCGGGATCAATTTTTCATAGCGGTGGTTTTAAGGATATGATATATAATCTTCAGTTGGATGTTGATAATATGTTATTGCTTGATACTCGTGTAATTGAAAATCCTCATTACTACGGGAGGATTTTTGGCAGCGGTTTGATGCAGATTACCGGCAATAGCGGGAATGTCAATATTGATATTAATGCTCGTACAAGGGCAAATACACAGTTTTTCATCCCTGTGCAATATACTTCCGAAGCATCTGAAAGTAATTTCATTCGCTTTGTTGGTAAGACCGGAGAGGAAGAGAAACAAATAACTACTGTTGGCAATCAGGAATATACTGTTGATTTATCGGGTTCTCAGATTAATATGGATATTGAAGTAACACCTGATGCAGAAGTTCAGATAATATTTGATGAACGCATTGGTGATATTCTTCGTGCCAGTGGTGCAGGAAATTTACAAATAGGGATTAACAGATATGGAAATTTAAGTTTCTTTGGTGATTATACTATCCAAGAAGGGTATTATTTGTTTTCACTTCAGAATCTTATAAATAAGCGTTTTTCATTAAATGAGGGAGGGACAGTAAAATGGCAGGGTGATCCTTATAATGCGGATATTGATATAACAGCTATTTATCGCTTAAGGGCTTCTTTAAATGATTTGCTGCCTCCCGGAACAAGTGCCATTAATGGTGCTTCTGATATACAGCGCCGTGTTCAAATTCTATGTAATCTATATCTACAAGACCGTTTGCAGCAGCCTGCCATTCGTTTTGGTCTTGAAATGCCTACTCTTGACGAGAGTCGTGAATCTTTGATTCTTGATTATATTTCCTCTGAAGAAGAAATGAATCGTCAAGTATTGTCCTTATTGGTGTTAGGTAGATTTTATACGCCCGATCATTTACGTATGGGCGAAGCAGGAGGAGCAGCAACGCGACCTGAAAATACGGCTTTACTTACGACTTCCGAAATGTTATCTTCTCAGGTAAGTCGCTGGTTTTCCAATATCAGTAATGATATTGATGTTGGTTTTGCCTATCGTCCCGGTGACGAACTCACAAGCGAAGAGTTTGAACTTGCCCTTTCAACCCAGGTTTTTAATAATCGTGTTACCATTAATGGAAATGTGGGTTATGGAAAGTATTATACCAATACCAGTAAGATGGTTGGTGACTTTGATGTTGATGTTAAATTAAATACAAAAGGCACCATCAGGGCGAGAGCTTATACTCGTTCAAATGAGGATTTGATTTATGAAACCGCCCCTACAACCCAGGGTATTGGTTTATCGTTTAAAGAAGAATTTAATGAGTTTCGCCAGCTTATTAAAAAGTATTGGCAAAGACTGACAGGTAAAAAGAAATAATTTTAAGCAAAATAATTTGACTATTTTTATAAATTTGAAAGAGATTAGATTACTTGTGTTGAGATTTTTTATTTTTTTTGCTGATGACTTAAAACTCCTGAATTTAGATTATAAAATTTCAAAACTTATTATTCTATAAATAACCAAAAAATTAAGTTGATTATGAGTCTTTTTTTAATGATACAAACTGCCGGGCAGGCTCTTGAAGCAGAGATAGAAGGAGGGGAAGCGATAGTTCAGAGTATAAATTTATTTGAATTGATGCTTAAAGGTGGTTGGACTATGGTTCCATTGGGCTTGCTGTCTCTTATTGCTCTCTACATTTTCATAGAGCGTCATTTTGCATTGAAACGTGCCGCTGTTGAAGACACAAATTTTATGAATCGTATTAAGGATTATATTCATGATGGAAAAATTGATTCAGCCTTAGCTCTTTGTCGTTCAAATAATCAACCTGTTTCACGTATGATTGAAAAGGGAGTTTCCCGCATCGGAAGGCCTTTAAATGATGTGAGTACAGCAATTGAGAATGTTGGAAATCTCGAAGTTTTCAGGATGGAAAGGGGGCTTCCAATTTTGGCTTCTGTTGCCGGCGGTGCTCCTATGATTGGTTTCCTTGGCACTGTTATTGGAATGATACAATCGTTTTGGGAAATGTCTAATGCAGGGAACAATATTATGGTAGATCAATTGGCAGGTGGAATTTATACTGCCTTAGTAACTACAGTAACGGGTTTAATTGTTGGTATTGTTGCTTATTTTGCATATAATATACTGACCTCGAGAGTACAGAAATTAGTGTTTATAATGGAGGCCCGTACTTTAGAGTTTATGGATATTTTAAATGAACCTGCTCGCTAAAATTTGGAACAATGGCTTTAAAATCTAGAAATAAAGTAAGTGCCGAATTTAGTATGTCATCAATGACAGATGTGGTATTTCTTTTACTGATATTTTTCATGATCACCTCTACTTTGGTAAATCCCAATGCTATTAAATTATTATTACCTCAAAGCAGTCAGCAGACACCTGCCAAACCTTTGGTTGCTGTTTCAATAACGCGAGAGCTTAATTATTACATTGATACACGCAGGGTAGGTTTTAATCAGATAGAAGGGACTTTACGCGATCGGCTTGATGGTGAAACTGATGTATATATTTCATTGAATGTTGATGAAAATGTTCCAATGAAAGAAGTTGTAAAAGTGATGAATATTGCTAAGAAAAATAATTATAAAGTTGTATTGGCAACAAGACCGGAATGAGTTCACATGGAAGAGAAGAAAAATGATAAGACATACGGTATAATTGGTACTATACTTTTTCATGTTGCTATATTGATATTATTAATGTCTTTATTTTTGAGCAGCATGCCTCAGGAAGAGGAAGGTATCCTTGTTATGCTTGGTGATTCGCCCACAGGCATGGGAGCTGGAACACCTGCAGCCCGCGCTGTTGAGCCGGCTTCAACTCCTCCGGCGCAGTCAACTCCTCCACCTGCTCCACGACCTCAGCAGCCCAGGGAACAGCTGATGACGCAAAATATTGAAGAAGCACCTGTTGTATCGGCACATGAAAAGGCTCAACGTGAAGCTGAACAAAGACTGAGAGAGGAGGAACGCCGTCGCAGGGAAGAGGAGGAACAACAAAGGAGACTTGAAGAAGAAAGAAAAAGGCAGGAAGAATTGGAGCGTCAACAGAAATTGGCAGAAGAGCGACGTATAAGGGAAGAACGTGAAAGACAGGCTCAGGCAGCGCGAGATCTCGGTTCTACAGCCTTTAGCGGAAGTGATGGAAGTGACCAGTCACAAGGTGAAGTTGAAGGTTCAGGCAGTCAGGGACAT
>CAZODA010000037.1:0-31904 GCA_964578485.1 uncultured Alkalitalea sp. | reverse complement strand
CTGAGGCTGCTGCAAATAATATTGCTATGCTGCCAAATATGATTTTTCTTTTCATTTTAAATTAAATTTTAATGATGCTTGAGTCTTGTATTATTATCATTTCTATTAGGCAAGTCAGCACGGCTACATAGACAGCTCATTTATAAAAGCACTATATTTTAAGTTTTATTTTAATTATATAAGGGTTATCATTTATTGTTGCATTATTACATATTGCATTAATTTTTGTTAGTATAGGAGAGGTGAAGTTTTGATTCACGGTCTCAGGGTTTTTTAGTTTGTCTAATAGTTCTTCTTTATACTTAGTCATATCTAATCCGCTCATCAACAAATACATGAAGTCGTCTTTTAGTAAAAGAATATTCCCGTCTAATTTAATTCCATTATCTAAAAGGATTTTATCGATTACAATTGAGCGTTTATTTTCTTTGCTTTTCACAAACATTTTTTGAATATCATTTTGTATAAATAAAAATCCTAAGAGCTGTTTGGATTCAAAGAAACTATGAATTGAATTACAATAATCGCTCTTTGATAATGCCTCCAAATAAAGCATTTGATTTAAAGGAGGTGGATTGTCGGTTAATAATTTTTTAAATTGATCAGGTATGTTATTTGTTGAAAAATCTATCTCATATTTTACAGATATACTATCATTCTCAATTTTAAAAATTTTATTGTCATGCATTTCAGAAAAGAATAACTCATTATTATAACGACTGAAATGAACATAATGCAAAAGCGAAAAGCCTTCATAAATCTTATTTATAGGAAGAAATGTTTTTAATAAATTTCCTGAAGTTTTATTGACAACAAATAAATTTGAGTTATAATCATTTGGTTGGTAATTTGCATATATTAAGTGCTTATCAGAATCAATATTTTCAAAATAATGGCCTAAAAATCCTGTTGCTTTTTCTGATAGAAAATTACCATCTAAAGAATATTTTAATATTTTCCGATTTCCGGAATCCATGATTTCTATGACATTTTCAATTTCATCAATGAAAAAATCTGCCATAAACATTATTTCACCAGGTCCTCGCCCAATCTTGTCAATAACGGAATATTGTTGGTTGTTACAATTATATATTATTAAAGAAGATAATTGATCATCAAAGAAAACAACATACTCTTTATAGGTTTTAATTACTGATATATCTGATATTAAACCTATGTTAATGTCGTTTAGATTGATAATTTCAGCAGCTTCTGAAAACTCAGATATCATTATGTTTTTAGGGTCTTGGGTATTAACTATTATTGTTTCATGTTTTTTTTCTCTTTCCGGATGAGACTTACATGCGTAAAAAACAAAAAAGAGTAAAATAATAAAGAGCCATTTGATTTTCATAGTTATATTTTGTATTTAAATTTTAATATGCAAATATTGTCATCTATGATAATGCCTTCCTTCTCAAGACCGTCCTTTCCTTTGTCGGAAAAATGATGAGGATATATTATACTATAAAAATACTCTCCATCGGAAGCCAAAGGATGATTAAAAGCAGATGAAAGTCCTTGCCAAACTATTCCTTCATAATTTGCCGTTTGCTTTGAATTGAAATTATAAATAAAATGCGCAATTTCAGGATATTCACCCGGTCCTCTGCCAAATTTGCAAAGTTTCTTCTGGTACTGACCGTTTTGGTCAAATTTCCATACACATTTTTGTTGTTTGTCTAACAATAAAAAAAGCTTGCTATCCACAATTAATTGAGAGACCTCGCCAACAATCCCATCTGTATTTATCAATGGTATGTATTTCATGCTATTGTAATCTATCAATGTTGTATCGATTATAACTTCAGCATCATTAAAAATGACTTTAATTGAATAAATATTTGAATTATCATGATCACTTTGTTTACATCCAAATAATGTAAATGCAGAAATTAGAAATGAAAAAACTATTCTCATAATAGTCTTTATTATGATTGGAGAAGAGCTGTTTGAAATAAGAGTATTATTTACGGAACTGTTGAAAGAATTATTTTCTACTGCAGGCTTAGGCTTAGCAACAGAAAAATCCTTAAGAAAAGATTGTGGATAAAATAGGTGTTGAATTTGGTCGGGCATAATGGGCCGAGATTAAATTAGTATTTAAGGTTTATTTTTTCATTTGATTAGAATAACGAAATCAAATATAAATAAATTTTTCTTAAAAAGCATAAGGGATAATCAATTACGAATTACGAATGATCAATTACGAGGAGGTCAACGAATTACATGGTGGCTTTTAAGCATAGTGAAATTCTGCCGAGGCTTGCCGAGAGCGGGAGAGCGGAGTCGAAACGCACGAATGATTTTCGCGCAAAGGCCGCAGAGATCAATCACGTAAAGAGCGCAAAGTTTTTAATGTACTCAAAGCATCTTGCTTTGAGAACAGGCAGGGAGTATCCAAATTAATACTTACACACTTTACGGGATAGTGTCGTGAGCAGCTTCCAAATAAGAAAATGATTGTTATGAAGAAAAGATATACTTTCAGTTTCATTTTTATAAGTTGTTTGGAGCATTTATTAGTGATTTATATCTTGTTCATTTAAAGTTATATATTGCAATTATTGGATAGCTTTTTTCTGAAAGATTTAAATAATCCAATTGCTTAGGGAATTTATTCTCATCATCCATAATTAAGGATGGTTCAATAGTTGTAATTAGTTTGTTGTCTCCATCTCTGCCAACAGTTTTTCCAAATATGGCACCATTAATATCATCTATTGGATAGTCCAATGTAACATATGGTAACTTGTGCTTTTTATCATAAACCACAGAATACATCTTGTCATCAGATAAAAAAGTGAAAAACATATAATTATCAAATTCAAAAAATTGATTTATATAATAAGTTGCGCCTGTATCACGAAATTTGAAAAAAAAAGCACCTTTTTGCATCTCATTAAGTTTTCCTAATTCATATTTAAAATCACATTCTAAAGAGCCAAAATCCATATAATATTTGGTAGTAAAATTTCCATCTGAATAATTATATACATAATAACTCAAAGGAGAAACTATATTTACACCATTATTGTATAAAGACAAACTACTTGGAAGTGAGCCATTTGTAACGCCTTTAAATTCATCATCTATTTTTAAAAAGCTATCTTTTACCTTGAGCTTTTCGTTAGTTATATATAGGTTAGATAATGTGCTTTCATTGACATTTAGGCCTTCATTGTATAAACCTCCAACCCAAAATGCGTATTCGTTATTGTTCAAATAAGTAAATTCTAAAGCATGAATTGGCAGGTCAATTGATTTTATATGAGTTCCATTAATATTATAAAAATGAGCTTTTTGCACTATTAAATCATTAATAATAATTTCATCTGTATCACTATTAATTGTATAGCTATGAATGACTGAGTATTCACCGGGCCCTCGACCAATTTTACCAATATTATATTTAAAAACACCATTTTTGTCAAAAACAGAAATTAGCGGATTATAACTTGAATGACATACAAATAGCATATCATTATGTATTATTACATTAGAGATATCACCAATGGGCAGTCCTTTAGGTGTTTTAAGTTTTATATATTCCACATTTTTGACAAACTGAGACATTTTCACTTTTTCATTTTTAGGTTTTAATTTGATAGTCTCATATTCATTGTCTCGCTTTTTACATGAGATTGTAATAGACAATAATAGTGCAAAGGTTATTACAAGTTTTTTTGACATACTTTTATTTTTTATAAGCCATTATCAATTAGTATTCTACAATAATCGGATTTTCATTTTCATTCTCATTATTCACAAACATAATAAAGTTTGTTGTTTCATCTCCAACTCCAATAGTTGAGAGGCATTGAAAATCACTATTATTTAAAATATCTTCGGGATTATAGCTAATTGTTTTCCAAGCAGCAGCATTTTTATTATGTACCGAAACCAGTCGTTTTTTATTCATATAAAATTCAACGAGGGTTAGTGTTTTTATTTGCTTTAGCGTTCTAATGTGTGCATACTCTGATATTTGTCTCAAATAATCGTACTCATATTCTGAAAACAGATGCAACAAGGCTTGAGACGATAAAAAACTTTCTTCGCAAAGAATTTTACTCTCTTTATAAGTATTGTCAAGAAGGGAAAATCTAACAACTCCATTAGACATGCCTTTTTGGAAAATTAATTCATCTTGGAATTTTTCAAATTGGACCGCTTTAAAAACAAGAAAAGGGATCTCACTTTTTAAATATGAAGAAATTTCATTTCCTTCTCCATCAGAGTGTGTTAAGCTATGCTCATTTTGTCCTGTTAAAAGAAAAATGCTGTTTTTATTTATGATGTAGAATTTATTAATCACATATGGATAGTCAATGCTTGCGAAGTATTCCCATGAATTGTTTTTGTAATGATATTTTTTGATAGTGCTATAATCACAAATCCATATTTCGATTTCTTCTTTGTCGTTTATATAAATATTGAAATCTGAAATCATTGTATATTCACCTGGTCCTCTTCCACTCTTTTTTAGAGAAGAAATAAATTTGCCATCTTCATTGAATTGAAGTATTTCTTTTTCTTCGGAAAGAATAAAAAAGGACTTTTTTCTTTTTACAATCTTTGCTATTCTCCCAATTAGTGATTCATCTATTGTTTCCAGTGCTGTATATATGCCTTGTTTGCCAAATAGCTGATCTAAACTTTTAACAGTTTCTCCCTTTAAGTTGAAACTTTTGATAAGACAATTGTCTGATTGCATTTTTTCTTTACAGGAAGTGAAAATAAGAAGAAGAGAACAAATATAAAATACTATTATCTTTTTTGTCATAATTTGTTTTTTATTTTAATTTCTATTATTACTCTGTTCTTAATTGATTTTGGATTATCAAGGAGTGTCATTATCCAAGTTGTTTAGTTGTTATTTCATATTTATTTAAATCTAAAGTTAAAAGTTTTAAGATACAATCAGGTTTTTAAGTGATATAAAATTAGAATCGGATTATCATTTTCCGTTAAAGATTTTAAAGCATAAACTTCCTCTGTTAAAAACTCGAAAAATTCTAAAATAGTGATTGGATCAACTATCTCTATTAATATGTTTCCTTCACTCCCGGATGGGAAAAAGCGATAACTTGGAATTAGATCATTTTCTATTTTGCCATATTTGGTATTTTTTGTCTTTTTTTCATAAAATACAAATTGCCTTTCTCCACCAAAGAGGAAATCAAAAACTAAAAGGCTGTCTCCAATCCAGAACTGTTGCTTTAATGCATAATTAAATTCAGGGCTAAAAATATTTGTAGCGAATAGGTTTTGATCATGTGGGAAGGCATATTTTCCAAAATTAATTGTATATGCTGTTTGAATATCTTTGCCCTTTGTTATAAAAATTTGATTGTTAAATTGAGGAGAAAGATATAAGAAACCATCCGATTTGTTAAACTCACTTCCCCCTTGCCAATTAAATTCTTTATTAAGAAATTTCCTCTTAAGGAAAGTGTCTTCTGTAACACCTTTATTATTAATGGTTGAGAAACAAAACAACTCGTTTAATGATCCTTCCTCATTGCAAACCCAGAATTTATCTTTATAAAAACAAAATGAAAAAGTAAATAATGATCCTAAGTCAATTTTCTGTATAAACTCGAGGTTAAAATTATAATGCAATATCTTGTTAGGATAATCAAGGAGGAAGATTCCCCAATCGTTTATTTCAAAATCTACAAGCTGCAAATACTCACCGGGTCCTCTTCCTATGTTTTGAAACTTATCCACAAATGAACCATTTTTGTTGAATACAAAAATGGAGTTTTGACTTCGATCAAGAATGAAAATCTTGTTATTAAAAAATTGAAGCTTTGTTATATCACTAACAATTCCCTTGTTGTTAGTTTCGAGCTTTATAAAACTAACTCTGTCAACAAATTCGGAAAGTAATAATGTTTTATTTTTTTGTGGATTAATATCGATAACATGATGACTGTCGTTGTTATTTTTAGTTAAGCAAGCCGTCATTATTAAGATAGATAGGTAAAATACAGCCTTTTTCATATTAAATTGTGTGAGTGAAATGTGTATATGAAACAAAAACGGATGTTCGGTGGATAATTCAAAAGCAATTTAACATTTTTTATTGGCGAAATAAATGCGATGTTGATTTTGTTAATGGAAATATTAGCATTACAATCACAATTTAAGTTTAGTAGTTTCTTTTCTTCAGATTTAATATACGTTAAATTATTATATATATATTTGTTTTATGTTTTTATGACAGTTTGTATTGAGTTTTTAATTGAGTGTTAATGAGGGTTTTACTGTCGGACTTGTTGGGATAGCTTTTTAGGAGGTTTTAGACAGGATCATATTATATAGGAGGGCTTAAATTTTTGGTCAACATTCCTATAAAATCGAGAAATAAAAACTACATGTCGTAAATAAATTTTAAAAAAATAAGTGTAATAGTAAAATCCTAAGATGTAATCCAAAATACAAGCAAATTATGAAAACTAAAGCCCTTTTAAACTCACAGTATTGTTCGTGGATGAGAATTAACCTATTGCTGATCTTTTTGTTCTTGGTTGTTGTTAATAGTTCGTTTGCACAAAGTGAATACGATTTAGAAGGTATAGAAATCGATTCAGAGTCGGAGTCTCCTAGCCGTGTTATTATCCATGATGAGCATATAGTTGTTGGTTTTGGACAACAAAAGAAGGAAAGTGTTGTAGGTTCAATTGTTCAAACATCGAGCGAAACTTTAGAACAAAGCGGTGGACTTAGCAATTTGAGGCAAGCTTTAATAGGCAATTCACCCGGCGTTTTTACAACTACTTCAATAGGGAAACCCGGTGAAGAAAATCCTGATATTGTTATTCGTGGTGTTAGCACTTGGCATAAAAATGGACCTTTAATTTTGGTCGATGGTATTGAACGTCCGATGAAGGGAATTGATCTTAATTCTGTTGCTACGATTTCTGTTTTAAAGGATGCTTCAGCAACAGCAGTTTATGGTGTTCGTGGTGCTAATGGGGTAATTCTTATCACCACAAAAAGGGGTGAAGAAGGAAAAGCAAAGATTAATATTAACGCAAGTACTACTTTAAAAAGCTATTCGAAATCTTCTAAGTTGCTTGATCCATCTGCTGCTTTGACTCTAAAAAGTCGGAGAATTGATAATGGCATTGGTTATTTTCCTGAACAATCGATATTTAACTCATATAATGAAATAGCAGACAAAAATGGCAGCAATGTTGGTTTGTTTTACTCAGGCCCCTATCCTTACCGCGATTGGGATGAGGTAATAAAGGATGTTGCAACATCATATAATGCAAATATTAATGTGTCGGGGGGAACAAAGAGTATTAAATATTTTGGAAGTTTGGATTATATCCATGAAGGTGATATATATAAATCACTTGAATATGCTTATGGTTACCCGGCAAGTTTTGGTTATGACCGTTTGAATGTTCGCAGCAATCTTGATTTTTCCTTAACAAAGAGTACCATGTTAAGAGTTAATTTGTCAGGTTCACATGCAGTTTCAAAAGGGACCAATTTCTTTGCTTATGAGAATCTTCTTAGTTCTTATATTTATGATGTTGCTTCTGATGCTGTAGATCCTTTGTATAGTAATGGTGGTTCAAATAATAGTCAGGACAGATTTAATACGGATTTCGTCATTGAGCAAGACCTGGGATTTTTGTTGAAAGGATTGTCGCTTAATGGCTTATTGTCCTTTGACAAAACTTTTGATAAACACAGTCGTCGAATTGTTAATTCTAATGGTGATGAATGGGAAGATGTTCTATTTGCATGGGAATCGATATATACGGGACCAAACGATGAAAATACTTATGATTATCCATCAAGTACTGTCAGTACCGAGAGAGTTAAATCAAATTATCGCAGGTTAAATTATTTAACTCAAATTAATTACGGAAATACTTTTGGATATCATTCAGTTGGCGCAATGGCTTACTTTGGAAGGGAAGATTATGAATTTAGAGATCAATTATCTTTCTCTCGTGAAAATTGGGCTTTTCGTGCAACTTATGATTATAACAAACGCTATTTATTAGAATATAATGGAGCATATAATGGATCTGAATTTTTCTTGTCTGATTATAAATTTGCTTTCTTTCAATCCGGAGCTCTTGGTTGGGTGGTTACAGAAGAGCCTTTTATGAAAAATTTAAAGGCCGCTTGGCTTGATATGTTAAAGTTAAGAACTTCGTATGGAAAAACCGGTGATGATAATATTGAAGGTCGCTGGATGCATACGGATGTATTGGCATTTATTCAGTCAATAAGCGGAGGCAACTCTTCAAAAACTACTTATCCGTGGTATAATGGTAAACCCAACTTACAGTGGGAGGTTTCGACAAAGTTTGATATAGCTGCCGATTATGTGCTTTTTGGTAGTGTGATTTCAGGTTCTTTTGGTTATTTCACCGAAAACAGAACTAATATCCTTTTAACCCGCAGTAGTGAATTGTCTCCAATTTTAGGAGGATATAAATATACGCTTACAGCATTTTTAGGTGAAGTTGATACCAAAGGATATGAAATAGAAGTGAGATGGAATAAACCTTTAGGGCAAGATTGGCGATTATGGGGAAATGTTTTCTTTACAAGGGCTGCAATTAAGATAGTAGAAATTGATAATCCCTATTCTAATTCCGAATATTCAGGAAAATTGCTTGAAAATTATGGGTTTTATAAAACCTGGGATGAGATTTTTGGTTCTACTAATTATGATGCATTTAACGAGGCAATATTTCCCGGAGGTAATTTTATAACCGATTATAATAGTGAAGACATTTTCTCGGATTATTTTAATATGCCATACGGATTTAAAAGTGTTCCCAAAAACATTATTAACTCACAATTTGGTGTTGATTATAAAGGATGGAGCTTTTTTGTTCAACTTTATGGGATAGAAAATGTGTTGAAGAATGTAAATCTTTCTAATTTTTCTGTGGACAAAGATTCTCCTAATGAAGATGAATCACCTTGGTGGGATCCAAAGAATAATAATATTGATATTTCTCCACTAAGATTTGGTGCTATTAAGGGGTCACAAACAAATACCGTTAGTAGCTCCCCTTACTTTCTTGATAGCTCTTATTTTTGTCTGAAATTTGCTGAACTCTCCTATACATTTAAAAGGGAAGGTTGGCTTTCAAGGACAGGATTAAGCAATTTGAAGGTGTTTGCAAATGGTGATAATTTGTTCTTATGGGAAAAGAAACCTGCTAATCGTAGATCGAATACAAGTGGCAGAGTAGTTTATCCCTTGCAAAGACGGTTTAGTTTGGGATTAAGGATCTCTTTGTAATCAATAATCAGCCATCAGTTATCAGTAAACAGTCAATAGTGACAGCCATTATGGATGAGTTATAAGTGATTAGTAAATCAACAGATAAGAAAATTAACGGGAATTCATCCACGGAGACACTAATTTCACGAATTTTTTAATTTCACGCAAAGGCCGCAGAGATTAATTACGCAAAGAGCGCAAAATTTTTAATGTACTCAAAGCATCTTGCTTTGAGAAAAGGCAGTGAGTATCCAAATTAATACTTACAGACTTTAGGGGATAGTGTGGCTGAAGGCCTTTGTCTGCACCCACTAACTGCTCCCCTTTTGAAGGGGAGCTGTCCGAAGGTTGAGCGAAGCGAAATCCCGTATACCGCGTGAGCGGGATACGGGAACCAGCTAGGGTTTAACAGACTTATCACTTCACTCAAAATTGTTTTCTATCTCTTGCAACAAACTTTCAGAATGTTTCCATATCTAATTTATTTCCTCTCCCTCTCGTTAGTTAATATCTTCTGCCTATGAAGGTTTAACCCCTCCGCTCTTCGAGCACCTCCCCTTTACAAGGGAGGAGTTATTTGCATAATTCAAACCTGTAGGCTTTCAGCCTATTTTCCGTTCAATCACGATATCTGTTAAACTGCGATCCCTAAACTCTAAACGGACACGACATGTCATGTGAAAAGACGTTGCATGCAACGTCTCTACGATTATTCATTTCTGATCATTGATGACTGTTCATTGTTTTTTTCTACTATCATTTTTGCATAATCAATAATTTCTTTTGTGGCGGTTGATTCCACTTTTATTTCACTGTTGAGTATTTCTTTAGCAGCCTGATATGCTTTATGTTGTTGATCACTTTCATCATAAAGTTTAGTCAATAAATATTTTGGTAATAGTAAGGAGGGTATCATTTGACTGCTTTTAATATATGCTTCTTCTGCTTTCTCAAAATTCCCTAAGGCTTTATAATTGTCGCCGAGTGTGTTTTGAATTATTTGACTGCTCTTATATCGTTGTGCTTCTGCCAGTATTTCATTGCTTTTTTTATATTCTTCATCCATACTTAAAGCTTTAGCATACATTTGTAAGAACAGTCCCTTGTCTTCAAGTATGTGGTAGGCTTCTTGGTAGGTTTCAACTGATGTTTTATAATTTCCAATATTATAAAACTGATTGGCTTTTTGCCATACTGTTAAAGCTTGATAATAATCTTTTCGCTGTGTGTTTATATAAAGCGTGCATGATGCGAGTAATAGGAAAATTGGAATAGCAGACCACCTTAGTTTTGGAGAGCTTATTTTTATTATAGCCTTTTTGAAGGAAGCAGACACAGCTAATAATGTTATTAAGACAAGAATAAAAGGCGTGAGATCGAAAGGATAGGAGAATAGGCTAAATGACAATATGCTAATTGCTGTTCCTTGAAAGGTTGTTGTCAGCTCGGAATTAATAAGCTTATATTGTTGTTTTTGGCCTGATTGTTTTGAAGGGGTAAAAATAAAATAAAGTAGTGAGGCCATAAGCAGGATAGCTATCAGTCCTCTTTCGAGCCATAATTTTAGTAGTTCATTAAATGGAGCTTCCGGTGACCCTGCTACCATACTACGAACAGAGGTCTCCTTTTTCATGGCGAACCATTCAGCTTGAGCATCCATATACTTGGCATCAAAACTTCCTACTCCAAAGCCTTTCACTGGTTTTTCCTTTATAAGTTCTGCTGTAACCTGCCATATAAGCCAACGACCATCGGCTGAGCCTTTTTTCATAAAATATAGTCCGAAACTACCGGCTATAAAAGCCGAAAGCACAAGAGATAGAATTAATATCCGTAAAGGCTTCCGAATTTTTAAATATTTTGAACACCACTTTTTCCAAACAGTTAATAGTATTGGCTGTCTCAACAATACATAAGAACAACCCACAATTCCTGCTATCCATGCTGCCCTTGATTGCGCTGGAGGAAGTACTAAGAGAATTAGCACCAGGGTAATCCAGGCTAATATCTGAATCAAGTATTCGCGCCATGACCTTAATTCTAAGCTTCTTACACCATACTTATTTGTTGGTGACTGCTCTAAGTTTAAGGTTTTATGCTCTAAGTTCACAGTTCTATGCTGTTTGCTTTTGAACTTGAAGCTTCGAACTTCAAACCTTTTATTGTTTGCTAAGGCCTGATAACTGATTATCGATAGTGCTAAAGGTAATCCACAAACCACAAAGCCCGAGAAGGGACCCGGATTATGAAAGCTTCCTGTTATAGCAAATAATCCGTGGTATGAATTTTTGAAAGCATATAGTTGCATAAGTCCATAAATCGCCTGTGCAGAGCTAATAATTAAGAACACAATGAGAATGCCCCAAAGAAAAATAGTTGTATGCTTTATGCTACGCAGGGTATAGTACACAGCAAGAAATAAAAGAATAGGGTAGGAGCTGTCAACTAATGATAAGTATGGACTTTTTAAAACTATAGCTTCCCAGAAGAGCATATAGATAGCAAACAACAGAACTAATACATCGATAACAGTAATTTTCCATTGTTTTTTTAAAGCATATACAAGTGGGAGGGTGAGAAAGAGTAAAGGACTGAATATTTCAAAGGCTTTTTGCTTTGCACTAACAAGTCCGTTAAACAAAGTAAAATCAACAGAAAAAACTGATGCATAAAGTACAAAAGCCCAAAGAATTATTTGAAGAAAAGAAAATAATCGAGTTAAGGTTTTCATTTTTATGTTTTATTTCCAAACGAAATCAAATATAAATAAACATTTTTTAAAAACAAGGGATAAATCAATTACGAATTACGAATGATCAATTACGAGGAGGTCAACGAATTACATGGTGGCTGAGCAGTGTCCAAGCCCAAATTAACACGAATTATTTATAATCCACTAATATAATAATTTCACTCCTTCGGGGTTCTAACTAATTGATGGTAATTTGTTTACTACAATAATATCACCACTTCGTGGTTTCAAATAGTTGGTAAGAATTAGTCATCAGTAAACATTAAAAAACTCTCCTTTTTGAAAAAAGGAGGAGAGTTTTTTAATGTACTCAAAGCATCCTGCTTTGAGAAATGGCGTGATTCCATATTTGCGATCTTTGTTGATAATAATTCAATAACCAATGTAAGACAGGACATGCCCTGTCTCTACGACATTAATATCTTTGCGTCCTCTGCGTGAACAATCTTCGCGGTCTTTGCGTGAACCTAAAACTCCAAACTCTAAACTCCAAACTCTAAACTCAAAACCCAAAACTCAAAACCCAAAACTAATTACTGTTTACTGATCATTGTTGATAGATGTTAAAAAGATTAGTGCACTATAAAAATTAAATTGTCCCCGTACACACATTAGATAAATCGTTAATTTCACGATGTTATATTTACGAGCTTAGCTTGTTTTTTAGTCGCCGAAAATAATATTTGAAAGAATATAAATAGTTATGGAATGCGACATAGTCAAGTATTGGAATAGCTTTAAATTGTTTTTGCGAATATTCAATTTTCGGATGAGTTTTGGTGATTTCATAAAGCGTATCTAATGCTAATTTAGTATAAGTCAATAATGAAGATTGATTACTATCTTAATTTTAATTGTTTATAAAAATCATTTTATCATGAAGAAAAAAATCAAATTATTCTTATTTCTTTTTTTACCAGCAGTTTTATTTGCTCAAAATGCAGATTTTCCTGCCGGTACTGCTCCTAATGAGCATAACATTGTTGGGGCCGAATATCCAAGGGTAGGAGAAGATGGTCGTACATATTTTAAAATTTATGCTCCTGATGCCAAAAATGTTGAAATTAGTTTTAGAGGAGAAATGGTGAAAGAAGACGATGGCTTTTGGACACTTACAAGTAAGGAGCCTGAAGTTGTAGGCTTCCATTACTATCAAATAATTATAGATGGCGTTAGCACTGCTGATCCTAATGGAAAACCTTTCTTTGGTATGGGCAAATGGGTTAGTGGAATAGAAATTCCCGAAAAAAATGGAAATTATTATAAGCCTCAAAAAAATGTTGCAAAAGGAGTGGTGAGTGAAACTTGGTATTATTCTGAGGTACGTAAGGAATGGCGACGTTCGTTTGTTTATACACCTGCTGAATATGACAAGTTTCCTGAAAAGAAATATCCTGTTCTTTATTTGCAACATGGTATGGGAGAAAATGAAACCAGCTGGGCAAATCAGGGAAGGATGAATTTTATAATGGATAATTTGATTTCTGATGGCAGCGCTACTCCAATGATAGTGGTAATGGATAATGGTAACATAGAAAACTTCAATGTTGGGAGAGGAGAAGATCCTAATGTTGCAAGGAGTAGATTCGGTTCTGATTTTGAGCAAATACTTTTAAATGAGATTATTCCTCATATTGAATCGAATTATCGTGTGCTGACAGATCGTGAAAACAGGGCAATGGCCGGGTTGTCGTGGGGAGGTTTACAAACCTTTAATATTACTTTAAATAATCTTGATAAGTTTTCTTACATAGGGGGTTTTAGTGGTGCCGGAAGAATTGATACTAATCAGTTAGATGCTGCATACAATGGGGTGTTTAAAGATCCTAAGGCTTTTAATGAAAAGGTTCATGTCTTTTTTCTTGGAATTGGATCTGAAGAAAATCCGGGAAGAACAAAAAGCTTAAGCGACAGTTTAAAAAATGCCGGAATCAACAATGTTTATTATGAATCACCGGGAACAGCACATGAATTTCTTACTTGGCGAAGATGTCTGAAGGAATTTGTTCCTCTGATTTTCAAATAAATTGTTTTATTTGTTGTTTTCACGGATTATTAAAAATTAATTTTATTTATCCGGGTTTAGGTTTAGGTTTTGGTTTTGATGCTGCTTTTTATGCTTAAATCAATGAAGTTAAGACCGATTTAAAATTTGCAAAATCAAATTTTGATAAATGCAAAATCGGTCTTTTCTTTATTTAAATAAGGAACTTGTCTTCTACTAGTGAGCACGGGTCGCTGTCTTCAATGAAAGCATCTTTCAAATTACAACAGTTTTTCTCTTTAAAGAAACCAGTAAATTTCGGCTTATCACAATGTGAGATTTTTTATTGTGTAATTTCCAAAATTTTCCGTTTCTTTATTTTTTATCTATAAAACCACAATGTCTTATGTTATTAAAAAACAGAATTATTTACATTAAAGGAAGTGCTAAGGCCTTTATATTTCTTGTGATATTATTGCAATCGACTCTTTGCTTCAATATTACTGATGCTCAAATGTTGGAATTAAATGAATTGGAATATTTTGAGGCTAGGGGTGTTAATGTGTTGGTTTATAGCAATAGGTATAATCCCGTATTTTTTGATGAAAAAACTGCAGGAGTAGAATTAATTCATCATGGGGTAAGGACTGCTACCGGTGGGGCAGTGCGTTTGCAGCCTACACCTGAACAATGGGATCTTGTACCCGAAATTGTTGATAGAGTAATTGATAGGGAGAATAATTTTATTTCTACCAAATTGCGCTATAGTGATTTTGATTTTGATAGTGAAATAAGAGTTATGCCTTATGAAAAGGGTTTTCGTATTCAAGTTTTTTTAGAGAAACCTTTACCTCTTGCATTACAAAATAGGGCAGGCTTTAATTTTGAATTCCTCCCACCTGTTTATTGGGAGAGTCTTTATTTTGCAGATGGCAAGCCCGGTCTTTTTCCGCGATATCCTTCAAGTGATAATAGCATACGGCCTAAAAGTGAGAAGATACATCAAATATATGATCATTCAACCTTTGATGACAGGGGTAGGGATGAATATCTTGAACCTCTTCCAATAGCAACGGCAAAAAAATATATCTTGGCTCCTGACGATCCTCTACATCGTGTAACACTAAAGTCAGAAACTGATATACATTTTTATGACGGACGTATGCTGGCACAAAATGGCTGGTATGTTTTTCATTCAAAGCTTCCTTCCGGAAAGAGCGGAAAAGTTCTTGAATGGATAGTGGAGCCTAACTCTGTTGATGAATGGCTTAGGGAACCCAATATTGGTTTTTCACAAGTTGGATACACTCCTAGTCAGGAGAAGAAAGCAGTAATTGAGCTTGATAAAAATGATGAGTATAAGAAGGAGGCTGTTTTATACAGAATTTCAGAAGATGGGGAGTTAATTCCGGAATATACAGGAAAAACTGAGCTATGGGGAAGATTTTTGAGGTATGATTATATTTTATTTGATTTTAGCAAGGTAGATAGACCCGGGATATATTGTATTGAATATGATGGCATACGCACTAATTCCTTTCCAATATCAAAAGATGTTTATAATGGAATTTGGCATACTACCATGGATGTATGGTTGCCGGTTCAGATGGATCATATGACAGTAAGGGAGGGCTATCGTATATGGCATGGAAATGCTCACAGAGATGATGCGCTTCAGGCACCATTAAATCATAATCATTTTGATGGATACAGTATGGGCAATACTACGGATACGCGCTTTAAACCTTTTGAAAGAATTCCCGGTCTTAGTGTTGGAGGATGGTATGATGCAGGTGATTTTGATATACAAACGGGTTCACATAATGCGGTAGTACTTGATTTAGTTCAAATTCAGGAGACATTTGCTCCCGCTCGTGATATGACATTTATCGATCAGGAAACTCAATATGTGGATATTCACAGGCCTGATGGGAAAAGCGATATTTTGCAACAGATTGAACATGGGGTTCTTGCACTTGTTGCACAAATAGAAAATATAGGACATCCTGTAAGAGGAATTGTTGTAGGAAATCTATATCAATATCATCATCTTGGTGATGCAGCAAGTATTACTGATAATTTACTTTATGATCCAAGCTTAAAACCTTATGAAATAGATGGGATAAGAAGTGGAACCCCTGATGACAGATGGGTGTTTACAACGCGTTCATCACATATGGATCATTCCACAGCGGCATCTTTGGCTGCTGCAAGCAGGGTATTAAAAGATTTTAATCCGGATCTTTCTGAAAGGGCACTTAACTGTGCTTTAAAACTGTGGGATGACAATGTTGCACAAGATAAAGCGCAGAATGAAACTAATGAACGATCGTTTTACAGACAGAGTTCTGGAAATATTGCCTCCGCATTACAGCTTTTTATTACTACTAAAGAAAAGCGCTTTAAAGATGTATTTGAAGAAGAGTTATGGAAGCAGATAAATTCGAGCAGGATTACAACCGACAGACCAGGGAACTTTTGGGGTGACAATGCCCTTAATTATGCTATTATGGCTTATCCATATATGGATGAAGGATTTCACGATCGCTTGTACCCTTTTATTCTTGAATATAAGAAACAAATTGATCGTTTAGAAACAGAAAATCCTTATGGTGTTATTATTGGTGGCCGTGGTTGGGCAAGTAACACTCCAATTATGAAATGGGCAATCAATAATTATTTTGTCTATAAATATTATCCTGAAGTGATGGATGCCGAATATGTTTTTAAAGCTATGAATTATATACTTGGATGTCATCCTTACTCAAATATATCATTTGTTGCAACTGTTGGTGCTAAATCTAAAAAGCTAACCTATGGTAGCAACAGGGCAGATTTTACTTTTATTGCGGGAGGAGTAGTGCCGGGCTTATTGTTTCTACAGCCTGATTTTTATGAAAACAAAGATGATTGGCCATTTATTTGGGCGCAAAATGAAGCAATTATTACCACTGCAACTCCTTTTGTGTTTTTATCCCATGCAGTAGAAGAACTTGCAAAAGAAATCAATAAGAAAGAATAAAATTTAGAATAATATTAAATGTGCAATCCTTATTTTTTATTATTAAATATTTGTCAATAAAAAGAGGAGCTGAGATTTAATATTAATAAAGGCATTATAAAATAAATAAGAGATATTATCATGGATAATATCTCTTATTTATTTTTAGAGAATCGCCTGAAAGATCAACTTCATAAAAAATTGGTTTTCTTGGTCCGGGATTATCACCTAAATCTTGTTTATGTAATAAGAGTAAGGTTTTTCCTTCAAAGGTGTCAAAAAGCATCCCATGGCCCGAATTTTCTTCAACAATAGGTTTATCCTCTTGTATCCATGGACCTTTTAAAAGTCCCGATTCAGAATAGGCCACCCCTTGTGCATAACGTTTGTAGCTCCAACTCGACCAAAGCATTCCCAAACGGCCGGTTTCAGTTTTAAAAAGAAAAGGCCCATCTGATACATATCCATTAAGCGACATACCAAAGGTAAGCTCTCCTATGGATCTCATTTCCCTTGGCCATGGTGCATCAGACGCAGAAAAGAGGGTTAGTGGTTCACCTGTAACTTGGGATAAATCGGTGCTTAGTGGAATATATTTTATCTGTCCATCAATTAATTGCATCCAGTCATGATTAAATACCATGTAAGGAATACCTTCTTCTTCCCAAAGAGTTCCATCCAGAGTTGACCATTTTTCAGACAAGTAAATTTCATCATTTATTGGCCTATACGGCCCTTCTGCCTTATCGGAAATTAATATATTAGTACCACGTCGTAAAACGGCATAACGGCCGGGAACAGTATCAACAACCAAATTAGTGTTGGTAAATGTTGTAAAACAATAATATTTACCTTTATAAAAATGGAGTTCGGGTGCCCATATTTTTGGATCAGGCCCCATCCATGAAGAGGGATTTATTTCAATATAACTATATGGCCCTTCCCAAAATTTTAAATCCGGGCTTTTCCATAAAAGCCCTCCCGATCCTGTTAAATAATATAAATTTGTTGCTTTGTCGGCAAGAATAAATGGGTCGGTAATATTTAAAGAGTCAAGATGGATTTTTCCAACAGTTTGTTTCCCCCATCCTGATAGGAGTACTAATACTTCGTCCTCCATATTTTTATTTGAATTAGCAAAGCATCCGGATAAAAAACATGTTAAAATAATCAGTAAAACAAATTGGATACTTCGATAAGGGGATAATTTGCTTTTATCTTTGTTTAAAGAATTATTAAATTGAAGGTCAGAAATTTTGCAATTCATTATTTAAATAAATTTTTTTGAGTTTAGTTAAATCTTGCATTACAAACATAAAGAGTTTTTTGTATAAAGAAGTTACAAAACAATTTTTTAGGTGGATTAAATTAGCTATTTTTCGTATAAAAACTTGAATTGTAAACCATATTAAAAAAATAATCCACCATCTTGATTTACTTCTTATATATTATTGTGAAATAATTTAAAACAATATTAAAATGAGAATCAGATTTGTAATAATCATATTTCTTTTTTCTTGCATAATAAATGTCAGCCTTTGGGGCTTAAATATGCAAAAAGAATATAATTATTCTTATCTCACTATTGATAATGGTTTGTGTGATAATTCAATTCGTGCAATACATAAGGATAAAAACTCTTTTATGTGGTTTGGCACATCTAATGGATTGGATCGGTATGACGGATATGAAATGAAACATTATTCAGCAAGTTCAATTCATTCTAATTTGTTTATCGAGAGTAATTATATTTATGATATCAAAGAAGATAAGTTCCAAAACCTGTGGGTAGCTTCCGATGCCGGAATTTTACGCATAGATCTTAAAAAGGAAGATATCTGTTTTTTTAAAGATTATGAAGGAGAGAATCACAACATTCTTTCCACTCCAATACAATCCATATATGTTGATGATCATCAGAATCTATGGATAGGTAAAAATAATTGTCTTGCTTATGTCGTTCTTAATGAAGACAGAGATATCTCAGATATTATCATTTTGAAAAATGAGGTAGATATCAGAACCTTCGAAAAACATGGAAATGATATTTGGGTTGGAGGTAAAAACCTATTGTTAAGATATACTTATTCTACTCAAGGTAGATATATTAATATTCCTACATCCTCTGCTTTTGATTTTTCTGACGAGATAGTAAATTGCTTGTTTTCTTTTGGAGATTATTTGTGGACGGGTACACAAAACGGTCTGTTTTGTTTAAATACTAAGGGTGGATATTTAACTCAATACAAGCATGATCCAAAAGATCCACAAAGTATTTCCTCAAACTTTATTTTAGATATAGCAAAGAACGATTCAGGTGATATAATTGTAGCTTCAAGGAATGGAATAAATATTTTTCAGCGTGATGAAAAATTTGTTTTGATAAATAAGGATTCTGATTCCAAGTCATTAAACAACAATATTATTAACAAGTTGTTTGTAGATGAGGAAAATTGTATATGGGCGGGTTCTGATATAGGAGGAGTTAATATTATAGAGCCAAAAGATGTTTCTTTTATTCAAATGCTTCATAGTATTGATAGTGGTTCTCCTGTAATTATAAGTGCTGTTATTGAAGATAGACAAGGTAATATCCTTGCCGGTATGGTAGATGGTGGCTTGGCAATTAAAATGAAAGGCGATAACAATTTCTCCTTTTACAGGCACCAGCCTGAAGACCAGAAATCATTGGCAAGTAACAATATCACTTCAATTGTTCAAGATTTTAATGGAGATTATTGGATCTCTACCATAGGTGGTGGAATAGATAAGTTATTAAATAAAGATATTTCTAAACCTGTTTTTGAGCATTATACAAAAGAAAATTCGGGTTTGCTCTCAGATGACATCCATGATTTGCATATCGATTCACTAAGAAATTCTCTCTGGATATGTAGTACCAATTATATTCATAGTCTTGATTTTTCCTCAGGAACCATTAATAGGTTACAGTATTATACTCGCACTAAGGAAATGCCTGATAATATGAATACTTTGTTTGTCGATTCTAAGTCGCGCTTGTGGATTGGAGGGAATGGGGTTTATATTATTGATTTAACTGATTACCGAAAAGGTTATGAATGCATATATTACCATCATAAATTAGATGATCCTGAAAGTAAAATCAATGAAAAAATTACATGCATTATAGAGACCAAAGATCATGAAATTTATCTTGGAAGCTTAGGAAATGGAATATATCAACTTGATGAGGAAAATGGAAATGAAGAGTATAAGTTTATTAATTATGCCGCCCGATCGGGATTGTCAGATACAAGTATTTCAAATCTTATTGAAGATGAAAATGGCAATTTGTGGATTAGCACATTAAGAGGGATATATCTTTTTAATGTTTATAATAAGCGTGCAATTAAATTTGATCGCAGTGATGGATTACCCGTTCAGCAGTTTTATCAAAGAGCAGGATTTAAAACAGCCGATCATAATATAATTATGGGATCAACAGATGGGCTTATTCAATTTAACCCTTTAATTAATTTCTCCAGAAAAAAAGATCGCCAAGTTAAATTTACACACATCTATAGTGACGGTCGTGAAATCATACCTTATCTTGATGAAAAAAACATTTCAACATCGATTACTCAGGCTAAGGAATTACACTTATATCCACCTCAAAATTCGTTTGAATTGTCATTTAGCAGCCTTAATTATCGTGGGCAGGATAAGATATTTTATTTTCATAGAATAATAGAATTAAATGAAAGAATTAACGTCGGGCTTGTAAAAAGAAATGCAAGATATACCAACCTAAGTGCAGGGAAATATACTTTTGAGGTTTGGTGTACTAATTGGGATAATACTTGGTCGTCTGAACGCACCTTTCTAACAATTTATGTACACCCCCCATTTTATAAGGCAGGGTGGTTTCATTCTTTAATAATATTGTTTTGCGTAATTATGGGTTTTTATTTTATAAACTGGTATTATAAGCGGCAAAAGAATATTCAAAGAATGTTAAAAGAAAAAATTGATGAGAGAACTGTAGAATTAGTCGATACGATTTCAAAATTAAAAGATTCTCAAATTGATATTATTGAAAAGAACAAACAGTTACAGACTCAGAATGAGGAGATTAATAAGCAAAAAAATGAGATTTACGAGATCTCCTCTCAAATGGAGGAGATGAATAAAGAAAAACTGTCATATTTCACCAATATAGCTCATGAATTTAAAACACCTTTAACCTTGATTTTAGGTCCTATCAGTCAGTTACTTAAAAATAACCGAGATAACGAAGTCAGCGAAGATTTGGAAATGATAAACAGAAATGCCAGTTATCTTATTTCAATGGTAAATCAGTTAATTGATCTCCAAAAGATAGACACTAAAAATTTCAGTCTTAATCCTTCAAGTTTTGACCTTGTAAAGTTGTTAAATCAAACAGGGGGTGATTTTTCTAATCTGATGCTGTCTCGCAATATCAAGTTTGAAACTTATTACAGGTTACCACATAGTAATGTTGTCTCCGATAAGGAGAGTATACATAAAATATTGTTCAATCTTTTGTCTAATGCTATAAAATATGCCCCTGCCAGAGCTAAGGTAGTTTTGCATGCCTGTCAGTTTAAAGATAAAACGTCAGGTGAGCTTATTCAATATATATCGGTGACAAATAGTGGGAGTGTAATAAAAAAGGAGGATAAAGAAAGAATCTTTGATCGATATTACCGAATTCCGGATCAGAATAAATATACTCAGTTTGGACAAAGCAATACCGGAATAGGCTTACATATAGTTAAAGAATTGATTTCAATTCTAAATGGAAAGATTTATTTGAAATCTTCAAAAAAAGCCGGTGTTTCATTTCGTTTTTATTTCCCAATATCCCTTTCAGATATTGCCGAAATAGAGATGAAGCAGGAAACTGTTAAACCAATTACAATTGAAGATAATATAAATCCATTTATTCCTTTGGATCCCGAAAAGCCTAATCTCTTGCTTGTCGAAGATAATCCTGATATGAGGAATTATCTTAAGAAAATACTATCCGTCAAATTTAATGTTGCTGAAGCCAATAATGGGGAATCCGGTTATCAGACAGCAAAAATTGTTTTACCAGATTTTATAGTCTCCGATCTTATGATGCCGATCTGTGATGGTGCTTGCCTATGTCGTAAGATTAGAAAGAATGCCGAATTATGTCATATTCCATTTTTATTGTTAACTGCAAATTCTAGTGAAAGAGCATTTGTTGAAGGATATGAAAATGGAATTGATGGCTTTATAACTAAACCTTTTGAAGAATCAATTTTATTAGCACAAATTGATGCTATAATGAAAAACAGAGACCTGCGTCAACAGAAATTTGTTGATGGTGAAATGAGTTTTGCAGAATTGGATGCCGGATATTCTGATCAGCAATTTATGAAAGAAGTGTTAGAAATTTTAGAGAAAAATTATCAGGATTCTAATTTCGGAGTGAAAGAGTTAATAGCTTTACTTAATATGAGCTATACCATTGTGTATAAAAAAATGGTCTCATTAGCCGGACTTCCACCCGTAAGATTTATTCTTTTGTATAGATTGAAAATTGCAAAAAAAATATTGGAAAGAAATAAAAATAATAATGTAATTGTATCTGAAATTGCTTATCGCGTTGGTTTTAACGACCCCAAATACTTTACGCGTTGTTTTGTGAAACAATTTAATATGACACCGAGCTCCATTATATATCAGGAATCATAAAATAGACCCGAAACATCTTCAGTCATTAGTAAACAATGATCAGTAATCAGTCATCAATGATCAGTAAACAATCATCAGTGATCGGTTATCAGCAAACACTAAACAGGTTTAGAGTCTTCAATTACGAATTACGAATTTTTACTGATTCCTGATTCCTGTTCCTCGAACTTGAAACTCTTCCCTTTTAGCGCATACTGACTATCGTCGGTAGGCGTTCAGTCATCAGTAAACAATGAAAAACTCTCCTCCTTTTTTCAAGGAGGAGCACGCCAAGCACAATTTGAAATTATGTTTTTGGTTGAAAAAAATGCTTGGCAGTGGAGCGCAGCGAAATCCCGAATACCGCGTGAGCGGGATACGGGAGAGGTGGTTAAAATATTAATGTATCAAATTTTCCTGCCATATAAGTTTATCTGCGATCTGCCGGATTCCGCTGCTATCAACGATTCTCAACTTACCTCAACGTTTCTCAACGCTTCTCAACGCTTCTCAACCTTTCTCAACCTCCACACTGTTCATTGATAACTGATAACTCGGAACTCATTGCTAATCACTTTGAATTATAAATTTCACAGTTTTTATATAAAAAAACCTAAAATGTTTCTTGTATTTCCATCAAACAGATTTTTTCAAGTAGATGGTTTTTGTTTTAATGCGGACAAATCTTGTTTCTTTGAAATAATCCACCAAAACAAAAGATTAATAATCTTTAAAATTTTCTTCTTCGGATACTTTTGATTAGTCAGTTATTTAATTAAAACATAACTGCTTTTTCTTTTACCACTTAGGAAAAATGAGTTTTTTCTTATGTGCGTTGTTGACAGGGAAGTTTCAAGTAGAAGCTTTACTAATATCATTTTTTATTGTTTCATTTTATTTTTTTTGAATTTTTATTTTTTTTAACCTATGTCTATGAAAAAAAGAGTTTTAATTTTAATTTTTAGTTTAATCCTTAGCATTGCCACCTATGCACAGGTTCAAGTCAGAGGTAATGTTTCAGATAGCTATGGAGATCCAATTCCCGGAGCTGCTATCTTGGAAAAAGGGACTACTAATGGAGTTGTTTCTGATTTAGACGGAAATTATAATTTAACAGTATCCGGTCCGGAATCAGTTTTGGTGTTTTCTTTTGTTGGTATGAAAACTAGCGAAATAGTTGTTGGCAGTCAGACTTTCATTTCTGTTGTTTTGGCTGATGAATTGACCGACCTTGATGAAATAGTGGTGGTTGGTTATGGTACAATGAAGAAAAGTGATGTTTCAGGTGCCATTGCTTCAGTAAAAGCTGAAGCTCTTCAAAATATTGCTACTACTGATGCTGCAGCTGCCCTTCAAGGACGGGCTTCAGGGGTGCAGGTATTATCTAATTCAGGTGCGCCCGGTCAGGGAGCAAGTATTCGAGTAAGAGGTTTTTCTTCAAACTCGGGTAATATTGGGCCTTTGCTTATTGTTGACGGACTTAAAGTCGATAATATCCAATATCTTGATCCATCGATGATTGAATCAATTGAAGTTTTGAAAGATGCCGCATCAGCAGCTATTTATGGTGCCGAGGCAGGAAATGGAGTTGTATTGGTAACTACAAAAAGTGGAGCTAAAAGCAACAATAATATTACTTATGATGTTAGCTTTATTAGACAAGAATTGGCTCAATATCCAAAAATCTTTGGAGCTGAGGATTTTATTGAGTATAAAAAAATGTCGGGACTCCCTATCGAATCGCAATTATCTGCAAACAATTATGATGGTACTGATACAAATTGGTTTGATGAGACCTTTGAGCCTTCATGGAGTCAAAAACATTCCATTACTTTTCAAAATGGAAGTGATCTTGGTAGTTTTTTCACTTCAGTCAATTACGTTAACAACGATGGAATAGTAAAAGGTGATAAGGATGTTTACAAACGTCTTACTGCACAGATTAATGCCAATTATAATGTGAAAAGCTGGCTGCAGATTGGAACAAACAATTCTATTGAGGATTGGTCTGTTAAATCTGTGCCTCATATGTCACAATATGGATCCTTGATGAATTCAGCTCTTACACTTGATCCATTAACTCCTGTTTATTATGCCAATCCTGAGGAGTTTGCCCAAACAATGAAGGCTGCTTATGATCAAGGTAAAAACATCCTTAAGAACCCTGAAAATGGGTTGTATTATGCTACTTCCAAATATATGACCGACGATAGTGGAAACCCGCTTCTTCAAAGAGATCTTGTAGACTCTACAAATGAAGGTGTTTCTTTACGTGGAGTATTGTATGGAAACTTAAAACCTGTTAAAGGGCTTGTTGTTACCTCGCGTTTTGGTTATAGAGTAGCTCATAGTAATTCGCATAGATATAGTACTCCATATTATGCCACACCTCAGGCAAAAACTGATGATTACAATATTTCTGCTGCTGCTAATACCAGTAAGTATTATCAATGGGAGAATTTTGCTAATTACAACCTTAACATTGATAAACACGGAATAACAGCAATGGCCGGTATGTCTTTTACCGAAAGTCGTAGCGACAATGTTAATGGAAGCGCAACAGGACCTGATATTTTAACAGGATATGAAGAAAATTTCCGATATCTTAATTATGTGAAAAGTAATGTTGTTGATGGACAGGAGAAAACTGTAAAAAGTTATGGAAACAGTCCGGGTAGAGCTACTCAATTATCCTATTTTGGACGACTTGTTTATTCCTATGACAACAGATACCATGTTCAAGCAAACTTTCGTGCCGATGCATTTGATTCATCAAAATTGGCAAAGGAGAACAGATGGGGATATTTCCCTTCTTTTTCGGGAAGTTGGACAATTAGTAATGAGAAGTTTTTTGAAGATATCCTTCATGCTAATATACTTACTTTCTTGAAACTTCGTGCTTCCTGGGGACAAAATGGTAATATTAATGTCCTTAACAATTATAGGTATAATGCTACAATTGCCTATAATAGCGAATGGTATCAATACGGAGTTGATAATATTGCACCATCATACGGTTCCAGACCTTCAGGGCTTCCAAACAGAGATTTGACGTGGGAAACTTCTGAACAATATGATATTGGCCTAGACATGAGGTTTTTTAGCAGTAAATTATCATTAACAGCCGATTATTATAATAAGCAAACAAAGGACCTTCTTGTAGGTATAAATCCTGTTCCCGAATTAGGTGTTTCATCTACTACAGTTAATGCAGGCTCAGTTCTAAACAGAGGGTTAGAATTTGAAGTGTTGTGGAGAGAAAAAATAGGAAGAGATTTTAACTATCAAATAAGTGCCAACTTTTCTACCCTTCATAACGAGGTTACTTATTTAGACTCTTCTATTGACAGACTTGAGGCAGCACCAGGAGGAGTTGATGGAACAAATAATCCTGTTCGTTCAGCTTTTGAGGAAGGACAGCCAATTTGGTATTTTAGAGGATATAATTATGAAGGTGTTAATCCTGAAACCGGCGAAGCTATTATAACGGATATTAATGAAGATGGTGTTATTTCTGATGGAGATATGACATATATAGGTAAATCAATTCCTGATTATACTTATGGTATTAATGTAAATCTTGAATATAAGGGTTTTGATTTAAACATATTTGGTAGTGGTGTAGGTGGTAATGACATTTTTGCTGTTTTATACCGCGCCGATACTCCCATGAGAAACTCATTGAAATATTATTATGATAACGCATGGACAGCTGAAAATAAAAATGCTTCAATGCCCGATCCTAAAGCAGTAGCAAATGATTGGCATTTCTGGGGATCATCAGCATCAGTATTTAGCGGTGCCTATTTTAAAATTAAACAGATACAATTAGGATATACCATTCCTGAATTTATCACCAAACAGGCATTTATAAATAGATTAAGATGTTATGTTTCACTTGATGATTTCTTTGTGTTTACAAAATATCCCGGTTGTGATCCGGAAACAGCTACCGTTAGTACTTCTGCAGAACGTGCAGGTTACGACAATGGTACTTATCCTCAGTCAAAAAAGGTTATTTTTGGTCTTAATTTAACATTCTAAATCAATATATTACGATATGAAAAAATATATAATTCCTTTATTATTTAGTGCAGTTGCATTATTAGCGGCTTGTAGTGAGGATAATTTAGATATTCCACAAAAGGGCGTTATCAGTATCGACTCATTTTATCATACTGATGAAGATGCTGAATCTGCACTTGTTTCTTTGTATGCCAACTTTATTACAAATATTGGTGGTAATGCCGGTATTTATGTTCCTTATAATATGCTCTTTAACTATTGTGCTGACAATGTTCTGGCGGCAGGTGAGTTTTATGGTGATAATGATCAATTTGCGAGCATTAATGAGTTTCGTTATGATTCACAAAACGAAGTTATTAGAGAAATGTACAAGAGATTTTATTTTGTAATTTATTATTCAAATCTTGTAATTGATAATTTCGAATATGGAGAAAGCCCGGTAAAAGATCGTTGTATTTCCGAAGCAAGAGTAATACGTGCATGGTGCCACATGATGGCTGCAATGGCTTGGGGAAATCCCCCCTTGGTAGATCACTTATTACAAAGTACCGATAAACCTTCTAATTATGAAGGTGATCATAAAGATCTGCTTCGTTGGTGCGCCAATGAGTGTGCTGAGGCTCTTTCTTATCTTGATGAACGTAAAGATCCGCAAGACAAAGATGGTTCTGTAAAAGTCACTAAAGGTTTTGCAAATACAGTTCAAGGTAAAGCTCTTCTTTATGCCGGGGATTATGCAGGTGCAAAGTCGGCTTTAAAAAATGTTATTAACTCAGGGAAATATGAATTAGTATCCGGCGAAAGATTTGCCGATCTTTTCCATCTTTCAGGTGATGGTTGTGAAGAGAAAGTGTTTGAGCTAAATTTAATAAACAATCCTGGTATTGGCGATTGGTCCGGAAAAATCCAGCGTTCAACATGGATGGAATTGAATATTTGGGGATGGAGAACCTCTCGTTTAGCCGGTACTCCTTTGTATATGGCTGACCAAGGATGGGGCGGACTTGCAATAGAAGAAGAATTTGCAAATGAATTTGTTGATAATGATGGAGATTCATACCGCAGAAAAGCTACTATTATTAATTATGAAGAATTCCTTACGGAATTGGAATGGCTTAGCGATGAAGAAGCAACTACAAAAGAAGAAAAACTAAAAGATCCTAATAGAGGGATAAGTAATCCTGATGGGTTGTATGGACAGTGTGGATATTTACAGAAAAAACATATTGGTATAGCTGAAGATCGTACAATAAATTCGTATAGATTTAACAATTTTATTCTTGTTAGATATGCTGATGTTCTTCTTATGTATGCTGAAGCTTGTGCCAATACAAGTGACGATGACGGACTTGGACTTCAGAGCCTGAAAAATGTACAGGAGCGTGCAGGTTCAAATTATGTTAGTAGTGCACTAACTTTGGAAGATGTGAAAAGAGAAAGAAATTATGAACTGTGGATGGAAGGATCAAGATGGATCGATATGAAGCGTTGGGGAGAACTTGAAAAAGTTAAAAATGCAGGTAAAAATATACCATCATTGAAAGATGCATTTTTTACACTTGATGAGCCTGAACATCGAGGATATGTTACCTATTCAGAACCTAATGAAGGTAAAGAGGTTGGTTTTAAAGCCGGAAAACATGAGTATTTCCCATATCCATATGATGTGATTTCTATCAATCCTAATTTGAAACAAAACCCAGGGTGGTAAACAAGGATTGGTGTTTAAATAATTTTAATATTATCTAATATGAGAAATTTTTTTGTTGTTGCATTATTAATCGTGTCACCGATTTTATTTGCACAAGGATTTCCTGAAGGAACTTTTCCTAATGAGCATAATCTTGATGGAGCTCAATGGCCTAGAGTTGATGCTGAAGGAAACACTTACTTCAGAGTGTATGCACCTTATGCAAAAGAGGTGGGAATAAGTTTTCGAGGTCCTATGACGCGTGAAGCTGATGGATACTGGACCTATGTTTCGCCTAGACCGGAAGCTGTTGGTTTTCACTATTATCAGTTAATAATTGATAGTGTATATGTTGCTGATCCTGCAACAAAATCCTATTTTGGAATGAGTAAATGGGTAAGCGCAATAGAAATTCCTGAAGGCCTTGAATATGACAAAATTCAAGATGTACCCCATGGTGAAATTCGTATGAAAAAATACTGGTCTGAAATGACTCAGACATGGAGGATGTGTTATGTTTATACTCCACCACAGTATGAAAAAGATTTGAATCAACGTTTCCCCGTGCTATATCTGCAACATGGAGGTGGAGAAGATGAAACAGGCTGGGTATTTCAAGGGAGAATGGGAAATATCATGGATAATCTTATAGCTGAAGGAAAGGCTGTGCCAATGATAATAGTGATGGATCGTGGCTATGCCGTTCTTCCGGGTGCCCAACAGATACAAAGACCTGACAATCCTGAAATGAATGCTTTCCTTGCTGGAGCTGCTGCACCCGCCAGACCTGCAGCTAGCGAAAGAAGAGAAAGACCCGCACCTAGTATGCGCTTTATGGGATTGTTTCCTGAACTACTTGTTAAAGAAATTGTTCCTATGATTGATGCGTCTTTCCGAACTAAAACAGACAGAGAAAATAGGGCTATGGCCGGATTGTCAATGGGGGGTGGACACACTTTTCAAGCAGTTATGCCAAACCTTGATAAATTCGCATACTTAGGAGGCTTTAGTGGTGGAGCAGGATCCGTTGAACAAATAGATGTCTTATATGATGGTATCTTTAATGATGCACAAAAATTTAATAAAAATGTAAACCTAATGTTTTTGAGCATCGGATCTGAAGAAAATCCTGAGAGAGTAAAAGCTTTTGCCAATGCCCTTAAAGCAAAAGGATTGGAAAATGTTGTTTATTATGAATCTCCGGGGTCGGCACATGAATGGTTAACATGGAGAAGATCATTGTATGAATTTGCACCCCTTTTGTTTAAATAGATAAAAAAATAATACTATTCGATTGATATTATCCTTTTCCATTTGGTTCATTAGAACCAAATGGAAAAGGATAATATCTTTATTCTTTATAAAATGCCTTCGACTAACTTTTTTAGTAACAACTACTTAGTAAAAAAGAATCCTTAAAGTTTAACTTTTAATTATCACAGACTGACTATATAAAAAGGGGATTCAAAATTTAGCTTTTTAAAAAAAGCTATTTTTGAATATTAATGTTTTAAATATTTCCGATACTTATTAAAAAATTTAAAAACAAGTTACTTGCAAGCTGTTATAAATATTTAAGTTTAATATTATGAGGTTGTTGAAATTTATTTTGTTTTTTTGCTTTCCTTTTTTTATTGAGAGTTTTTCTTCAAATGTCTCTGTCAGTTATTTACCAAGTTCATCTTATATATCTTTTTCTAAAGAAAATGATGAATTTGTTGTTTCTGATAATTTGTCAGCTGCTTCTATTGTTGTTTCGTCTCAAGATTGGAAGGGTGTAATAAGAGCTGCTCAGGATTTGGCCTTAGATATTGAAAAAGTAAGTGGCAATAAAGTTACCTTTCAAATAGATGGTTCGCTTAAAGAAAATTTCATTATTGCCGGAACTATTGGAAAAAGTCCAATAATCGATAGTTTAATAGAACAGAATAAAATCGATGTTTCTGAAGTTAAAGGCCAATGGGAATCTTTTATAATTACAACTGTTGAAGGAAATTTAATTATTGCAGGTAGTGATAAAAGGGGGACTATATATGGAATTTATGATTTGTCGGAACAAATTGGGGTTTCTCCATGGTATTATTGGGCTGATGTCCCGGTAAAAACAAACTCTGAAATATATGTTAAAAGTGGCATATATATTCAACCTTCTCCTAAGGTTAAATATCGTGGTATTTTTATAAACGATGAATGGCCTTCTTTTGGTGGTTGGACTCATGCTAAATTTGGAGGATTTAACAGCAAAATGTACACTCATTTGTTTGAGCTATTGCTGCGTTTAAAGGCTAATTACTTGTGGCCTGCAATGTGGAGTGCTGCATTTAATGAGGATGATCCAATGAATCCTTTTTTAGCTGATGAATATGGTATTGTGATGGGAACGTCTCATCACGAGCCTATGATGCGTGCTCATAATGAATATACCCGACGGAGAAATGAAGTGGGAGCTTGGGATTATAAAGAAAATAAAGAAGGTTTGGATAAGTTTTTCAGGGAAGGAATGGAGAGAAATAAAAACTTTGAGAACATGATTACAATTGGAATGCGTGGCGATGGCGATGTGGCATTGAGTGAAGAAGGTGATGAGGAAAATATCAGGGTTCTAAAGGATGTTGTTGACGGACAACGACAAATAATTAAAGAGGTATTTGCAAAAGACCCTGCTGAAATTCCTCAAGTTTGGGCAATCTTCACCGAAGTCCAACGCTATTATGATTCCGGGTTTTCTGTTCCTGATGATGTTATGCTTATGTTTTGCGATAATAACTGGGGATATATAAGACGAACTGCACCGGAAATTGAGAAAAACAGGTCGGGAGGCCTTGGTTTATATTATCATATAGATATGAATGGAGGTCCGTGGAATGACCGTTGGATAAATACCACTACTTTGCCAAAATTATGGGAACAATTTAACCTTGCATATCAATCCGGTATTGATCGTTTGTGGGTAGTTAATGTTGGCGACCTTAAACCAAAAGAGCTGCCTATCGACTTTATTATGCGATATGCGTGGGACCCCGAGGCAATTGGTAAAGATGATTTATGGAATTATACTGTACAATGGGCCACTTCTATATTTGGAGAAAAAAATGCAGAACAGATCGCTGAATTGTTAAGTAAATATCCCAAATATAATCTTTGGAGGAAACCGGAGGTTCAATTACCTGAAGTTATGAGTGTGGTAAATTATAACGAAGCAGACAGGGTTTTAGAGTTATGGAAAGATTTAGTGAAAAAAGCGGAGGATTTGGAAAATGCTATTCCCGAAGAAGCTCGTGATGCATTTTATCAACTTGTATTATATCCGGTTAAGGCTTCTGCAGGAGTAGCTGAAATATACATAGCAACGGGAAAAAATAATGTATATGCCAAACAAGGTCGTATTAGTGCCAATGATTTTGCCGAAAGGGCTGAAAGTTTGTTTTTACTTGATGAAGAGCTTAGTGATAAGTATAATTTTGAAATAGCAAATGGCAAATGGGAAAATAT
>CAZODA010000036.1:0-32798 GCA_964578485.1 uncultured Alkalitalea sp. | reverse complement strand
TAAACATCTGATTTTTTGCTTTCATATTATTTTATTTTTAGTAGTTAATAAAAATCTTGTTATTTGTAATGCAAATATACCTGGCAATAACTACTAAAAACGTCACCCAAGTGTCACTTTCGGTTTTTTGTGTTTTTTAACATTTTTGACAATCACACTTCCTTTGATATTATAATATAAGCTAACGAAATGAAATTGTTAAATATATTAAAAATACAGCAAGTGACACTTGGGTGACAGTATCCCTCCTTTTACAACTATACATTTGTACAAGAAATTCAAAAACACACAATAAAAAAGTAGTATTAAATAAAATATGCAACGAATCATATTAAATAATAAAAATATAATCACAACGGTCAGTGCCGTACTGATAATCCTTGCATTCATCGGCAAATGGTTTGCTGATAATCAAGTAGTTTTTATAGGGGCCTTAGTGATTGCCTCTGTCATAGGAATAATTCCAATTGCGATTCAAGCCTACCAAGCTATACGCGTTAAGGTTGTTAGTATTGATGTGCTTGTTACTATTGCAGTAATAGGCGCATTCTTGATTCAAAATTTTGAAGAGTCGGCCATAGTAACTTTTCTCTTTCTTTTTGGTGGCTATCTTGAACAGCGTACACTCAATAAAACACGCTCAGCCATTAGGGAACTAACAGCAATGGCACCTGAAAGTGCATTAAAGCTGTTTGAAAATGGTGAATTTAAGACTGTAAATGTGGATGAAGTAGAAAAAGGTGATACCCTTCTTGTTAGAACGGGAGCTAAAATTCCGGTTGATGGCACTGTATTATCAGGCGAAGGTTATGTGAACGAATCAAGTATCACCGGCGAATCGATCCCGCTTGCTAAAGAGGATGGATCCGAAGTATTTGCAGGCACCATCTTAGAAAATGGAACAATCAGGGTACGAGCCAACCGTGTAGGTGAAGATACAACCTTTGGAAAAATAATAGAGCTTGTTGAAGAAGCACAGGACTCGAAGTCAGAAGCAGAACGATTTATCGATCGATTCTCTAAATATTATACGCCTGCAGTATTACTATTGGCTTTTATAGTATGGCTATTTTCAAATAACATAGAGTTGGCCATAACCGTCTTAGTACTCGGTTGCCCCGGAGCCTTGGTAATTGGCGTACCGGTGTCAAACGTATCCGGAATAGGCAATGGAGCACGTAATGGTGTATTATTAAAAGGAAGCGAAATAATATCGAATTTTAGTAAGGTCGATACTATTCTATTTGATAAGACCGGTACCTTAACCATGGGGAATCCATCAGTAGGAGAAAGCATTTATTACACAGATAATCAAGAAGAGGCACTTAAATACCTTGCAAGCGTTGAAAACGAATCCGATCATCCACTAGCAAAAGCTATATTAAACGAGTTAGGGAAGATAGAATTATTACCGGTCACCCAAACTAATGTAGTGAAAGGTGAAGGGATAGTGGCAGAGGTTGAAGGCCATGAGATCACCGTTGGCAATGCATTGTTAATGGAGAAGAAAGGAGTTTTTATTAGTGAAAAAGTAAAAGCTGACATTGAAGGTCTTTCAGCAAACGGAAACTCAATTGTATTAACTGCAATTAATGGGCAACTAAGTTTATTAATGGGAATACGTGATCAATTACGTCCGGGTGTTAAAAAACAACTCGAAAAATTGAAAAAACTGGGGGTGAAAAACCTGGTAATGCTTTCCGGAGATAATCAAGGAACAGTTGACGTAGTGAGTCGTGAATTAGGTATAACAAAGGCATTTGGCAATATGTTGCCGAAAGATAAATCCAACTACCTTAAACAATTAAAAGAAAAGGGACAAATCGTTGCTTTTGCCGGTGACGGAGTTAACGACAGTCCCTCTTTGGCACTGGCTGATGTAGGAATCGCAATGGGAAGTGGTACGGACGTAGCAATAGAAAGCTCGGAAATCGTTCTTATGAATTCCGATATAAACCATTTATCCCACGCATTAGGATTAGCAAAAGCAACGGCTATAAACATGAAACAGAACATTGTTATAGCTGTGGGAGTGGTTTTAGTATTATTTGGCGGACTGTTCTTTAGCACTTGGGTGAGTATGTCGGTAGGCATGCTTGTACATGAAGCAAGTATTTTGCTTGTCATACTTAACGGTATGAGACTACTGGGCTATAAGCAAAAAGATTAAAAAAAGAAATAAAATAATTATTAATTTAAAATATGGAGAATTTAAAATGAAAAAAGCAATTTTGCAACTCGAAACATTAACCTGCCCATCATGCATACAAAAAATTGAAGGCGCATTAAAAAAAGTAAATGGAATTGATAAAGAATCTGTTAATGTGCGCTTCAACGCAAGTAAAACCCAGGTCAATTTCGACGAAGAAAAAGTTTCCGTTGAACAAATAAAAGAAGCAATTACTAAAATGGGATATCCGGTTCTTTCTTCTAAAATTAAAGCTATATAAGAAAGAAAAAGAAGTTGATAAATAGTCAGGGGCTCATTTGAGACGGCGAATTTCAAAAAACAACAATGAACACAAACTTGTAGAATACTAAATTTGAGAATGCAAATAAAAAATAGAACAAAGCATGACTTTTGTGGTTTAATTTTATTCACCTGACTTCCTGTTTTTATGCATTTTTTTTTCTTATATAAAGAAGCATTTAATTAAAATTAAAAGCAATTAACTTTAATCAAATGAATAAGCAAACAGAAACAACAAAGTATTCGGCACAAGGTCATTCCCACCATCATTTATATCATCTTTTAAAGAAACTCGATTTCCCAATTGATGACTTAAATATGGATGATCACTCTCATGAGCATCATCACGACCATGAATTATCATACTGTCCTCTTTTCCGCGGAATGAGCCAAGACGAACACGATGAGTTTTTGGACAGGAACGTGCGTGAAATTCTTACATTTAAGAAAGGTGAAATTATTGTTCGTCAGGGAGACCCCATACAATCAGTCATGCTTTTAGTACAAGGAAGTGTTAGGGAGGAAATGATTACAATGGAGGGCAATGTGTTGGATATCGATATTCTGGAGCCGGTAATCCCACTTGCGCCCTCCTTTCTATATGGTGCAAACAATAATTATCCGGCTGATGTTATTGCGTTGGATACTGTCATATTCCTAAAAATATCAAAAGAAGCATGGCTTGATGAGATGTCAAATAATAAGCAGCTATTAACTAATTTCTTAACTATGAATGCAGATTTGACCCTTGCGTTGAAAAACAAGCTGCAGATGATTTCAATAAAAAGCTTAAGAAAAAAACTGGCAACTTATTTTTTGGAAAACACTACTGTAAACAATAACTCCTTCACTATGAATCGTATGCGAACTCAACTTGCAGAATATTTGGGAGTGCAACGTCAATCACTTGCTCGATCCTTAAAAGAAATGGAGGAAGACGGTATTATAAAGTTGGAAGGGCGCGTAGTCAACATTTTAGATCGAAGCAGACTGATAAGAGAATAAGTCTTAACAAAAATACTTATTGAATCTAAAGATCTGTTGTGTGTCCGAATTCTTATGTCGGCCTGTTCTAAATTCTCATAGCTAACTATCAACTCTGCTTATTGAGAAATAAATAAGCGGCTATTAGGATATGTAGATAGAAACAGTATGTTTTGATTTTGTTATACTTCTTAATTATATTTGAAATATAAACTTATTGTAGATAACTTTTCGTAAAAGCAAACAATAATATGAAGCGATACGATCAAAAAAATCCAACTATGAAAAGCTTTAATAAACTGCTGCTTTCTATTTTCTCTTTAATTCTAATAATCAATGTTGTATCTTGTTCTGATGATGAAGAAAAAATCGAAGATGATGAAAATTTACCCAAGGATGAACAAAATACTATTGATGTATCTTTTATCCAACCTACTGATGGAGCCTCTATTAATATTGGAGAAAAAATAGGAGTTAAAGTGTTGGTAGAACCCTTGGATAATCTGCGCTATGTGAAATTATATATCAACGACGAGTCCATAGCTTATACTGATAGTGAGCCTTTTGAGTTTATATGGGATACAGGAGATACTGAAAGTTATCCTCCGGGAGATTATATAATAAAAGTAACGGCTGAAACTCATAAAAATGAAGAAGCAGCAAAATCTATTACTGTAAAGTTGGTTGTTCCCAGCTATTCTTTAACTGTTAATGGTAGTATCAAAAACAGAATAGACAAGAGTAGTTTAGATGATATAATAATTAAACTCAAGGACCAAGAGACATCATCGATTAATGGCGGACAATTTTCATTGGAAGCTCTTCTCAATGATGGAAATTATGCTCTTAGTTCCTCTTCCAATAAAAACTTCATTCCTCTTTTATATGGTTTTGACTTTTATGAAGAGATGTCGGCCGAGCTCGATTTATATCTCTACCCAAAACAAGAAAATATTAGCAAAAAACCTAATTCTTTCATAAAAGGTATATCTCTGTTTGATGCCGGCCCATGGCTTGAACAAGATTTTTATCCCAATAAATTTGAAGAGACTTTTGATAGGCTGCAAAATATAAATGCTAATTTGGTAACAGTATTCGACCCCATGTTTGTAACTGAGGTGGGTTATAACTCCATTAAATTAAGGACTTCTGCACACTCCGGGTACGAGTGGAATATGCTTTCACCTTCACACTATGAGTATTTAACAGAAAAATCACGAGACAAAAATATGGAATTTATGTGGTGGTTTGGAGTATGGCCACATGAGGAAATTCAGACTGACAATAAGAGTTTTTATGAAATTGTTTATAGCGGCTCAGCTCTAAGTGATCAATTTTGGAATAGCTGGTTTGATGAATATTCAAGAATAATTGTTGAATATGCAGAAACAGCACAACAAAACAATGTAACTTATCTCTCGCTTGGTCATGGTTTAGATTATGCTACAACACCGACTAATTTTTCTTCTGTTGATAAATATCATACAATGTGGAATCAGCTTATCTCTAACATTAGAGAGGTATATGACGGTAATATTGTTTATTTTGGACACCATCGCCCTTTTGATGCACAAAATTATGATGGTGGATATGAAATTGAATATTATGAAGATGATTCATACACTGATACATTTATAGATCTTTTTGATGCATTTGGAATAACGATTTCAAATATTACTGAAATTAAAAATCCAAGTGTAAATGAAATTAAAAATGCAACATTAGATCTATTTCAAAGATATAGCTCTTTTAAAAAACCACTCTTCCTATGGCTCTGGGCTGCCTCGGTTGAAGATGGCGTAAACAGATATGGACATCTTGAACCGGTATTAGATGTTATTAATAATGCAGATAATTTTAAACAAGACTTCTACGCCCAAGCCGATGTGTATGAGGGATTTATGCAGGCAGTTAATGAAACAGATATAAAGCTGTTGGGAGTTATCTCTCACGGTTATATGTTTAATGACAGATTTAAAAAACACGAAGTTAGAAATATGAATACTGCTTTTGAAAAAGCTGCTTCAATACGAGGAAAACCGGCCGAAGAAATTTTAAAATATTGGTTCTCCAACTGGTAAATGATTGCTCACAAAACAAGGAACAAAAGAGACAAAACCGGTAAAGATGTTAGGGCCCATGTCTCTACAGCATTTGCGCTCATAATTTAACAAAATCAGATTTAATGTTTTGAATTAACTTTCTGTCTATCCCTAATTCGTTTGCAAACTCTTCAAATTTGGATACAGCATTAATAACTTTATTAATCAAGGTCCTGTAATCCTGAATGTCGTTATTAATACCTATTGTTTCCAAATCTCTACGAGTAATATTTTCATTCTTGCCATTCACGGTCAATGAATGTCTGTTGGAATATGCCGGTGCCATCAAATCTACACTAAAGGTTAAATCGTATGCCGGAGATAAGCGCCATACGCCATTTCGATTCATGCAAAATGAAAAATTTTTTGAATGATCGTCCACATTCCGAGCAATCACATTGAACACCATTCGTAAATATTGTTGTTTACTATCTTCATAAGGCAAATTAAGCCGCCTGATTACACTAAAAATATCTTCATAACTAGTACTTGTAGGCGACATTGCCGCTAATGTTTGCACATGAATCTTTTCATTAAATTTTCGATCGAATCGCTGAGTTAAAAAATGGGTAACACTTTCGTAGGTTCTTAATTCTGAAGGCATCATTTCTATTCCTGAATCCAAAGCCAGCCGATAATAAACATATTCCAATTTCGCAAAGGGATAAGCAGAATTCTCATCATATTTGAGAATATAATGCTGAAACCCTTCGGGGATTATTCCTTGTCCCGAAACCACTTCCCCACTTTTTTTGTTCAATGCTATAATTGCCTTTGGTCTTTTTCCGCCGGGTGATGAACTTATCTTTATCAAATCCTGCCATAAAATAGAATTTTCTTGTTTCTGTATAGTCATTTCTCGTTCATTAAGAACTTGCTTTGCAAACTCATAAAGCTTTTGCACATTGATCGAAAAAGTTGAATCATTACCCAATTTTTGTGCAGGTTCATATTCCAATGCTCCTATTGCCCTACTGCCAATAAACGAAAGGTGATCTATAGGAGTTATTTTTTTGCTAGAAATATTATTATCACGTAACCAAGCATTAAAAAGAGAATTTCCCCATTTATCGGGTAATGAATCAGCAATCATCGACGGAAGTCCCTGATATAACTTATCCTTATCTCCTAACCACGGAAGTTGGTTCTGACTACGGGGTGAGTTTATAGACATGGTCAACGGCGCAACATCTAAACCTTTTTCAAGAAACAAGGGGTCATACTCGAAAATAGCTACTTCTGCTTTTTTATCCCATGAAAGATACGCAAGATCCATACCCCAAAGTTTAACTTTTACAACATTTGTTTCCATCGATTATTTTTTACTTTTTTTCTTAAATAATTCACGGGGACTTGGAGGCAAATCCGGAAGTAATTTCTCTATTTCTTCAAGACTGTCAATTGCCCGTAACAATTTGATGAATGAAGCCATGGTAATTCCGGTGGATGAACCATTCTCAAAAGAACTTATAGTAAATACACTAAGTCCTGATTGCTCGGCAACCTCTTTTTGTGTATATCTCATTCGTTTTCGATATTTACTATACTGCTTCCCAAGTTCACGAATTATATCACTTCCCGATTTTTCGTATAAAATTCTGTACATTCTTATATTATTATGATTTACAAATATAGATAAAACTATAATAAAAACAAAAAACAAAGAAAATTATTGATATATCTATACTTTTTACCTAGTTTAGAAGAATTGTTCTTCGTTGGATCCTATTCGCGTTAATAATATAATTCGTGAAAATCAGCGTGAATTCCTTGACCAAAACTTCTTCAATAATTAATGAAAAGACGCACGGCAGTGCGTCTCTACGACATTAATATCTTTGCGGCCTTCGCGTGAACCCAAAACTCGAAATCCAAAACTTTTAACTCAAAACCCAAAACTCTTAACCCAAAACTCTTAACTCAAAACTCGAAACCCAAAACTCGAAACCCGAAACCCAAAACCCAAAACTCGAAACCCAAAACTCGAAACCCAAAACCCGAAACCCAAAACCCAAAACCCGAAACCCAAAACTCAAAACTTTTAACTCAAAACCCAAAACTCTTAACCCAAAACTCTTAACTCAAAACTCGAAACCCAAAACTCGAAACCCGAAACCCAAAACCCAAAACTCGAAACCCAAAACTCGAAACCCAAAACCCGAAACCCAAAACCCAAAACCCGAAACCCAAAACTCAAAACTTTTAACTCATTACTGTCCTTTCATTGTACTCAATATCGTCTTCTTAATCAAATTAAATCCTGTAAATATTTTCAAGCATGTTTGAAAATAACTATATTTATAGAAAAAATTCAAATATGATTGAAATTATTGGCTTGATAAGAAAGTATAATTTCTGGGATGGCAATCCGATTGATTTGGGCTATCCCCGTACAATTTACACCAATAAAATAGGTCAATATATTGGCAATAAATTGGTAAAAGTACTTGTAGGTCAGCGACGTGCAGGGAAAAGTTACATTTTGCGCCAAATCGCATCCAAACTGATTTCTGAAGGCGTACAGAGTAAAAACATTCTTTATATCAACAAAGAATATATGGAATTAGCCACTTTGCGAAGCGCTGTGGAATTGGAAGAACTCTACAAAGCTTATCGGCAAACGCTCAATCCGACAGGCAAAGTCTATATTTTTATGGACGAAATACAATATATTGAAGAATGGGAGCGGTTTGTTAATTCTCATTCCCAAGACTTTGCAGAGCCCTGCGAATTATTTATCAGCGGTTCCAACTCCAATCTTTTGTCGGGAGAATTAGCCACGCTTTTGTCGGGACGATACGTTGAATTTGAAGTGTTTCCGTTCAGCTATACGGAATATTGTGGAATAACCCTCCAGGAAATAGGAAGCAATAGTTACAAAAAATTCCTTCAAAGCGGTGCGTTGCCCGAACTTTTCAATCTGCCCAACGAAGAAATGAAGCAAAATTACTTGTCGTCCATCAAAGATACAGTTTTGTTGCGCGACATTGTGGGAAGATAAAATGTGAAGGACGTAAAGCTGATGGACGATTTATTTGTTTATTTGGTAAATACCGCATCTAATCTGATTTCTATCACAAACATCATTAATTTTTTCGCATCAAAAAAACGAAAAACAAACTACGAAACTTTATCGTCATACATCAATTATCTCGAAAGTTCTTTTTTAGTCCATCGTGCTGAACGCTACAACATTAAAGGAAAAAACACTATTTCCGGCAATAGCAAATATTATTTAAACGATTTAAGTTATCGCAATTATCTTTACGCGGGTTACGGTTACGGTATAGGTTATCTGTTGGAAAATGCCGTTTATTTGAGCTTGCGACATGCCGGTTATCAGGTTTATGTGGGAACGATAAAAGACAGCGAAGTTGATTATGTGGCGATAAAAGGCGAGCGAAGAATGTATTTGCAAGTTACACTACAACTAACAGAAGAACAAACTATCGAACGAGAATACCGTTCATTGAAACTTATAGATGACAATTTTAAAAAGTACGTGGTAAGTTTAGACAATTATAAAATCCCAACCAATGAAGGAATTGAACATATTCCTGCCTGGGATTTAGATGGTTTTTTAATGAATAATTAATCGAAACGGTCAACAGTAATTAGCTCCGGGTTTTGAGTTTCGAGTTTCGAGTTTCGAGTTTCGGGTAATCAATTAGTGGATTAGCAGATTAGTGAATTAGTGGATTAGCAGATGTGATAATTAGCAGATGTGATGATTAGAAAATGGAAAATGAAAAAAGTTGAGGACTTCGTCGTTGAGGACTGTGTCGTTTAGATTTCGCTGCGCTCAAAACGACCAGTTTGGAGTTTCGTAATTCGTAATTTTTAATTCGTAATTGATATCTAAACCCTCTCCAACCACATTCCGTTAGGAATGTGACCTTATTCTATTTCCTTAAAAGTATTTGCAGAACTAAATATATTGAGCAAATTTACTCAATGTACTGAGTAAATTTACTTATATGTTTGAACGTCCATATTTACAAGCTCTTAGGGAAAGAATTGAAGAACCCGGAAAGTTCATTCAAGTGGTTTTTCTTATCGGCAATTAGCCTTTTGCAGACAATTTTATTTGGCAATATTACGCTGACAAAAAAGCAGACAATAGATAATAAAAACGAAAAATATAAACACTAATTTTAAATCGACTAGAAAATATATAAAGCTTGTATTTGCAAAAGGGGTGACATTTCAACCCCTATCGCAATCATTTACTAAAATCGATGGTAGAAAAAAATCGAAGATGATGACTTCATCGGAGATATGAAAGGATTGCTTCGAAGTGATATAAAGTACGATATAAGGGAGGCGTACGAATTTATAAAAAAAGGATTATTAGAAAAATTATAGAGATAACTAAAATTTATAATAGTTTCTTATAGAAACTGAATTTTCAGTATCGACGAACAGCCTATTATTTGCATATTGCTGCGAATGGTAATAATTATTTTTTATGATTAAACAATAATTGAAAATCTATGCCGCTTGTGCATAAAATTAATTAACATTCAAAAAATCACCAATTTAAGAAAGGCAGAGAAAATAATATCACCTATAATAGTTGTGTCTCTTATGATTATTTTGTGATATATTTGTTTTAACACGATAACCCCGAAGGGGTGAAATTATTATAGAAAGAATATGACTACCAGACAGAAAGAACCCCGAAGGGGTGATATTATAAAAACATTAATTTAATCGTAAGAAAAAATATAGATGTGAGATATTATTATAATTAATCAATTTAACAAATTTACCCATGCCCGGAACATATTCAAAGATTTATATTCAAATGGTGTTTGCTGTTTATGGTCGTACAAATCTCATTGGCAAAACGTGGAAAGACGAGCTATATAAGTATATTTCCGGTATAATTACAAACAAAGGCCAAAAATCCATCATAATAAATGGAATGCCCGACCATATTCATATTTTTGTTGGTTTAAAACCGTCCATGGCAATTTCTAATTTAGTTCGTGATATAAAAAACAACTCTTCAAATTTTATCAATGAAAAACGATTTGTGAAAGGTAAATTTTCATGGCAGGAAGGTTATGGTGCATTTTCCTACGGTCATTCACAAATTAATAATGTTTATAATTATATTTTAAATCAAGAAAAACATCACTATAAAAAAACATTCAAAGAAGAATATTTAGAATTTCTACAAAAATTTCAGATCGAATTCAATGTAAACTATTTGTTCGATGGTGGTGTCCACTTTAGTGTGTCTATGACATGTTTCTCTATATCTATTTTATTGTTGGAATCAATTCGCTTTCTTATCTCCTTTTTGCTTCTTTTTCTCCACCGTCATCAATGGCAAAAACGTCCAAATCCCAATTATCGACATGGCAAGCCCACCAATGGTACCTGCCGCAAGCGGAAACCAGAACGATTCTTTTGCCGTTCCCACCATAAAGGGGATGAAGCCCAGCATGGTAGAAATCACCGTAAGGAAAATAGGAATAATCTTTGAGTTCCACGCTTTGATATAGGCTTTTAAAGTCGATAAGCCCGGCCGTTTACGGCGAATCATGTTGTAGTCGTTCAGAATATAGATACTTGCATTTACAGTGATACCCGAAAGTAGGATAAATGATGCAAAGCCACCCTGATCAAAATTGAGTTTGAACCAATAGAAGGTGAGAAACACACCAACAAACGAAATCGGAATCACAAAAATAACAGCCAGGGGTTGTTTGATTGAGTTGAACAGCACGGAGGTGGTAAAGAAGATAATCACTATGAGTAAGCCAATCAGCCAATACTGTTTATTGTCTTTTTTGCCCCATCCCAAACCCCTGCTCTCTTCTTGTGCAGTGTAACCCATGGGTAGGATCTCATTGAGTTCTTCTACTTCTCGTTTCAGCACTTTTGTACCCTGAGTGCCGGCACCAATGTAGTCAAACTGCAAGGCAAGGCGATATTGCTGATTTTCTTTAGCCACTTGTTGCGGAGCCTGTTCCTTGGTTATCTGAGCCAACTCATCCAGTTTATAACTTTTATTGCCTATGGTTTGTGACAAATATTGAAGTGCCCAGATATCATAATCGTAACTTTGCCGGCTGCTTAGCTTGATATTCTCCGGTTCGCCTCCGGCAGTGGTTGACCCGGCCCACAAGTCCCTGGAAAACACAGGATTGAGCGAAGCAAAAAGTTCGCCCGGAAGCAGCCCCATAGCAGCCAGTCTCCTCTTATCCAGATCAAATGAAAACTCCCGATAATCATCCTTATACCAAGAAAAATCAGAGTTGATATTTACCTCTTTTATCCTTCGGTAGCTCAACAGTCTGTTCTTAAGTGTATCAGCCCATGCATAGAGCTCATCATAATTGTATCCGTATAGCTTCACATGATAATTTCCTGCAAATTCAGATATATCATTGCTGAATCTCTGATTCGGCAAGCCGTAAACTCCCCAGCTGCCTCCACCCAGCTCCAATGCTTTACTGATAACCTTACTCTGCAACTGATACGGAAATGCACTCCGCTCTGCCTTTTTGGTGAAAAATACCTGAATGGAGGCACGCCTCGGATTGGGTATATTGGTCTGAAACTGTCTGATTTCAGGAAATCCGCTCAAGTGACGCTCCATCTTTTCCACCAAAGCATTCATCTGCGGCAGAGTGGTACCGTTAGGCATAGAGGCGGTAATGTTGAGTACCGGCTCTTCGTTTCTCGTGAAATAACTGCCCTCATATACTTTCTCTACAAACAGTCGCAACGTCCCCCCCAGAGCTTTGTTGACCACAGGTTTCACCTTCTCTTTGTATTTAGAGTTGTCAAACACCTTGTTATAATGTTTGGCAAATTGGCTATCCTTTTCAATCTTGTCGGGAATCATGAAAAGGGGTAGCCCAAACAGAAGTACCGCAGCTGTAAACGGAATCCATTTGCGACGCGACAATATGCGTATCATTCCCTCATAAAAGCGATTGAAGTAGATGCTTATCCGCCTTGGACGGAACGGTATTTTGAGCAACAAACCACGCCTCTTCATTGGTTTTCTTTTCTTAAGTTGAATCTTGTCAACCATTGCAGGCACAAAAAACAGTGCCACTGCCAGCGATACCGTCAGATTTATCATCACCACTGCGGCAAAGTCCTGCAGATTGAGTCTTATTTTCTCATCCAAAAAGAATATGATCGACAAAGCACCCACTGTGGTCATCGTAGCCGCAAGGATAGGGATAAAGGCATTCCTGTTTTTTCGGTGCATGATATGATCGGTCATAATAATGGTGTTGTCAATAATCAAACTCAGCGAAATGGTAATGCCGGCAAGAGAATATAGCTGTATCTCTAAGCCCGACATATAGTAGAATATCACAGCAATGGCAAGATTGATGGATAGGGTAACAGCAATCAAGAAGAGATAGCGCACATTGCGTGTAATGAGCAATACAAAAAGCAAGAGAATAATTACCGTCAATCCGCTTCGTAGATATATTTTGTTCAGCTCTGCATGAATATACTCTGTGGCATCATAGCTGTTGTGCACCTCATACCCTGTGGGAAGCGCCTCCCTGATTTCACGCATAGCCTTATGTACCTGATTGCTCAGGTGAAGCTGATTTGCACTCTCTTCGGCTGTGAGCGAAAGGTAAATTGAATTGAGCCCATTGATGCGATAATGACTTTGCGGCGTTTGTTCGTTATGAACCACTTTCACCAACTGATCCAGTCGAATGAGTGCTCCATCCCTGTTTTTGATGTAAATATCACTTGCGTTGAAAGTCTTGCCCTCACCGTCCGACATCAGCATGATTCGCATCCACGATGGTGCCTTGTCTGCCTCTTCTGTTTGTGCCATTCCCAAAAAGTCGGAACTATAATATGTGGATATGGCATTGCGTATATCATTTGTGGTGATGCTCAGGGCTTTCAACTGATCATTATCGTAGGTTAGTTGCCACTCCATAGGCGTTGCGCCCCGCACCTCTATTTTATAAATACCGGGAATGTCATTCAAAACTTGCTTGATATTATTTTCGGTATAGTTTTGTATCACTATGGGCATGGCTGCCGAGTTGACAGTAAAGGTCATAAACGGACGAGCAGCATTTTCGTCGGAACGCCGCACTGTTATATAGGGATAAGTGATCTCCCGCGGCAAATCGCCCCAGGTTTGTCTGATGATGGTCGAAACTTCAAAGCGGGCGACATCAATCGCTGTGTGCTTATCCAGCTCCAGTGTGATATTGCCCCAACCATTTCCCGAAGTGGAATATATATTTCTCACCCCTTTTATTCTGGCAAGCATCGATTCTAATTTGGAAGTTGCTTCCATCTCTACAATGCGTGCAGAATTTCCGGGCATAGAAAAGCTTACCGTCAACCCGGGCAGCGTGCGCGATGGCACAAGCTTCACGGGCAACATCGGAATCAATGCCGCACCCATCAAAGCCACACTCAAAAATGCCACAATGATGGTGAAGGATGATATGCTGTTTTTTTTGTTCACCATTCGATATCCTCTACCTCAATTGTTTTTCGCTTTCTTCTTTTTTACTATAAATTGCCCAATATACCAGCGGAACAATGTAGAGGCTCACCAATGTTCCCACCACCATTGTTGATATCATACCTATTACCAGTGGCTTTTGCAGCTCCGAACCAAAATCGAACGAAAACAACAGCGGTACTATGGCAAATATCGTTGTGAGCGATGTCATGATGATTGCCCGCAAACGTTTCATTCCGGCAGTGTGAATAGCCTCCCTGAGCGCTACGCCCTGTTTGCGCAGCTCATTGATCATATCAAGTTTCAGAATGCTGTCGTTGATGATCACACCACTGGAAACAATCAGCCCAATGGCACTCATCAGATTGAGCGTGTGTCCTGCAGCCCACAGAACCACCAACGCAAAAGCAAAGTCGATAGGTATCTCTATCAGTACGATAAGAGGCTGGATAAAGCTCTCAAATTGAGATGATAATATAAAATACATCAGCAAGATAGATACAATAAGCACCAACACCAATTCACCAAGCATCTTTTGGTTGGAAAAGAAGCTTCCGGTGAAAACTGCCTCCCAGTCATTCCCTTCTTTAATATATGAATCCACATTTTGCATCAGTTTTTCGGGATGTGCCACTTTGTGATAACTCATGGGAATGTATTCGCCATTTTTGCCGGCAACTATAGTTTTAATATCCTCTCCGCGATGTACCTTTACAAATGATCTTAAGGGAAGCATTGTTACAGGAGTGTTTGTCCTGCCCATGGTGTTAATCATTGTTTGGTTAAGCACCTGATTTACCGACTGTTGCTTGCCTGCAAGTGATATAGGCAAATATTGCTGATAAGAGCGCAGTAGAGCAATCTGATTTTCACGAAAAGCAGTTCGCAAAGCACCGTAAACCTCACTATAGTCAACACCATAAAGCAGTAGTTTTTCTCTGTCGATACTAATCACATATTGCTGCTCAAAGGCTATCCCTTCGGCTTCTATGCCGGTAGCTGTCAGCATATTTTGCTCCAGCATACGTATATCGGCTGAGGCAGGCACCTTTTCTCTGTTGGTAGGATATATCTGTGCAACAAGCTCCGCCTCAGAGCTGTCAAATATTTTCTCAAACACATTTTCCGGAGGAGAGAAAGTAACCACCGCCTGAGGATAATTTTGTTTTACCCAACCGTCAATATGCTTTTTCAGTTTGTCAATATCCTCAGGCTTGTCGGCACGAAAATAAAGTTGCGCCTCCGATGGTGTAAGATCGTTCTCCTTATCTAACAAATACTGCCTGTGTCCGGCATACCCTGCATGCTCATTAGTAAACTCATCGCTTGTTTGCATCAGCTTATATATACGCTCCCGGTTTTCATCTACGTGTATATTCTCATTCCACTCCACCATGGTCAGTGTTTCGACCTGATTTATATGCGGCATCGACGATTTGGGCATTATCTTAAACATAAGCACACAAAAAGGAATTGAAAGAATAACAGCTATAAAGGCAATGGTCTTGTGACGGAAAACAAAATTGCTCCATCTGTCATACCAGCCAAAGGCCCACTTGTCGGCAAGCTGCTGTGTGCGCCCAAAAAAACGGCTCAATTTGTTGGAACGGAAGTTTATGCCGTAAACCAACTTATATAGCACGGGCAATAAAATAATTCCTGTAAAATAAGAAGCAAGCAATCCAATGCTCACTGCAAATGCCTGTGCAAAGAAAATAGCACCAGCTATACCGCTCATAAATACCAGCGGAACAAATACCGCTATGGTTGTCAATGTAGAGCTTAATACCGGGGTGATTATTTCATTTGTTCCACGCACGCACGACTCCTCCAATGAATAACCCTGCATTCGATATTGAGCTATGATATCGGTCACAATAATGGCACTGTCAATCATCATACCCACGGCAAGTATCAGTCCCGACAAGGTGATTATATTGAGCGACTGCCCAAAGAGGTAGAAGAAAATAAACGTGGTCATAAGTGCCGTTATCAGGCTGAGCCCAATAATAACAGGCGATTTGGCATCACCCAAAAACAACAGGGCGATGATGAAAACCAGCAAAAATCCCAAAGAGAGATTTTCCCTCAGATTTGCAATAGTATAATCCAGCAGCTCAGTTTGATTGCGGTTCACGGTAAATTCAACATCGGGATAAGTCTTTTCCAGATCGGACAAGGTGGTATTGAGTGATTTTTTTAACTTCGACATGGTTTCATCAGCCTGCTTGATTACCCCAAGGGTGATGGCACGCTTTCCGTTGATAAGCGACATGCCGCTCTCGGGCTGTCGCACAAGCTCAATCTTAGCAAGGTCTTTTAACTGAAATATGCGGTCATTTTTTCTTAGATATATGTTGCGCACATCGTCGGTAGTCCGCAGCAACGACGAAAACTTAATACTGTATTCATAATATCCGTCTCGCACCGTCATGCTTCCCGGCTCTATATTATTTGCCGCAAGCACATTCTCAATATCTTTTAAGCTGATGGATGCCGATTCCAGCATATTCATGTCGGGCACTATTTGCAGATGTCGAAACATCAGCCCCGTCATGTCTGCCATAGCCACCTCAGGAAGTTGCTCAATGCGGCGTTTCACAATATTATCGGCGAAGTCCGACAAGTCTAAAAACTTCTGCTCATCCGTCTGGTCATACACCTTGTCATCCTTTAGCGTAAGGTTCAGATAAAACACCGGAATGTCGGTTGCACTGGCTTTTATTACACGCGGACGGCTGAAATCGCGCGGCAGGCTGTTCATCGATGCGTCCACCTTTTCATTCACTTCTATAAATGCCAGGTCGGTATTGGTTCCGTAGCCAAACTTTAGTCGTATTATTGCTGAACCGTCACGTGCCTCACTGTGTATGTCTCGCAACCTTCCTGTTTGCATCAACTGACGGCGAATGGGCTTTACCACTGTATTTTCCAGTTCGCGCGCCGACATGTTGTCGCCCGTTATTTGAACCGTTATCTCGGGAATGGCTATATCGGGCAGCAACGACACCGGCAGTGTGGTGTAGGTGATGATGCCGATAATGACACAGGCAAGAAAAACCATCAATACGGCTATGGGACGTTGCAGAAGATATTTAATCATATCGTTTAGACTTGCTATAAGTTAGTTATCCTCATACACACCGGAAATAATTTTTACCGGTGATTCGTGTGCCAGATTGATGTTCCCGATTGTTATAATTTGATCGCCCTCTTTAAGTGTTTCACCGGTGATAGTGTATTGTGTGGCATTTTCCAGTCCCGTATCCACATAGTTCCAGATGGCCCTGCCGTCAACAATGGTGAAAACCACCTGCCTTCCGGTGCGCAATACTACGGCCGATTTTGGTACCACCCACTGTTTGCCGGCAGTTCTGAATACACTTACGCGTACGTTCATGCCTTCCACCAGCCTTTCATGATAAGCCAAGGAGGCTTTTATGTTTACCATGCCGTTTTCATTCACCCACGGATTAATCTCCGACACAAGTCCCTGCACCTCCACATCAGGCATCGAAAAGGGCGTAACCGTCACTTTATCACCATTATTTATAAAACCCAATTCATTTTCGAGCACTGTAAATGTTACTTCCGGATTTTGAGTGTCTATTATATTGCAAAATGCCTCTGAAGTTTTGGACAGCGTGTTGGTTTTTGCAAATAAATTTGCAACCCTGCCGCTTATTGGTGCAATCAGTCGGGCTTGCTTCAGGTCATATTCTGCCAAATCAAATTGGATTTGTGCTTGGTTAAAACCACTCTTTACACCCGCAAGTTCTATGATATTGTCAGGAACCTCATTTATTTTATCCGGGCTATATCCCTGCCCAATCAGCACATCCTGCATCTCTATTTTGCTACGCAACAAAGCATCCTTTGTCTGTTCCAACTTCAACGTCAGAGCATAAGTATCAAGCTCGGCAATGAATTGTCCTTTTGAAACCCTGTCACCATTTTTTACATAAATTTTTGTTATCATTTCACTGATTTGAAATCTCACTTCGGCAACAGTCTGTGCCGAGATCTTACCATTGCCGGTCAACTCATGCTCAAAATCACCGGTTTGCAGCGTAATGACCGCCACCTCAGCCGGAGCATCGGGCAGCAACTGCTGAACGGACTGGTTATTATCCTCTTTTTTTGAGGAATTGCATCCAAAAATAAGCAAGCTACATATAAATAAAAACAGGATGTTGTAGTACTTCATAGTGTGTTGATATTTTGTATAACATATGTATTACCTTTGAATATCAGGCATATTGGCAACTTCACCTCTTAACACCCGATTACACAACAAATCAAATGCATCAAGTGCTTCTTTGTATTTTCTATGTATAAATGCCGGCACCGGTATATCCATAATTGTAATCAATTTACTACTGAAGTGTACGTTTATAAGCTTGTTCACAATATTGTGTTTATTGTTTTAGTTTACCTATCATTATCACATTGTTATCATTAGGGTTGAGCTTATTATTGAGTTCAGTAACCTTCTTCCTTACATCGGGAGTTAATTCATTATTATCCAATGATTCTTTTAACAATTCCTTAAGTTCTATAGGTTCCATTGCGCAAGTAAAATACCCGTCTCGAATACGGAACGAGAGATAAAACGGATCGATTTCCCAGCCTCCCAAGTAATCATTTACGATACGTACATACCGGGCTTCCTGCGTTTTCTTATCAACTAAAATTAACCTGGTCGATTGAATATCATTATCCGGATTTGCTCTCATTTTAATTGTCTTTATAAATGAAAGATAATGAAAGGGTAATTCCATATAATCATAAATTAATTCTCCTGCTTTTATCGGTGCTTTCATTGTGAAAACAGGTTCTACTTTGTTGTTTAGAATATCGTAATGATAAAGAGTATCCTGTTTTTCCTGATAGAACTTTCCTATCTGAAAATCATATGACGCCGTATTATTAAAGGAAAAAATTTCATTACTATAATCGGGAAAAACAGCATAGTTGGTGGCTGGTACGAATTGTAATACTGTCCCATTAAAATCTTGTGTCCAACAAACCATCTTCTGTCTATCTCGAAAAGGAAGATTGAGCACAGTTATTATTTTTTGTTGGTTATCTACATAACAAATCCCCTTTGGCAACATGGCGGCTAATGGAATGCACTCTTTGGCCAAGAAATTCCCTTTAAGATCGTATGTCAGGATATTTTTTGCATTAAAACTAATAAGGTAAATTTTATTATTCCTCTCATCTATTTGACTGTGATACAATGCCCCGTATTCACCAGGCCCTTGCCCCCTTTTTCCGATATTTCCAAGGAAGTGACCATTTTTATTAAAGAGTTTATATGCATCTTGACTAGAGGGTTGAATTCCTATATGATTTTCTGAAACATAAATAACTCCAACTTTACTGAACGCTTCATCCTTGTTTTCCAGTTGAATAATTTCCAGAGATTCAATTAAATCTGAAAGGGGCAATTCTGTCTCACTGTTCACATCGCCAATATTTACAGAGAAGAACGGTGTTTCTTCTTTGTATTTAGTGTCTCTTCTCAGCGTGCAGGAGAACAATATTATTAAGAAGAGTAACAATAAGTGTTTTTTTTGTAAATTGCTCATAGTAAAAGTTTTATGGTTTTGCAGTTTAATCTTATTTAATTTTTTCATAATCTTTTAAATATAGCATCCATTAATATTGTATTAAATATTTGACAATGAGTATTACTGTTGGGCTGCGCTACAATAAAACTCATTGTTTTGTTAGTTGAAGACTTTTAAACAACTTATATAAAATGTTGTATTGATTCCGGTCTGGTCTGAAGTGTTCTATCATCTTCTTGTGTAGATGCGAATTTCCTATTTAGTCAAAATGCACAAACATATAGATATTGTTTTCGTTATTACTGTCAATTGAGTGATCTGTTATTTCCTTTAATCTCCCGCTTAACTTTCCATCCAAATTGGCCGATTGCAGTTCATCGAAATCAAGTTCAAAAAAAGCAACTTTATAGTTTCTTGTTTTAGAAATACAATCAGGAGTAATCTCAAAATATTTTCCTCTAAACTCGTCAAGAACTATTTTTTGAGTAAAAAACTTATTACTTTTTCTTTCCAACAATATGTTCTTTCTCGGTAATCGATTATTCTTTTTTTCCACTTGTATTGTTTGCAAAAACTGATACTGAAAAGACTCTACCAAAGAATTTAAATAAACAACAGGTTGCATTTCCTGTATTTTAGGACTTCTTACTAAGAATGGAGTTATATTTCTATTCCGGTCGTATAAATAAACTGTGTCTAATGAGTAGTCAGTCAATAAAAAACCATCCCTATGATGTACAATATTAAACGTTTTACCCATGACAAAATTTAGGTTGTTTCCAATTGTTTCCATTATATACAATTGTGGTTTTTCTTTTCTTTGTAAAGGAATAGACTCTAATATTTCGCCGTTTTCTTTGGATATCAAAAGAAAATTGGATTCAAAACTTTCTGATTCATCAAAAACAATAAAAGTGTTTGCATCAAATTGCTGAACACCAACAGTCCTTACTCCTTCCAGAAACTGAAAGCTCCTGATGAATGTTCCATCAGAGGAATATACCAATACTCTATTTCCGGCAAAGATAAAAAGCTCTGTATTATGCTCATCGTATAAGATTGTTGAAAAGGAAGCAAACTGATTGGGACCATTACCTTTTGCGCTAACCTTTGATATTGGCTGTCCCTTGCGGTTGAAAAGAAGAATATCTCCAGATACATTATCGTAGATCACTATCGTATTGTCGCTTATACTTTGAGGATGTCCTTTGAACAGAAAGTCGGTACTATCAGCCGGAACCACATACTCAATATTGGAAAATGATTCCAAGGATAATGTTTTTTCCGGATAGTTTCTTTTTAAATCAACAGCAATTATAGTATCGTTTGTATTGACCGAATTGCAAGACAATATGAACATAAACAATGAACACACCGTCAAAAAACCAAATGACTCAAATTTTATTTTTCTCATAAAGTAAAACTTAATATTAACATTCTATATCAAATTAAAAAGCTCTTAGTTCTGAACTCATAAACATTGTAAGCATCCAATACTGAATGTTTCGGTTTGTCTCAATTTCCCATAAAACAGATAGTTGTTGTCATTTTCGTCAATGGATTCCAGTAAATCTCTTAATTTTTTTCGGTCATTTTCAGGAAGTGCTCCGGCTTTATTCAGATGCTGTGTCAAAAGTTCTGCTAGGTATCCGGGATCAACATTCCATACGTAATACCCTTTATGGAATAAAAACCATTCCTCCATTGGAATTCCTCCTAAAAAATCGTTGTAGAGTTTATAGAATCCACCTTTTAAAGTCTTCTTATCGACAATAAAGTTCGAGGGTTTTTCGGTAATCGACGAATTTTCAGATAATTTTTTCTCGATGGTTACACTACCCATAAAATGAAAGGGCAGTTCCTGATAGGAGTGTATTTTCCACTTTCTGTCTTTAAAGTCGAGTGTAAATTTGGGTTCGAGTTTGTTTTCTGCAATATTATAGTGGTAAAGGCTATCGGGACGCTGTTCGAAAAAGGTAAACAAGAAGCAATCGAATTGATTTGTGTTTCTGTAAGATAAAACCTCATTGCTAAAATCAGGCTTTACAGATAAGTGTCCCGCCGGAATGGAATCAATCATATTTCCCTGAAAATCCTGTGTCCATGCAACAACCGAATTCCTGTCTGCAAATGGCAAGAGGAATAATGACACGGTGGAGGCTTTTGTATTTACAAAGAATTTTCCCTTTGGAGCCCTGTATCTAAGAGGTATAGGTTCTAGTGCATTGCCCTGCAGGTCAAACCGCAGCAGTTGATTGCTTTGCCATGGTAAAATAAAAATCTGTCCGGTTTCTTCATCCAGCCAATCGTCATACACATTAAGATATTCATTAGGTCCCTGTCCATAGCTGCCGATGGTTGTAAGGAATTCTCCTCTTAAATTGAATAGTTTAAAAGGATTTTGACGCATGTTTCGCACAAGAATATACTTGTCAGTTATGGTTGCCACACTTAAGCCCACTAGTGCTTCATCTCTGTTGTCAAGCTTCACCATTTGCAGATCTTCAATAAAATAGCTTAGAGGAATATCCACGGTGTCCTTCAGTTTGGTGATGTCGCAGGATATTAATTCGGAATTGTTCACAATCTTTCTTTCTGCCGCCACGCCCAATTTGTCGAGCGCACTTATTTTGGTTTGTTTGCTGCAAGACCCCAAAAATGTGATTGAGATAATAAATATTATCCAATGGTAAATTTTGTACTTCATGTTGACCGCCTTTAATGGTTTATGAGGAGCAAGATAAAGGTTTTTGAGCTTTGAAATGCAAAAAACAAGCGGACAAAATACATCAGCTCATCTATGCTAATGTTATGTTTATTAGCCTATTATGTTTTAGAATTAGTTTTTCAGGCGGACATTTATATTTTCGTTATTTTATTTCTTGCAAAATTGTGTCGAGATTGATTGTGTTTTCATCAATATTGAATTTTTCAGTTTTAAGACGGTATTTTCTTTTTGTGATAGCAGCTTTTGAAACACAATATATATCGGATAGGTCTTGCATATTTACATTTAATTTTACCAGACAGCAAAAACGAATATCTTCATCAGAAAGGGAAGGCGCCATCTGACTAAGTTTTGTGAGAAAATGTGGATATGCATCTCTGATGCTGTTTGTCAGCTCCTGCCAGTCTTGTGCAGTGATTCTTATTTTAGTCTTTTTGTCGGGCATGTCACTGTTCTCACCTCTCAATGAGGGCAGTTTATGAAAAAAGTTGATCCTCTTGAACAAAGACTCTCTTAGCAATGCTTCTTTCGCACGCAATGCACTAATTTCTTGTTGCTGCTTAAGGAGCATATTGTCATGTTCTAATTGCGACATCCTATTTTTATGTGCAATTTTTTCATTCTTGCATTTATTGTTTACGCGGATTGTGTAGATCGCAATCATCATTAGCATTAGCAGAAAGAGAGCTATAATCAAATAAAATTGATGTTCTCTCTGTTTTATCTTCAGCTGATTGTTTTCGTTCTCTAATTTCTGTTGCTCATATTTTTGCTGCATCTCTCTAGAGTGTACTGCTGACAGGAATTGGTTGAATATTTTTTCGCCGGTTTTTGAGAGATTTAGAGCCTCTGCATGTCTGCCCTGTTTCGCTTCTATCGAACCCAAAAAAAGGTAGGCCAAGTCTGCCACATACAAATCCTCTCCCTTAATAGACAACTGTGCGTAATGTTGCGCCGAATCGGGCATGTTTTGTTTGTCAAACAATATAGCTCTGTACAGGTTTATTGCAGGCACATCTTTGCGATTACGCTTAACTCTTTGCGCCTCATTTTTGTAATGAAATGCCTCCTTATTTTTGTTATTGCGTTCGTATATGTTCGACATTAAATTAAGAGCAAAAGCCTCATTGTCAATTTTGCCATTCTGTTTAGCAAGGCTGCGAGCCTGCTCGCATATCTCTATTGATTGGTCTAAGTCTTTGTTATACTTGTAAGCATCGGCAAGATTTATCAGCGACATAAAAATATTTACATATTCATTATTAATATAAGCTTGCTCCAATGCTTCTTTTTGGCTTCTTACGGCAGACTGCGTATCTCCCAAATACAGATAAGAAAATCCGGCAAATCGTTTATAGTGTGATTTTATACTAACTGATTCTTCTTTTGGAACAGCGTCAGCAGCTTTATCAAAATATACAATGGCCGAATCGTATGTCATATTTCTGTAGTGATAAATTCCGTTATAAAACAGACTTTGATGCAAGTGCGTTGAATCATTTTGCTTACGGTAAAATTGGGTAAGGTTATGAATTATGGAGTCAGAAGGCAAGAGCTTACCCGAGTTGAACATGCTTTTCACAAAAATCAGGTCATATTGCGCCTGTTCTGCTGTATTCAACCGTTTCTTGTTTTTAATTTTCTCTAATTTTATCACTGCCAATGAGGGGATGGAATCGGATAATCGGCTCGCCTCATCGAGTATTTCGGTGTAATGTGCCTTGTTGTTACATGTTACGAACAGCAGGCAAAGCATTATGAGAAAATAGAAACGATTCATATTATATTGTATCTTTATCCTGAATGATTGTTTTTTGTATTTTATAGTCTCATAGATGCAAATTATCTATTTAATTCAAAATGCACAAACATATAGATATTGTTTTCGTTATTACTGTCAATTGAGTAATCTGTTATTTCCTTTAATCTCCCGCTTAACTTTCCATCCAAATTGGCTGATTGCAGTTCATCGAAATCAAGTTCAAAAAAAGCAACTCCTGCAAAAAGAGCTGCTTTCCCTGCGGTCTTGACGGTAAAGCCACCTTTGTGGCTTAAATACCTATAACTTAACTCTTTCCACTTATGAATTAATCAAGGGGGGACGATATAGATTGTTAAATTTCATTATACTGTAAGTGAGTATTTCTTCATCTGTTACTTGGTCTTTGCCGATTGTTCGCAATGCTTGGATTGCTAACGTGCTTATTTCGCCAACAAAGGCCAAGTTTTTAGAACTTGCTTTTTTGAACGTAATAGTTTGTTTTCCGATTTTAATTTTTCGAGCCGAAGTATCGGAATAGAAAACAATGTTTAACGGTACTTGTGTTGTTAATCCCAATTTATACATTGCATAACTTCCTGTCGGAACTATTTTTGCCCGGTCTCTTTTTGCAATAGCAACCGCAATTTCTTCAATGCTCGGCAACACTTTCCCAATATAATCATCAATAACAGGACGAACGTAAATACCTTGTGCAACTCGCTATATTTCTCCTGATTTTACCAAGCGTTCCAATGCCTTGTTTATAGCTTTGGTGTTGGCAATTTTGACAAAACTATCCACAAAGAAAAGCGTAGCTCTCGGGCTTCGCTTTATCTTTTCTAACACTTGTATTTCAATGCTTTTAGACATTTTTACGTTTTAATCTTGTCGCAAATTTAGTAAACATTTGCGACAAAACAATAGTCTGAAAATAATATAAAGATTGATTTGATTATTTTTTCCGAATATTCATAAATGCTTTTTTCGCCCGATTTTAAAAACTCAAAAAGGTAATGCAGAAAGTTGCTTTTGTTTTAGCGTTTCAAAAATGGTTTAAAAATTTATTTACTGATACAAACCTAAGAGTCAATCGCCTACCGGCTATTGTCGGGATTTCGCTGCGCTCAAAACCCAAAACGGACGCGACATGTCACGTAGAAAGACGTTGCATGTAACGGTGAGTATAAGAGTAGTAGCCGATTGCGTGGCACTTTCCTGTCAAGTTACGAAGTCGTTGAAGCGGGCTACATACCTTCACATACCACTGAAACCCTTATTGTCTATATTGTGTGTTACCGGCTGGCTTTTCATATTTTATGTCTATAAATTTTCCAATCTTTATAATCTGCTTAGTCCGTTGTTGCCTTTCCATTTCTTGCTTTTCTTTTATTGGTCTGATATAATTGTCTTCCCAAATATTAAAATCAAGCGGCGTTAGTTTTAACTCTTGCAATTTATCTATTAAGAAGTCAATTATAGATTTAAAGTCAGGGTTATATTTATCATTTGGAATAATTGTTACAGCATTTCCACCAAAATTAATTGTCCCAATATCATATTTATTACAATTCTTTTGGTCAAAATTCCATTTTGAGTCATTATCATTTAAACTGTCTGGATAATTATAATATGAATTAATTGTGAAATAAAGTTTTTTACGTTTTTCAATCATTTCTTCGTGCGGATAAATATGAATCCAAAATCCTTTGTAATTACCTTTAAAAACCAAATCGTCAAACAAATGGATTCTGTACTTTTCTAATATTTTAAAATTCTTCTTTTGCAATTTTTTAATCTGATTTCCTCGGATAATTATTTCTATTACAATAAATCCCAATAATTGCAGTCCAAATACAAAAGAAAAGCCAAAAACAAAAGCTTTAGCAGCAGATATATTCGATTCACTATCCAAGAGAGTAACGAGGAAGATAATCAAACCTAATATTGGTCCATAAATTAATGGCGAAATAAAATAACTTTTAAATTCTTCTTTTCTTAGCAATCGAACTTTCATTATCTAATTATCAGTTTAGTAGGTTTATTTTTATGCTTGCCGCCAACGAGCGGCGGTATGGTTAGTTGCCGATTTCGAAGCACATTCATATCAAGTTACAACTACTTATGATACGAGCTGTACCGCTCGGATAGTCGCTGTATCGCCAATTAACTATACCGCGTGTTAGCTTTCGTAATTATTTATCATTCAATTTTTTAATATACTTAAGCAATTCTTTCGGATTATCATTTTTAGTGTCTGCTTCAAATTCAGATTTAAGGCCAGGATAGTCAATCAATATCTTGTTTAAGAAATCTTTTGATAAAATTTTCAAATCTCCACTTTTACAATCTAAAATATAGTAAAATCTTATCATCGCAAGTTGTGCCCCAGTTGCGGCTCCTCCAATTGCTCCTCCAATCGGCACAGCGTCTATTTGTGTCATGCTATTTTTATATCCTACAGATTTCTTTTTTGCCATACTTGGTATTCCAGCAGAAACAATTAAAAATCTACCATTATTCTCCACTTTACAATATGGTTTTGAACCATTTATATATTTGCCATTTATAAATAATGTATCACCATCAAAAATCGCAAAACATTTATTTACAAGTGATTTTTTTATATCTAAAGTATCAGTTTTAACTTTGTAGTCATTACCTCCCCAAAGCTGAATATCTGTAATAGTTCTATGTCTAACTATTAATTTCCCCTCATATTTTGGTTTATTATTTAGTATATCATCAAGACTATTGTATAATCCCGTTTTTAAATCTGAAGGGTATTGACCAAAAATTGAAATATTTATTGTCAATACCAATAATGCTAAGTTGAAAATCTTAATCATAATCATTGAATATTTAATCGATTATGTTTTTAATTATTTTTTTGGTGTCGATGTTTGTTTTATTATGAAAGCTAACGTTTAATATACGAACTCTAAATATATAACATTCGTATATATTTGCCGATTACATTAGTTAATTAGCAGATGTGATAATTAGCAAATTAGTTAATTAGTGGATTAGCAGATGTGATGATTAGCAAATGTGATGATTAGAAAATGGAAAATGAAAAAAGTTGAGGACTTCGTCGTTGAGGACTGTGTCGTTTAGATTTCGCTGCGCTCAAAACGACCAGTTTGGAGTTTCGTAATTCGTAATTTTTAATTCGTAATTGATATCTAAACCCTCTCCAACCACATTCCGTTAGGAATGTGACCTTATTCTATTTCCTTAAAAGTATTTGCAGAACTAAATATATTGAGCAAATTTACTCAATGTACTGAGTAAATTTACTTATATGTTTGAACGTCCATATTTACAAGCTCTTAGGGAAAGAATTGAAGAACCCGGAAAGTTCATTCAAGTGGTTTTTCTTATCGGCAATTAGCCTTTTGCAGACAATTTTATTTGGCAATATTACGCTGACAAAAAAGCAGACAATAGATAATAAAAACGAAAAATATAAACACTAATTTTAAATCGACTAGAAAATATATAAAGCTTGTATTTGCAAAAGGGGTGACATTTCAACCCCTATCGCAATCATTTACTAAAATCGATGGTAGAAAAAAATCGAAGATGATGACTTCATCGGAGATATGAAAGGATTGCTTCGAAGTGATATAAAGTACGATATAAGGGAGGCGTACGAATTTATAAAAAAAGGATTATTAGAAAAATTATAGAGATAACGAGAATTTATAATAGTTTCTAAACACTATCCCTTAAAGTGTGTAAGTATCAATCAGAGGGTCTGTTCTTATATCTGGAATTCATAATTCATAATTTATAACTAATTTGCTGTTTACTGAAAACTGAACCCGGATGTGTTGGGTACATAAAAAAGAAAGAAGCTGTCCTTATGAGGCAGTAAGAGCCTATTTTTCTAATAATTAAATCCAAAAGCCCATAAAGGTATAATATTGCCGTGTCCGTACTCAATATCGTCTTTCACTATAAATGCATTTTTCAATCCCTTTATCTGCTTTTGACTTTTCGTTTTACCACCAACCTCAAAAGTTAATCCGTCAATGTTAAAGTCTGCCATATCGGAAGAGAACACCTCATGTTTGACTGACATTTGATTGTAAAAAAAGGTCTCACGAATATTACCGATATTAGGTTTTTCTCCGGCTAAAGCATAAATAAGATTGGTATTGTTTAGATAAACTTTCTCGACTTTACCCAGTGACCTTATGCCTTCTGTTTGATCACGCAGCAGGGATATTATTCCGGCTCGTTCTAAATAATAAAACATATCAGCCGTATCGTTACGGTGTATTTCTATTATATCAGCTATTTTTGTATAGTTGGGCTTGAAGGGTACACTTCGGGATATTACATAAAGAAGCTGTTTTAATTTTCTTACGGTGGCAATATTCATATTTGCATAAGCAGGTATATCCGTCTCTAAAGTAAGATTGATTACATTACGTATGCGCTCATCATATTCAGCTTCATTGAAAAACGGATAGTAGCCCCTTTCAAGATAATTCTTAAAGTGTATTAGCGGATATGAAAATGATTCCGGCAGTCTAACGCCACTTTCACTTATAATATCTTCCAAAGAAATAGCCTCAAAAGAAAGTCTTTGTGATATATTTATATACTCCCTGAAAGACAATCCGGTCAGATAGTAGGTTAAAGCCCTACGACTCAAGTCGTCAGTCCCTTTATAAACATCAAGGATTGATGACCCTGTAAATACCACCTGCACCTCAGGTAGATTGTCGTACATCATCTTTATCTCTTTCGACCAATCCGGATATTTATGTATTTCATCAATAAACAAGTGCTTGCCTCCATATTTTGAAAATTCGAAAGCCAAATCAAAAAGTCTGTTTTCCGTAAAATAAATATTATCGGCACTAATATACAGAGTGTCTTTAATATCGTGATGTAATTTAATATGTTGCAAGAGCATGGTAGTCTTTCCTACACCCCTTCCCCCTACAATGGCGACAAGACGACTGTCCCAATTTATAACACCATGCAGATATCGTAAAAATGAAGTGTCTGTCCTGTCAATTAACGAGCGGAATAATTGATATAAAAAGTCCATATTTCTATTTGTTTTACTTGTTCAAAAAACAAAGATAGAAAATTGCACTTTAAAAACAGCATATTTTACAAAAATTGCACTTTTAGAAATGCAATGAATTCAAAATGCATCTAAAGCAGTTTAGTTAATTAGCAGATTAGCTGATTGTTAATTAGAAAAATATAAACACTAATTTTGAATCCACTAGAAAATATATTAAGATTGTATTTGCAGATGGGGTGACATTTCAACCCCTATCGCAATTATTTACTAAAAACGATGGTAGAAAAAAATCGAAGATAATGACTTCTTCGGAGATATGAAGGGATTGCTTCGGAGCGGTAGAGTACGCTACACACCCCTGCGAGCCAACGGCCTACCAAATGTAGAAAAAATTATCAAACGGGCAAGTCGCCACCGCCTGAAACTAAGCCGCTTGTTGTAGGCAGTGCATTTTTTTATTTTTGTAGTCATAATCATTCACAAGGTTCATCTATACGCCCAATAAATAAAATAGCTCCTGTACTTTTCTCTCTAATCAGGTACACAAATGGACGGTCGGCAAAAAAACGAACAGGCTGAATTTTTTTCGGACGACCTGACGCCCCTATCATAACAATAGTTGTCGCAGCGGCGGCTTCGGTACCTTCTTCATTTACTTCTACAAATGTTTTTTGTATGATATCGGATACCCACAAGTCATCATCAGAAATATTTGCGAAACCTCCGCTAAACATTTGCTCCATTCCCAAATCTCTGACAGGTTGAGCAAGCGAAAAATCACATTCTATTTTGAAGCGCGGCAATTTCAACCATACTTTTTGCCAACGCATATTTTTAACAACGTTTTTCAATTTTTCGCTGTCTAAATAATCAATGAGTTGATTGATATTCATGCTTTTTGACGGAAGAATGGCTACCATACTAAACGCCCGATTTCCATAATCCATCTCAATACATTGCAAATAATCGTCAGCGAAATAGTTTAAATAAGAAGTCTGCTCCATCAAATTTACCTTTTTCTTTTGATTATCAGTTTTTGTAAAATTGTCCAATTTTGTTTTTTTCTTATCAAACTTTATGTCCGTCTGCCATTGACTTTTGAAATAGATAACATTTACCAAATACATCATCATATCATCTGGTATTGTACTACCAATGAGATTTTTTATTCTATTATTCGTTTTTTCGGCACACCAATTATTGATTGTGTTGGATGCTCCGGGATTATTAAAGTTAAGTTTCTGTACCTCTACATCAAAGTAATCTTTGCTGATTTCGGCAAAATGTTTTTTAACCGAAAAATTGTTGCGATACCAAATAGAATTAGCAATAGCAATATCCGTAGTTGGGTCAATTTTCAACAAAGCCTGTGATATTTTTTTGTAATATTCATTGTTTTCAGTTTCGGAAAAATCCATTATTCCGAATGCCTCAACAATTTCATTTCTAGTAGTGCCCGAAGCACCATTATAGAGCATTCCTATAGCCATATTGAGACTCAACGGTGAGAAAAATGTGTTGTTCCCTTCCTGTTTTGAGACTTCTCTGAACATTTGAAATGCAATACTATTGTCGGCTTCCGCTCTTTCATTCTGTTTTGCTGTCAATTTAATAGGTTGTGCCATTTGAAGACCTTTTGAAAATTCATCTTCCATTGTAACATTTATTATTTGTTGGTTATTAACAGCAATTTCCTGTACGGTAAAACCAATAAACGAAAACCGTAGAATTGCATTTTCTGGAACATTTATTGAATATTTTCCATCAAAGTTCGATACTACGCCTGTGTTTGTTCCTTTTATAGTAATAGACGCTCCTATCAAGGGTTCGCCCAAACTATCTGTCACGCTGCCCGAAACTGTCTGTGTAATACTCACTTCCTGTGCTTGTAAGCCAACGCTCGTCATACAAACAACTGTTATTGCAACAATTAAAAACATAATCTTCTTTCCCATTTTTTTACTCTATTTTGTGTCCGCTCGCACTGTCGCGGCATTGCCTATAACGTTCCCAGGCTTTGCGTTCGGGCGGTTTGCGGGGCAACGCTGTTATCTGCCGTTATAAAAGCTGATGCGGGTGAAATACTCCCAAAATCATACTTTTTAGCCGACTACCGCTAAGCCTTATTGGTGTCTGGCATTTTTCGATGTTTTATTTTATTGGTTAGCATATTTGTCAATACGTTTATTTCTTGCGTTTACAAAGTCCGTAACTCCCTTTTTATAAATCAAATATTCTTCAATATTCGCGAATGTTGGCTTTGTTTTAAAGTTGTCAAATGGTAAGTAAAATTTTATGTTTCCGCTTTTATCAATAAGATCGTTAAACAAGAAAAAATTGACATACCCGCTAAAGTTTCCAAACAAATCAAAGAATGTTTTGTACCGCAAGAATGTATCAAAAAGCGGACTTTGTTTTCCCAAATAAAATAAACGAATACATTCTAACGTTAAATCAAACCTATCGTCAATTAAACTATTTACTCCTCTTGCCTGATTGATTGTAAACTTATTGTCTATTTTATTTTTCGGAAAAAGTGTATAGGCTCCAATCGTAGCACCTATATCAAAAAGTTCATTTACTTCGTTTGGAATTTGTTTTATCAGCCATTGTTTCCTCTTTTGATTTCTGTATGAATGTGTTATCGCATCACTTCCCAAATTAAATTCTCCAAATTCCGATTTATGATATAAATATGCTCCAGTTTTTTTATTATCTAATTTGAAAAAGTGACCATTTGGTAGCGCTTTACTCCATAAAACTTTATGATATGTACGAAGTATTGGACTTGTACTGTCAGGATCTCCTCCGTTTGCGTCTGTGTAAACATTAAATTCTATATCTATATTCATTTTTTAAGTGTCAGATTTTTTGATTCTTTCTATAATTCTTTTGTTTCTATTATTGATTAAATTTGTTGTATGATTTTTAAATCCTAAGTATTCCTCAATTGTTTGAGGTAACGCTGGACGATTAAAACCGTTGAAAGGTATAGAAAATTTTATTTGCTCGTTTTCGTCTATAAAATCTTGAAGGTAAAAAAAATTAATGTATCCTTTAAAACTACCAAATAAATCGAAGAAACTCGAATACCTCCTTAGTACATTATAAAGTGGACTTTTATCACCTAAATAATATCTTCTTATACATTCAAGTGTTAAGTCAAGCCTATCAGAAATTAGCCGATTGAATCCTCTTGCACCATTTATAGTCATTTTATTGTCAATTCTAATGCTTGGCCAGAGTATTGTTCCACCAAATGTATTAATTGTTAGTTGTCTAAATTTTGCAAGTTCTGTTTCTGTAACTTGAGCAAGAACAAATTCGAGTTTTTCACACTTACGGATAAAACCATATAAAGCAACATCACTTGATAAATAAAATGCTCCTAATTCAGATTTATGGTATAGTCTATTTTGATTTACTTTCTCTAAAGCAAATTGCTTTCCATTTGGTAAACATTTACTCCATACAATTCGATGATATTCTTGTAAGGTAGGACTCCATCTATCAGGGTCTCTTCCTTTAGATTCTTTTCTAAAATCAAAATTAACGTCAATTTCTCCCATTTTTTGTTGCTCTTTTGTTTAAGGGTGTAACCGGAAAATAACAATGTACCAAAATCGGAAAATAGTAATGTAGCACTT
>CAZODA010000035.1:0-33241 GCA_964578485.1 uncultured Alkalitalea sp. | reverse complement strand
TAGGGTGGGGAAATCTAATTGCCAAAATATGCGGAAATGAAGTTACTGATTACAATCCCTCGTGTAAAAAATCATTCCACGAAGTGGAATAGGAGCGTTGGCCAGCTGAAGTAGTCCGGGTCAGAGTTGGCGGGACGCAGTTGGCGGTGCGTTAATGGTCTGAATGAATGGTTTTATTTAAAAGCAACTAACTTTGCGCCTTTTGGGAAAAGCCAACAAGGACGCGGGCTGAAGGTTGACTTCAGCTTGATTTTTTTGGTTCTTTTTGTATCAAGACAAAAAGAATAAAATGAATTATGGAAAATCCAATTTATATTGTGAGAGCGACCCCGAAAAATTGAATGACGTAAACAAATTTGAAATATTTTTCCCAAAGCAGGATGCTTCGGGTACATTAAAAAAAAAAGAAAAGCCCGTGCGGCTCGAGCACAAAAGAAAAATATTATGCTGCCTCTTCAAGGCTCCGGTGTGGGAATTCATGGACATAGGGCGTTGCCCTATCCTGTTCCGCCGAGTTTCAACGAAGGTTGAGCGAAGCGAAATTCCGTTTCCCGCCAAGTCGGGACAGGTAGCAACGGGACAGGTTTCTGCCGAGGTTTGCCAAAGGCGGAAGCTTTTATATATAAGGCTTTCAGCCTATTAATTCCCGTAAATTTGCGTTCTTCGGTGACTTAATTAACTAATTTGCTAATCCACTAATCTACTAATTAACTAATCTGCTAATTAAACTCAAAACCCTAAACCCAAAACTCGAAACTCATTTATGTTACCGGCAACTAAATATCTACCATTTACGGCAAATAAGGATGCATGATTTTGTATTAAAAATAATATGATTAATTATTAAATTCAAGGAAACGAAGACCTTACTTTAATAACAAGAGGTACTACGCCGAAGGCTTACCATAGACCTGTTGAGCCGCGTTTCGTTCAACAGCGGCTTCATTTCTTGCCCGTAGGGCAAAACGAAACCTTAGTTATTATTAGCAGAAGCTTTTCTATTTTTTTGTTACGTCATTTTTAAAGAAGTCGTCAAATATATGAAGTTTCAACTGAGTTGTCGAGGTCTTAGGTTCAAGGTATTTTTTCATGTCGTTGAAAATGTTCTTTGTGTCTTTAAGGTCTTCATCTGTATATATCAGCGAAAATATTCTGTGTTTTTTAAAGTAGTTTTTATTCTTCGTCATTTCTTTCTCAAAATTACTTTTTGCCTTGTCGTTTATTTCAGCTTGTGTCATTCCTTTAGTTCCTATTAGTTGTCCGTGAGTTGACCAAGGAGATAATTCAAAACCGATTTTATTTAAGTCGTTAGGTTCGATTATTGTAAAATCTAATCGGTATTTGTGAATTACATCCATTCCTTCGTATCTAAATTCAGGAATTAGTAATGGAATATTTTCAGGTCTTTCGTGTTTAAGTACAAACTCTCTGTAATGTTCTGCAATTTCCATCTCATATTTTGAGCCAGAGTTTCTTACAATAACATTAACGAAAAAGTTTAAGTAATCAGGTATGTCCTTAAAAGTCATTTTATCATTCTTTCCAGGAATTACAAATCCAGTTTCAAGAATATGACCAATCGACCAGTATTGTTTTTTAAAGTGTCTTATTTCGCTTTTGTCATTTTCCCACGAACCATTAGTGAAACGAGGTGTTATTAATATTCCATAATTGGCATTATTTTGTCCAATATAAATTTCAGCATCTTCAACTAAAGGTCGTTTCTTTGACAATGCTTCATAATTTCTCAAATAAACACGTTTCAAGAAAATGAAAAGATAATCCTTAAAAATTGAATGTTTTTGAAGGAGCTTATATGTTTCATACAAATTTGAATGTTCAGCATAGTCACCTCTATCAATGAGGTTGTTCTTATATCCTTCAAGCCATAAACTTATAAAGTGTTCAGGTGAACTAATTACTTCATTTTTTATATCAATAAATTGGTCAAACTTTCCGCCAATTTTCCCGTGTAGAGAGTGAACGCTATCAAATTCCGTTGCTTCCAAAACTTCGTCTTGAATTTCTTGGAGTTGGGCTGTCAGCTCATTTATAATTTTATTTCTTGCAGTTGTTTCTGGATTTCTTTTAGCCATAGTGTCGTTTAAAATTACTTGCCAACCTTTTGGCAGCTTGGCGTTTGTGGCGGGTTTAACCGATAAACTTCAAACGAAGAACGAACTTTCAATTTACCGAAAACGTTCAATCGAAGCCGTTCGCCCGCCATAATGCCAAACTGCTTGTAGATGCTTTTTCATTTTAATACATGTGTTAAATGGTCCTTTATATCGTATAGATTTATTTCAAAGTTCTCAGCATCTTCTGGTTGAATAGCTATAATCAACTTGTCAGTGAATTTATTTTTAGTTGAAGCCTTAACAAATGACTCAGCAATTATGGCAATCATTTTCTTTCTTGAAGTCTTTAATCTTCCTCGTCCTGTACCGATTACTGGTACGGCAAGTTCTTGAAGCTCTCCACTTGTTCTGACATAGCTCCATAACCCGTTTAAAGCACTTTTAATATCAGCGATGGTTGAAGACGCATTCCCGTTTTTACCAATTCTTGCCATTGCGGTTAAATAAAATGTTTTTCCATGAGTGTGAATGGGAATAGTTGCTCCCATTGGATAAGGTGAAGATGAATCGATTGTTTTGAGTGCTTCTTTTATCTCCTTAATCAATTTACTTTGATTACCTGTGTAGTACTTTGCTGTGAACTGTCCTTGCAAACTATCTACTGAAATTTTACCGCCTGCAACATCTGCTTCAAAAATTGTATTTGAGCTTACCATAGTTGCGCCCTTTACATTAAATATATCTATAATCCTGACTTCAATACAAAAATCATATTTAGGAAATGAAATAGAAATTGCTTTAATTGGTCTTCTAAGTAGTATTGAAATAATTATTGATATAGCTATGAAAATAAAGAAAGCATAAGAACCATATTGATCTCTCGTATAAACATGAAAAAAATCTAAAGATTCAATTATCAGCCAAATCAGCCCAAAAATTGCAAGAATTGATTTTATACCACTTTGAGAGAAAATATATCGCCAATACGCTTTACTTGTTATAGAACTAATTAAATATTTCATTGATTCTTAACATTTATAAAAGTATGTCCCTGCGTTACACTTAGTTGAAACCATGAAGTCTAAATCATTAAGTACACTTCGAATTAAAATTTTCTTATTTGGGATATGCATAGTTGGAACGTTATGCATTGAATTTCTGAAAATGGGTAATTTATCCCATAAGTCAGTTATTTGTTTTCTAAATGTCCCTGAATTGCAGTTTATTATATCGTTTTTTTGGCCATAATCTGGATAGACAACTATAACAGGTAATCCTTGGTTGTTAATTCCATAATCTATTTCTTCTTTAATGGCTCGTGAACTTTTGGTCAAAGAGCTTAAAAAAAATATAATATTTTTAGAATTTCTTATACGCTCACGTATTCTGGGTTTTAATGTTAGTTCCCAACTACTATTGTCTCTTACATTATAATTTTTATTGTGAGAGTCATTAAATGGAAAGGTTGAATCAAGGCCTTTCCATGCACGTAGCATGTTGTAATAAACAAAGTCTTTTGTAGCATGCGCACTAAGACTGCTTTCGCTGAAAGGTTCGCTTACGTAAAAAGCTGAATAATTTCCATTTCTATATGCCATAATCCTAATTTTTGGTTTTTCTTAAAACTGCTTGTTAGCAGCAGCACTTGTCATTTTATTATTTTTACGTTTTTGTGGTTTGCTCGTATAATCGGTGTTAAAGTGTTGAAGTCCTTGTCGCTACAGTTTGCACCTTTTTCAACTTTCGTTAATTTGAAACTTGCATAATCTGATTCAAACGGCAAAACAATATATGAAATGTCATCTTGAACTATTATTGGTTGAAGTTTCAAAGCATTATAATTATCAGATTCGCGTTTTATTAAAAATCTAAATTCTTGTTCGTTTTCAAAATCTCCTTTTATATAAAACGCACCAATTTTTGATATATAAGTAAAGTTGAAGGGGCTATTGAACATTTTTTTTATTTCTGTAAATAAGTCTTTTAATAATTCTATTGGTTGTTTTTTTGTAATATTTGAATAATAAACTTCTCTAAAATCTGGGATTTTACTTTCAATTTCAAAAGTCAGTTTAAGTCCTGTGCTGTTATTAGCAAAGTGATTCCAAAGAGTAGGTGATGTGTTTTCTTCTGTTGTAAAACAAAGAACAAATATTTTTGACATTAAAGATCTATAGCCTGTTTTTACATCAAAAGTTTCAGCGTCATTTTTGTAGCCGTCAATGCCGTGTTCTTCATAAAATAATTTAAACTCATCGTGTTCAAAGTTTTGAAGTAAATTAAAAAGCCAAAATTCACTTTTTTCAATTATTGCTTTTCCTTTTTCAAATTTGGTATAATGCGAAAAAGTATTTTTTGTCGGCTTCGGATAAATTTTCTCAAAAATAAGTTCTGATAGTTTCTTGTCGTTAATCCAAGTAATGTTACCAATATAGTCAGCGTTAAAACGAATTTGATTTTTATTTATACTGTCTGAAATTCCGTGCTTTTTCAATATGCAGTTTACCAAATTGACAAGTTTATTTATTTCGTCAATGTTTTTTTGATTTGCAATTCTTTTACGTTCGTCATAAGAATTCATTCTTGCAAATTTTTCTTTAATTAATTGCATATATTTTTTTTCAAAGTCTGTCATTTTTAATGTCTTGTATTTACAACATATTCATTTGAGAAATTTCTTCATTTGTGAGCTGTATCTTAAAGTTGCCACTAACACACAAATATACGCAATAATATAAAAAAGTGATTAATTATGTTTTATAAATGTTAAAACGAGTCTTATTTCTCTATAGTATAGATGATTGAAAACAGATAATTTTTTGTGTGTTTCGAATTATTATACTATCCTTTTTACTTAAATAGATATTTGAACATACATCTTTAACATATATAAACTACGCAAATATGGGTTTTACAGTTTGTTTACATAATTCAAGCCATGAGGCTTTAAGTTTATTTTCCTTAAGGTCACTGTGTCATTAAACCTCGAAATAACTGAACCCTTCCCGTCACTCGCCTACCGGCGATAGGGAACCTGTCCCTTTGCGAACAGGATTTCGCTTCGCTCAAGAACCCGAAACTCTAAACCCTAAACTCGAAACTCATTTATGTTACCGGCAACTAAATATCTACCATTTCCGGCAAATAAGGATGCATCATTTTGTTTTAAAAACAATATGATTAATTATTAAATTAAAGGAAACGACGACCTTACTTTCTAACAAGATGTACTACGCCGAAGGCTTACCATAGACCTGTTGAGCCGGTTTCATTCAACAGCGGTTTCATTTCTTGTCCGTTGGGCAAAACGAAACCTTAGTTATTGTGTGAAGTTTCTTATTCATTTTTTTCAAAATATTGCTTACCAAATATTATCAAGTCAATATGACATATTGCTTTTCTAATAAACGATTTTGTTGTATTTGATTGATTAAAATAATTGTCATATAATTCATTTAAAATTTTTAAAATATGAGGAATGTCAATATCGTCAAATTTTAAATGTGTTATTGCCTGAATTAGATATCTTAACGATGCAGAATCCAAATTTTTAAAATCAATTTCTGTTTTGTTCTTTATAGAAACTAATGCAGAAGCTATACTTTTTGCAGCATCTGTGCCAGTTTTAACATTACCAATTTCAAATCTTGAATAATTATTTTTTTCCTTGAAAAGTCTTGTTTTTATATTGCCAACCTTAGGTCCTTTTTCTTTAGATAATAGTTTTTCAACTTTTATTGGACTAAGATTTGAAGTAACTAAATAGTAATATATTGGATAATATTCGGTATTCTCATATGCTACTTTTCTAAAAAAATCTTTTGATGAATCAAAAACTAAATCCTGGTTAAAAAATGATTTATACAATTCAAAATGAGTAATAATCTGGTATTTTTTCTCAACAAGCTGTATAACTTTATTACTATCTACTGGTAAAACATCACCGATTAATTTTAATGCTGGAGCACCATCCTTCTCAACAAAATGACCTTCATTTATAAATGATATTTTCTCAAGCAATTCCTCTGGGATTAGTAATTTATTACTATTACCCATTAGTTCACCATTTTCAATGTTTAATAAACGTAAGCCTTCGGCCTAGTACATCTTGTATTCAAAGTTATGTCTTCGTTTCTTTGAAAGCAAAAAATGAGGATGACACTTTCTACTTTTAAACAACTATTTCGTAATTATCAAGAATCCGGTCTTAATGTAAAAGACTTTTGTTTTAACCAAGGCATTGCTCCTTCATCCTTCTATTATTGGAGGAAGAAGCTGAAGATATGATAATGCTCAAAACTATTATTCATCTTTTTGATTAATCATATATGTTTTATTTACAGATCTTTTACCGCACAATTGGAAAAAGACCAACAGTTGCATGAATTCCATAGAAGCATCCAACTAATTCCAAAGGATTCCAGTAGAACTTAGAATATTACAACTTACCGGGCTAACACTCAAGGACCGGCAATTAATTTACTTATATTTGCAATACGTGGCAGGCCGAAGGCTTACCATATAAATAAGACTTATCTTTCATGAGTTTGTGGAGCAAAGATAGGGGATTCAACTAATCAAGAAAAGATGCTATTGCTCGGATGCTTACGTTCGGACAGTTACTTATAGCTTCATCGGATTAGTTTTTTCTTTATTCATCTATATTAAATGTCTCAATATCTGACAGTTTATTTACTAATCCTCTGTCAATAAATTGCATAAAGGATTTCAGTTGAACGCATTTAGTATTTATCTTGTATCTTATTTCAGTTCTTAAATCAACACAAACAACCACTTTTTGCGATAAATTGCTTTCTTCAGATTTTAACGCAACTTCTTCTCGTATTTCTTTATTTTCTTCTGCATGTAAATCCAATATTTTACCATATATGTGCTTATCAGAATCTAATTCATCTAATCTGTATTTATCCTTGATTTCTTGTGGTACATCAATTTGCAGAGCATTTGGCAAATCAGCTTTCCTTAAAACAAATAGAGAATGATTCACTAAGTCATTCATCGAGTTATTAATGTTGAGTATTTTAAAACCATTATAACTCCAATTGTCATTTTCCTTTTTAAGGTTTGCAATTCCTAATCTTAAATAATATTCAAGATTAAGTCCGATGGTGATAAGGATAAAATCTTCTGAATTTACTTCTAATTTATTTATGGCTGGGAAAATGTCTATATCGTTTAATTTGTATGTTATTTTTTTCATTAAAGCATAACCATTCAGCATCATATTCCTCAATTCTATAGCTACACTTTCAGCAACAATCGAATTAGAATTTAAATAACTAATTTCTTGATTAGCAGCGAACCCAGCCTTGTCCATTAATTGATAGCGACCTTCAATATAAAAGCTTTTATAATTGTCTTTATGGGAGTCTTGTTGAAATAAATTTGCATATTCACTAAATACAGAAGTTATTATTGATACGGTTTTTTTTTGAAATACTTTTTCCTTTTCAGGGTCAATGCCTTGCTCATCCTTAATCTTTACAAACCCTTCCTTAATTTCAAATTTCAGTTTGTCAATTAAAGAATCAGGAGTTTCTTTGTTGTTATTTACAAGCCATTGTTTATTGGCTAGATTTTCAAGTTTTAATTGTTTTAGAATTTCATCGTTTCCTAAATATTCATCTATAAATCTTTTTAAACTATCTAATTCATCATCCCATCGTTTCTTTTCACTAAGTCCTTTAGGTGCAGATGGCATTTCAAGAGGTTTAGAAAAAGTATAATATGAATGAAGCGTATACTGTCGTAAAAATAGAATTGATATATAGCGTTTTATCCACATTCTTATAATTTCATTTGCACTAACACCAGAAACCTCAGGATAAGGATATTTTTGTTCAAAGTAAACAGGATTTCTGTATTCTGCTTTTTGAGCGATTTCCATATATTTTGTAATAACTTCTTGCATTGTCTCAGGAACAAGAACATATCTAGGTGGAGTTTGATTTGTCCAATTAATTACTTTTTTAAGAAGTTTATATTTTCCTAGATACATTAAATAACCACCAATTGCATAATGAAATTCTAAAAATTCTTGACGTTCAAATTCACGTTCTTTTATTTGTTCTGTGTTAATTACTTCCGGTTTGTCATTAAATTCCTTATCTACTGGCTTAAGAAATAAATTGAATAACTGATGTGCCTTTTTCCAATAAGAAAAAATGAAATCATCTCTATCATAGTAAAGTGATTGTACAATCAATTTCCATAAGAATTGATAGGTTGTTGGGCTAAACTTTGTTCCTTGAAATTCATCTATAAATAATGCAAATAGTGTACTATCATTAAAATATGAGATAGGGCGTCTCTTTTGTAAACAAAGTAATCCATTTGCTTCAAAGACAGCGTCATAATATTCCTGCGGATATTCAACGATTTTATCTTTCTTGTTTTTTCTAAAAGAAATAAAAGAATCGAAATAAAACTCTAATAACCTACGAGATAATGGTCCATCTGCCTTTTGTATTGAAAAAAACAATATGGATGATATAGCCTCAAAATATAGAGTCTTTTTACTTGTCTTATTTTTTCTGTTTCTTTTTCTTTTTGTTTTGAACCAATTTGTAAGTTTTATTATTAATTGTTTTGATTTAAATTTTAAAAAATCATAAACCTTTTTAGATAAATTACTTATTGTGCGAAACACTTTCCTGTTATGCTTTGTTTTTATAGATTTATTATACTTTCTAATAAGCCTATTTAATAATTTTTCCGTTTGAAAATATGATAATATTAAGCCGAAAAGTCTAAGTGTTGCAATTATTAAAAGTATTGTACTGATTATGATAAAAAGGAATGCTGAGTTATTTAAAATATCATTAAACACGCCAAAATCTGCTACTCTAGGTAACTGCAATACCCAACAAATAAGTGATAAAATTGATAGAAACAGGATTGTCCAGAATGACTTATAAATAGATTCGCTCTTAAATACAACAATCAATTTAGTCGAGTTGTATTTATCTTCAATTCGACTGATAGTCTGAATTAATAAAGGAAGAGCAATTGCCAAAATTGCAATTATCATTGGACTTATTGCAACTCTGACGATGTCTGGATAGTTAATATTTAATTCTGTTAAGTATTTCATCTATGTTGTCTGTTTTTTTAATTATCGCTAACGTTCCGGGGCTTTGCATTCGGTCGGGTTTCGGAGCACAAAGTTTCAATTTATTACTTAAGTTCATTAGAAGCACAAAGTTCCAAGTTTGCACGTTATCCCGCCTGACGCAAAACCCGTGTTGGTAGCTGGCGTTTTTAATCTACGTCTGAAATGCTTATATCTGTTATTTCAAAGTCTGAATAAACTTCGTCCTTTTTCATATCAAAGTTAAAATGAATTTTAAATGTAACGTTAACTTCATCTATGCTTCTATATGAGTCTTCCCCTGGATCTCTAACCGCATTGTATTCTAATATTTCAACTTCACAACAAGCATATACAATGCCCGAAACAAGGGCTGTATCGTTGAGTACTTCATATTCTACATCTGAACATTCCAAGATTTCGCAACCATAACTTACCAATTGTCCGTCTAATAAGTAATCTATGTCTATAAGGTCGTAAGGGTGCATATTGTCAATTCTATTATGCATTTCTTCTTCAATGTTTTTCTCAAAATTCTTCGTTATAATTTCTATAGTAAAATTGTCATCAACGTCTATTTGCTTCATGTAGGCTAAAAACTTGTTGTCTGGACTCTCAAGTTCTTTTGCATATATTTTTATGAAGTCGTATGAGCTATTAATGACTGAAAATTTATTAGTGTCAGTGGTTAAGTCTGAATGGATTTTTGATTTGTCTTTTTTGTCGCAAAAATCAGACGTATTATTTGTCAATAAAACACAATCAGACGTGTTATTAGTTTCAACAAAATCAGAATAAGTTTTCCATATTATAGCATCCTTTAACTCCGACTTTTCTTCTGTAAAGGGCTTTCTACGATTAATCGCCCTGTCTATAATGTCAGGTAGAAATTCATTTTTGTAATGTATAATAAAAAAGTTGTCAAATGAGTTTAGGCGATTATAGAAAGTGTCAAACTTGTTTAAATGCTCGTCAATAGGAATAACATTTATTTCTCGTTCGACTTTTAGTCGTTTTAATTCTTTGATTAATTTTTGAAGTTCGGTGTTTTTACTTTCAATTTCTTTTTGAAATTGTCGTTTAAGTTCAAGTCTTACAATTTCAGACATATGTAAATTGAGCAAACCTTCTTTGCAATATTCTAGTAACTTCTTGTTTGACTTATTTTCAAAGAAGTAGTCTTGATACAATATATTTGAGTCTATAAATATGTTCATACTATAGGTTATCTTACGCTTGCTGCTAACACACCAATATACGCAATAATATAAAAAAGTTACAAGATGTTTTATAAAGGTTAAAATGAGTGTTAATTCTTTATAATAAAGATATTTGAAAGGAGATGGCTTGTTGGTACAATTACGACGTAGTGCATCTGTTTATTAAAGTTAGGTCTTCGATTCTTTGAAGATAAAAAATGAGGATGACAATTACTTTTTTTTAAATAATTATTTCGGGATTATTAAGGAAGCAACCTTTTGAAACAAGTTCCGGTTTTTTTCGTTATTAAGTTCAATTATACTAATTTTGACCGCTATTAAGGGGAGTGGCATAGAAGAATATGAAACTGATAGCATTATGTATCAAAAAGTAAAGGACTTAATTAAAAACAATTTAATAGTTGGGACTATTTTACAGCTTAGACAGGTTTTGCCTCCGGCTTATCATAGGAAGTCCTTTAAAATGATTGTCCTTCTCTTTCTGAACTCCATGTTTGAGTTGATCGGTTTGGCCGCATTCTTACCTCTTTTTTCTGTTATTTTGCAACCCGGAGTTATACAATCTCACCATCTTGTCAGCAAAGTATATACAATAGTTGGTTTTAGATCCGAAAACCAATTCATTCTTACTCTTGCCGGACTTATAGTTGCAGCCATCATTTTAAAAAATATTGCAAGTATTTTAATTATACGTTCCCAAGCACGCTTTTCCTTGTCCCTATATCAATATTTCGCCAACAAGCTGCATCAGTTGTATTACAGCAGAGGCTTTCCTTTTTTTAAAAAAACCAACTCCAATATTATACTTCGTAATATCAATACAATTCCCAGCCAGTTTGCAAATCAAATAGTTCTGCCACTTTTTAATCTGCTCAATGAGCTGTTTATATTAGTACTTATTCTTGTAGGTCTTTTTCTTTACGATCCAAAGGCTATTATACTCTTAACAATAACCGTTTTACCCGTATTTTTTCTTTTTTACTCTTGGGTTAAGGATAGAGCTCTCAGGCTTGAAAAAGAAGCAAATACTATAGCTCCCAAGCTTACAAAAAGTATTTTTCAAAGTGTCCATGGTTATCCCGATGTGGAAATCACAAATACACAGGCAATTTTTCGGAAGCGTATTGCAGATTATATTGGTCGTATTGTAAAGCTAAACATTAGACGCACAGTGTATAATGCAGCACCTACCAAGGTTTTGGAAACAGGTATGGTTATCACTGTTTTTGCCATAACAGCCTATGGTTTATGGTTTCTGCCCGATCGTGCCGGTTTGGCTGCCCTCCTTGGAATATATGCCCTTGCTGCCTATCGTATTCTTCCATCTACCAACCGTATAATGTTAGCCCTTATCAGTATCAAAGGTTATCAATATACCTTTGACATTATTGGAGAAGCAACCGGTTTTGTGCCTGACAAAGTTCAGGATCATAAAATTGAATTTAATAAAGCAATTGAAATTAAAGATCTTTCATTTCAATTTCCCGATGCAAATAACGAAGTCCTTAGCAATATTAATCTAAGCATAAAAAAAGGAGAAAACATTGGTTTAATAGGAGAATCAGGCTCAGGCAAGACCACCCTTATGAATCTGCTTCTTGGATTTTGGGAGCCGACAGAGGGTGAAATTATCATAGATGATATTACTTTGAATAAAGAGACCCTTAAGTCCTGGCGCGACCGAATAGGCTATGTTCAACAAGAAGTTTATATAATTGACAGTTCCATTGCTGAAAATGTGGCCTTCGGACTTAAAGACAAGGAGGTGGATTTACTTCGTTTGGAGCGGGCACTTAAACAAGCTTCTTTATGGGATTTTATTCAAACCCTGCCTAAAACTATCCATACAAATATTGGAGAACGAGGGACTAAATTATCGGGTGGTCAACGTCAACGAGTCGGCATAGCAAGGGCTCTTTATGCCGGAGCCGATGTGTTATTTTTTGATGAAGCCACTTCAGCACTTGATTCAAAAACTGAAGAAGAAATCACTGAATCAATTCGAAACTTGGCTGATGGTGAATTAACCCTCATTATTATTGCCCACCGAAAAACAACACTTAAATACTGTAATCGTATTGTAAAAGTAGCTCATGGCAAACTCCACGGAGAAATACTTTATGATGAAATTGTTTAATTGTCTATACTTCCCTTACAATATTTCTTTATCAATGTGTTTTCTAAGCATCTTTGATTGATGATTTAAGCAGTTTTAGAATTTATTAGCTACTTTGTTATTTGCTGTATTTAAGTTAAATTTGACATTGCCTTGGAGGGTTGCTTCTGTGATCCACCGAGGCGAAGCTATTACAGTGAACAATGAACAATGATCAATTATCAATGAATCAACAATCAAGGAACAATTATTAATCATTAGTTTTTGATTTTGGAGTTTCAGTTAATATGCATCAAAGGAAATAATGCAAAAAAAATAACAATAAAAGAATTAAAATTTCCGCCATTAATCTGATCCATACTTTCATAAGTAAAACAAACATTCAATTGAACATTTGTTTACTCTTTTGTTACAGTAGCATATAAGCATTCGACAGCATTGAAATGATTGCAGTATTGCGCACAGAGAGTATGTTTTACTAAATAAGCATCTCTTAATATTCAACCCTTTATTAAAAAATAAATATGGCCAATAAAATATTAGTCACTCAACCTCTATTACCGGACTTGGAGGAATTTATACCTTATCTTGAAAAGATATGGGAATCGAAATGGCTTACAAATAACGGACAGTTTCATCAACAATTGGAACAAGAACTATGTGATTATTTAGGTGTTAAACATATTTGTTTGTTTAGCAACGGTACTCTTGCTCTTATTACGGCACTGCAGGCGCTTCGAATTAGTGGCGAAGTTATCACAACGCCCTTTAGCTTTGTAGCTACAACCCATGCCTTGTGGTGGAATAAGATAAAACCTGTATTTGCAGATATAGAACCTCATACCTATAATCTTGATCCTAAGAAAGTAGAAGCAGCTATAACTCCCACTACTACTGCAATTATGCCAGTACACGTTTATGGCAATCCCTGCGATCTCGATGCTTTTCAAAGATTAGCTGATACATACAACCTTAAACTAATCTATGATGCAGCTCACGCCTTTGGAGTGGAAGTCAATGGCCAATCGATTCTTAATTTTGGTGATCTTAGCACACTTAGCTTTCATGCCACTAAGGTATTCAATACCTTCGAGGGTGGAGCCATTATATGTCATGATGAAAAAATGAAGCGACATATTGATGATCTTAAGAATTTTGGGTTTAGGGGAGAAACTACTGTTGTAGCACCCGGCATCAATGCCAAAATGAATGAAGTGCAGGCTGCTTTTGGATTGCTACAACTTAAGCACATAGATGCAGCGCGTGAAAGATGTAAGCAAATAAATGAGTTATATCATAAGGAGTTATCACAGATTCAAGGTATAAGCTGTCTTCCGGATCTTCCCGGCATTAAGCATGCCTACTCTTATTTTCCTATTTTAATAGATGAAAAGAAATACGGTCTTAGCCGAGATGAATTTTATGAGTACTTAAAAACCCATGATATCTTTTCGCGAAGATATTTTTATCCGCTTATCAGCAATTTTCCTACCTACAAAGGATTACCTTCTGCCATACCCGCCAATCTGCCCATAGCTAATGATGTTGCAGAAAAAGTGATCTGCTTACCGATATATGCTGATTTGGACTTAGAGAACGTAAAACACATCTGCTCAATAATAAAAAACGCTTTATAAAATGGCTTTTTTAAATACAAAAGCGATCAGGAGATTAGGGTTTAAAAAATGTGGTACTAATGTGCTTATATCTGACAAAGCATCAATATACAGTCCTGAACTAATTTCTATTGGCTCCAATGTGAGGATTGATGATTTCTGCATTTTGTCAGGAGACATACAACTTGGTAGCTACATACATATAGGAGCATATTCTGCACTCTATGGAAAATTTGGAATTGAAATGGAAGATTTTACCGGCCTTTCTCCTCGGTGCATACTATTTAGCGCTACAGATGACTTTTCCGGACAACATCTAATAAGCCCAATGGTCCCTGAACAGTTTACTGAAGTTACAGGGGGTGTGATACTAATAAAAAGGCTGTCTCAAATTGGAGCAGGAAGCATAATAATGCCAAATACAACTATCGGAGAGGGGGTAGCTGTTGGTGCTATGAGTTTTGTTAATTCAGATTTGCAAGAATGGAATATTTATGCAGGGGTACCTGCACAAAGAATTAAAGAACGAGATAGAAGATGCTTAAAATTGTCAATCGAAATATGATAGATGATGTGATAGAAGAAAACCATAGCATAATTCCAGTAGTAAGCATCTGTATGATTACCTATAATCACGAAAAATATATTAAAGACGCGATTGAAAGTGTGATAATGCAAGAGACCTCATTTCCAATTCAATTGGTCATTGGGGAAGATGCTAGTGAAGATGATACAAGAAAAATTTGTGAAGAATATCAAAACAAACACCCTAGTATAATTAAATTGTTGCCAAAACCAGTGAAAAATTTGGGAATGATGGGTAATTTTGTTAGAACATTAAGAGAATGCTCAGGTAAGTATTTTGCCCTTTGCGAAGGAGACGATTATTGGATAGATCCTAAAAAGCTTCAAATGCAATATGAAATATTAGAAAAAACCAGCAATTTTTCTTTAGTTTATAGCTACCAATATGTATTAAACAATAACAAATTTAATTTTAATAACAATACTCAAAATGGAGTAAAAAAAACCAAAGATGTATTAAATGGTTTTATTCCACCAACACGTACAATATTCTTTAGAAATATTAAAAATTTGGATACATTTTTGGAAGGTTTAGGAGATCAACCTTCTGGAGACAAATTTTTAGCATATTATCTCTCGAAATATGGTGATTTTGTTTGTTTAGAACGGCATACCGCAGTATATCGAGTCACAGGAACAGGAGTTTGGACTTCCCTTTCACAGAAAGAACAAATAATTATTTCGTTTACTCATTACTTTAAATTTTTAAAATTAATTGAAATTAATTCATGGAAATTATATTTTAAACGACATTTAAAACATATTCATGCCTTAACTAATTGGTTATCACCAATGAGTGCACAAGAGCTGTTTTTAATAAGTATAAAAGATTTATATATCAACAAATTCCAGCTCCAAGCAGTCTTATTAATTTTATTAACTCCCTTCTTTTTAACAGGTACCTTTTTTAGCATAATTAAGAATAGATGGCGAAAAATAAAACCCTTGAAAAGGTAAGTGTTTGTATGATTACATACAATCATGAGCCTTTTATAAAAGAGGCAATTGAAGGTGTTTTGAAGCAAAACACAACATTTCCAATTAAGTTAATTATAGGAGAGGACAATAGTACCGATAATACTCGAAGAATCTGTGAAGAATACGTACGGAAATATCCAAAACTTATTTCTTTACTTCCTAAATTAAAAAACAGATTAGGGATGTCAAATAACTTCGTTAGAACATTATATGCTTGCAAAGGCGACTTCATTAGTTTCTGTGAAGGAGATGATTATTGGATATATGAAAATAAATTAGAAGAACAAGTTTTATTTCTTGAACAAAATAAGTCTTATAACCTCTGTAGTCATATTTATTCTATTATTTCACCTAAACATCCTCCATATGTTGACAGATATCAAAATGTAGTACATCCTTCTTCAGTTGGTCTTTCATTTGAAATGAAAGATCATTTCAGATATTGGTTAACAAAGATGCTAACTTTAACTATACGAAATAATATTGATTTTACCCTTTTATCAGATAAATACAAATACATTAGGGATGCACATATAGTATATCATTCATTAAAGAATAGTAAAGGGTATTGTCTTAATGTCGTTGGAGGTGTTTACCGAATACATAAAGATGGTATACACAGTAGTTTAAATAGCTTTCAAAAGGCATTTGAGCAATTTATCGTTTATCAAGAACTATGGAACATGAATAAAAGTGACAAATTACTTAAGCATAGATATAAAAGCGTTTCTAAAAATTTTATAAATCACATAATTAAATATGATGTTTTTTGTTATAAGAAAACAAATAAATCTGATATTACATTAACACTATCAGATAAAAAAAATATTTATTTACTCCTTTTTGGTAACCCACTTTACACAATAAAAACAATTTTGATTATTTTAATAAAAAAATTTAATTTGAATAGACCTTCTTTAAAAAAGCATTAACAACATTAAAATATTTATTATAAATTGTATAATTAATTATTTAATTTAAAATGAATAAATTTATTTTTATAATTCCTCGTACACTGGAGAAATTTCAAGATGCTATTCGACCACAGTTATGGAAACTATGTATGCATTCACTTCAAAAGCAATCCTTTCAAAACTGGATAGCCTTGCTAATTGGAGGTCATTCAATATTTGACAAAAATGATAATAGATTTATTAAAATAAATTTTGAAGGCACAAAAGAAGAAAAACTTCAAATCGCAACAGATTACATAATCAGAAATAACATAGAAGGAGAATATATTATTCGCTTAGATGATGATGATATAATTAATCCTTATTTACTAGCAAAGGTAATAAAATATAATTTTGACATTTATGTTGACAAGCATCAATGGTTTTGGCACTATGAGTCAGGATTTATTAGTAATCGTGTTTGGAATTGGTTCCCTAATACCTATATTCATAAAAGGGAACACGCATTATCTGAATGGGGAGATTATGCTAAAGGTTATTTTAATAAATTTAAACCGTAAGCCCTTCTTATTGAAAATGATCATTCTAAATTACATCCTTATTATAAAGATAAAAATGAATGTTAGCTTCTAAAAAGCATCCTGTTTATATGCGTACGGTAACTTCCTTATCAATTACAGCAAATAATGCCACAAACCAAGTTGATTATCTTAAGCGATTTGGATTATGGTCGAAAAATATTATCTGGGAACTTAAAGGTGCTACACCGAATCACGAGATTCTAGAATACTACAAGAATATTCATGTTGATCTTTTTATTCAGTTAAGCAGGACAGAGGGAGGTGTTCCCGTATCAATGCAAGAGGCTGCAAGTTTTGGCATTCCTCTTTTAGGTACTAATACAGGAGGGATACCAGAGATTATAAAAGAAAACGGGTGGTTAGTAGATGTAAGTGCAAGTGCTCAAGAAATTTCAAAAATCATCAATAATATTATTGATCAAAAACATCTCCTTTTTGAGCTTAGAAACAATTCTAAAAATTTTTTTAAAATATTTTAATGCTGATAAGAACAAAAATATATTTTTTAATGATGTTTTGGTAAAATAAAAATAAAAGGATGTCAAAATATCTTATAAATAAAGGAGTAGCCGGTTTAGGAAATCGTCTAATTACTGTTGCGGCAGCAATAGAGTATGCTAAAAAGGAACAAAGAATTCTTTTTATTGATTGGAGTGATGGCGTGTACTCTGAAAAAGGAATTAATACATTTTTTCAATTTTTTCAGCTACGTGATGTTGAATATATTACAGAATGGAAAACTATAAATATATCTAAAAAATCAACATATTATCCACTAGTTTTTAAAGACAATGAACTAGCTACAATTTATGATTTATTCCATGCTGAAGAGAGTGTGTTTTTTCAAAAGATATCAAGGTTCAATCCAAAGGGTACTTTAGGTAAGCTATTAGGGTACTGGCATCCAAATAAGACATTAAAAACTAAAAATAAAGACATTGATGCACTCATAGCAATATTCAGAAAAAATGCAATGCCATTTGGAGGATTCCTTAATTCAAGAAAAGAGGATTTGGTGTTTTTTGCAGACTTTTACCCCTTTTACAAACCTGAAATTTTAAATTATCACATACAACTTCAAGTAGAATTACAAAATAAAATTGATACTTTTGCCTTTCAGCATAATCTTTCGAATGGAGTTATTGGTGTTCATATAAGAAGCACAGATAAGATTCCAGCAGCATCTGTTAAAACCGTTTTTAAAATTATAAGCCAAATTTGCAATAATACACCTTCAATTTTTTTAGCTACTGATGCTCCTGAAGTTGAGATTGAATTTAAAAAAAAATATAAAAAAGTTATCACCTACCCAAAGTTGTATCCTAGTAAGAAACCAGCAGATTGTGGTTTACATCATTATGCAATAAGAACCGGAGACTATAGCTATGCAAAAAAACAACTGGAAGATAGCATCTTTGATATGTACTTATTAGCGAAATGTGAATTTCTTATATACCAGAAGAATTCTTCTTTTTCAGAAGTTTCTGCGGTACTTAAGAATATGCCTGAAAAAACCTTTTTTTGGTAATACATAAATATATTTCAGACAGACATGCTTATATCTATTATAATCCCCGCCTATAACGTTGAAGATTATATTGAAGAATGTGTTGTTTCTGCTTTTGCACAGGATTATAGTCCGCTTGAGGTTATTTGCATAGATAATAATAGTACTGACAGAACTTGGTTTAAGTTAGAGCAATTAAAACAGCAATATCCAGAACTTATCATTGATAAAGAACAAAAGGCCGGTGCTCCAGCAGCTCGTAACAAGGGCTTGAGATTGAGTAAAGGTGAGTGGTTGCAATTTTTGGATGCTGATGATCTCTTAATGCCTGATAAAATCAAACATCAAGTTGCCTTGCTTCAAAATACAAGTTATGATTTTCCTTTTATTGCAGCAACCTACATAAAACGTGATCTTGAAGGAAAGGAAGAAAAAATCATCGTTAGCAAAGATAAGCCTTTCAAAAGTTTGTTTGTAACTCAACTTGGTATTACCAGTGCCAATCTGTGGAATCGGCAATATATTGAAAAAGTCAATGGTTGGAATGAAAGTCTTAAAAGCAGTCAGGAGGCTGATTTGATGTTTCGTTTGTTGCAAATAAAAGATGAAGTATTATATGATGATGAAGCTAAGACAATAGTACGAGTACGTTCGGAGGGTCAGATATCACAAAGAGGAGAACTCGCCAGATTGACTCAATACCTAGACCTACGTTGGGGCTTCTATAATTGGCTTTTAGATAACCAAAAACAATACGTTGAAGAGAATATCGATTTCTTTTTAAGTAAGATTTTTCAGTTGCTTCAAAAAATAAGCCTTTACGATTTAGACTCAGGAGAAAGTTTCTATCTTAAATACTTAAAAGGAAAACCAATAAAGAATCTGAATTTTGCTTATCGCTTAGCTCTAAAAATCTTTGGTTTTAGAAAAGCAGAACAAATTAGGCAATACATCCTTAAATTATAAATCCATGATTCAAAACAAACAAGATCTTAAGTTCTACCTTGACGCGGATAGACTGGCATTAGGAATTCCGGTACAACATTTCAGTATTAAAAAACTTCTTATTTCTACATTGTTTCCAGATTACAGATGGAAATACCAAAAATTAATGAGAAAGATTGAATATAGAATGAATTGCAGATCAGGATTAATCAATAGACTATTTGTAACTCTTCTTCGAATGAAATATCAGAAATTAGGTCTTAAACTTCTAATAAATATATACCCAAACACATGTGGTCCGGGACTAAGTATTGCGCATCATGGTCCAATTAGGATAAGTAAAGGGACTCGAATTGGAGAGAACTGCCGAATACATATCTCAACAAATATAGGAATTCAAGCTGGCAGTGATTCTAAATCAGCGATTATTGGAAATAATGTTTATATTGGACCAGGCGTAAAGTTTGTTGCTCACTGTCAAATCCCAAATAACACAGCTATTGGCGCAAATAGTGTTGTCACAAAATCTTTTCATGAAGAAGGAACCACTATAGCCGGTGCTCCTGCAAAAGTGGTCAAACGAAACATTGATACAAGACAAATACTAATCCCTGCGACCGAGTTAATAAAAATGGGAATATTTGATACCAAGGGAATAACGAGTAGTGAACTTTATAAATTATACTTTCAAAAACATCAGGATAACACCAATGAATAACACTAATACAACACTCGTTTCTATAATAATTCCCAATTTCAATAAGGAAGAATTTATTAGGGAGACTATTGAATTGCTAATTGTACAGGATTATAAGAATTGGGAAGCTTTAATTATTGACGACGGTTCCACTGATAATTCTCTTGCAATTATTAATGAATATGTGAAGCAAGATGCTCGTATAAAATTATTTCAGCGAAAGCGTGCACCTAAGGGAGGATCAACTTGTAGAAATATAGGCATTGAAAATGCTAAAGGTGAATATTTGTTATTTTTCGATTCTGATGACTTGATGACCTCTGAGTGCATAAGCGAAAGGGTGCTTTTTATGAATGACAATCAGGATATAGATTTCGCTGTTTTTCCTGTCGGTACTTTTTACAAGAAAATTGGTGATAGCTCAATGATATGGAGACCAAAAAAGAGAAATCATTTAAAGCAATTTTTAAGTCATGATTTGCCCTGGCACACAATGTCTCCTATTTGGAAAAGCTCCTTTGTAAAAAAACAGCTAAAGGGTTTTGATGAGAGCTTTCTCCGTTTGCAAGATGTAGAATTTCATACGCGAGCCTTATTGGAATCTGAAGTGAACTATAAAATTCTAAGACAAACAAGTCCCAAATGCTTTTACAGAATAGATGATAATAGAACAAAACAAAGTCATGCTGTAGCTTTAGATACTATGTTTGAAGGAATAAGTTGTTATATACATAATTTCGGAAATATACTTATTTCACCAAAAAATAAAAAGCAACTGCGTGGTACTTTAATTTCTTTTTTAACTCAGGTGAATTATGGTTATGTAACGACATTAATTACAGCTTCTGAATATCAATCCTTGTTATTGGCTGTTGAATCTATAATACCTAAAAGCCCCATCTTTTCAAAATCAAGTAAAGCTTATTTACAACTTTACTCAAAACTATACAATATAGGATTATGGCGTGTAAAGGGATTTAATTGGTTTTTTAAAAAGATTTGGCAAATAATTTAGAAAATATAAATTAAATAAATCACATGACCCTGAAAAGCACTTTGCAAAACTTCATAGTGAATACAGGGAAGCATTAATGCTAAATAGGAAAGAATGAGTTTTTTTATGTAAGATAGAATTGATAAAAAAGTGTTTTTTAAATTATTATGTAAACTTTCCGTTATATGACAAAATCAGATTTAAAATACTTAATAGTTGCACTACTTTACCGGTTTATTCTTGTAATGATATTGAGTTATTCTATAAATTCAATCAGCCCTGAAGATAGGACAATTACAAAACTATTTGGTTTTAAGGCTAATGATTATGGGTATTTTATTCCACCTGCTGAAAAGCTGTATTCAGAGGGACTTTATTCTTATAGAGATGATATGCCCTACGCCGGTAGGATGCCTGGTTATGCTGCTTTATACTTAGTTTTTAGAGTTTTCGCCTCCCAGAATACAACATTAGTTTTAATTATACTATTTCAAACTATAATAGGAGCATTAGGAGCATTTTATCTGGCCAAAAGTGCTGCTCTTATATTTAAACATTCAAAAGCTTTTATAATTGCATACATTCTTAGTTTTCTGTATCCTGTAAGTGTCTTTTTTGATTATCAAACAATAACAGAAGGATTAGCAATTAGTCTTCTGTCTTTAGTTATATATATTACATTAATCAATAGGGATAACAAAAGTTTATGGAAAACATCTCTTGTGGGTTTAATGTTAACTTGGATAATGTTTCTTCGTCCTTTTTTAGGTGTATTGATACCTCTGTGGGGTCTTTATATCTTTTTTCAACATTATGAAAATTTGTTATCAAAATTTAAGTTTGGAGCTGTTTTTTTATTCCCTTTCCTTATATTAACAGGTCTTTGGACATATAGAAATTACGTTCATTTTCATCAATTTATTCCTATGCAAACTCCGAGTCACATTTCTTATGGTAAGATTTATAGTGAAGGTTGGAATGAGATCAGAACTTTGATTAGAACTTGGGGAGGCGAAACAGCTTATTTTGAGCCAGGTAGTGAGGCTGAATGGTTTAGAAACAATAATTCAGATAGCAAAATGCCGGTGTCTGCATCTTTTTTTTATAACAAGCCTTTTACAGAATCTGATATGCAAAACTTAAAAACACTTTATCTTGAGTTTTTAAGCAAACCCGGATATGATACTGTTATTGATCAAAAAGTTATCAATTTAGCTAATAAACATTTAACAGTTTTGCGTACACAACAAAACTTTTTGGATAAAATCAAGGCACAAATTCTGCCTTTACGGAATCTAACATTAAGATATGGAAGTGCCTATATGCCAAATATTCTTAAAACTGTGTATATTGATAAAGTGGTTAGGATAATATTCAGCCTTTCATATTTATGTTGCTTGTTTTTTGGTATTTGGCTCTTGGTAGCAAAGCTGAAAATCGGTATTCTATTATTCATACCTGTATTATCTGTTATTATTGGTTTACTTTGCGTCAGTACAATTTTTGAGTTTCGCTATTTTTTGACTTGTATGCCTTTTTTATTTTTAATGGCGACAGGCGGTATTTTGTGGTTTTATGATAAGCTGAATCATTTAAGGATTCCAACTGCAATCAATATAAGCTAAGTAAAACAATTTTATGCGAATAGTACTTCTTACAGACGGAATTTACCCATTTACCATGGGTGGGATGCAGAAACACTCTTATTATTTGGCTAAGTATTTAGCGAGAGCCGATGTAAGGGTGGATGTATATTATGGTTTACCTGAAGGAAAAAGTATTCCCGAGAGTTATGAAGGATATTCTGAAGAAGAGTTAAATAGGATACGTTTTTTCCCGATTTACTTTGCTAAATCAGGTAGATATCCCGGACATTATATTGTTGAAAACTTTATTTTTTCAAAAAGGGTTTTTAAGGAGCTTATGCAAGATTCAACACCTGATTTTGTATATATCCAAGGTTTTGCAGGTTGGTATTTTCTCGCAAAACAGAAAAAACTAAAAGATTGGAATAGAATTAAGACCGGAATTAATTTTCATGGTGTAGAAATGTTTCAAAAGGCTGTCAATTTTAATATCAAGCTTCAGCAATTTTTATTAAGATTGCCTACTCTTTATAACCTTAAAAAAGCAGATATATTGTTTTCTTTAGGAGGTAAACTCACAACTATACACAAGAAGCTTGTTTCCTTTGCTTCTATATCAGAGATACCGATAGGAATTACAAATGACTGGTTGGTGAATACTAAGGATATAAAAATTACCGGTAAAAGGAGCTTCATTTTTATCGGACGTTATGAACGTCGTAAAGGCATAGAAGAATTAACTTATGTGTTGGAAAATAATATGACAACAAGCTTTCATAACTCAGAATTTCACTTTATCGGTCCTATTCCTGTTGAAAAGCAATTGAAAGGTTTTGATAATATAAAATATTATGGAACTCTTCATGAAGAAGAAAAAATTAAGAAGCTGCTTCAGGCAAGTGATGTTTTGCTTTGTCCTTCCTGGAGCGAAGGCATGCCAACTGTTATTTTAGAAGCAATGGCGAGTGGTTGTGCTATAATTGCTTCGGATGTTGGTGCTGTTAGTGAGCAGGTTGACTCAAAAAATGGTATTCTTATAGAGCCGGGAGATAAAGCTCAATTGAAGGAAGCTATTGAACGCATGATAGCTATGCCTGAGAATAAATTGTTGGCTATGAAGCAAGCTTCAAGAGAACGAATTAAAGAAAAATTCCTTTGGCATAGGGTTGCAGACTTAACCATTAAGGAAATTAAAAGGATAACAGAAGAACATACATGATACAATTCGTGCGCACAGCCTTACTTGAAAAGCAAAACTACCTAATATTGCTGTTTTGGATAGCCTTAGGTATTTTTACCGGTCCCTTAGTCTATTTTGTTATGCCCCTTCACATGTATTTATTGAAGAATAGGGGTGAGTGGTTATGGCTGCTTTTAGGCTTTTGGTTGGTGCTGACTTTAAGTGATAGCAGGCAGGCAATTTTTTTCTTTGCCAAGGATCTTAAAATGGTATTGATAATAGTTCTTGCTTTTTTTTATTTTGCTTTCAAGCAAAAGGAGTATAGCTACAATTTTTTTAAGCCTTTTATTGCTTTTTTTATCGTTGCATTTTTTGCTTTATTGGAAAGTCCTCGATTGTTTTATGCTTTTCAAAAAACTTTTTCTTATTTCCTTTTATTATTAGTAGTACCCGGCTTGGTGTATTTGCTTTTGAAGTATGAGCGTGAGCGTTTTCTTTTTCATATTAGCTTGCTTGGTGCTGTTGTATTGGCTGTGGGTTTGATTTTACGTTTTACAACACCTGCTTTTGTGATTTTTAAGGGAGAACGCTTTTCCGGTTTATTGGGCAATCCTAATGGTCTTGGTATCTATAGTTTTATGTTTTTGATGCTCTTTACCTATATTACTGCTTTTCATAAGCAACTATTCTCTAAGCGTCAAATAATCCTTGTCTATGCCCTGATAGGGCTTTCCTTGGTTTTTAGTGGATCAAGGGGAGGCATCATTTCTGCTTTGTTATTCATTTTAGCTTGGGAACTTATAAAGCGTGAAGCTGTTATAGGCTTTATTGCCATGGTTGTAATATTTATATCCTACCAGTTGGTGATGGCTAATTTCATTGAGATAGTAACTTACCTTAATTTGCAGGATTTTTTTCGTTTGGATACTTTAGAGTCAGGTTCAGGTCGGGTGTTTGCAGCCGAAGTTGCCTGGAAGCATATACATGAGAATTATTGGTTTAGCAAAGGCTTTACCTATAATGAAACAGTCTTGGCTCAATATTATGATTATTTCATGCAACACGGTCATCAAGGGAATGTGCATAATAGTTGGCTTACTATATGGTTAGATACGGGCTTAGTTGGCTTAGTTCTTTTTTGTTTGGGCTGGTTAGTGAACTTTTTCAGGGCATCCAAATATACTCCTATGATATGGGCTGCCTTATTTGCAGTATTGTTTTCAATATCGGTGGAATCGTGGCTGACTGCTTCTCTAAATCCTTACACCATAGTATTAATTATAATATTGGCTATGCTTGCCAATCCTCACTTTTATCCTGATCAAACAGATGGTTGATACATATAGTATGAATTTGTAGCTAATTCCTTTTTTTATTATAGCTTGACTAATCAGAAGAAGTTTTTTGAGTTATTTTAATAAGCTTTCCCCCTAAGCTTGTATGGATTTGCATTGGCAGTTTTTGGATAAGCTTTGTAAAGAAGTTTGGTTGTGTTTTTGGGCTGTAGTTGTATGTTTCTTTAAAAATGAAATATTTTTTGTATATCTCAATTATTTCAGGAGGAGTTTGTTCCGATACAAATAAATAATCAGGCAGATAAGATTTCGTGTAGGGGATAACAATGTGCTCATTAGATGGATATTGTAAGATGTATTTAAAGTCAGAATTTGATTCTATGACTGCATAATAGAATTGTTTATCACCAATAACACGACTTTGGGCAGGAAGCTGTTTTTGCACCCAAGTAGTTAATTGTTTGTTACTGCGTTGAGGTATGGTAGTTAAAATGGTAGTAGATTTAAGAATAAATACTCCTCCATTCACTATTAAGAGCAACATTACCAGGCTTAAAGAAATAAATCGTGTAAAGCGCTTATTAATATTGATGCTTAGTTCCTCAAAAGCGAAACCTATGAGCATATACCAAAAGGGAACGACTAAGGCTGAGTAAGCACCGGTATCTTTTACCAAGAGATAGAAACAAAGAATGGGAAGTATAAGATGCCAAAACAATAGATTTTTATACTGTGTTTTTATTAAATATATTATTGCTGCCAACCCGATTATTACCATCGGATATTGATATGGTTGAATTACTAAGTTACCACCAAGAAAAGCAGAAGCCAGCGTTGAATCCGGATCGTTGCCGAAACTATTTTGGGTGTATCTTGCAATAAAACTTGAAAAAGAACCAAAAGCAATTATAATCCAGATTACATAAAGGGCAATTGAAGTAAAAAATAAAGTTGCAGCCTCTTTATATTGTTTATTGTTGATATTATTAAAAAACAAAAGAGCTAAAAAGGGTAAAACAAGAACAGCTATTCTTAAGGTGGTGAGAACAGCCAAAGTACTTAGGGTGGCAATTATTGCTTGTTTTGTGATCGTAGTATTATTTGAGAGATACAGATTAATTGAGCTTAATAAAAAAGCAAGAGCTACTATATCCATGCGCCCACTATGTGCATTTTGAATAAAAATAACATCAAAGGCTAATAGGATGGTGAATATATAGATTGTTCTTTGTTTCCATGCCAATTTTCGGGATATCTTGTAAAATAGAAAAACTGAAATAATTGCTGCTAACATATTTGCCAATCTAAAACTATATAGGCCAAAACCTAATGTTTTAGTTATAAGCCCTGTAAGAAAAAAATAAACAGGACCATAGGTTAATACCGGTTCTCCATTGGTTTGTAAGGATCTTACAGCTAAATGAAAGCCTTTACCATTTATAAAAGAGTGGGTTATAGAGGCAAAAAATGTTTCATCTTCCCATGGTAGGGGGCTGTATGATAAAGACCAAAAATGCCATAAAAGGGCAAAGCCCATTAGAGCGATAAAAAGAGTTTTGGCGTAGTTTTGAGTAGTACTTAGCATTTTTAATATTTAAGGTTGGTTATATTTTTAAAGTTTAAAGTCGCTTATGACTTTGCAGATTTTTTCAATTTCAGTTAATTCATAAAAGAAAGGGAGTCGCAGCAGGCAGTCTGTGTAGTGGTCGGAGTGTGGAAGGGATCTTCCATCATGTTTTGCATGATAGTAGGGACTGCTATGTAGGCTCAGATAATGGAATACCGAGTGAATTTTATGTTGCCTAAGATAACTTATAAGTGCTGTACGGAATTCGGGATTTGGACAAACAAGATAAAACATGTGGGCGTTTTGTGTGGCATAAGTCGGCAAAAAAGGAAGCTTTACTCCTTGTTTATCTGCCCAATCTTGTAAATGAGTAGAATATTGCGTCCAGATATCTTTTCTTCGTTTTTGAATTTTATCCACTTCTTCAAGTTGAGCCCACAGGAAAGCTGCCGTTATTTCGCTTGGAAGGAAACTACTGCCTGTGTCAACCCATCCGTATTTGTTGACTTCACCTCTAAAAAACTCAGCTCTATTAGTTCCTTTTTCCCATAGGATTTCTGAACGCTTGATAAAACGTTCGTCATTAATTGCCAGCAGTCCTCCTTCACCACTTTGTATGTTTTTAGTTTCGTGAAAAGAGAAACAACCTAAGTGTCCGATAGAGCCTAATGCTTGTGGAGCTTGTTTAGGATTTCCCTTAGGTAAAAAGAAACTATCAACAGCTTGGGCAGCATCCTCCACAACAAATATATTGTACTTGTCCGCCAAGTGCATTATTTTGTCCATATTACATGCAACACCGGCATAATGCATGACAACAATAGCTTTGGTTTTAGGAGTGATAAGAGCTTCTATTTGCTCTTCATCCATGCCGGGATGGTCTTCACGACTATCAACAAAACGGATAATGGCTCCTTGTCGTACAAAGGCAAGGGCAGTACTCACAAAAGTATAGGAAGGTATTATTACTTCATCACCCTCTTGGATATCAAGAAGGAGAGCGCACATTTCCAAGGCATCGGTGCAACTTGTAGTTAAAAGGGCTTTTTTGAAGCCCCAACGTTTTTCAAAATATTCCTGGCATAGTTTGGTGAATTTACCGTTGCCGCTGATGTGTCCGGTAGCTACAGCTTCATAAATATAATGAACTTCCTTTCCGGTGATATAAGGTTTATTGAAGGGGATCATAGTTGTAAAAGTATTAAATTATTAATCAGCCATTCTTAAAAATTTAGCCGGATTGCCAGCCCAAATTTCTTTTTCTCCCATATTTTTCGTTAAAACAGCCCCCATTCCTAAAGTAGAATGTTTTGAAAGTATGAGATTTTCACGAATAGTTGCATTTAAACCAATATGAACACCTTCTTCAATTTTTAAATAAGATCCCACACAACTTTGAGCTGCAAAATGACAGTGATCACCAATATTATTATCATGCCCAATTGTTACACTCACCATAACTAAGCAACAACGTCCAAATTTTGTTGCTGGAGAAATCGCTACAAGAGGCATAATTACAGTTCCGGGGCCTAATTCAACACTTGGTGCGACATAAGCTGTAGGATGAACAAATATTGCTAATTGTGAGTCCGGAATATTAAGGCTTTCAAACATTTTTATTCTTTCCTGCTGGCCATCAATTCTGTATATTGTATTAATAAAATAATATCCCTTATCAATAAATGTTTTTATTTCATTTATTTTACCTAATACAGGAAAGCCTTCTATCAAAGATCCTTTTTCCTCCCTGTCATTTAGATATCCTATAAAAATATATTCTTTGTTCCCCCGTATGTTCGCGTCAACAATGGCATTGGCAATAACACTTCCATTTCCAATGCCTCCTAAAATAATTACTTTTTTACTCTTCATTGATTTTCTTGTTTGATTTTACTTTGCGGCTAATTATATATTTTGGACGACCTTTAGATTCAATATAAATACGACCAAGATATTCTCCAATAATTCCTAAGAAGAAAAAATTAAGTCCAAATAGAAACGAAATAATAACTATAGTTGATGTCCAGCCAGTAGCAATATTTTCAAAAAGTAATCTGCGTATTATCAGATAAATACCAAACACAAAACTTATAAAACCAACGGTCATACCTATCATGCTGGCTAATCGAATAGGGAAAAGAGAGTATGAAAAAATCCTGTCAGCTGTCAGCCTTAACATCTTTCGAAGATTATAACCACTTGAGCCTGCATACCTGGGATCACGATGAAGTCCCACAGTAGTATATTCAATTCCTGCCCAATACATTAAGCTGATAATTGTCCCGGTGTTTTCTTTCACTTTTAATACTTCTTCTAAAGCTGAACGTTTTATAGCTCTGAATATTCCTAACCCTTGCTCATAGCTAAGTTTTGTTGTTTTTGCTGAAAAATTATGGAATAATTTACTAAACATTTTCTTTTTAAATGAATCTTTGCGGGATATCCATTTTGCTATAGCCATATCTTTTTCTTCTTTCTCCATAGCTTCAATAAGCAGAGGTATATCTTCCGGCTTATCTTGTAAATCGGAATCCATTATAACGATAATATCCCCCTTTGCATTATCTAACCCTGCTGCTATTGCATTTTGTTGGCCAAAGTTCCTTGATAGTTTTATAGCAACAATTTCAGCTATTATCTTTTTCTGGGCCATAACTTCTGTCCAAGTTTCATCTTTGCTTCCATCATCAATAAAAATAACTTCAAAGTGTTTGGTAATACTCCGTAATACAGGAATCAAGCGTTCGCATAAAGGTTTAAGTACCTGCGCATCGTAATAAAGGGGAACAACAACTGATAATTTCATTATGTTTATTTATTAGTAATTTTAAAATAATTAGTGTTGCTTATCATAAATAAAAGACCAATTATCCCGCTAAAAATCATTGTAAAATAAGTTCCAATTGAAATCATAGCAGCTTCTTCGGCACTAACAGCAATAAAGCTAAGTAAATATGTAAAAGAAATCTCTCTTAATCCAAGCCCTCCAAAACTAATAGGTAACATTGTAAATACCCAAACCATTGGTACTATTGTCATAAAATGAACGAAAGTGCCGTTAGCATCAATAGTTTTTGAAATATAAAAACTAATAAACACACCAATAATTTGGAAAAGAAGAGATAGTGCTAAGCAATTTATTATAATTTTTGGTTGATCCTTTAAGATTGAAATAAAGGCTCCGAATTTTGCAAGAAAATTGTTATTTGATTTAACCTTCACAAAGAACAATGTTGCTAAAAATATAGTAAAACCAATAAATGATATGATTATAAGTTCTGACCAATTTTTTGGAAGATCCCAAAAGAATATACTGATAAGGGCTATTAATAAAAGAGCATAGAATCCAATTGTTCTTTCCGTAGCTATTGAAAGAAATGAATTGGTTTTTGATAATCCTTCTTTATTTAGAAGAATTACTCTAACTGCATCACCTCCTAAAGAAGAAGGTAAAAAATTATTATAGAATGCTCCAATAAAATATTGTATAAATATTGTTTTGAGAGGAATATTGTTGTTCTTATTTAGTAATATCTTAAAACGAACCGAGGCGATTATATTTCTTATAATTACCAAAAAACCTATAATACTCAGTTCCTTAACACCAAAATTTTTAATTATAATAGCTAACTTTGAAATGTCTATTGAATTGTAAAAGAGAATTAAAATGGTTGTCCCAATTATTATTTTTATGAATGCAATCCATTTCTTTGATAGTTTGCCTCTTATTTTTGCAGTGATTCTCTTTATGAATACTATAATGCTTTTCACATCTCTAAGTTAGATTGTATAAATAAATAAAATCCTGGATTTGATTTTTAAATTTGATAATACATAATTGCATTGTGTTGTCCAAAATTGTGTAATAGGCCTATCTTCTTAATAAGCTTAGGATGTGTTTTTTAAATGTTGAATTTGTTGCTATGATCGGTCAGGTTCACAATCCCAAACAAAAATCACTTCAAAATCATAATTGTTTTTTTGACATTCAGTCTGTATATCGTTAAAAAGTTTCGCAATAGTTTTTTCTATTATAAACAGGAATAATTATTGAAATAAAAGCCATAATTCATTATTTTTGAAAGCTCGTTAAGAATTTGTATGAACTTGGTCCCTCATTGAATATTAAATCAATAACACTTACTGCATGGTCAAATGGTGGATATAATTGGTTATATTCTTTATAATTTGAGTAATCCATCCAAGATACCTTAATTCCGTTTTGTGTGAAAATAGAGGAGTCAAGATAGCTCTTGGCAGATGGTCCGGATAAATATTCATTAGCACCTGTTTTCTTACATATATCTAATAGTTTGATACTTTTTTCTCCTTGTGGGTTAAATGATTTAGACCAATTAAGTTTTGTTTTAATCCCAAGAATCTCGTTTATAACTTTTATAAATTTGAAATTTATCTGGCTAAGTAATTTTTCGTCTGAACTTAAATATAAGTTATAAAATAATTCTTTGTATTGCTTGAAGTATTTTGCTTTAGAATAATTGGATACAATAGAGTTCCAATGTTTTCTTCTCCATGTATTATCAGTAACAGTTGTTTCATCAATAGATTGATAATATTTTCCTTTCACATTCACAGGAATGGTTAACCAAATAGAGCCATTTGGTGTTTTTATTTTATTGCGATTTCTCCAATCCCGCTTTGTATATTGTTCTGTGTCATAAAAAACAAATTCATCAACGGAGTTTATTATGTCAAAGTACCCTTTCCAAGGGATGTAGTTTGATTGTAAAATCGCGATTTTTTTCATTAAAGATTATAGTTTTACTATTACAATTATTTTGGTAGCTCTCCTTTTAAATTCATTCGCCATTTAAGCATTAGTTGCCCATATCCTATAAACAAAATACATCCGGCAATGTAAATACATCCCATAGCTAATTGATAACAGCTTCGCCTCGGTGAGTTACAAAAGTAATTCGCCAAGGCAGTGTCAAATTTAGTATAATTGAGGCTAATAGCAAATAGCAGGCTAATGAATTGAGAGGGGGTATCTTAGCGTGAAGGACAAAAATCTTAGTAGATAGAGATTATAAACAATAATGATTTAGATCAATTGTTCCAGTCGATCAGCCCATTTTTTCGGAGAATGAGTGAGACCAAGCTTTGTGCTTGCAGCGGCCATTTGTTGAAGTTCCTGATCGGAGCTTAGTATGATTTTTTTTATGGCCGTTTTTAATTCTTCAGTGTTTTCATTTCTGAAAGAATAGCCATTAATGTCGGGTTTTAGAAATTGAGTTGCTGCTCCAATAGCATCAGATAGTATCATAGGAAAACCTGCTGCTGCCATTTCATGAACAACAACGCCCCAAGGTTCAAAGCGACTCGGTAGTATAAAAACTCCTGCTTCTCGCATTACTTCTCTCAATTGTTCAGGCTGTAAAAATCCAAGATGCTTGATACTCTTAAGCAGGAATCTCTTTTCAAACAAATCGCCTGTTCCCACACACCACAGCTCCCAGTCATGTTGTAATTCTTCCGTCAGTTCTTTCCAGGCTTTAAAAAGTATATCAAGTCCTTTTGCCTTTATATAACGTCCTACAAAAACAAAACGTTTGGGAAAGTTCTTTGCTTCAGTTCTGTATTTTGCCTCAGAAGCAAATAAGGGCACATCGGCAGAATAAAAGCCTGTTTGTATATTAGCCTCCTTATAGCCAAGTTTTAAAGCATATGCTTTTTGTGGTTCTCCCGGTACCCAAATGTGAGAATATGAAGGATGGATGAGTAAGGGTGAAAGAAAACGCATCAGCTTCTGACGGGGATTGTTGAACCAATGGTTGTCCATAATCATAACTGTGTTGACTCTGCCTTTAAAAGCACGACATACTTTTAGATAAGCCTTGTCAATCCATCCGCTTGCAATAATAATGTCGGGGTTAATGTTTTTTGCAAGTTGTAGGAGAGAGCTTTTGTTGTAGTCATTGCGCTCATAAACCCTAACCCCTTCAGGAAAAGAAAACTCGAAGGGTGCTTCTTTGTTGACCGGTTGGCGTACTATGTGCACTTGGTGCTTACGTTGGCTAAGCTCCTCTATGCCTGCCATGAAGTAGGCTGCGAGTTCTGTGTATAGAAAAAGTATGGTCAAGTCAAGTTAACGAATTAAGTCAACGAATTAAGTCAACGAATTTTCGCAAATTTTCACGAATTATTTAATTTACGCGAATTAAGTCAACGAATTTACGCAAATAAAAAGGTCAACGAATTTACGCAAATAAAAAGGTCAACGAATTAACGCAAATTAACACGAATTATA
>CAZODA010000034.1:0-33635 GCA_964578485.1 uncultured Alkalitalea sp. | reverse complement strand
TGGAGCAACAAGGCGTATCCTACTTGCCTTTGTTGCTATTAAAGTTTGAAAATTTAAAATATTTAATATTAGGGTTTCAATTATTTGTGCTTCAATAATACCGGCTTCAATTGTTAAAACAGGACGGGTTGGAAATACTGTATCCCCTTCCAAAGTGCTGTAAACAGAACCGCGAAAACGGAAGTCTTTTAAATGATTAATAAAACCTTTATCAAATCCTTCCTTTTGTAAAAACTCAAGGTCCTCAAAAGTGAATTCCAGATTTTCCAATACCTGCAATAATGTTTCAAGTCCGGCAAATATTGCATAACCTCCCTTGAAGGGAAGCTTTCTGAAAAAATAATCATAAATAGCAGGTTCATCTGAATTTCCTCTGAGGAAATATGCCTGCGCCATGGTTAATTGATACTGATCGGTGTAGCTGCCGGTAATTTTCATCTTTGATAGTTTTATATTGCCATACCTAACAAACTATTACTATTGTAACAAATAGTGAAATACTTTGTTTTAGGGTAGATAATTAATAAGAAAATTAAAAGTACTTTATAAAAAAATAACTAGCCCTTATTTTTTAAAGTGTACTTTTTTTGATAAAAAAATGTTGATTTGTAATTAGCAAAATATGAAAATTTAGTATAACTAAGCTTTTAAAATTGATGTTTTTAATAATCCTCTACATTTTGCTTATTTGAAAATCCAATGATAAGATGTTTATTTGGTTTTTTTACAGCTATCCTTAGCATTTTATAAAATTATTTTAATATCAGCCTTTCTGTTGCTATTCAGGTAGTATTATATCAAAGATATTCTTAATTTTACCAATTATTTTAAAATTACTAATCAAAATAAAACATGACTGGCGACTTGGATTGGGGTTCTTTGTCTTTTAATTATATAAAGACCGACTACAACGTACGGTGCTATTACCGGAACGGGAAATGGGGAGAACTGGAACTCAGCTCTTCTGAAATTATTAATATACATATGGCAGCTACCTGTCTTCACTACGGACAGGAGTCTTTTGAAGGACTTAAGGCATATAGAGGCAGGGATAACAGAATACGTATCTTTAGAATGCATGATAATGCAAAAAGAATGATAAAGTCTGCAGAAGGTATTCTGATGGAACCTGTACCGGAGGAAATTTTTATTGAAGCAGTAAAAAAAGCTGTGAAATATAACTCAAGTTTTGTTCCGCCCATGAGTTCAGGAGCATCTCTATATATCAGACCTCTTTTGATAGGAACAGGGCCAAAAGTTGGTGTATCACCTTCAGATGAATATCTTTTTATTGTGTTTGTAACACCGGTAGGGCCTTATTTTAAAGAAGGATTTAAACCTACAAATTTGATGATAACAAGGCAATACGACCGCGCTGCACCTAATGGAACCGGTAATATTAAGGTTGGAGGTAATTATGCAGCCAGCTTGATATCAGGAAATTTGGCTAAAGAAAAGGGATATTTTGCTGTACTGTACCTTGATAGCAGAGAGAAAAAATTTATTGATGAATGTGGACCTGCAAATTTCTTTGGGATTAAGAATAATTCATATATAACTCCAAAATCAAAATCCATCCTTCCGTCAATTACAAATAAAAGCTTGATAACATTAGCCGAAGAGATAGGGCTCAACACTGAGGTGCGCCCCGTCGCACTTGAAGAGCTTTCAACTTTTGAAGAAGTTGGAGCTTGTGGTACTGCTGCTGTTATTAGTCCGGTTGGTCGCATTGATGATATTGATACAGGAAAATCATATGTTTATGGTGAAGACGGAAAACCGGGTCCAATTTCGGAACAGCTATATATTAAATTAAGGAATGTTCAATATGGCGAGGAAGCTGATAAATACGGCTGGATTACCTATATCGATGAAGAGTGAAAATATAAGCAGTTTCCGATAAGATATATAACTTCCAAAAGTTTAAAAGCTTTGAAATAGAAGTGATAACAGATAATTTTCAGTTGATCAAGGGGAAAACTTCATCGTTGATGCAGAGTTTTAAATGCCTGATTTTTATATTGTTCTTCTTCGTACAAAATACCTTTTTGTATGCCGAAAAGCCCGATCTTATAACATCAAGCTTTTGGCATGATAGTAAAATGAAGCAGACCTTGCCTATAACAGCCGGGCTTTTGGGAGCTTCTTTTTTATTTGATAAGCCGGTAAATACAAGCCTAGAAAATTTATCTTCAGATTTTGCTCTGTCAGCTTTTGAAATTAGTGATCTGGCAGGTGATAAATTTGTTGTCTTGCCTTTGAGCTTTGCTGCCTTTGGTGCTGCACATCTTGTTTTTAAAGATGAACAAATGCAAAATGTGGCATTACAATCACTACAATCAGTTGTAGTTGCAGCTATTTCTGTTGAAAGTTTAAAACAGTTAACGGGAAGAGCAAGACCGGGATATGATTATAAAAGTAATTATTTCAAACCCTTCCCGGGAAGAAAAGATGAATTTAAATCATTTCCTTCAGGACACGCAGCCCTTTCTTTTGCAAGCATTACTCCTTATGCAGAATGCTACTCTCGATGGCTTTATTTAATTCCGGGAATAGTGGCGGCAGGCAGAATTTATCAAAATCAACATTGGCTTTCGGATGTCGTAGCAGGCAGTGCAATCGGATGGCTGACAGCTTATGTATTTATACATAAAAAAGGAGTTAAGGTCATTCCTAATGGCCTTGTGATCAATTTTTAATTTTTATATCTTATAACTTTCTTTTCTAAAGCATTGGTAGTTACAAAAAAATGCCTTACTTTTGCGCCCTGATTATTATTCATGTATGGTGTAAATACCCACCGAATCAGTAATTATTCACTAAAATAGGCGAAAAATGCCCGTTTTGCCGTAGTGAAATGCTGATGTTCAACTTTACACAAGCCGAATGTTGTTATTTTAGATCTAATTATCAAATTTAGAAAGACTGTGGATACTTTAAGTTACAAAACTAAATCAGCTAATCCTTCTACTGTTCAGAAAGAATGGGTAGTGGTTGATGCTAGCGATCAGATCTTAGGTCGCCTTGGATCAAAGGTGGCAAATATACTGAGAGGAAAACATAAACCTTATTTTACCCCACATGTTGATTGTGGAGATAATGTTATAATTCTGAATGCTGAAAAGATAAAGCTGAGCGGAGATAAATGGAATAAAAGAAAATTTTTCTTTTATAGCGGTTACGCCGGCGGACAAAGAAGTGAGACCCCCGCAAAGCTTTTTGCAAAAAGTCCTGAAAGATTAGTTGAAAAAACTGTGAAAGGGATGTTGCCAAAAAATAGATTGGGACGTCAACTTTTTAGGAACCTGTATGTTTATAGTGGCCCCGAGCATAAACATGAAGCTCAAAAGCCTAAAGTTATAGATATTAATACCATTAAATAATCACTATGGAAGTTATTAATGCAATTGGAAGAAGAAAAGAAGCCATTGCCCGGATATATGTGAGTGAAGGTAAAGGTAATATTGTGATAAATAAAAAAGAGCTAGAAACTTATTTTCCGGCCTTAGGTATGCAATATATCGTAAAACAACCACTGGAACTGTTGGGACAGGTCGGTAATTATGATATAAAAGTGAACCTTAATGGAGGGGGAGTTAGTGGACAAGCTGAAGCCTTACGACTTGCTATTGCCAGGGCACTTGTAAAAATTGATGCTGAAAATAAACCTGCTCTGAAAGCAAAAGGACTTCTCACAAGAGATGCCAGAGTCGTGGAAAGAAAAAAACCGGGACGTCCAAAAGCAAGAAAGAGATTCCAGTTCAGCAAACGTTAATGGCTGCTTAACTGCGTTTAGTATCTAAACCGGGTAGATTTCTAAAAAAGAACTACTATCCGGTTGACTGTAAAAGAATGTAAACGATTAAAAAAAAACAAAATGCCAAAAATTGAATTTCAACAATTACTTGATGCCGGAGTGCATTTCGGCCATCTTAGAAGAAAGTGGAACCCTGCCATGGCTCCTTATATCTTTATGGAGCGTAATGGTATCCATATTATAGACCTGCATAAAACGGCTGCAAAAATTGATGAAGCAGCGGCTGCATTAAAGCAAATTGCCAAGTCTGGAAGAAAAATTTTATTTGTTGCCACAAAAAAACAAGCCAAAGATATTATAGTAGATAAAGTTGGTGCTGTTAATATGCCTTATGTGGTGGAACGTTGGCCCGGTGGAATGCTTACTAATTTTCCAACAATAAGGAAAGCTGTTAAAAAAATGTCATCAATAGATCGTATGATGAACGAGCAAAGCTGGAACAGCCTTTCAAAAAGGGAGAAATTACAGATAGCACGCCAAAGGGCAAAAATGGAAAAAACCTTAGGCAGTATTGCCGACTTAAACCGTTTGCCCGCTGCCATGTTTGTGGTAGATATTATGAAAGAAAGTATTGCTGTTAAAGAAGCAATACGTTTGAATATCCCTATTTTTGCTATGGTTGATACAAATTCTGATCCCAAACTTGTTGACTATGTAATACCGGCAAATGATGATGCTTCAAAATCTATTGAACTCATTATTGGTGTTATGACTGATGCTATAAGGGATGGACTTGCGGAAAGAAAAGCGGATAGAGAAAGTGAAGCTGCTGCGAAAGAAAGAACAAGCAGTAAAAGCACTAAGAAAAGTGAAGGACGCCCCAGACTTAGAGCCCGGAAAGAAGCAGCAAAACCTGCGGAAGAGGTAAATGTTACCACCGAAAAAGATAAGAAGGCGGATGCTAAAACAGCAGAGGATAGTAAAATTAAAAAGTAAACTATTAAAATTTAATAATATGGCTATTACAGCTGCAGATGTCAGTAAATTAAGAAAAATGACAGGTGCCGGAATGATGGATTGTAAAAATGCACTTGTTGAAGCAAAAGGCGATTTCGACAAAGCAGTCGATATTATTCGTAAAAAAGGACAGGCGGTCGCCAGTAAGAGAGCTGACCGTGAAGCATCTGAAGGTGTGGTTCTTGCAAAAGTTGCTGACAATAATAAAAGAGGTGCAATTTTAGTGCTTAACAGTGAAACAGACTTTGTTGCAAAAAACGAAAGTTTCATTGCACTTGCCGAATCCATCCTTGATCTTGCTTTAGCTAATGAGGCCAAAACATTGGATGAAGTTAAAGCTTTAGAATTGAATGGTGTTCAGGTGAAAGATGTTATTACAGAGCAAATAGGAGTGATAGGTGAAAAGCTTGAATTTTCATATTTCGATGTGGTTTATGCTGAAACTGTTGTGGCCTATATTCACCCCGGAAATAAACTTGCTACCTTAGTAGGATATAACCAAGCAGATATTGATAACCAAGTAGCACGTGACGTGGCTATGCAGGTTGCTGCTATGAATCCTATATCTGTTGATCGTGATTCTGTTCCTGAAGAAGTAGTGGAAAAAGAACTTGAAATTGCAAAGGAACAAACACGCGCAGAAGGTAAACCTGAGAATATGGTTGACAAAATTGCGCAAGGACGCTTGCAAAAATTCTTTAAGGAAAATACCCTCTTGGATCAAACCTTTGTTAAAGATGGGAAAATCAGCGTAAAAGAATATTTACAGCAAACAGATAAAGATTTGACAGTAACAGGATTTAACCGTTACTCCTTAAATGTTTAAAATATTAATTTGATAATAAATAAAAGGGCTGATTTTTGATCAGCCCTTTTATTTATCCGGAAGTTTTTACGCTTAGATTTTAATAAAGCAGCATTGCTTACTTTGGCTGTTTGACTATTTAAGAAGGGAATGATTTAAAAAAAACATATCTTAAATAGCTTTTTAAATCTCAGCTGTGAAATAAATAATTACATTTGAAGAATATTCTTTACAATTGATTTTTTTCTATGCAGTATAAACGGATTTTGCTTAAACTTAGTGGTGAATCTTTAATGGGTGAGCAAGGCTATGGAATTGATGCCACCCGTTTGAATGATTATGCTGAACAAATTGCTGAAATTCATAAAATGGGTGTTGAAACCGGTATTGTAATAGGAGGAGGGAATATTTTTAGAGGACTTAGCGGTGCATCAAAAGGTTTTGACAGATATAAAGGTGATCAGATGGGGATGCTGGCTACCGTAATTAATGCTCTCGCATTGGCATCAGCATTGCAAGAACAAAATGTGAAAGTTCAAGTGCTTACAGCCATCAGAATGGAACCAGTAGGTGAATTTTATTCTAAGGATAAAGCACTTAAGGCTTTTGAAAATGGAGAAGTGCTTATTATGGCAGGAGGAACAGGAAATCCATATTTTACAACCGATACAGGTTCTTCACTTAGAGCGATTGAAATAGAAGCAGAACTTATGTTGAAAGGAACACGGGTAGATGGTGTATATACTGCTGACCCTGAAAAGGATCCTGACGCTGTTAAATTTGATAGAATTAGCTTTGATGAGGTTTATAAAAGAGGCTTAAAAATTATGGATATGACAGCCACTACCTTATGTAAAGAGAATAACTTGCCAGTACTGGTATTTAATATGGATGTTAAAGGTAATTTGAAGAAAGTATTGTCAGGTAAAAAAATTGGTACCCTGGTACATCCCTGAATAGTATAGTTTGTTAAACTATTGTATAATTAAAGCTCTGAAATAATCATTAAAGCTTCATCTTTTAAAATTAAAGGTAAAGCAATATTACGAAGTTGCAGACTCTTAAGCCAAGCTCTTACATCTTCGCCGGGCATAGTGTATAATATATCTCTGAAAATTTCAATTTCGTCGCAAGAGTAAGATTCAGCACTTGTATTACTGTAAACATCTAACTCTTCATCATCATAATAAATTATTTCATTACTATAGCTTGATATTGTGCTATGCTCACAAATATCATGAACTCCGCAACAGCCAACATCAACAACAGTTGAATCAGACTTTGCTTTTGTGTCTTTACCCCACCATTTGCTTGTAAGATAAGTGAGAAGCAACACCCCCAAAACACTTGAAATTATGATCAACATAATTACAAAGATAATAAGGGAAAATATGTTTGTCAGTTAAAAATTGCTTATTTTGGTGAATGATAGAAAAAAAATATATTAGCTAATTTTAAATTCTGAAATTAGAAATGCAAAGTAAAATGCTTGTCGCTTAAGATGTTGAAATAATGATAGTTATAGACTTGGTTTAGCTTATGATTAATCAGATTTTAAATTTTTGGATTAAAAATCGGATGATAATTGTTGCATTGTTGCTTGTATTGCTAATGATGAACCTTTGTGGGCGAATATTAACGCCCTTAACGAACCAAAGCCCTGTAAATACCGAAATATTAGAAAATAATAATGACTTTAATAAGGGAAATGGAATAAAAAGCTATGAGCAATTAATAGCAGAAAGGGTAGCAAGGGAAAGACAAAGAACAACTTCCTTTTTTAGTGTTATATTTTGGCTTTCTGCACTTGTTTTAGTAGTTTATTATTTAAACAGAAGAGGTTGGTTGCCGAAATTAATGCCTCAATGGGTGTCATTTCGAATGGTACTTATGGAGAATAGAATTAACAAAAGGTTGTTAATGAGATTAACCATAACCAATAATAGTAGGAAAAGTGAAACTTTTAACAGCCCATGCCTGTTGTTTAAAAAATGGAGTAAATCCAGAAAGTTCGTTATCAAAAATGATTTGTTCCCCCTTACACTTACACCTGAAACAACCCACACTATGATGATTGATGTCCAAAACTTTTATGATAAAGTGTCAGGACTGAACAAATTTAAATGGATAGGAGCAGAAGTAGAAAATTCTGGTGGAAAAGTCTATAGATCAATAGCTGTGCCCAGATGGTGGGTGTTTAAACGTAATTAAAAAGTAAAATAGATTAGCTTAATATAAAGCTAAATTGTTATTATAAATATGGGAAAAATTAGTGTAAAATGATTTTTTTATGAAAGTTAAAAAATTTTTTTCCGAAAAATGGAAACGCTATAAAAGAAGTAAACGATGGTGGAATATTGTTTTGGATTTTACTTTCCTAATACTTATAGTATTAATGCTTTATCCATCAACACGTCGCTCCTTATCAGCATTTGTTGTTAGGCAAACTTTAACTTCACCAAAGGAAGCGTCACGAACACTCTTTCTTAGTGAAAACGACTGGGAGTTTAGTTTTTACAGCTATGAGGGAGAGCTTGTGAGCCTGAATGAAAAAAGAGGGAAACCTATTTTTATTAATTATTGGGCTACATGGTGCCCCCCCTGTATTGCAGAATTGCCATCGGTGCAAAATCTATATGATAGATATAATGAAAATGTAAGTTTTGTTTTTGTGAGTAATGAAGAGCCGGAGAAAGTCATAAGTTTCATGGAAAATCGAGCATATAACTTTCCTGTATATCAACTTATCGGCACGGTACCCGAACTTTTTGAATCATCAATTCTACCTACCACCTTTATTATTAGTCCTGCAGGAAGATTGGTGCTGTTTAAAACAGGAGCTGCTAAATGGGATTCCAAGCGTGTGATAAAAATGATGGATGAGCTCGTTAAAGAGGTGGAAACAAGATGATAAAAAGATTTTGAAATATTGTATTATTAATGTATTTCGGGGAAATTAAGTGATTTTTAGCCTAAAAGTTAATTGTTTTTGCTAACATAAAGGCCTTGTTGTTGACAACTTTTAATAAAAAAATGAGGAATCATTTTTTTATAATATTTATCTTTAGGCAGTAATATAAGTATTTGTATTAAACATTGTTTTATAAGTATTTAAATAAAAAACTTATAAACAAGTAGTTTTAATTAGTTAATAAAATTTTTAAAAGCCGGAATTTATATACATGTCGCTACTAACAAGCACTTTCATACGTAGAATGCATGCTTTTGTTAACAGGCATTTAGGTCCTTCAGAATTAAGTGGGGAAGGAATACAATACTGGCGTCAAAGAGTTTTCCATTATTTTTCTTTGGCAGTTGTCTTTTTTGGCGTTGCTGTATATCTGTATTATGGCATTTTCTTTTTATTATCGGGCGATTATCTCCTATTGGCTTTTTCTACTTCCATATTTATCTCTTCACTTCTTGTTGTTAGTTTACCCAAACTTCCACTATATTTTAAAGCCGGATGGGTTCAATTTATGCTTTATCTGACAGGTGCATTTTTATTGATGAAAGCCCCACATACAAATATTGGAATGTTGTTCCTGTTTGCTTGTACCATTATGGCAGCAACTATGTCGGGGGCTATGACTGCTATTTTTTATCTTGCTTTTCATGCATTAACCCTGTTAGGTGTTGGAGTTTACTGGTATTCAGGCTTAATACCACAGGCTAATCCTGCTGATATTACACTTCATACCTATATTAATCTTTCAATTAGTTTTATTGTATTGAATGTTGTGGCGTTGGCACCATTACTTTCGCTGATTAACGGTTTAAGTTTTAGTATAAAAAAAGAAAGACGTTATCAGCGAATACTCGAAAGAGAACAGGAGGATTTGGTGTTGGCGCGCCAAAAGGCAGAAGAGTCTGACAAATTAAAAACTGCGTTTTTGTCAAATATGAGCCATGAAATTAGAACCCCTATGAATGCCATATTAGGCTTTTCTAACCTGCTTTCTCATAAAGGGGTGGGAGACCATGAAAAAAAGGAGTTTGTCAATCTTATTCGGCTTAATGCAAACAATTTGATGTCGCTGGTTGAAGATATCATCGATATTTCAAAAATGGAAAGCGGACAGTTTGAATTGAATAACAGCCCATGCTCATTGCATAAACTGTTGCAGGAAGTACATGATATATATGAAGAAGAATTATTTAGGCGAGGGGTAACCACAGTAAAAATTTATTTGAAAAAGGGCTTGTCCGACGATAATATTCAAATATTAGTGGATGCTGCAAGGCTTAAAAAAATACTGATGAACCTCGTAGGCAATGCAATTAAATTTACTGATAAGGGTTATGTTGAATTTGGTTATAATATAAATAACAGCCAACAGCTGCATTTTTATGTTAAAGACACAGGAATAGGACTACCGGAAGGTTCCGAAGAGTTAATCTTTGACAGATTCTATAAATGTAGCAATAATGAAGATAAACTATATGGAGGAACCGGTATAGGACTTACTATTGCGCGTTATCTAATACAATATATGGGTGGAGATATTTGGGTGGAACCAAAAACAATAGTGGGAACAACTTTTCATTTTACCATTCCTTTCCAGCGTGTTATAACGCATACGAGAGAACAGGTGAAACCTTGGTTGTCGGGAACAATAAATTGGGAAGGAAAAACTTTCTTGATAGCAGAGGATGAGGAAGATAACTTTAGATACATGGAAGTTGCTTTATCATTGTTTAATGCCAGCCTGATATGGGCACGCGATGGAAAAGAAGCCGTGGATGTTATTAGAAAATTTAAGCAGATCGACTTAGTACTGATGGATATTAAGATGCCCATGATGGACGGATATACCGCAACTCGTGAAATAAAAAAAATAAATCCCGATATACCCGTTATTGCTCAAACAGCTTATGCGATGCTTGGTGAAAGAGAGGCAGCACTTGAAGCAGGATGTGACGAGTATATAGCTAAACCTATAAACTATAATCAACTTATAGAACTTATTCAAAGGTTTATATCTGATGAGACTTCACCAAGCAGACAAACAGGAAAAGTATTTTATTGATTAATAGTTTATTACTACCTTTACCCACTATTAATATTCTCTTAGTTATAACCCTTATTATTATTGAAGTAGATATATGAATTAAAAATTTATTTTCTTGCAATAGAAGAAAAAATATTATTAATTGCCGGATTTATAAGTTATTTGTCAATAAAATTCATGTTTTTTACCTGACTAAAATTATTTTTTGTAAATTAGGCATGCTTGTTAATGTGTAAACCAACTTTGGATGATAACGCATACTAAAAAAAGAAGGATAAGACTTTATAAAGACAGATTGAATATTTTACTGGATCTCGCTCAAACATTTAACGAAGATCTGGAAGTTGAAGATCTGCTTTCTGAATTCGAAATACTTTTGAGGGAGGAACTGGATGTAGGGAAAATTCTGGTTTATACCTTTACAAATGGAGAATGGAGTAATTTGTTGATTTCAGGAGTAATGGAGTCAGAAGTTGAGGCTATTGATGTTGAAAAAGACCTCCTGAAATATGATAATATCGAAAATATAACCCTCTCACCTCCGGAAAAATTAAAAGGCTTTGATGCTATTATTCCTCTGTTTCATCATCAAAAACCTATTGGTTATGTGTTAATTGGTGATGTTGATGAAGAACATCAGGGAATCAGTCCTACTATTAAGCATTTGAAATTAATTCAGATAATTTCAAATTTTATTATTGTTTTTATCGAAAATAAACGAATGCAGGCAGAATTGCTCGAACAGCAAATCATGAGAAATGAGTTGCAGCTGGCATCACGTATTCAAAATCAACTTATCCCGGGTGAAAGCGATCTGCCACAACATAAACGTTTGTCACTTTATACTATATATCAACCACATATGTGTGTGGGAGGTGATTATTTTGATGTAATAAGGCTTTCAAGAAATACTATAGGATTTTGTGTGGCTGATGTTTCAGGTAAAGGAATATCGGCTGCCTTGCTTATGTCTAATTTCCAAGCCGTGATAAGATCAGCTTTTACAGCAAGGGCCAACCTTAAAAAGCTTGTAAATCAGCTTAATAAAAGAGTGAATGAAAGTGCTAACAGTGAGAAGTTTATCACCATGTTCATTGCTAAATATCACATTCCCTCACGAAGACTTACCTATGTAAATGCCGGACATCTGCCCCCAATGCTTTATGAACCAAAAAAAGGATATCTGATATCACTTGATAAAGGTTGCATAGGACTGGGAATGTTAGATGTAATACCGGTGGTGGAAACAGGACATGTTAAGGTCTCCAAAAATTCTAAATTAATGGCATTTACCGATGGACTGGTGGAAATTGAAAAGGATGATGAAATAACTTCAGGACTTTTATCAGTTGAAAAAATTATAACCAATCCAAATTCAATAGAAGAAAATATGAAGGAAGTTAAAGATTATATAGATAATCATGTTAACAAACAATCATTTTTTGACGATATTACTGTTATAGGAATGGGATGCTATTAAATAATTGATGTTTTTTTCTCCTACTTGGCACGTTCTACATAGGTCCTATCCTTAGTGTCAACTTTGATTTTTTCACCTATCTCAATAAATAAAGGAACCATAATGGTTGTTCCTGTATCAATAGTTGCAGGCTTACTGGAAGAAGTAGATGAGGTGTCTCCTCTTACCCCCGGCTCAGTATAAGTTACTTCATAAACAATAAATTGAGGAAGATTGGTCATTAAAGGAGTGTCTGAATCTACATGATAAACCAAAGTTACTTCCTGACCTTCACGCATAAGATCAGGCGATTCAACGAGCTCTTCAGAAATTGCTAATTGCTCAAAATTCTCAGTATTCATAAAATGGTAACCACTGTCATCTTTATATAAAAATTGATGAGGCCGGTGTTCTACACGAGCTTCTGTTACTTTTACACCTGCTGTAAAGGTGTTTTCAATTACACGACCGGTAGATATATTTTTGAGTTTTGTACGTACAAATGCAGGTCCCTTGCCGGGTTTTACATGTTGAAATTGAACAATAGTAAAAAGCTGTCCATTGTGTTCTATACACATTCCATTTCTGAAATCAGCTGTTGTAGCCATAATATGATCTTTTATTTTTTAAAAATTAATTCTACAAAAATATAATAAAATATTTAAATAAAATCCCGGGCATAGATTTTTGCACACCTAGCATAATCAGTCATCAGTCATCAATGATCAGTAATCAGTTATCAATAATAAGTTTTGAGTTTTGAGTTTAGAGTTTCGGGATTTCGTTACGCTCAAAAACCCTTAACCCTAAACCCTAAACTCGAAACTGATGACTTAATTCGTAATTGATCTTTGCGTTCTTGGCGTGCATCTCTCTTTGCGAGCTTTGCGTGAACCCTCTCTACGTGAATCCAACTACTTTATAAACCTGAAATCAAGGCCGAACTAAATATTACACCAAACAATCCAATTAAGAAAGAAAGTACCAAACCTATGGCGGCCCAAATTAATGATGCTTTTGCCCAGTTGGCTTTTGTGGGATTAGTCTCACCACCAAAGGCCCAAATGAAGAGCATAATTAAATTAACAAGGGGAATAATCATAATAAGTATTGTGATTACCCATTCGCTTGTTTTAATAACTTGCGAGCTTTGAACTTTATCATTTTCCATAATAATAAATATAAAATTTAACTAAACTGATTCAATTAATCTTCAATATCCATAATGATATGTAGGGACAAAAAATCAAAATATTTAAATGATAAATAATAACTTCCTTAAAATACGATGAATAAAATTAAAAAAACTATGAGATTATTAAAAATGTTTTGATCTATTTGTTGTTAAAGTACTAAATTCTTAAAGAAATAGCAGCATATTAGAGTGTTTAAGGTTTTATTGCTGCAATGAATAATTGTTTTAATTTTACAAAGTGGAAAATTAATTTACTAATATGACTTCTAATGCATTTTTTTGACGTTATAGCTTTGATAATTATTATTCTGTTTGCACTAAAAGGATTGAAAAACGGACTAATAATTGAGTTGTCATCCCTGATAGCTTTATTGCTCGGTATTATTGTCGCTATTAAATTTTCAAATGTTGCTGCCGCTTGGCTATCAGAAAATTTAACTTCACATTATGTTTCTGTTATTGCTTTTATATTGGTTTTTGTATTTACAGTTATTGTTGTTCATATTGTTGCAAGAATAGCAGATAAGCTTATGAAAGCTATTGCCTTAGGATGGTTAAACCGACTTGCAGGAGCTGTTTTTGGAATTTTAAAAGCTGCATTTTTGATTAGTATTTTGCTCATTCTCACAGATGCATTCGGATTGGAAGGAAAAATTAATACAAGAGATAAAGAACATCAGTCGTGGTTATATGATCCCATAAAGAAATTTGCACCTTCTGTTTTACATACCTTAAATGTAAAATCTGAATATTTGTTGCCTCGAATTGAGGATCTTCCTGCTCTTTCAGATTTTTAAACTCAAGGAATTGAGATTTTTTATATCTTTGCCCAACTTTTTGATATAATAACCGGAAGAAAAATTAAAATATCAATGAATTTTGTTGATGAACTAAAATGGAGAGGCATGATCCATGATATCATGCCGGGAACTGAAGAACAATTATTGAAAGAAATGACTTCTGCCTATGTTGGTATTGACCCAACAGCAGACTCATTACATATAGGACATTTGGTTAGTGTCATGATGTTGAAGCATTTTCAGGTTGCAGGTCACAGACCCATTGTTTTAGTTGGGGGAGCTACCGGCATGATTGGTGATCCTTCTTTAAAATCATCGGAACGTAATCTCTTAGATGAAGAGACTTTAGGTCATAACCAAGAAAGTATTAAGAAGCAGTTGAGTAAGTTTCTAGACTTTAGTTCCAACCAGGCCAATGAGGCTAAAATGGTCAATAACTTTGATTGGATGAAGGATTTCTCCTTCCTTGATTTTATCCGTGATGTGGGTAAACATATTACAGTAAATTATATGATGTCGAAAGATTCGGTAAAAAAGCGTATTACAGGCGATTCACGAGAAGGCTTGTCATTTACCGAATTTAGTTACCAATTGGTGCAAGGCTACGATTTTCTGCATCTTTATGAAAAGGAAAATTGCAAACTGCAAATGGGAGGGTCAGATCAATGGGGAAATATAACTACAGGTACCGAATTGATACGACGTATAGCAGGTGGAGAAGCATTTGCACTAACCTGCCCCCTTATTACAAAAGCTGATGGAGGAAAATTTGGAAAAACAGAAAGTGGAAATGTCTGGTTAGACCCTGAACGTACCAGCCCATATCAGTTTTATCAGTTCTGGCTTAATACCTCAGATGACGATGCAGAAAAATATATAAAGATTTTCACCCTGCTTGGAAAAGAGGAAATTGATGAGTTGCTAATTCAACAAAAAGAAGCTCCACACACTCGTGTGTTACAAAAAAAATTGGCCGAAGAAGTTACAGTTATGGTTCATGGCAGCGAGGCATATAATTTTGCGCTCGAAGCTTCACAAATATTGTTTGGTAAAGGAACTACCGAAACTTTACGGAAAATGGATGAAAAAACTCTGCTTTCCATTTTTGATGGTGTCCCGGTATTTGAATTATCAAAGAATATTATTGAGAAGGGAATAAATGTAGTTGATATGCTGGCAGAAGAAACAGCTGTTTTCCCCTCAAAAGGTGAGGCACGACGAACCATTAAGGGAGGCGGACTTAGTGTAAACAAAGAAAGAATTGAAAACCACGATCAAATAATTGATCTGTCGGCTTTGCTCAATGAGAAATATATTTTAATACAAAAAGGAAAGAAAAATTATTCCCTTATTATAGTTCAATAATAAGGGAATAATAATTTATTGTTAGGTTTTAAATGAATTTTAAACCGTCATGATATCTTTTTCCTTTTGTTCAAGCATACCATCAATACGTTTCATAAAATCATCAGTAAGTTTTTGAGTGTCATTTTCGGCGTCTTTCCCCATATCTTCGGGTAAGCCATCTTTTTGAAGCTTTTTAAATTCATCATTTGCTTCGCGACGAGCATTGCGGACTCCTATGCGTGTCTCTTCACCAATTTTCTTGACCAACTTTACTAATTCTTTACGCCGTTCTTCAGTGAGAGGGGGAACGTTAATACGAATTATTTCACCGTTATTATCGGGATTCATCCCAAGATTGGCCGCCAAAATAGCTTTTTCTATGATAGGAATCATTGCTTTTTCCCATGGCTGAATGGCTATAGTACGAGGATCAGGTGTATTAATACCGGCAACTTGTGCCAAAGGAGTCTGTGAACCATAATAATCCACTAAAACACCATCAAGAACCCTGGGATTAGCCCTTCCGGCACGAATTTTTCCCATTTCACGATCAAGGTGCTCAATGGCCTTTTCCATTTTTTCAGTGGCGATATCCAGAACAAGTTTAACGTTCTCTTCCATAGAGCAAATATTTAAATTAATGATATATTGAGTTTCTAAAATTAAATCTATTAGTGAAAAAGTATAAGTAAAATTAATAGAACTTTTTTATTTGTATTAAACAAATATAAAAAAATTACTCTGTATCTCAACTTTCAAGCCATTTTAAAATGGCAAAAGCTTCTTCACGGTTGTTTCCGCATACCGAAATTTCAGGCTTAAAACCTATGCAAACGGCAGGACGTTCATCAGAATAAAAAAGAGCACAACGATTATCCTCTGTAAGATGAATGCATCTAACACCGGCAGGCTTTCCATTTGGCATGCCCGGAATGGGGGATGAAATAGACGGAACTATGCAACATGCACCACAGTTTTCTCGACATTCCATTTTTTTCTACAAAATAGAAAAAAGCTTTATCGAATACAAAACATTATGCTATGTTTATTGGTTGATTTATAAATTTGAAGATTCGTAGAGTGACGACTTAGCAATAAAAATCAAGATATTTTTATTGGATTTGATGTTAACAGCTATAATTTTACAAAAAAATTTTATCAAGTCGGAGATTTGTGATTTTAAATGAAGTTTCTTGCAAATTATTATTTGAATGGATGATTTTAGATTTAAGCTGAATAATTGGTTCAGCAATAAAAATGGAATATTAACAGCCCTATCGGGAGGCGTGGATTCATGTTTGGTTGCTTGGGCTGCACGTCAAGCCTTGCCAAAAGAAAAAGCAATAGCCCTTATAGGAGACTCACCAAGCCTTAAACGACGTGATCTGCATATTGCAAAACAGTTTTGTGAGGATAATGATATAGAATATAAAATTATTTATCCCAACGAAATACTGGACCCCAATTATAAAAATAATCCCCACGATCGGTGCTTCTGGTGCAAAAGCTCACTCTATACAGTAATGAAACAGTATAGAGATAAATATTATCCGGGCTTTGTCTTAGTAAATGGAAATAATAAAAGTGACTTGGGCGACTACAGACCCGGACTAAAGGCTGCTGGCAGATATGAAGCATTTAGCCCATTGGCCGATTGTGAAATGACGAAAAATGATGTCAGAAAATTGGCAGAAGAAGCGGGACTTAAAGTGTGGAATAAACCTGCAAGCCCATGCCTTAGCAGCAGACTACCCTACGGCGAAACAATTACCGTTGAAAAACTTTCCAAAATTGAAAAAGCAGAAGAAATTATCGCTAACATGGGATTTTCTGATGCAAGAGTTAGATATTATGGCGAAAAAGCAAGTATTGAAGTGCCACAGCCACAAATACAAAACCTTCGAAAATCCTATGAGGAAATATCAAAACAGTTTAAAGACTTAGGATTTGTATATACACAAATTGATGAAGAAGGATTAGTGTCAGGAAAATTGAACCGCCTTATAGGGAAATAATAATCAATTACGAATTAAGTCAACGAATTTTCGCAAATTAACGTGAATTATTTAATTCAGCATTGAAAAATGAATGTAGAAAACATCATAGAAAAACAAAGGATTTTCTTCAATTCAAATCAAACAAAAGACATTGGATTTAGAATTGAGCAGTTGAAGAAATTCAAAAACTTGCTGAAACAAAACGAAGATTTATTATACAAAGCAATCTATCGGGATTTTGGAAAATCGGAGTTTGATACCTATATGACCGAGCTTTCGTTGGTTTATCATGAAATCAACTCTATGCTGACAAATATTCGGAAATGGGGTAAAAGGAAAAGAGTAAAAACAGGATTAGTTCATTTTCCTGCAAAAAGCTATATCATACCCGAACCTTTGGGAACAACATTGATTATAGGAGCGTGGAATTATCCTTATCAGCTTTCATTAGTGCCAGCATTAACTGCATTGGCAGCAGGAAACACTGTGATACTAAAACCAAGCGAACTCCCGTCTGAAACCTCAAAAACAATGGCTCAAATCATCAATAATAATTTTCAGAGCGAATATTTTTGTGTGGTGGAAGGTGGTGTGGAAGAAACTACCGAACTTTTAAAACATCGCTTCGACAAGATATTTTTTACGGGAAGCACAGTTGTCGGAAAGATAATTTATAAAGCAGCAGCCAAACACTTAACGCCTGTTACGCTTGAATTAGGCGGAAAAAGTCCGACTTTTGTTTTTGCTGATACAGATATTAAAATGACCGCCAAACGCATTGTTTGGGCAAAATACTTGAATGCCGGACAAACCTGTATTGCTCCTGATTATATCCTAATAGAAAAATCAATCGAAAAAGAATTTTTGAGAGCTTTGAAAAATGAAATTGAAACACATTACAACAACGAAAAACTTACCGAAAACTATACTCAAATAATAAACACCGTAAATTTTGACCGCTTACAAAAACTTATTGATAGCGATAAAATATTTACTGGCGGATATGCAGATAAAGACAAGCGCTTTATCAGTCCGACAGTTCTACACAAAGTTTCTTTTGAAGATGAAATAATGAAAGACGAAATTTTTGGCCCCATTCTTCCCGTCATTTCATTTACCAACCTTGACGAAACAATAGCAGTTGTAAAATCGAGGCCCAAACCACTCGCCTGTTACATTTATTCAAAAAACAGAAAAACAATAAACAAAATCCTAAACGAATTTTCATTTGGTGGCGGTTCTGTAAACGACAGCGTAATGCATATAGCAAACAAGCATCTTCCGTTTGGGGGTGTTGGTTTAAGCGGCTTTGGAAGCTATCACGGAAAAGCAGGATTTGACACCTTCTCTCACTTCAAAAGCATTTATGACAAACCATTTTGCATTGAACCCAATCTTAAATTTGCACCCTATTCAAAACGAAAATTGAAGATTATTAAAAGATTGTTGGAGTAGATTGCAAAAACAAACTTAAATCAGTCAACAATAATCAGTTATCAGTAAACAGTAGCTGAGCGATGCAGTAACCCGAAACTCTAAACTTGGTTGTTTTGAGCGTAGCGAGATCCCGACTATCACCGGTAGGTGGTAGGCGGGAGAGCGGAGCCGAAACGCGCAAATTATTTATCCACGAAGACACGAAAAAATAGGCTGAAAGCCTTATATATAAAAGCTTCCGCCATCGTCAAGCCTCGGCGGAACAGGTTCCCGCCATCGTCAAGCCTCGGCGGAACAGGTTCCCGCCTTCGTCAAGCCTCGGCGGAACAGGCTAGGGCAAGGCCCTATGTCGATGAATCTCTTCATCTCCTGCGCCTTGAAGAGGCAACATAAAAATGTGATTTTATTCATAAAGACATAAACATGCATGTACCGTTAAGCACAATATGTTGGTAGAAACTCATTTTAACTTTTATAAAACATAATTGTCATTTTTTATATTATTGCGTATGTTTGTGCCTTATGCCGTATACTATAGGAACGTTAAAAAAGCAAAAACGAATCGCTTTCTAATTGATTATAATGCCATTATTACTACATTTGTAAAAAAAATAAAGTTGTGAAACTACCTAAAACATTAGAAATTTGTCCTATTGTCGATGCATTATTGGAAGTAAGGTTTACATCAAAAATAAATGCAAACGCTGTTTTTGGGGTAATTTATAATTCTCTACAAAGTGATTTCCCTAAGGTTGAGAGCCTTCCAATTTTACAATTACCTGATAATGTTAGATCGAATGACCCAAACTTGAAATATAAACCATACTTCAAAGTATCCAATGAGAATTTCGTAATTCAAATTGGGCCTGATGTTTTTACAATTAGTTCATTTCCTGAATATATAGGATGGCAATTGTTTTCAGAGCTCATTATCAAGGTTTTGGAAAAGATTGAAACAACAAATATTGTTGAATCAATTCAAAGGTTAGGAATCCGATATATAAACTTTTTTGAATCAAATATTTTTGATAATATTGATTTGAATGTTTCTATCAAAGATGATGGTATTCTTTATAAAAACACAGTAATTAGAACAGAAATTGACCAATTACCTTTTTTAAGTACTTTACAAATTGCAAATAATGTAAATGTAAACGGGAAGGATGGTTCAATAATTGATATTGATACTTTTAAAACGACGGACTTGAATAATTTTTTCTCAAACAAAAAGGAAATTATTGATTTAGGCCATTCAAAGGAAAAAGAATTGTTTTTTAGTTTATTGAAACCAGATTTCTTACATTCTTTAAACCCTAAATACTAATAAAATGGGAAACAATAGTTCACATAATTCAATTCAAAACATCATATTACTTGCCGCACTGAGTACAAGTGTTGTTAGCGTATCTTACGCTTACGACATATTAATTCCGAGTGATAATTATAATTATTCCTATCAAAATGATATTTCTGATTGGAAAGACTTAGCCTTCCATCCAAGCTCTGATTATCAACAGCTTAGCACGGGCAATAAAAAGATTGAAACTATTATTGAGTTTTCAAAAACAGTCATTAATAATTCTAAAGACATAGATAATGAATACGTTGATATTGTTAATGAAAACTTTTGGGACTTAATATGAATTTAGGTGACTTAAAAATATATCTTCCTAAGTATCTATCAGCCGAATCAGAAAGAGAGCTTTTTAGCGGTTTGAAGGATTTCCCCTATAATATAGACGAAAGATTATACACAACAAACCTAAAAGAAACTGACATAATATATCAAGGCGATGGACTTACCGATATGTTGGTCGTAAATTTGCCTAATACCGAAGTTAAACCTGCACCAAGTATTATTCTATCAAACACTTGTGATATTGATACTCATAATGTTAGAAGTTTTCCTTCTCAAATTGTCTATGCCCCCATATTTAATTTAAAGAAATACAAAGATTCTCTTCTCAAACATTCTACGAAGTCAAAAGAACAAATAGATAGTCATATAGGCTCAATTAAAAGACAAGAAATAACACAAATTTTTTATTTGCCTGAATTTGGAAGTAGTTTTAAAGAATCACTAGTTTTCCTTGACAGAGTGAATAACGTAGCCAATAATACAGTAGAAAGAGAAACAATACAAAAAACAAGAATATTTACGTTAAGTGATTATGGTGCATATCTTTTCTTGTTAAAACTATCCATTCATTTTACGAGAATCCAAGATAAAGTTGAAAGAAGAAGTACAAAATTATAAAAGTACGACGGCATAACAAGCGGTTTGAACACAAGGCGAATTATTCGCTTCGATTGAATATTTCCGGTAAGTAAAAAGTATTATCTTCGTATCAAAAGTTGTCGGTAAAAATTCGTGATCAGCTTGACATCTCATATAAAATTGATGGACAAAGCATTATAATCTATGAAATTCGACCTCATTGGGAGGATCCGAATAAGAAAATTGAATCTCATATAGCAAAAACCACCTACATTAAATCTAAGAATCATTGGAAAATATTTTGGCTAAGAGCAGATTTAAAATGGCATTCATATAGACCGCAAGCGATTGTAAAAACATTGAAAGAATTTAATGAAATCGTAGAAGAAGATAGTTATGGATGTTTTTGGGGATAAAAATTAATATATAAAACAATAAAACCTATGTCCAAACTTTTTGGACTCTGAGCCCTACGCAGCACCCGGCAATGAATCTATGTTGAATTATATCCCATGGTGAACGAGATACTATGTACTTATCCCCGTTTTTTTTAATCTATCAGGAAATATCGCTTGGCGTATTTTGATTTTTCGACCTATGACTTGTCAGAGGCAACAAACCTGTAATCCGCAAATTAAAACTCGAATATTTCGCTAAATAAGAATTACCAGTATAACTTATCATATGTAACGCCCCAACTGCTCCACTTTTAAAGGGGAGCTGTCCGAAGGACTGAGGGGTTTAACAAATTTAACAGAGACAACTTTTTTCCCACTCAGTTCTCTTTGTTTTCTCCTATTTGTGAAGATTTTACTTCTACGTTCTTCGACCACTTACCCTTTTGAAGGGGCTTAGAGCGAAGCGAAATCCCGGGTACCGCGTGAGCGGGAGACAGGAACCAGTTCCGCGAATTAGTAGATTTGTCTCTCTTTGTTTTACCGAACTCCGTAAGCCGGAAGGTTGGTTTCTCCTATTTGTGAAGATTTTACCTCCCGTCGAGGCTTGCCGAATATGGAAGCTATAATATGTTGCCTCTTGAGGGCGAATTTCTCAATCAATATATGGATGTCCAATGGCTTTGCCTTAACTGGTACCATCCTCCGTAAGGAGAAATATCAATAGAAAAATGTATGGGTGAAAATAAAAATTATATATGAAAAAGGTACCCAGAGCCAAGAAAGTACCCAGCAAAAAAGAGAACAGAAAGGAATACAAGAGCCTGTAAAATAGCAGGTAGCCCAAATAGATACATTCTCTTGTTTTCATAAAAAAGCCTTTGTTTTATCCTACTCTTTGGCTACCCGGAACAAAATAAATACTTATCTTTGCAAAGAAAGGAATAAAAAAGCATATTAGTTGGCATTGCGCCCGGCACTCTTTCGCCGTGAATATTCTCAACAATTGCGCTAATATAAAGACAGTAGCGAGCCTTTTAGGTCATTCCGGCTTGAACCATGCGGAAAAGTACACTAGTGCGGTTGATAGTCTATAAGAGGCTGCAATAAATAGTTTGCCCGAACTTAAATTATAATCGTATGGGAACAGCTTTAAAGGTCAAATGTAAATCGTGTAAAAGGAAGTGGACACATTACGAAGGAACGGGCTTTTTGTTTTCCTTCTACTATTGTGATAAGTGCGGAACAAAGAAGCAAGTTAGCAGTTCCGAAGAAGACAACGTGAATTTAGAATCTTGCAAATGTGGCGGTTCTTTTAGGATTGACGGCGATATTATTTGCCCTCGCTGCCAAAGCAAGGATGTTGCCGAATATGTAGATAAGAACGGATGTAATACAATAATAAATTGGGATTAAAATAAGGATGATATTACACACGATATAAGTGAGCTTGTGAACATTGAGCAGGATTTTGACAAAGTAGATATACTTCTTTTGTAGAGGTTTTTTGATAAGTTAAAAAAAGACATTGATAACAGAAAACCGGTTATTTTAGGGCTGCCTTCTTCTCCAATCATTCAAGACAGAATAAACGAGCGGAATAAATTGCTAGCAGAACTCGAAGTGAAAATTTTGAGGGAAAAATACAACAGAAAGCCCAAAGTATAAAAAGCACTTCCCAAAGAATTAGATAACTATAAGGCAAAAGGATATTTCAATAATGCCAAAGAATACGGCTTTGTTGATGACCATTATCAATTTGTAGGAACTAAATATCAAATGGCTTATTTCGCTGAATTGATGGGCGAAAAACTAAATTTAAAACCAAAATGGAAACCTTTTGAAAAACTTTGGAATTACAAATACTTTACACAGACAAGACATGAAAGTAAAGAACGTTTTGGAAAAGTAGAAAGAGCCAATGACATAGAAGCCATATTCAAGTCGTAAAATACTTATTTAATTGAAGTTATCCCCTATATTATGCACTAAGATAGGTGTTATTTAGGGGATTTTTATATCCTTACGTTTCTACCTTCGCCCTTACATTCAAACGAGTGCGAGGCAGCGCGCGCCTCTTTATTAAATTCTAAAAAAAATAAAGAGATGACAGAAATTCAAAAATTTGCCGATGAGGTAGCGGCAAACACAATCCACACTACCAAAGAAGTTTTGACGAGCGAGGAAGCCGTCCGGTACTTGGGTATGCCTCGGAGTTATTTATACAAACTCACAATGAGACAGCAAATTCCGCATTATAAACCACTCGGAAAAATGATTTATTTCAACCGGTTGGAGTTAGAAGTGTGGTTGCAATCAAATAGAGTATCGGCCTCCGATGAGATTAGCCAACGGGCGCAAGTTCTATTCAGGTAGTGAAATTCTTAGATTTTGGGAAGCGCAAATGTAAATCAACGATTAACAGTAATTTTCTGTACCCAGAGCCGGGGTCGAACCGGCACAGCATTGCTGCCACTGGTGTTTGAGACCAGCGCGTCTACCTATTCCGCCATCTGGGCATAAAAGGATAATAAAGATTGCGCAGCAAATATAAAACAATTCATTTAGGCAACCAAAAATGTCGTATAAAACCACATCTTGATTTTGTATTTTTTCAATTAATAAGTTTAAAGGCTTTTATTATTTTTAAATTTGTAAAGAATATAATTATAGATCTATAAATAATATGCTACAAAAAACAGATGGTATTGTATTAACTCATACGCGTTATGGAGATACTAGTGCCATTGTTCATATCTATACTCTCGACTTTGGGATGCAAAGTTATATGGTGAACGGTTTATTTGGAAAGCGAAAAAAGAATTTGAGTATTTTATTGCAGCCTTTGAATATGATTAATATGGAAGTGTATCAGAGGCCAAACAAAGATATTCAACGTATTAAAGAGTTTAAGTTGATTATACCTTTACTTTATATTCCATTTTCTCAGACACGCAGGGCACAAGCATTCTTACTAACCGAAGTACTTTACCGTATTTTGCGTAATGAAGGGATAAATGCTGAATTGTTTAATTTTATTTCTGATGCAATTGCAACCCTTGATAGTGAACAAAGGGGTATTGAAAACTTTCATATTTGGTTTTTGTTTCATTTAACAAAGCTATTAGGTTTTTTTCCACAAAATAATTATGAGGAAAATGTATGTAATAGGTTTGATATTGTTGAAGGATGTTTTGTGAGTGTAATTCCATCTCATCCTTATCATTTAAATATTATAGAAAGTAAATTGTTGTCGAAGTTGTTTTCAGTTGGGCAAAATGATTTTTCCTTGATAGCTGTCAATGTCGAACAAAGGAGAATGTTGTTAAATGCTTTAATATTATTTTATGAGTTGCATCATCAAGGAATTGGAAAAATTAAGTCCTTATCGGTGTTGAAAGAGCTGTTTTAACTTATATGTCGGCAAGATGAGACAACAAATTTGACCAATGCCGTGTTATCTACTATTGAAGGTGCTTTTTTTTACATGTATGTTTGAAGCTTTTGAATACTTTTTCAGCTTATATTTGGTATATTTGATAGTAGTGAATTAACCAAAAGCGAATGTTATTTAATGATACAACCAAAATTTTTTTCTGATAATCCGGGATATGTGTCTCAGATAAGTGAACAGGCAAAACAATCAGGAGCAATTGATCTGGCCGATAATTCTTTTGTTGAAGACCTTCCTCCGATTCTTTCATTATTAATTAAACATTTATCACCTAAGGAACTTAATAATCCATTTTCACCTCTTCATGGCTTGATATCCTTACGTGAAATAATTTCAGAAAAAATTGAACGTTTATATGGTCATAAATATTCGCCTGAAGAAGAAATAACCATTACTTGTGGTCCAAATCAGGCTTTGTTTGCTGCTATGTCGGCAACATTAAAAGAAGGTGATGAGGTTTTACTGCTTGAGCCTGCAAATGAAAATTATCTACCGGTTATTCTCTTATGTGGAGCACGGCCTGTTTATGTTCCATTAAAGGATCCTGATTTTATTGTTGACTGGGAAGAAGTAACAAAAATGGTTACAGTAAATACGAAAATGATTATTATAAATACTCCTAATAATCCAACAGGCATGGTGTTTACTGAATTGGATATGTTACGCTTGCAAAAATTAATTAGCGGAACCAATATAATAGTGTTGAGTGATGAACGTTATGAACATATTATTTTTGATAACGAATCACATCAAAGTGTTGCTTTATATCCGAAATTAGCCGAAATCAGTATTATAATAAATTCCTTAAGTATTAGCTGCCGTGCACCATGGCCAATTGGCTATTGTGCTGCACCATCGCAAATAATGAAACGCATAAGACAAATTCTGGAAGTTACAGGCAGTAGACAATTTACTCCTTTTCAGACTATCTTAACAGAAGCTCTATCTAATCAAGAAGCATATAAATCCTTAAGATCATATTACCAGGAAAAAAGAAATTATTTTAATGAACAGATATTAATACATACAGGTCTGAAACCTCTAATTTCTAAGGGATCATTTTTTCAACTTTTGAATTATGGTGAAATATCTAAGTTGCCAAATTTAGAGTTTGCCACTTTACTGTTAGAAGAAATAGGGGTTGCAGTTGCCCCATACAACCTTTTTGTTCATGAAAAAATACATAAACCTTTGATTAGAATTAATTTCTCCCGACCAAAGGAAATACTTGATCAAGCCATAGAAAAACTAAGTAAACTGTAAAATTGTTTCTTAGGTTTTATATAGGGAAACAGTCTTATGTACCGCTTTAAAGCTCTTGTCAAGTGATGCAGTGAATTCGTTAAGATGATCTAAAGATTCGGCATTCTCTTGTGTAAAGCTGTTGAGTTGCTGTAATGCTATATTAATTTGATCTGTTCCAATACGTTGCTCCTCGGTTGCAGCCGAAATCTCCTGAACAAGAGTAGCAGTTTTCTGTATTTCAGGAATTACTTGTGACAGTAGCTTTATAGAGTTCTCAAAGGTCTTAATACTTTTGTTGGTCATTACATTTATTTCGTTGGCGGTATTACGACTGTTTTCTGCAAGTTTGCGAACCTCTTCGGCTACTACAGCAAAACCACGACCATGCTCTCCTGCTCTTGCTGCTTCTACTGCTGCATTTAAGGACAAGATATTAGTTTTCATAGCAAACTCATTGATAACAGTTACTTTTGTTAAAATATCCCGAACAGAGAAAATAGCATTGTTTACAGCTTTATTGACAATCTCAATATTTGAAACAGTTTTGTTTGCAATAACTTCTGTTGACCTTGAGTTACTGGCATTTTGTTCAATATTGGCAAGCATCTCTTCCATGGCTGACGATACTTCTTCAAGAACATTAGCCTGTTCTGTTACCTTTTCAAATACAGAGCTTACCCTGTTTGATACTTCCTCATTGAGCTTGTTGGTTTGATCAATCTCGCGATTAAGTCTCTTAATTACACTTGACTGATTGCCGATTAATAAATTAAGAGATTCTCTAACCCTGATAACTTCATCTTTTTTAACCCCGGATTGTATTTTTATTGATGAGGTTAAATCCCCCCTGGCAATTATTCTGATGCGTTTACTGATTTCAGAAAACATCTGTTCTATTTGCTTGCGAACTAAATAGAGAGCGCCCCATAATAAACTCGCACCAACAGGTATTGCCCATATAAGATTAATTGGACCAAAAGCACCTACAAGATAAAAAATTAAAGAAATACAGGAACCAAATGCCACTAATGAAATTCCAATTTTTAATACAAGAGTCCCTCGAAAAAAATGTCTTAGTAAAAGTAAGATGCAGGGCACAACTACAACAAAAACTACCCCAAAATAAATCAAAAATGACAGCATGATTTTTTAAATGTCAAAAGATAATATGAATGTATTTTTAATAAAGGGCTATGGATTTGTGGCAGAGAAAAGGAAAATATAGATTTTTATATTTATCAACAGATAAATATAAAAACATGGGTTAAAGTGATTTTGTGCAGGCATAAAACCTGCACAAAAATCTTGAAGCTAATAAAGCTTATTCTTTGAACCAAGCTTTGGCTTTTTCGATATCATCGAAAAATCTTGTGTTAAGATCCTGAGAAACTTCATCCTGCATCATAGTTTCAGTTGCCATTTCTACAAAACCATCTTTACTGATTATAATAGCAATTTTTTTTACTCCCGCTTTTAATACAAAAGGAGCAGAGTTCTTGTCTATCCATTCCTGCTCATCAGGATTATAGGCACGGCGCATTTCCCTTTCATCAACAATTACATTTTTTGGTTTGTTTTCAATTATTAATTTTAAAAAGTAATTGTTAAATCCGTCCTTTATATCATCCCATGAGGCATCTTCGGTAGATGATTTCCAGGCAGAATAAACTGTTTCCGTGCCTGCATCATAATTAACTGAAATAAATTTACTCGATAAGGTTTTCATAGTTTAAGCCTAATTTTAATAAAATGTAATTAATAGTTTTTTTGTTATGATAATTTGGAAATATATACGAACATAAATTCACTTGGTTTCATTTTGAAAAAATATAACTTATAATTTATGTTAATGAGTAATCGTATGTGAATCAATAATTCCATCTTAAAGCCCTTAATTGTCGATAAAACAGAAAAAAATGATGCTGCTAAGAATTGTTTGCAGAATAATTTTTTGAAACAATGAAAAGTTTTACTTTTACGGCACAAACTTTTTGGCCCCATAGTTCAAGGGATAGAACAAAAGTTTCCTAAACTTTAGATACAGGTTCGAATCCTGTTGGGGCTACTATAAAAACTATTTGATTTTATGCATCCAGGTCGATTATCGTCAGCAAACTAAAAGTTTTTTCAATAGCATGCGACTTTGTAACTTGGATAATGTCTCATATAAATAAATTCCATTATCATTCTCGGTAAGAAAACTAAATCATTCTGTTTCATTTTTTCCGCTCAAGAATGAATTATTTTATTCCGAGTTTAAAATTAAAATTTGAGGAGGGCTGAATTTGAGTAGATGTAGAATAGCGCTTTATTAGTGTATTAAAGCGATTAGATGAAGGTTTTTCATAACTAAGATCGATTAAAAATCTGAAAAATCCTTTTTGTTTAAACTCTCGTGTGTATTGCAGCCAACTAACCGGAATTACAGGGTAAATGGTGGTAATCCCTGAAACAACATCTTTGTAATACTTATTTCCGGTATCATCAATAATAATTGATTCATTGCTTGTTTTTACCGGCATGCGTGAATGGAACAAGCGAGGATAAAAATATAATAAAATAATTCCTCCCCTATAACGACTCCCTAATAAATTATCCCTGTCATTTTCGGTAGGATAGCTAACTGTTTTAGCTCCACTTTCTAAATAAAACTGTATAGCTGCATCGTTAAATGCGTAAGCATTTTCGTTAAGACAAAAAATGGCCTCACGTGGCAACATTCTTTTCTGAGATATATCACTTAACATAAATTGCCGTATGCCTTGTTTTACCATTGTAACTCCTAAGGACTGATAAAATTCAATTTTGTTTTCAGGTATGTAAGTAGGAAATTCTATCCAAATTTTTTTCAGATTACTTTGGATAATGTGACTGCGAATATTGAATTGATCCCATTTATTGGCCGGGATATTAAGTATTAAAGCATCAATTTTTTGAAAGTGAATTTTACGAAGCCAATCTAAACTGTTGATACGTACGAATAGTTCAGACTTTTGTTTTTTTGCTTCCTTTTTAATAAATGAATTTAAAATTTCTCGCTTATTATGAGCCTTTAAGGCTGGAATGTTCTTTTTATAAGGAGGGAGCTTTTGAGCGAATTTTTTTTCTTGCTCACCTATCAAAAATAAACTATCACCACGATTACATTTGATTTTTGAAATAACTTTCACCTTGCCAGCCTCGTGGATATAATTTCGTACCTTCAAATTTTGTGTTTTTCCGCTTAATTGATTTTCTATCCTTAGTCTGAATAATTTCGGAAAATTATAAGCTGAGTTGAAATAAAAGCTGTTTGTTTCAGTTTTGGTGATTTTACCAAGATAATAGCCCGAAGTAGTTTGTTCAGTTAAAGCCCATCGTAGATCTGAGGCAATGAAATAACCTGTCTTTTCACGACCACCATCAGTTAATAATATTTCTTCTGCTTCCTTTACTGAAAGAAAACCATCTATTAAATCGCGATAGCTTTTGGTGACTTTATAAACATATTCATCAGATTTTAAACGACCTTCAATTTTAAAGGCTTTAACACCTAACGATGTTAATGCACTAAGGCTGCTTGCTTGCATTTGATCGCGAAGATTAAAAAGATTCCTGTTTCTATCACCTACTTTAAAAGCTCGTCGGCATACTTGAGTGCACAGACCACGATTGGCACTGTGTCCTCCCAAATAACTGCTGAAATGACATATTCCCGAAAAAGAATAACATAGAGCACCATGGATAAAAACTTCCAACTCAACAGAGCTTTTCTTGCTAATCTCTTTAAGCTCCTTCATGGTTGTTTCGCGGGCAGGAATAACGCGAATAATACCTTGTTCACCTGCAAAATTAATCCCATTGCTGTTGTGTATAGCCATTTGAGTACTGGCATGAACCTTAAGCTTAGGGAAGTGTTTTTTTATTATATGGAAAACTCCCCAATCCTGTATAATAATACCCTGTGGTTTAACCTGATTGAGAAAGCTTAGAAGATCAATTAAAGTAGGAAGCTCATGGTTTTTTATTAAAGTGTTGAGGGTGATATATATATATACATTGTTTTTCGCAGCTTCTGAAAGAATAACAGGAAGATCACGATAAGAAAAATTTGAAGCTCTCTGACGGGCATTAAAATGCTCAAGTCCTAAATAAACAGCATCAGCCCCTGCTTCTATGGCAGCGTAAAATGCTTCAATATTTCCGGCAGGAGCCAGTAATTCCGGTTTTTCCAAATTGATTCTATTTCTTTTAATTAAAGTACAAAGATAAGGTTTTGAAAATGAAATTTAGGCCTTTTAAATTGTTGCTGCCTTTTTTTATTGAGCACAAAAAGCAAATATTTAGCCATAATTAGACAATTAGCCTTCTGTTTATAAAACACTTTGAATTTAATAATTCTTTTTAAATTGATATGTTTGCACTTTATTTTTAAAAAATGATTGATTGTGAAAAAAAAGTTTGAGATTAAAGGATTAAGATGGTGGATTATTGGACTTATTGCAATTGTAACCTTAATAAATTATATCGATAGATGGGCGCTTGCAGTTATGTGGCCCGAAATATCAAAGGAATTGGGCCTCGACTTGAACAGTTATGCTATAATATTAAATACCTTCATGGTTGCATACGCCGTGGGACAGTTTGTAAGTGGGCATTTTTTTGATAAAACAGGAACCAGACTCGGCTATGTAATCAGTATATTTTTATGGAGTACTGCGTCAATGCTCCATAGTATCGCAAGAGGAATATTTTCATTTTCATTTGTACGTGCAATATTAGGGCTGGGACAAGCAGGAAATTGGCCCGGTGCAGTAAAAAGTAATGCCGAATGGTTCCCCGTACATGAACGAGCTGTGGCACAGGGAATATTTAATGCAGGTGCTTCCGTTGGTGCTGTTATCGCTCCACCTTTATTGGCTGCCCTCTTTGTTATTTTCGGATGGAAAATGACCTTTTTAGTAATTGGTACCTTTGGATTTATTTGGCTGATACCATGGCTTATAATAAATAAAGATTTACCGAAAAAACATTCCTGGATTTCAGAAGAAGAGAGAGAATATATTTATGCTGATCAAAGTGAGCCAATTGAGGTAGAAGAAACACAAAATGGTGGATTTTTTTCTGTGTTAAAACATCGTGAGTCATGGTCGGTTTTGCTTGGTAGATTTTTTACCGAACCTGTATGGTTCTTTTTTATGGGCTGGTTACCGGTATATTTGTTTGATGTATATGGTTTTGACATTCAGCAAATAGGTTATTTTGCTTGGATACCCTATGTAGGTGCCGCTATTGGTAGTCTGGCAGGAGGATGGTTTAGTGGCTACTTATTGCAAAATGGACATTCTGTTAATCGTGCCCGAAAATCTGCTGTATTCCTTGGTGCCATATTAATGGTTATAGGATTACTGATAACAGCATTATTTGTAAAAACCCCTATAATCTTTTTAATTGTCCTTTTTGTAGTTTTATTTGGATTTCAGTTTTCAATAGGGAATATTCAAACTATTCCAAGTGATCTGTTTCAAGGGAAGTCGGTCGGTACCCTTGCAGGACTCGGAGGAATGGTAGGTATGTCTTCAGTTATTATTTTGAACTTTCTCGTTCCTGCAATGGTTAAAACCTCCTGGTTGCCCGTTTTTATTATGATAGCTTTATTTGTGCCTTTTGGACTGATTTCAGTATTATTTTTCGCTAAAAATATCCGAAAACTAGGAGATTAAAATTGTTTTTTTAGTAACTTGCTGGAAGTTAACTTTAAAACCAAAAAAAATGAAAAGGATTTTTTTTCTTAGTTTTTCAGCATTTATACTATTAGTTTTTGTAGGATGTCAGTCTCCTGCAAAACAGGCTGCTGAAGATTCGAGTATTACAGAAGAAGTAGTTGCTGAAATTGATCTCAGTAAAGATTATGGACAAAAACCATGGGCTGTAAATATTGAAGCAGCAACGCTTCAAAATGAAAATTATCGCTCGGCTAACTGGACAGGTAATTATCTTCAACTTGTATTTATGTCGCTTAAACCGGGTGAAATAATTGATCTTGAAATTCATGATGATCATGATCAGTTCATTCGTGTTGAACAAGGTGAAGCGCGTGTAAGTATGGGAATTGCCGAAGATGAGTTGGATTTTGTAGAAGTGATTGAAGATGATTGGGTGGTATTGGTTCCTGCAGGATATTGGCATATGGTTGAAAATATTGGTGAAATAGATTTAAAGATATATACTCTTTATGGACCGCCGGAACATTTAAAAGCTACCGTACATGAATCCTATGAGGAGGCCGTTGAAGCAGAAGAGGATTAAAAAAAATCTATTTCCAAAATTATGATTAAGAATAACTTTTCCTATAACAGGATTAGTCGTGCACTCTTATATTCAACTGTAACTGGAGTATTTATTCCTTTTGCATGCCTTGATAATACAGGAGGTTCAAATGAAGCTAAAAGTCCCAACATCCTTTTTATCCTTACAGATGATTTAGGATATGGAGATGTTGGCTGTTACGGACAAACTATTATTCCAACGCCCAGATTTGACCGGCTTGCAGAAGAAGGAGTAATGTTTACAAATGCCTATGCAGGAGCACCTGTTTCGGGCCCGTCACGAAGTGTGCTTATGACAGGGCAACATACAGGTCATACAACTGTTCGAGGTAATACTACTGATGTTGGAGGAATAGAAGGACCTGGAAATCGCCGGCGCATGCATCTTACTGAAGAGGATGTTACAGTGGCAAATGTTTTAAGTGATGCAGGATATAATACAGCTCTTGTAGGTAAATGGCATCTCGATGGTTACAATCCTGAAGCAGGTCCGCTGGATAGGGGATTCAATGAATTTTATGGCTGGCTTATAAGTGAATGGACTACTTATAATCCATCAAATTATTTTCCTGAAAAAAGATTTCATAACAGAGAATTATATGCAATAGAAGAAAATAAAGATGGAAATCAAGGGATACATCATGCTACTATGTGTATAAATGAAACTATTGAATTCCTCAATAATAATCAGAATAATCCTTTTTTCCTTTATCTCGCTTTTAATCTTCCCCATAACGGATTTATGGCTGCCCCAATAGGCTATGACCCATTTGCTGATGAAGACTGGCCCGATCATATTAAACTATATGGAGCCATGGTTAGCTATATGGACTATGCAATAGGAGAAGTACTTGATCACCTTGATAAATTGGGCCTTGCAGATAACACTATTGTGTTTCTTGCATCCGATAATGGACCGCGATCTAATTATTCGGAACATTTGCATGAAATGGTGGAGTTTTTTAATTCCAATGGACCTTTAAGAGGATATAAAAGAGATATGTATGAGGGCGGAATTCGAATTCCTATGATAGTACGTTGGCCCCAAAGAATTGAAGCCGGCACAGTTAGTGATCTGCCTTGGTATTTTGCCGATTTCTTGCCTACAGCAGCTGATATAGCATCAGTGGAAAGCCCTGATAATATTGATGGTCTTAGTATCTTGCCTACCTTATTAGGTGAAGAACAA
>CAZODA010000033.1:0-33758 GCA_964578485.1 uncultured Alkalitalea sp. | reverse complement strand
CGAAGATTATACGAAAGTTTAAGGAAACAAATTGTTGATGGTGTCTATCGTGAAGGGGATCTTTTGCCTTCTGAGAATGAGTTATGTGCCATACACGGTCTCACTCGGCCAACAGTTAGAAAGTCGCTTGATTTACTTTTAAATGAGGGTTTTATCAAGAAGCAGCAGGGTTTAGGAAGTATTGTTCATAAATTACCAAAGGGCATTGGTATTTTGTCGTTGGCAGGTACCACTATCGCTACTGAAGGTCGTGAATTATACACACGGGTTATTCTCAAACCTGTAGTTTCTCAGTGGCCCGAAAATTTTATATTTTCTTTAAGTGAAAATGAGAAAGAAGTTGGCTGTATAAGGATTGAGCGTTTACGCTTACTAAATAACAAACCTTTATTATTTGAATACACTTACTTACCTAATATTAATCTTCCAAGATTCACCTCGCGAAATCTTGAAAATAAATCATTATTTGATATTTTACGACAAAACTATAAGTTGGAAGTTAAGGGAGGTGAGCAATATATTAAAGCTATTGAAGCCAATGATAAAAAAATATGTTCTTACCTCCGGGTTTCAAAGGGACATCCGATTTTACATTTAAAACGCAAACTTGAAACAAATAGGATAAACTTTTCTTTTTATTCTGTTTTATATTGTAATACTGATGAACACAGTATTTACGGAGTTTTTTAAAGCTTTTGCTTTATGCTAAGGCAAGTTTGTTTATCTTTTTTTGGATATACCATATTCCTAAGGGAAATATTATCAATAAAATAAAATCATTAATAATATTGTTGAAAGTTTGTATGCTATCATTTTCTGCACTTTTTATCATTTTTGCCAAAAAATAATAGCCATAAAACTTTGTTCCAAGGAAGAGAACTTGCAGTGGTAAAATCATCCACGTTGTTTTGATTATGGAATTTGAGATACTTGGTGATCCTGAAATCATTATGCTTGCTCCCCACAAAAAATATCCCAGTATAATAAGGAGTATGCTTAATGATAATATTATTAATATTTTAAGCCATTGTGTTTGATAATATTTCTTTAAATTATATTTTTTCCATAAAGAAAGTGATACAGTCCAAATCCAGATATAAATAAGCATTTGTGACATAATAATAGCTGTGGGGGCAGCAAAAAATATCAAGAAAAAATTAGAAAAATTCGTCAAGGCTATTATACCTAAGCTAAATAAAAGACAGGGTATAATGATTATGACAGTAAATATTTGCCAGTTTTTTGCTTTAAGTATCAGACTCATATTAGTAAAAATCTATTCGATATAATTTTTTTTAAATTTATTGATAAGTTTACAACTTATTAATATGTTTTTTGAAGTTCATACCTGAGTCTAACGTTTTTATCCCTTAAGTGGTTACATTATTGATTGAAAAAAAGCATTTATGATCAATTAAAAACTAAGTTTTTAATTATTTGTTACATTGTTTATAAGTAATTCACATATTGCTTTGTTTATAAGGGATATAGAATAAAAGTTGGAATCATTTTTGTGCTCCGGTATGGAATGCTTACTTTTACAACTTCATTTAAAATGATTAATGATTTATCAAAAAATTAAATTATGAAACAAGCAGAAATTTATACTTCTAAGGGCAATATGAAGGTTGATTTTTATTTTGATGATGCACCTGCAACTGTAGCAAATTTTATTAAATTAGCAGAAAGTGGTTTTTATGATGGTTTGACTTTTCATCGTGTGATTCCTGATTTTGTAATTCAGGGAGGCTGTCCATTTTCACGAGAGCCAAACAGCACCAGAGTAGGTACAGGTGGTCCGGGTTATCAGATACCTTGTGAGCTTGATGGTGAAAAACAATATCACGATCGTGGTGTTTTAAGTATGGCTCATGCCGGTCGTGATACCGGTGGGTCACAATTTTTTATTTGTCACAGTCGCCAAAACACTGCCCATTTAGATGGTGTACACACTTGTTTTGGAAAAGTTGTTGAGGGTGAAGGTGTAATAGATTTGATTAAAGCCGGCGATTTGATAGAAAAAATTGTAATTAGTGAACTATAATATTTCAAAAGATTTTTGTTTTATTTTCTTATAAAACAAAGTAAAATTAAGTTGTCAGTTTAAAATTAGATAAATGAGTTTTGAAATTTCCGGAAGTTTAATAGTAAAGGATGATATTGTAGATATATCTTCCAGTTTCAGGAAAAGGGAATTTGTTATTGAAGTTGTCAATGAGCGTAATACTGATTGGAATGATTTTATAAAATTTCAATTAACACAAGATCGTTGTCAGCTTTTAGACCCTTTCCGGTTAGGAGAAAAGATTAAAGTGTTTTTTAATCTCAGAGGTCGTAAATGGGAAAAAGATGGTAGGGTGAATTATATTACAAATTTGGAGGCCTGGCGTATTGAGTCAGTAGCTGAGAAAAAAGATAGTGCAATGGTTCCGCCGCCTTTTACTGAGAGTGATCTTCCTCCCGAGGAAGAAAGTTTAGATGATCTTCCATTTTGATTTTTTAAAATTAATTCAAAATACCAGATAATGTATTCTATCGGTTCTTATAAGAATAAGATTATGACCTTAATTAAGCTTGTCATTACTTTTTATTTTGTATTTTTTTTAGCTTGCAGTCCCTCGCGCTTGGATCAAGCTGTTATAAAACTTCAAGAAGCTGCTAAACTTAAGGATGAGGGGAATATTAATTTGGCAAGATTAAAACTTGATACTCTTATCCTTCAATATTCTGATCAGCCTGAACAAATAAGAGAAGCTAAAGAATTATTGCGTCAAATTAATATCAGTGAGCAGGAAAGAAATATACATTATTTAGACAGCATGCTTTTGATTCAGGAAGAGCGCCTGGAACCAATGATGAAAAATTTCATCGTAACGGATGAATATGGAACAAAAAAAATATTTATCCATCGCAGGCAAAGGCCTGAAAATTGTTTTAACAGAACTTTTTTGCGAGCACATTTAAATGAATTCGGTGATTTTTTTATTTCCAGCAGATACCATGGAACAAAGTGGATAAATCATCATCAAATAAAAGTTTATTATAAAGGGCAGTCGGTAAGCTCAGAAAGTGTTCCTCAAGATGATTTTGATAATCGACAATTTGAGGATGGTGAAAATAAATGGGAAATTGTAAATTATAAAGATGGAAAAGATAACGGGATAATTGATTTTATTGCAAGTAATTGGAACCAACCTTTAAGAGTGCAGTTTATAGGTCAAGGCTATGAATATATTATTATGGAACAGTTCGATCGTGAAGCGATCAGAGACGGATATGAAATTTCATTTATTTTAAAAGAAATTAAAGATATAAAAGAAGAAATATCAAAAATAAATTTATTGCTGCAAGAACTAAAAGAACCTTCTAAGGAATTATCTGTTTAACATCATATATTTAATCCTTGATTATTTTCTGATAATCCCTGAAATCTTTGATTTCACATAAATTATGCCCCACTTAATCAAAAAAGAAGTGCATATGGTATAAAGGTGTCGTATTTTTACATGCTGAGCTGAGAATATTAAATTGTTTAAAATGAGGAACTATATACTTTTATTGCTGCTTTTTAGTTTACTTCCTTTTCATGCTGTTTACAGTAATGTTCAAATAGTCGGACAAACTGGGGTTCCGGAACATCCTATAAACGAAGCATTCTCTGTTGGTATCAATAGCTTGGAGGTATCTGGTGAATTGGATGACTTTCCTGATGACTACCACATTGTTATTGAAAGTGGCAATAATTATTCCTTTGATAATGATAGTGGAGAAATTACTCCGGAAGATGGTTTTACCGGTCTTATAGAAGTTAATTTATATCTTTTAAACACAAATAGTTCAGAAACAAGCAACACCTACCCCTTTGAAGTTGTTATTTATCCTGTTGCAGATTTAGAAATCGCAAAAGGAGTTGATACGACTACTCCCGATGTTGGAAGTAATGTTGTCTTTACCCTTACTGTTACAAATGATGGTCCAAGTTCTGCCACCAATGTGAGTGTAAGTGATCAGCTTCCTTCTGGCTATGCTTTTGTATCAGCTTCCGATAATGTTAATTATAATGCCGGAACCGGAATTTGGACTGTCGGCACACTTGCAAAAGATGATGGTGATGTAAGTCTTACCATTATTGCTACTGTTAATGCCGAAGGTGATTATGAAAATACTGCTTCTGCCGAATCCGACACAGAAGACGATAACTTGGGCAATAATACAGCATCTGTAAGTGTAACACCTATTCCTGTTGCGGATCTAAAAATTACAAAAGGGGTTGATACGCCCACACCCGATGTTGGAAGTGATATTGAATTTACCCTTACTGTTACAAATGATGGTCCAAGTGAGGCTGCCAATGTGATTGTAAGTGATCTGCTTCCTTCGGGTTATACATATGTATCAGATACAGGTGGTGGTTCTTATGTTGCCGGAACCGGAATTTGGACTATCGGCACACTTGCAGATGGTTCAAGCGCAGTTCTAACTATAACTGCCACAGTAAATGAACCCACAGGTACCGATGGGGAATATGACAATATTTCAGAAATTATTTTCAGTGATCCGATAAATTTAAATGAGGAAAAAAATAAAGATGAAGTATCCGTTAATCCAAATGTTAATGCAAGTCTTTCTATAGAAAAAGAAACTGTATTTGTTGATACCGATAGCAATGATAAACACAATGCCGGAGATCATCTTACTTATAATTTTTTAATTGAAAATACTGGGAATGTAACTTTAACTGATATTCGTTTACTTGACCCCTCCATAGGCCTTAATGATCAAATATCCGGAAGTTTAGCGCCTCAGGCTGAAATTAATAAATCTTATGCTTCTTCATACGAACTTAAACAAGAAGATATTGATAGTGGCGAATTTGTAAATGAAGTTACTGTTAGCGGTACATTTTTGGGTGAAGATTTTACAAGTAATGATATTAACACTTTTGTTATCCAACAAGAGCCTTCATATAGCGTAACTATTGAAAAAAGGAGTGAGGAAGAAAAATATTCATCTGTTGGTGAAGCCGTTGAATTTAAAATAACAGTAATAAATACCGGAAATATAACGCTGACAGATATCAGTGTAAAGGATGAGTTAACAGAAATTGATCAGCTTATCCCTACTTTAGCACCCGGAAATAATGAAACTTTTACCTTCAGCCATTTAGTTACCCAAAATGATTTGGATCATGGAAGTATCTACAACGAAGTAACAGCTATTTGGAATACTGTTACTAAAACAGACAATATTACTGTTTATGCTGATCAGAGGCCTGAGCTTACTATTACCAAGAACGGCACCCCCAAGCTATATACAAAAGAAGGAGATATAATAAACTATGAAATAGTATTTACAAATAGCGGTAATGTTAATTTGAGCAATATTTCTGTATCTGATCCATTGACCAACCTTTCCGGGACTATAGCAGGACTTGCTCCCGGTACATCAGAACAATTTACTACAACATATTCAATTCAGGAAAGTGATCTTATTGCTACTGTATTTACTAATACTGCTTATGCTTCATTTACTTTTAATGGTGATAATTTTGAATTTTCACAAATTGAAAGTGTTAATGCCATTGTCGCTAATCTTTCTATCGAAAAAACTGTTGACGTAGAACACCCTGATGTTGGTGATAAAGTTACTTTTACCATTGATGTTAGCAATAATGGTCCCGATGATGCTACAAATATAAAAGTTCATGAATCACTGCCCAATGGTTATTCCTATTCATCGCATGAAATAGAGAAAGGAACCTTTGACAATAGTAGTTTGTTATGGGTAATTCCGAGTCTTGAGAATGGTGAGTCAACCTCATTGACTCTTGTCGCTGTGGTTAATGCTCCCGGTACAGGTATAAGTTATATTAATGCTGCTACAATAAGTGGAGATCAATATGATCCTGATTTATCCTATAATAGTTCTGAGGCAAGTGTGATACCCCTTGAAAGTGATCTTGAAATTTCCAAAATTGTAGATAATTCTACTCCCAATGTTGGAGATGAGGTTATTTATACTATTAAGGTTATAAACAAGGGTCCTGATCCGGCAAAAGAGGTTGTTGTGGATGAGGAGTTACCCGAAGGCCTAGATTACCAGAGTCATAATATGATAAAAGGTACTTATAACTCTGTAAGCGGTAAGTGGGAGCTTGGTACTCTTGCAAAGGATGAGGAAGTAACATTAACAATTACTGCCAGTGTTAAGGAACCCTTAGCCGGCGTGTCATTTAAAAATAAGGCAAGTGTAGAAACTCCGCGTCATGATCCTGATTTGACAAATAATGAGGTTGAGATTGAAATTATTCCTCTACAGAGTGACCTGCGGCTTACTAAGACTGTATCCAATAATTTACACTATGTAGGAGATAAAATTGTTTTCACTATTGAAGTATTTAATGATGGACCTGATAATGCAAATAATGTTCAAGTAATCGATTTGTTGCCAGATGGATTTACTTATTTTGATCATGATGCTGCAATAGGTAGTTATAATTCATCAAATGGAATTTGGGATATAGGTACCATGACTGTTGGTCAGTCCTTTACGTTAGAAATAACTGTTATTGTAAATGATTTGGGTGAGGGTATTAGCTATACTAATGAAGCCACTGTCTCATCCGAAATATATGACGGAGAGCTTGACAATAATACAGCCTTTGTAAATGTAACACCTGTTCCTGTTGCAGATTTAGGTATAATAAAAGAGGTTGATAACGATACTCCCGACGTTGGTGGTAATGTTGTTTTTACCCTTACTGTTAGAAATTACGGTCCAAGTGAGGCCACCGGTGTAGAAGTAAGCGATCAGCTTCCTTCGGGTTATACATATGTATCAGATACAGGTGGTGGTTCTTATGATGTAGAAACCGGGGTATGGTCTGTTGGCTCACTTGCAAAAGATGTTGAAGCAAGTCTAACTATTACTGCCACAGTTAACGCTGACGGTTTTTATGAAAATACTGCCACTGTCTCATCCGATACAAAAGACAAGGAACCCGACAATGATGAAGCTTCTGTAAGTGTAACACCTGTTCCTGTTGCAGATTTAGAAATCAAAAAAGAGGTTGATGATGATAAACCCGATGTTGGGAGTGATGTTATTTTCACCCTTACTGTTACAAATCATGGTCCAAGTGCTGCTACCGGTGTTAAAGTTAGTGATGAGCTTCGTTCGGGCTATACTTTTATAGGAAGTGATGATGAAGACAATGTTGAAGTTTCCGAAGGTATTTTGATTTGGGATATTGGAGCTTTGGATATAGGAGTTAGCGCTACTTTAAATATTACTGCCACTGTTAATGAACCCACAGGAACAAGCGAAGAATATGGCAATATTTCAGAGATTATTTCCAGTGATCAAAAAGATTTGGATGAGGATAATAATAACGATGATGTATCTGTTGTGCCAAATGTTATTGCAACTCTTTCTGTAGAAAAAGAAGCTGAATTTGTTGATACTGATGGCAATGGTATGCATAGTGCCGGAGATCATCTTACTTATAATTTTACAATTAAAAATACAGGAAATGTTACTTTAACAGAAATACGTATAATTGACTCCTTAATAGGTCTTGATGAGCTAATATCCGAAAGTTTAGCGCCTCAGGCTAAGATTGAAAAGCCTGATAGTCCTGATACATACTCTTACGAGCTTCAACAAGCAGATATTGACAGAGGTAAATTTATAAACGAAGTTATTGTTAGCGGCATATTTTTGGAAGAAGTTTTTGAAAGTAATGATACTAACACTTTTGATATCACACAAGAGTCTTCATATAGTGTAACTATTGAGAATATAAGTGCTAATGGAGAATATTCTTCTCTTGGTGAAGACGTTGAGTTTAAAGTAACAGTAAAAAATACCGGAAATATCACCCTGAAAGATATCAGTGTACAGGATGATTTAGCAGAAATTAATCGTACTATTTCTACTTTAGCACCAGGAGACGAAGCATATTTTACAGGCAAGTATAAAGTTACCCAAGATGACTTGGATGATGGAAGCATTGACAACGAAGTAAGAGTAACGTGGGATGATGTTACTGAAACAGCTGATATTACTGTTTATGCCGATCAGAGGCCTGAGATTACAATTACAAAGTCCGGCAGTCCCGAGTTGTTTACTGAGGAAGGAGATAATATAGATTATGTAATAATATTTACAAATAGCGGTAATGTTAGTTTGAAGAATATTTCTGTTTCCGACCCACTAACCAACCTTAGCGGGACTATTGCAGCACTTGCTCCCGGTGCATCACAGCAATTTAGTACTACTTATTCTATTAAGGCGAATGATCTTAATGCTGCCATATTCACCAATACTGCTTATGCAGAATTTACATTTAATAGTGAAACTTATACATTTGAAGGAAAAGAAAGTGTTTATGCCAATGTGGCTGATCTTTCTATTGAAAAAACTGTTGATATAGAACGCCCTGATGTTGGTGATGAAATTACTTTTACCATTGTCGTTCGTAATAATGGTCCCGATGTAGCTACAAATATAGAAGTTCATGATCCACTTCCAAATGGCTATGAACGTTCATCCCATCAAGCAGAGAAAGGACTCTTTGATGTTAATAGTTGGTTATGGGCAATTTCGAGTCTTGAGAATGGTGAGTCAACTTCATTGACCATAGTAGCAGAGGTTAATGCTCCCGGTGCTGGTATAAGTCATATTAATGCTGCTACTATAAGTGGGGATCAATTTGATCCCAATCCCTCCGATAATAGTTCAGAGGCAGCTGTGATACCCCTTGAGAGCGATCTTGAAATATCCAAAATAGTTAATAATTCTACTCCCAATGTTGGTGATCAGGTTATTTATACCATTAAGCTTGTAAATTATGGTCCCGATCCGGCAAAAGAAGTTGTTGTGGATGAGGAATTGCCCGGAGGCTTAGAATATCTGAGTCATAATGTGACAAAAGGTACTTATAACTCTTTAAGCGGAAAATGGGAGCTTGGTAATCTTGCAAAGGATGAGCAAGTAACATTAACAATTACTGCCGGTGTTAAGGAACCCTTAGCCGGCGTGTCATTTAAAAACAAGGCAAGTGTTGAAACTTCACGTCATGATCCTGTTTTAGCAAATAATGAAATTGAGCTTGAAATCATTCCTCAGCGAAGTGATCTGCGGATTAATAAAACTGTATTTAATAATTCGCCATATGTAGGAGAAGAGGTTGTTTTCACTGTTGAAGTTATTAATGATGGACCTGATATTGCAAATAGTGTTGAGGTGATCGATTTGTTACCCGGTGGATTTTCTTATCTTCATCATGATGCTGCAACAGGTAGTTATAATCCTTCAAACGGTATTTGGAATATAGGTACTATGGCTGTTGGTCAGTCCTATACTTTAGATGTAACCGTAATTGTAAATGAGCCGGGTGAAGGCATCAGCTATACCAATGAAGCAACTGTTTCGGCAAGGCAATTTGATCCGGATATTTCCAATAATACAGCTAAGGCTACTGCTATGGCTCGTCAGAGCGATTTGGAGATAACTAAAACTGTGAATAATTTCCAACCCAAGGTTCAGAATCAGGTTATCTTTTCAATTACGATTGAAAACCATGGTCCACATACTGCTACCGGTATTGAAATATCTGATATTATACCTATCGGTTTTGGAGGAATTTCACATATTTCACATGGAGGTGTTTTATCCGACAATATAATTACTTGGGAAAATCTTACAATTGCAAATGGAAATTCAATAATACTGTCATATAGGGCCATTATATTACCACCTTCATGGTTGTCAGGTGAATATACTAATTCTGTTTCCATAATTCAACTTGATCAATTTGATGGCAATTTAAATAACAATTCATCATCTGTTGTGCTTGATGTCCAAAACACCCCTCCTGTTGCCAAAGCTCATCAACAAGAAATAGATGAAGATAATCCGCTTACTGTAAGTGCGGAAGGTGGTCTATTGTCTGATGCAACAGATATAGATGAAGATCCTCTGACAGTTATCAGCTTTAAGCGTGGTAGTAATTCTTTTGCTGCCGGAACAACTGCCTCACTGCCTGAGGGTGAGTTGACTGTTAATAATGATGGAAGTTATCAGTTTAATCCTAAACTTAATTTCTGGGGTGAATTGAATGTTGAATATACCATTTCGGATGGACGCGATGGTACTGCAAGCAGTAACTTAACCATAACTATTAATCCTGTGAATGATCCTCCGGTAGCCCTGCCTGATGAAATTTTTACTCCTGAAGGCGAGCCTACTTATGTAGATGTTTTGGACAATGATAATGATGATGCTGATTTACCTGAGGGAGGTATAGATAAGACTACTTTACGCATTATTCAGCAGCCTAAAAATGGTACTATGACTGTTATTTCAGGTATTTGGCAGATTTATTATCAACCTGATTTTGGTTTTTATGGTGAAGATGTTGCTGTTTATGAAATTTGTGATCGTGGGCATCCGGGAGTGGAATGTAGTACAGCTGAAATTTTTATTGATGTTACGAGACTTTCACCCATTGCCAATGATGATTATGTTGAATTAGATGAAAGCTCTTCTGTTGATATAGACATTTTGGCAAATGATATTGGTCCAAATTTGCATCCTGAAACAGTTGATATTGTTGATCAACCTGAAAATGGTACAGTTGTATATCTTGGTAATGGTATAGTTAGATATACTCCCGTTCAATATTATAACGGTCCGGATCAGTTTACTTATACTGTTAGAAATAGAGCTAATATGATAAGTAATGAAGCTACAGTTTACATTACAATTCATCCTGTAGCAGATCCTCCTGTTGCATCAAATGCTTCCTTTACTACTCAAGAAAATATTCTTAAAATTATTCCTATACATACTCTCGTTTGGGATCCTGATGATGATATTGATTTTGAAAGTATTGAAATTGTTTCCGGACCTGAATCAGGGGTGCTTGAATCCGGAGATAATGAGGGTGAGCTTATATTTATTCCCGAAAGCGGTTTTTATGGTGAAATAAGTTTTGATTACAGAATTTCTGATTTAAGCGGATTAATAAGTAACATAGCTACTGTCAGCATTGAGGTAATTGAGCAAGCACCTACAGCCGGTGATATAGAAATTTTTATAGATGAAGATGAAACTTTTGTTATTAATATTTTGTCTTATGTTTCAGATCCGCAAGGCGACATAGACCCATCTTCAATTTCTATAGTAGTTTCACCTGAAAATGGAAGCGCTGATCCTGTACCTGAAAGCGGAAGCATACGATATATTCCTGATCAGGATTATTATGGTACTGATATTTTCTATTACAAAATTTGCGATTTGTTAGGCTATTGTGATGAAGCAAAAGTTTCAGTTTTTATCAATCCGGTAAATGATGCTCCGGTAGCTGTTGATGATATAGCTGTTATACCTCAAAATACTCAGCGTTTAATTGAGGTGTTGAGTAATGATTATGATGTTGATAACAGCCTTGAGGAGCTAACTATGTCTATTACCGAGCGTCCTGAAAATGGCAGAGTTCAAATAACTGAAAATCCGCGAGGAATAATTTATACGCCTAAGCTTAACTTTTTTGGCGACGATCTCTTTATTTATCGTATTACCGATCCCGAAGGCTTATGGTCAGAGGCCACTGTTTATATCTCAATTACATGGGTTAATACACCACCCGAGCCTCAAGATGATCACTTTGGACCTGTAAGAAGGGAAGGAATGTTATTGAATGTTTTGGAAAATGACTTTGATTTAGATGATAACATCGATCCTTCATCAGTGGAAATTGTTACTGCGCCACAAAAAGGAGAAGTAACAGTGAATTCTGATGGTACAATTTTCTATCTGCCTGAAAGCGGATATATTGGCGATGATAGCTTTGAATATTCTGTTTGTGATATTGAAGGCGATTGTGGGGAAGCAGTTGTTACTCTTGAAGTTATTGCCTGGAACAGACCACCGATAGCAAATGATGATAATATAGTGCTTAATGAAGGAGCTCAATTATTGTTTAATCCTTTAATTAACGATTTTGATCCAGATGATAGTATTGTTCCTGAATCACTCACTATAATCTCTGAACCTGAATACGGAATTTTGGAATATTATACTAATGATGGAACTTTAATTTATACACCGGATCTTCATTATTATGGTTTAGATAAATTTGAATATCAAATTTGCAATAGTGGTTATCCCGAGATGTGTGATCAGGCTACAGTATTTATCACAATAAATCCATATTATCCAAGGCCTCAGCCTAAAACCCTTAGCCTTGAAGATGGTAAAACTACAACATTGAATTTATTGGATAATATTGATAATCCTACAGGTGGTAATATGACTCTGACTTTAATATCAGAAGCTGAAACAAAATATGGTGAAGTATCTTTGCAGGCAACAGGAAATCTTAGCTATACAGCCTATCCGGGAAGCTTTTTCAATAAAGATACCATATTCTATAAGGCTTGTTATTCCGGTGATGCTTGCGCCGAATCATTTCTTACAATAGAAATAATTCCTTTTGATTCAACCGGTGATGGAATACCTGATAATTTAACCGTTCCTGCTGCCTTTTCACCCGAAGGTGAGCGAAATAATTTTTGGACTATTCACGGCCTTGAAGAATTGGAAAAAGATAATAAAGAAATTGAAATATTTGTTTATAACAGATGGAGTGATTTGGTTTTCCATGAAAAACCATTTAAAAATAAATGGGATGGGCGTGCTTCAACCAAGGTGGTTGGTGACAACCGCTTGGCTGAAGGAACTTATTATTATATATTGAAAATTAACGGACAGGTGTTTAAAGGAAGTGTCTATATTAAAAGATAATTAAATGATCAGGAAATTAAAACATATAATTTCGCTTGTTATGCTTTCATTGTTTGTGTTAACACCCAACATAAAAGCACAACATGATCCAATGTTTACCCAATACATGTTTAATGCATTAGTTTTAAATCCTGCCTATGCCGGTACTGATGGAGTTTTAACAGCTATGATCATGTCGCGACATCAATGGGTAGGTTTTGAAGATGCTCCTTCAACCCAGACTTTTTCAATGCACACTCCTGTCATTTCCAAAAATTTTGGTTTAGGCTTATCTCTTATTAGCGATAGGATTGGCCCTATCAGAAATACTACCACTTGGCTTGATTATTCCTATCAAGTTTATTTGTCAGATAAAACGCGGATGTCTTTTGGTTTAAAGGGTGGATTTAGTTATTTTCAAAAGGATTTAAGTCGTTATGCCAATGATATTGATATAAGTGACGATTATGTTGATAGTAAATTTTTCCCTAATTTTGGTTTTGGGATTCATATATATGGTTCTAAGTTTTATGTTGGTTTGGCAACACCACGTTTAGTTGAGAATAAACTAAATGATTATGATGAACAGTCATCAACATTTATTTCAAAAGAGAACAGATTGTATTTGTTGATGTCGGGTTTTGTAATTTCTTTAAATGAAGAACTTGCTTTACGCCCGTCTGTCATGTTCCGTGCTACTCAGTCAGCTCCGCTTGGTATAGATGTTAATTTAAATTTAGTAATTCGTGATAAGTTATGGATAGGTGCTTTGTTCAGACCTGAAGAAACAATAGGAGGCATGATAAAGTACAAGATAACACAACAAATTAGTGCCGGTTATGCATTTGATACAAGTTTTAATAAAACTTCTTCATATTTTGGTAATACCCATGAAGTTATGCTAGGCTTTGAATTTGATTTCAGGAAAGAACACATACAAAATCCACGATATTTCTGATATGAGAAAATTTTTTCTGATCATAATTTTATTTGTTTTAACAATAGGGCTTAATGCACAAAGTAGAGCATTGCAAAGGGCTGATGTCTCGTATGAAAAATTCGACTATTCAAGGGCCCTTAATCGCTACCTCAAACTTGAGCAGGGAGATGAAGCAAGGTATTATGTTACCCGTAGGATTGCCGATTGTTATCGACATTTGAATATGCCTGTATATGCTACTGAATGGTATTTAAAAGCTATTGAGTTTCCTGATGTTGATGCTGAAACCTATTATCACCTTGGCAAATCTCTTCGTATTTTAAAAAGATATGAAGAATCTAATACCTATCTCGCACAATTTCATATGTTAAACCGTACTCAGATGCCTATGCGCGGTTTAACACCGGAAGAGTATCTTTTATCTATACATTCTGATTCGGGACGAGCTGAAATTTTCCCCCTTAGTATAAATAGTAAGTTTTCAGAATTTGGTCCCGCCATTTGGAACAATTTTCTTGTTTTTTCATCAAACAGGCCCGGAAAAACTGTTATTCGTTATCGTGACACCAGAAATAATCTTCCTTTTTTTGATATTTATGCCGCTCCAATTCTTGATTTTGCAAAATTAGGGCGTCCTGAGTATTTTACACCTCATTTAAAATCAAAATTAAATGACGGTCCTGTTAGTTTTTCTGCTGATGGCTTACAAATGTATATTACCAGAAACACTACTCCCAATCCTCTTGGAGAGAGTGAACTTGACATATTGATTGCTCGCCATAATGAGGGTAAATGGGAAAAAGCATTAGCGACTCTTCCACTTAAGTTAAAAGGTTATTCAATTGCGCATCCTGCAATTTCTCCTGATGGACAGCGCCTTTATTTTGCATCGGATATGCCCGGTGGATATGGGGGCATGGATATATATTACAGTGAGCGTAGAGGTGGTTTTCTTTCACAGCCGGTTAATCTTGGACCTGATATTAACACTCCCGGGAATGAAGTTTTTCCTTATATAGATAAAGATGGACGTTTGTTTTTTTCTTCTGATGGATTACCCGGTCTTGGTGGTCTTGATATTTTTATTGCTGTCCCTGCAGGTGATGGATTTTCAAAACCTCATAATGTTGGGCCCGGCATAAATAGCCCTTTTGATGATTTCACCATTGTATTTAATGAAGACAATGAATCCGGTTACTTTGCTTCCAACCGACCCGATATAAAAGAGACTAACAGTGATAATATTTATGCTTTTCGCTTGCTTCAACCCTTGAGGTTTTCTGCTATAGAGGGTAAAATTGTTAATGCATCAACAGGAAATAAAGAAGCAGAGGTACAAATAAGTATTAGCAAATTTGATGGTACTCCAATTGCATCTTTAGAAAGTGATGAAGATGGAAGTTTTCTTATCCATTTACTTCGTGATCAGAGTTATAAGTTTGTTTTTAGGAAAAGATTCATGGATCCGGTAGAAAAAATATTGACCTTTTCAGATATGGATGGATTCTCAACTATTAATATGCAAATTGAGATATCGCCAAGATAAGCTGCTTTCTTACTTTACTTTCATTTGGAATTTGAATCTTTGTTTTTTAAAAAAAACTTCAGAATTCCCGTGTTATGAAATTTATGCAATTGATATTTTTATGTACCTTTGCCAAAATTTATTATCAATAATATGCAAAAGGTGCTCCAATGTCATTTACAGAAGAAAGAATAATTTCGGACGGATTAACATTTGATGATGTTTTACTTGTTCCGGCATACTCAGAAGTATTACCACGTGAAGTTGATCTGCAGTCTCCTTTTTCACGCAATATAATGCTAAACACACCAATTGTATCTGCTGCTATGGATACGGTGACTGAAGCCCTTATGGCAATTGCCATTGCTCGTGAAGGAGGTATTGGCGTTATACATAAAAATATGTCAATCGACAAGCAAGCAAAGCAGGTTGAGGTTGTTAAAAGGGCTGAAAATGGGATGATTTATAATCCTGTAACTATTTTAGAAGGAAGCTCGGTTGGTGATGCTTTGAGTTTGATGGAGGAATATCGAATTGGTGGAATTCCCGTAGTTGATAAGGATAACTATCTTGTTGGAATTGTAACCAATCGTGATCTTAGATTTGAGACCAATATGGGCAAATCAATCAATGAGGTAATGACTCGTGAAAACTTGGTTACCACTAATCAAACTACTGATTTAGAAGGCGCTACTGCCATTCTTCAGAAGCATAAAATTGAAAAGTTACCTGTAGTAGATAATCAAAACAAGCTTGTTGGCCTTTTAACACATAAAGATATTACCAAGGCTAAGGATAAGCCTTTTTCCTGCAAGGATGATAAGGGACGTTTAAGGGTAGCTGCCGCTGTTGGTGTAACAAATGATACTATTGCCAGGGTTGAGGCTTTGGTTGAGGCTAATGTTGATGGTATAATTATTGATACTGCTCATGGTCATTCGAAAGGAGTAATTGATAAACTTAAAAAGGTTAAAAGATTATTCCCTGAGATTGATGTAATAGTTGGAAATGTTGCTACCGGAATTGCTGCACGTGATTTAGCGAAAGCCGGTGCCGACGGGGTTAAAGTTGGAATAGGGCCCGGTTCAATTTGTACAACGCGTGTGATAGCAGGAGTGGGTGTACCTCAGTTAACTGCAATTTATGAGGTTAGCAAGGCACTTAAGGGAAGCGGTGTTCCTTTAATAGCTGATGGAGGACTTCGTTACAGCGGGGATATTGTAAAAGCTTTGGCTGCCGGTGCCCATTCAATTATGGCCGGTTCTTTGTTAGCCGGTGTGGAGGAATCACCCGGAGAGACCATTATTTTTAACGGTCGAAAATTTAAATCTTATAGGGGAATGGGATCTATTGAAGCTATGCAAAAGGGTTCGAAAGATCGCTACTTTCAGGATGTTGAAGATGATATTAAAAAGTTGGTTCCTGAAGGTATATCCGCAAGGGTTCCCTACAAAGGCACTTTGTATGAGGTTGCTTATCAGCTGATTGGAGGTTTAAGAGCAGGGATGGGTTATTGTGGTGCTAAAAACATTGAAGATTTGCATAAGGCAATCTTCACACGAATTACTAATGCCGGTGTTATTGAATCCCACCCTCATGATGTTACCATTACAAGTGAAGCGCCAAATTATTCCAGATAATAATTTTGGAAAAGTGAATATAACTTTAAACCGAGGGCAATGTTCCTTTTTTACTAAGTTAAGATTTTACTTTAGGCGAAGTTGATACTATTATTATCCTTAAGTCATTAAAAATAATTTTTGTTTTTCACCGTTTTTACAGATATACCGTAAATTAATCTAAAATTATTATTTATTATGAAGCGTTTATCAGTTCTGTTATTTCTACTATCATTTTCTTTTTCTTTATTTTTAAATGCCCAAGAGACAAATGTTATCCTAAAGATAGGAGATCATGAATATTCTGCTGATGAATTTTGGCATGTATATAATAAAAACAAGCACTTGCCCGGCTTTAAAGAAAGCCCTGAAGAATTTTCTCAACGTTTTATCGATTATAAATTAAAAGTTGTAGAAGCAATAAATCAGGGACTTGATACAGTTTCTACCTTTCTAAACGAATTCAACAGTTTTACAGAAGGCTTTAAATCGGCTTATTTGATTGACTCCACGGCCCTTGAAAATGAGGCTGCACAAGCTTATGCCAGAATGCAGGATGTTGTAAAGGCTAGTCATATTTTGGTAACGGTAGATATTAATGCCTCACCCTCTGATACCTTAAAAGCTTGGGAAAAGATTGAAGATTTACGTCAACGTTATATTAATGGGGAAGACTTTAATGAACTGGCAGTGAATTACTCTGAAGATCCTTCAGCGAAAAATAATGCCGGTGAACTGGGTTATTTTTCTGCTTTCAGGATGGTTTATCCTTTTGAAAAGGCTGCCTTTTCATCTTCTGTAGGTGAAGTATCAGAAATTATAAGGTCCGATTATGGATATCATATTTTGTTGGTTCATGAAAGATTTCCTAATCAAGGACGTATTCGGGTAGCCCATATTATGAAAATGTTTCCCAATGATTCCTCAGAAGAAGTGATTGCAGCCGCTTATTTATCAATTGATTCAGTTTATCAACGGCTACTCTCAGGTGAAGATTTTTCACAATTGGCAAGTATTTATTCTGATGATCGTAATTCAGCTGTTAATGGTGGTGAAATGGCTGCTTTTTCTGTTGTTGAAATGGTACCTGAATTTGCTTTTGCAGCCTTCGATCTCGAAAATGACGGGGATATATCAGAACCGGTTCAGACAGATTTTGGATGGCACATAATTAAACGTTTAGAACATATACCTGTTGGTGATTTTGAATCAAATCGTGCATATATCAGAAATATGTTAAGACGGACCGGAAGGGAAGTCGTTGGGAAAGAGGCTTTTGTTGATCAGAAAAAAAAGGGTTCTGCTTTTTATTTGAATCAAGATTTATTAGATGAGTTGATGAGCTTGTCTGATAATACAGGTGATAATGATGATTTTTTTAATAAAGCAGAAGCTTCCGATCGTTTATTATTTAAATATTATGATAAAGAATTAAAGGAAAAGGAATTTATTGATTATTTGACATCCTTTGATTCATTTAATAACCAAATTGGCAGCATTTCTTTGTCAAGGGCCTTAGATAGTTATATTAGCGATGCCATACTTGAAATTGAGAGAAGAGATTTGGCAAAAAACAACCCTGAATTTCGTTTCTTAATTAATGAGTATTATGATGGCTTGCTAATATTTGATTTGAGTAGTAAAGAGATATGGCAAAATATAGGTTCTGATACAATTTTGCTTATGAACTATTATGAGCAAAACAAGCTTGAATTTGCTACTCCTGCAATGCTTGATGGAATAATTTGTGAGATTAACACTGCTCGTTTGACAAAACGCGCAGCGAAGGAGATTTCTCGCAAGGGTAATGATAATTTGGTACAAATATTGAAAGATAAATCCAAGAGCGAGAAGTGTTATAATTGCCTTGAAGGAAATTATGAATTTATTGTTGATGCCCCGAATCCTGTTGATGGGAATGCTTTACCTTTGAACAATCCATTTCATGGATCTTCAAAAGTTATTTATTGGAAAGGAGATGTTGCGGAGCCTGTAATACGTCCCTACGAAGAGGTTGTAGGTCATGTGATGAGTAGCTATCAAAATAATCTTGAAAAAGAATGGGTTAAAGATCTGAGGGAAATTTATAAACCCGAATTCAACTATGATGTAATGAAAGCTTCAACACCTAAACAATAAATGTATTACATTTTGTATTTTATTAGAGTTGTAATTGTTAAATAAATATGTAATTATAAACTCGACAATTTAAAACAGATTAAATGAAAAATCATATTGTTTGCAGTATCTTTTTCCCTTTATTTTTTTGTCTTTTATTATCGGGATGTTATACTGTTGGTAATGGCAGCCCCGATCAAGCTGTTGTTACTGTTGATAATATGGTTTTAACCCTTGGAGAGTTAGCAAATGCTATTCCTGATAATATCAGTACTGAAGATAGTATGGTTATAGCTGAGGATTATGTGGGTAAATGGGTGAGGAGTCGTTTGATGTTACGCCAGGCAGAAAGTAATCTGTCGGCTGAAGAAAAGAATGTGGATCAACTTTTGGAGGAATATCGCACTTCCTTGTTGGTTCACAGATACCAGCAGAAAATGCTTGAACAAAGACATTCCCCCTTAGTAACCAGTAGAGAGATTGAAAATTATTATAATCAGATGAAAGAAAATTTCAATCTTCATGAAAACATTATTCAAGGCTTGTTTATCAAAGTTCCCATAGAAGTACCTAATCAGGCGCAATTACGCTCATGGCTGAAGTCGGGCAGGCAGGAAGATATTTTAAATATTGAAGCTTACTCATTTCAGTATGCCAGGAAATATGATCAGTTTATTGAAAACTGGATACCTTTTAGTCGCATTAATCTTATTTTGCCTGAGCCGATTTTAAATGAAAACAATTTTTTACGTTATTCCGGCTTTTATAATTCCAGCGATGATTCTTATAATTACTATCTTGCAATTTATGATTATAAACTCGCCGGAGATACTTCGCCTCTGCAATTTGTTGAGGATAGGATAAAGGCTATATTATTGAATAAAAAGCGTACAGAATTTTTGAACCAATTGAGTCAGGATTTATATGATGAAGGATTAAGAGACAAAACAGTTAATTTTCATTAATAGTTCTGGTAAGGAAAACAAATTTATTAATATGTCAAAATTCAAATTATCATTTATCGGAATAATTTATTTTTCCTTTTTTTTCTTTGATTTACTTCAAGCTCAGTCCAATATTATTGATGAGGTAATTGCTGTTGTTGGTGATAATCCGGTTTTACGTTCTGATGTAGAGTATCAGTATCAGCAATCTATGATGCAAGGTATTAGTTATCCCGGAGACTTAAAATGTCATATTTTCGAACAACTTTTATTGCAGAACCTGTTATTGGAACAGGCTAAAATTGATAGTGTTGAAGTAAGCGAAAATATGGTTATCAGCACCGTAGATCGCCAAATCAATGAATTTGTTAATCGTGCCGGCTCAAGGGAGCGTCTTGAAGAATGGTTAAATAAACCTTTACACCAAATAAAAAGAGAACAGCGCGTCTTAGTGCGTAATCAAATGCTAACACAGCAGATGCAGGGTGTTATAACAAGTGATGTACGTGTAACACCTGCCGAAATACGTGCTTTTTACCGAAAAACATCTCTTGATAGTCTGCCTACCGTTCCTATTCAGTATGAAATGCAAAAAATACGGATAGAACCACAAGTTGGCTTAGAGGAAGAAGATAGAATTAAAACCCGCTTGCGGGATTTTCAGCGTCAAGTAAATGAAGGTCGTGATTTCACCACTTTGGCAGTTCTTTATTCAGAGGATGAAATGACAGCTGCAAGGGGTGGCGAACTTGGTTTTATGTCGCGCGCTGAGTTGGTTCCTGAATTTGCTAGAGTTGCTTTTAATTTGCAAACTCCCGGCCGTGTTAGTCAGATAGTTGAAACAGAATTCGGCTTTCATATTATCCAGCTTATCGAGCGTCAGGGAGATAGGATTAATGTCAGGCATATTTTGCTTCGTCCTCGTCCTTCATCTGAGGCTGTTCAAGAGGCTCGTGCCAGAGCTGATTCAATTGCAGATTTAATACGAGACGAAACTCTCTCTTTTGAGGAGGCAGCTTTGATATATTCCATGGATAAAGAAACCCGTTTGAATGGTGGATTAATGATCAATGAATATACTCAATCAACCAAGTTTGAAATTCAAGATATGCAACCTGCCATTGCTCAGCAACTTGAAAAGATGGAAGTTGATGATATCAGTAATGCCTTTGTTTTAAAGAATGAGCGTCTTGGTAAGGATTATTTTGTGCTTGTAAAGCTTAAGTCGCGCAAAGATCCCCATCGCGCCAATATTCAGGATGATTATCAGTTAATACAAAGCCTTCTTGAGAATCAAAAACGAGAGGAAGCCTTTAAAGAGTGGATAGAACATCGACAGCAGGAAACCTATATTTCAATTAATCCGGGTTGGGTAAACTGTCAATATGAATTTGAAGGTTGGATTAAATAAGTATTTTATTTTTTGCGATTCCCTTTAAGTTAAATTACTATGGTTTAGGGATGGAGTTAACTTATAAAGAATGAACCGGAGCCGTTTTATTCCTTTTATAACAATTATATTTTTGTCTGTAATAGTTTATGCTCAGGAGCATAAATCCGGTCGGACCACCATTCATATTGAACATGCCGATTCAATGGAGGGCTCTGAGCGTTATGGTAAAAATGTTCAGGTGCTCTTTGGTAATGTGCGCTTTCGTCATCATAATACTGTTATGCACTGTGATAGTGCCTTTTTTCATCGTGAGCAGAACTCTATGGATGCCTATGGATCTATTCATATCATTCAGGATGATTCAATTCATTTGTATGGGAATATTCTTCACTATGAAGGTAATCAGGATTTAGCCATGGTTCGTGAAAATGTGAGGTTGATAAATAATGATGTTATCCTTAGAACAGAATTTTTAGATTATAACCGGCGTGATGATGTTGCTTATTATTTTAATGGTGGCTTGATCGAGAGTGGTGAAAATGAGTTGAAGAGTGATTATGGATATTATTATCCACGAATAGAGGAAGCTCATTTTCAGGAAAATGTAGTTGTTACCAATCCGGAATATATTATATCTTCTGACACCATGGTTTATTATACTATTCCTGAGGTAGTTAAAATTACCGGACCAACTACTATCGAAAGTGAAAGGAATATTATTTATTCAGAAGCCGGATTTTATGATACCAAAAATAATCAGTCGAGGCTTGAAAAGAATAGTCGCATAATTGGTGAGGAACAGCTGCTTACCGGAGATACTATTTTTTATGATAGAGATAGTGGTTTTGGTGAGGTGTTTTCAAATATGGCCATGCATGATACTACCAATCATGTTATTATTTCAGGGGATTATGGCTATTATAATGAGTTGACAAAAAAAGCATTAGCAACCAGACGGGCTGTTTTGATGCAGATTCATAATCAAGACACACTTTTTTTACATGCTGATACCTTACGTGCTGATCCTATTCCCGATAGTGAATATCAATTGATAAGAGCCTACCGTAATGTAAAGTTTTTTCGTCCCGATTTTCAAGGGCGTTGCGATTCTATGGTTTATGATTTGAGGGACTCGATAAACAGCTTTTATATTAATCCTATTTTATGGGCTCAAGGGAACCAGCTTACAGCTGAGATAATTAGACTTTATACCCGTAACAGGGCTTTGTATAAAACAGAATTAATTCAAAGGGCTTTTGTAATTGCTCCTGAAGATACTTCAGGATATAACCAGATAAAGGGGAATAATATGCTTGGTTATATAAATAATAACCAATTGTACCGGATTGATGTGGATGGTTCGGGGCAAACAATTTATTATCCAAAAGAAGATGGTTATATCATTGGAATGAATAAGGCTGAAGCCAGTAATTTAACTATTCTTCTTGAAGATCATGAAGTTACAGGTATCATCTTGCGCACTCAGCCATCGGGTAATCTTAACCCTCCTTTATTGATTTCACCGGATGCAAGTTTGTTAAGTGGCTTTCGTTGGCTTGAGGATTATCAGCCTAAAAATAAAGAGGATATTTTTATTCATGACAGTACGCCGGAACCTGAGGATAGAATCAATTATGATGAATTCATGTTTGATCGTCCTGTTCCGTCAAGATAAATTTATTCTTGTCATGATGATAAGTTTTCTTCTGACGCCGGGATAGTTCCGTTTGATATTTTTTGCTTCGCTAAGTTCTTTATATAAAAAGCACCCACGATAAATTTATCAATATTCATCTTCATTAAAGAAGAAATCGTCCTTGCTTGGATAATCAGGCCATATATCCTCAATACTTTCATATATGTCACCTTCATCCTCTATTTCCTGAAGATTCTCTATAACCTCGAGGGGAGCACCGGATCTGATGGCAAAATCAATTAATTCTTCTTTAGTTGCCGGCCAAGGGGCATCTTCCAACTTTGCAGCTAATTCTAAGGTCCAATACATAGGAATAATCTTTTATATTAAAAAATAAGTACTCCTTTTTAATTTGTTCCGCGAAATTATAAAAAAAAATCAATTTTGCAAGTTTGCCGCCCATGGAATTTCATCAATATTGAAATATTTCGAAAAATAACGTGCTAAAACAAAAAAGTAGTCAGATAATCTGTTCAAATATTTTATTATTTCTGCATTTACCGGATAATGTTTACTCATTTCTATTATTCTGCGTTCTGCACGTCTGCATACTGATCTACAAATATGGGATTGTGCAACAGCTTTATGTCCACCCGGTAAAATAAAGTTTGTAAGCGGAGTTAATTCAGCTTCTAATTTATCTATTTCTTTTTCCAGAAAGAGAATTTCTTTTTCATTTATATTTAATTTTGTATGAAAATCTGTTACTTCATGGTCTGTTGCGAGATATGATCCTATGGTGAACAATTGTTTTTGAATTCTTATAATCGTTTCCTTTGTATCATCATTTATTTCCCATGATCGCAGACAGCCAATATTTGAATTTAATTCATCAACGGTACCAAAGGCTTCGAGTCTGATATCATTTTTCGGAACCCTTGTACCACCTATTAATCCACTGTTTCCTCCGTCACCCGTTTTGGTGTATATTGATTTTTTTGATTTCTTCATTTCTTTCGTCTTTTTCAATCATTCCATCACGCAGGCGAATAATTCTATGTGCATGCTGAGCGATGTCTTCTTCATGTGTTACTAATATAATAGTATTTCCTCCTATGTGGATTTCATCGAATAACTTCATAATATCGATGGAAGTTTTTGTATCTAAGTTTCCTGTAGGCTCATCGGCCAAAATTATTGAGGGATTGGTTATTAAAGCTCTTGCAACAGCAACTCTTTGTCGTTGGCCTCCGGATAACTCATTGGGTTTATGGCTTATCCTGTCGGATAGGCCAACTTTGTCGAGGGCTTCTTTAGCTTTTTCTAATCTTGTATGTTTGGTTACACCCGAATAAACCAAAGGAAGCATAACATTTTCAAGAGCTGTGTATTGCTGCAGAAGATTAAAAGTTTGAAATACAAAACCAATCTCTTTATTACGTATTTCAGCAAGCCTTTCATCATGTAACTGACTCACATCAGTTCCGTTTAAAACATATTTGCCTGCCGATGGGGTGTCAAGTGCTCCAATTATGTTCATTAAAGTTGATTTGCCTGATCCGGATGGTCCCATGATAGCGACATAATCGCCTCTTTCTATATTTGTTGTAACTCCTCTTAAAGCTCTTACAACTTGAGTTCCAACTTGGTAGTTTTTTTCTATTTTTTCAATTTCAATAACATTTTTCGACATAAGTGTTTTTTCAGTTTTAGTGAATTTCTCTTGTTTGATTGTTTTAAAATTGTTTGGTTTAATTTGTGCTGTTAAATGATTATAGCGAGTTAATATTTTATATTATAATGTTCTTTTGAATTTTCTTTTCGAAAAAAGATAAGACCAAATCTAAAAAGATCCAATGATATTTTTACTTGTGGATTTCGAATAATTTCTTCCCATGCTTTTTCCATTTCCTTTGACCAATGGATATCATCAAAAATAAAAATAGATTCATTATGTGTATAATTCAGACATTTATGAAAATAATTTAATGTTGATTCTTTTCTGTGATCCCCATCAAAAAATACAAGATCAACTTTTCCTAATGAACTGAGAGCTTTATCCAAACCGCTATCAAAAGCTTCATTTAATACTTTGATGTTTTTAGCATTAAATTCATCAAAGGAATATTGTGCCAGTTTTGCTAATTCAGAACAGCCCTCTATGGTAATTAGCTTTGTTTGTTTTGAAGGAAGTCCCAAATATAGTGTGCTAATACCTGCGGAAGTTCCTAATTCAATTAGAGTTTGAGGTTTGAAGTAACAAACTAATCTAAAGAGTAATCTGCCATATTTTGTTGGGATTGCATTATATCTGACAATATCTGATACCTTCCTGGTATTGTTTTTGAACTTTTTTGACCCTGCCCCCAAATCAGAGATTTTTATTATTTCTTTACTTTTTAAGAGTGATTTTCTCCAAGCCTCTATATTATTGAAGTTGTAATAGTGGTATTTGTTTTGCATTAGCTCACTTACCAGGTCAAAAACAAATGGAGAATGAATACCATATCCTTTCCAATGGTTTGGTTTTATTATATATTGAATATAGCGTTTTACTTGAAACCAATTCACAATTATGATTTTTTCTTTCAAAGATAATTATAAAGTTGAAAGTAATAACAGGCATCTTTTTAGTATTTCTTTTCATAGAATCTTTAGAACTTTATCTTGCATCAGTAAATCCTTTACCTTATTTTTGAGTTCTACATGTCAGAATTAGCTAATTTAAATATTATGTACCTTCAGGGGGTTGGGCCAAAGCGTGCTGCCTTATTAAAAGAAGAGCTGCGTGTTTTTTCCTACGAAGACCTGATTTATTATTTCCCATATAAATATATTGATAGAAGTCGTATTTACAGTATTCGCGAAATTGATCCTTCCATGCAATATATTCAGCTAAAAGGTAAAGTTGTTTCTTTGCATTCTATTGGTGAAGGTCGTAAAAGACGTATGATTGCAAGATTCACTGATGGTACGGGTAGCATTGATCTGGTATGGTTTAAAGGCTTGCAATTTGTGAAAGGAAGTATTAATAAAGATTACACCTATATTGTTTTTGGTAAGCCTACGGTATTTAATCGTACTATTAATATTGCACATCCTGAAATGCTGCGCTATGACGAAGCAAAAGTAAAACAATACTCAGGTTTACATCCTTATTATAATACTTCTGAAAAGCTGAAGAAAAGTTATTTGAATTCGAAAGCTATTCAAAAATTGATGTTTACTTTATTGCAAAGTGTTACGGCAAAGATTTCGGAGACTTTACCCTCATGGTTAATTGAAAAGTACAACTTAATGATCTTGGATGATGCCTTACGCATCATTCATTTTCCTCCCGGATATGAACAACTTAAGAAAGCTCGTTTTCGTTTAATTTTTGAAGAGCTGTTTTATATTCAGTTAAATATATTAAGATTAAAAAATAAGAGATTATATAAAATAAAAGGTCATAATTTCACTAAGGTAGGAGGCTACTTAAATACTTTTTATAAAGAACATCTCCCTTTTGAACTCACAAATGCTCAGAAGCGTGTAATTCGTGAAATGCGTAATGACATGGGTAGTGGCAAACAAATGAATCGTTTGTTGCAGGGAGATGTAGGAAGTGGAAAAACTCTCGTAGCTTTGATGATCATGTTGATTGCCCTTGACAATAATTATCAAGCCTGTCTTATGGCTCCAACTGAAATATTGGCAATTCAGCATTTTGCCACTCTATCTGAGCAACTCGCGGCATTGGATGTAAATTTAAATTTATTAACAGGATCCACTAAGAAGTCGGAACGAATAAAAATTGATGAAACTTTACGAGATGGCAGTTTGCAAATATTAATTGGAACTCATGCACTAATTGAAGAGAATGTAGTTTTTAATAATCTGGGATTGGTTATTATAGATGAGCAGCATAGATTTGGCGTGGAACAAAGAGCCAGATTGTGGAAGAAAAATTTGAATCCGCCACATGTATTAGTAATGACTGCAACGCCTATTCCCAGAACGCTTGCAATGACTGTTTATGGTGATTTGGATGTTTCGGTTATTGACGAATTACCTCCCGGTCGTAAACCTGTTCAGACTCTTCATTATTTTCATAATCGTCGTAATGAGCTTAATCGCTTCATTAGACAAGAAATACAAAAAGGCAGGCAAATTTATGTTGTATATCCCCTTATTGAAGAGTCGGAAAAAATGGATTTTAAAAATCTTACAGAAGGACATGAATATATGGAGCAATCATTTCCGGATTGTAAAGTGGTTATGGTTCATGGCCGAATGAAACCTGCAGAAAAAGATGAAGCTATGCAAATTTTTGCCTCAGGAGAAGCCCAAATAATGGTTGCTACTACCGTTATTGAAGTTGGAGTTAATATACCCAATGCTTCAGTTATGATAATAGAAAGTGCCGAAAGATTTGGCTTATCACAGCTTCATCAGTTACGTGGGCGTGTTGGCAGAGGAGCCGAACAAAGTTATTGTATCTTGATGACTTCTTATAAATTAGCTGAAGAAAGCAGAAAAAGAATGGAAATTATGACTTTGACAACTGATGGTTTTGAAATAGCTGAAGCAGATATGAAAATACGCGGTCCCGGTGATTTGGAAGGGACACAACAATCAGGATTGCCCTTTGAGCTGAAAATTTCAAATTTAACTCGTGATAGCCGAATTTTGCAATTAGGACGAAAAGTAGCTGAAGAAATTCTTGAAGATGACCCTTTATTGGAAAAGCCGCTTAATCAGATACTAAATCGAAGGTTGGAAAAACTTGCGCAAAGAAAAATTAATTGGGGGATGATAAGTTAAATTACAATTAAATTTTACATAAAATGACTTGTATTGTAATCTCTACATTGCAATATAAGCTGCTTTAATTCAATGTAAAGCATACAAAAGTTGCCTCTTATTTTTATTTATTCTAAACAAAAACTACTTAAGAATGACGATTTTACGATTAAAATTCGTTCATATTCTATACTTTTGTTATTGATTGGCAAAACAAATTCATGGTAAATTATGAAGAAAATTGAACATGATGGTATTGTAGAGCAGGTTTGTGGTGATCATATAAGGGTTAAGATCATAAGTGAATCTGCATGTTCGTCTTGTCATGCCAGGGGGGCTTGTATTATGGCGGGCTCAAAGGAAAAAGAAATTGATATATATTCTTCCGGTTCATATAAAGCCGGTGATCAGGTAAAGGTTGTTGGGAGTAGTACTCAAGGGATGAAAGCAGTTTGGCTTGCTTATATTTTACCTTTGTTATTGGTTTTGGCTGTTCTTATTATTACTTATGCTTTTACCGGAAATGAGGGGATTTCAGCCTTATTGTCTATAACGGTTTTGGTCCCTTATTTTTTTATAATCAGAATGTATGAAAAGTTGTTTGAAAAGACTTTTTCGTTCACGATAAAAACTAAAAACGAATCACTATCATGAGCGTAATTTTAATAACAATTGTAATATTGGCCGGTTTAGGTGTTGTTTCAGCGGTAATGCTTTTTGCGGCATCTAAGAAGTTCCGGGTATTTGAAGACGAGCGCATTGATGAGGTTGAAGCTTTATTGCCTGCGACTAACTGTGGGGGATGTGGTTATCCCGGTTGCCGTGCTTTTGCTGAAGCACTTGTTAAAGCTGATGATATTTCTTCAATGAATTGCCCTGTTGGTGGGGTTGAAACAATGGCACAGATTGCAGCTTTTTTAGGCAAGGAAGCCGGGCAGGCTGCCCCTATGGTAGCTGTTGTAAGGTGTAATGGTACTTGCGAACATGCACCCAAGCTTAATGAATATCAGGGTGCTTCCTCATGTGCTGTAGTATCGGCTTTATATGGTGGTGAAACGGGTTGTTCCTTTGGTTGTATTGGTTTGGGTGATTGTGTTGTTTCCTGCAAATTTGATGCAATGTATATGGATGAACAAACTGGGCTTCCTGTCATAATAGAGGAGAATTGTACTTCTTGTGGTGCCTGTGTGGATGCTTGTCCAAAAGATATTATTGAATTGCGGAAAAAAGGGCCCAGAAGTCGTAGGATTTTTGTCAGCTGTGTTAATGAGGATAAGGGTGCCGTAGCCCGTAGAGCCTGTACAGTTGCTTGTATTGGTTGTTCCAAATGTTTTCAGGTATGTCCTCATGATGCCATTGTTATGGAGAATAATCTGGCCTATATTGATTATGACAAGTGTAAGCTTTGTCGTAAGTGCGTACCTGTTTGTCCGACCAAAAGTATTCTTGAAATCAATTTTCCTCCACCCAAACCTAAGATTAAAGTAGAGGAAGTTGAAGAATCACCGGTAGTATAAATTTAAAAATTAAGCTTTTACAATCCGGTTAAATGTAGCATCTCGTTGTATTTAACGGAATGATAAGATGCAAAAAAACAGATTAGCATAAATAATTAGTGAATCATTCTTAGATCATGGTTTAATATTATAGGGAGGGATCATTGTGTTAAAAACATTTTCAATAGGTGGTGTTCATCCTGCCGATCATAAATTTAGTGCCAAGGGAGCAGTTGAAGTATTGGCTGTTCCTGATGAGGTAGCAATTCCTTTGGATCAGCATATAGGTGTACCTGCCAAGCCTGTTGTTAAAAGAGGCGATGAAGTAAAAGTAGGTCAGATTATTGCTCAATCTTCGGGTTTTGTTTCTTCCAATATTCATTCGTCCGTATCAGGAAAGGTTGTTAGGATAGATAAGGTTCCTGATATTTCCGGTTTTAGACGAGATGCTGTTATAATAAAGACTGAAGGAGATGATTGGGAGCCCGGTATTGATCGTTCTTCAGATTTGAATTCAGAGATTACTCTTTCTTCTGAAGAAATTATTCAACGCGTTAGTAGTGCCGGGGTTGTTGGACTTGGAGGGGCAACTTTCCCTTCACATGTTAAACTTACGCCCCCTGTAGGAAAGAAATGTGATATTCTTATTATAAATGGTGTTGAATGTGAGCCTTTTTTAACGAGTGATCATCGTTTAATGCTTGAAAAGGGGAGGGAACTTGTTGTTGGTATTCAATTGTTAATGAGAGCTTTAAATGTAAGTAAAGCTATTATTGGTATTGAAAACAATAAAAAAGATGCAATTCAAGCGATGACAGGCTTACTTGCTGATATTGAAGGAATTTCTGTTGAGGCTCTTAAGGTTATGTATCCTCAGGGTGGGGAAAAGCAATTAATTGATGCTTTAATCGGCCGACAGGTTCCATCGGGGAAATTGCCTGTTGAAGTTGGTGCCATTGTTCATAATGTTGGAACTGTCTTTGCTGTATATGAAGCTGTTCAAAAAAACAAGCCCCTTATTGAACGGATCGTTACTCTTACGGGCTTAACGGTAAAGAATCCGGGAAATTATCTTGTAAGAATTGGGACTCCTGTATCTGCTTTAATTGAGGCTGCTGGAGGATTACCCGCCGATACCGGAAAGGTTGTAGCCGGTGGTCCTATGATGGGAAAAGCTCTATCATCAATTGATGTTTCCATAACTAAAGGTACTTCGGGTATTTTAATTATTCCCAAAAAAGTTGCTTCACGACAAGAGGCTGATTATTGCATCCGTTGTGGCAAATGTGTTTCAGTTTGTCCCATGGGCTTGTCACCATATTTACTTATGACTCTTTCTGAAAAGGAAGAATGGGAGAGAGCTGAAGAAGAGAAAATTTTGGATTGTATCGAATGCGGATCCTGTAGTTATATTTGTCCGTCATATCGTCCTATACTTGATTATATTCGTTTTGGAAAAGGAAAAGTTGGACAAATTATCAGGAATCGAAAAAAATAACAATATCCTAAGCTTAACAGATAAATTGATATTTAATTTATATGAATCGATTAATTGTATCACCTTCCCCTCATGTTCACAGTGGTGATTCTGTGAAAAAAAATATGTATGGAGTAATAATTGCCTTAATTCCTGCATTATTGGCTTCTTTTTGGTTTTTTGGAATTGGAGCACTTGTTGTGACTGTAAGCTCTGTATTGGCATGTGTTTTATTCGAACACTTTATACAAAAATTCCTTTTGAAAAAGCCTACTACCATTTCAGATGGTTCTGCAATTGTTACAGGTTTGCTATTAGCTTTTAACCTGCCAACAAATATCCCGCTAATGCTCATTATTGTTGGAGCACTTGTTGCCATTGGAATAGGTAAAATGACTTTTGGAGGCCTCGGACAGAATCCCTTTAATCCTGCATTGGTCGGTCGTGTTTTTTTGTTAATATCTTATCCCACACAAATGACCAGCTGGCCCGAACCTATTGTTTCACGTATGCATTATCTTGATGCTGCCACCGGGGCAACTCCTCTTGAAATAATGAAAGGAGGACTTGCAAGTGGCAGACCCTTGACTGAAATCATGGCTGATCTTCCTTCATACATGGATATGTTGCTTGGTGCAATTGGTGGTTCTGCCGGAGAAGTCGCAGCATTGGCTCTGATTATAGGTCTTGTTTTTATGCTGTGGCGAAAGATTATTACTTGGCATATCCCCTTTGCAGTAATTGGTTCTGTAATTGCATTTACCGGCATACTGCATTTTATCGATCCTGAAATTTATGCTGCACCCATGTTTCATGTTTTAAGTGGAGGACTTTTGCTTGGGGCAATTTTTATGGCAACCGATTATTCCAGTTCGCCCATGTCGGCAAAAGGTATGCTTATATATGGAATAGGCATTGGTGTTATTACAGTGACAATTCGTATATGGGGAGTATATCCTGAGGGTGTTTCTTTTGCAATACTTATTATGAACGGTTTCACTCCTTTAATAGATAAATATATCAAACCCAAAAGGTTTGGGGAGAAAGTGAAAACTGTAAATATATAAAATATTAAAATAAATCATTCATGAACAAACGCGCATCAACATTATCAAATATGGTGCTTACATTGTTGCTGATCACCTTTATAGCAGGGGGATCATTGGGTTTTATATATCAGTTGACAGCCGACTCGATTTATGAAGCATCACTTTCCCGACAAAAAGAAGCTGTTGAACTTGTTGTTCCCGGTTTTGATAATGATCCTGCCTCTGAGATGTTTACACTTGAATCGTCGGAAGGCTTTGAGTTAAAAGTTTTTCCTGCCAAAATGGACGGGGAATTGATTGGAGTAGCTGTTGAAACTATGTCTAACCGTGGCTTTAACGGAGAGATTAAAGTTATGGTTGGGATGACGCCTGATGGGACAATTTTGAATTATGAAATTTTGGAACATCGTGAAACGCCCGGATTAGGAACAAAAATGCACGATTGGTTTAAATCCTCCGGAGATGAAGATAGTGATAAGGAAGCTTCGCGTTTGCGCCGCTTCTTTGACTCCCTATTTGGTATCACTTTAACAGATGGTGAAGATAATGCAAGTATTATTGGTAAAAACCCGGGAAGCTCAAAATTATTAGCTAAGCAGGATGGTGGAGATGTTGATGCTATTACTGCTGCAACTATTACTACCAGGGCTTTTTTACATGCAATTGAAGTAGCTTATACTACTTATACCCAAAAAGCTGATGCATCCAGTTCAGCTACTATTCAAAATAATGATCAAGAAGGAGGAAAGCAAGATGAATCAATGGAATAATTTTTCAAAAGGTTTTTTTAAAGAGAACCCGGTATTTGTTCTTTTACTGGGTTTATGTCCTACACTTGGTGTTACCTCTTCAGCTGTTAATGGCTTAGGGATGGGGCTGGCAACTACTTTCGTTTTAGTAATGGCTAATATTGTAGTGTCTCTTATAAAAGGAGTGATTCCCGACCAGGTTCGTATTCCTTCTTTTATAGTAGTCATAGCTACTTTTGTTACTATTGTTGAAATGCTTATGCAGGCCTATGTCCCTGTGTTATTTGATGCCCTTGGTCTTTTCATTCCTTTGATTGTTGTAAACTGTATTGTTTTAGGAAGGGCCGAAGCCTTTGCTTCTAAAAACACTTTGTTTTCATCTGCTATTGACGGATTGGGAATGGGGCTTGGTTTTTCGCTGGCCTTAACAATGTTGGGTGCTGTTCGTGAATTTTTAGGTAGTGGAGAGCTTTTTGGAATAGCTGTTTTCCCGGGAGATTATGGAATGCTGGTTTTTGTTTTGGCCCCCGGAGCTTTTATTGGACTTGGCTATATGATAGCCTTACTTAACAAAGTAAAATAGATATATTATGACAAGTTATTTCTTAATTATTATTGGAGCTGTTTTTGTCAACAATATTGTGTTGGCACAGTTTTTAGGTATATGTCCTTTTTTAGGTGTTTCAAAACGTGTTTCCACAGGAATTGGAATGACGGGTGCAGTTGCCTTTGTTATGGTAATTTCTACGATTTTCACCTTTTTTATTAACAATTTTATATTGCTTCCCTTCAACCTTTTATTTCTTCAAACCATAACTTTTATTTTGGTGATTTCTGCCTTAGTGCAATTGGTTGAAATTGTTTTGAAGAAAGTCAGCCCTCCACTTTTTCAGGCCTTGGGTGTTTTTTTACCATTAATTTCTACAAACTGTGCCATCCTTGGTGTAGCCATAATGTCGGTAGGTCTTGACTATAATATTGTTGAAGCTGTAGTATTTTCACTTGCCACGGCAATTGGATATGGGGTTGCTTTAATTTCTTTTTCGTGCATAAGAGAACAGCTTGATCTGATGCATATTCCTGAAAGAATGAAAGGTGCCCCTATAGCTTTGGTTGTTGCAGGCATAATGGCTTTAGCCTTTATGGGATTTTCCGGTATGGTATAGGCAAAGGGATAGATTTTAGCTAATAATTACTTTGTTAATTTATATTTTTCTGTTCTGGTAAGCTTTTGGAGA
>CAZODA010000032.1:0-33871 GCA_964578485.1 uncultured Alkalitalea sp. | reverse complement strand
ACTATATTTGCAATACTGAAAATTAAATTGTCCGATTAATAGGGGGTCGAACCACCCAAGAGGGTTAAAACGGAATCATCTACATAATTATCAATGACGACAATAGATTTTTTGGCTTTTCGAATCAACTCTGCCACAAAATGATAGGCCTCAAAAACCTGTCCGTCATAAAAAATGCCTTTTTGCGGAAGTTCATTGGATTTAATTTGAAAATCAATCTCATTTACCTTGTTTGCCAAAGTTTCTACCGTGTTTTCAATGCGGTTCATCCGCTGATTTAAGACATAACCTTTCAGCATATAATCTCTTAAAACATTGGTCGCCCAAATTCGGAATTGTGTCCCTTGTTTGGATTTCACACGGTAGCCGACGGAAATAATTACATCGAGATTATAATATGTCACCGGCTTGTCAGAATTAGGAATATGCATTTTTTGCATATTGCTTTCTTCTTCCAATTCTCCTTCTTTAAATACATTGCGTATGTGTCTTGAAATAACAGACTGGTCTCTTTGAAACAGCTTGGAAACTTGCTCTTGATTAAGCCATACTGTTTCTTCATCAACTCTTACCTCAATTCTTTCAGGCAAGTCATCAGACCGGTATAAAATTATTTCGTTGGGCATAGGTCATTAGCTCTTTATTCTGATTTTAGCAAGATTTTCAGCAATAAGTTTATTCAGTTGAGCTTCTTCTATCAGCTGTTTTTCAAATTCTGTTTTCAGTGCTTCAAAACGTTCTGCAAAATCAAAGTTATCATCTTCTTCCGGCAGTCCTACATATCTTCTCGGGGTCAAGACATAATCCAATTCTGCCACTCTGCTAATTGGTATTGAAGCACAGAAACCGGGAACACTTGAGAATATCCCAAGAAATCCATTGGTTAAGGCTAAAAGATTAATTTTCATAATTTAATGTTGATCAGTGATTTTTATTTTCCTAAAAACAATGAAGTTTAAAGTTAAAAAAATATTTGTATAAGAATATCTTTCTTTTAGTTAGACAAAATGAATGTTGTAGCTGGATAAATCAAAAAGAACATCACAGTCAACAGGAAAATCTTATCTCTAAAATCAGTATAAGCTTTCCAAAGGGCGTGTACCTTAACATTTATTAGTCCGCTTGGTTTTTGTGCAAAACTAAAGGAATGCAAGATGAGATACTATTATTGGTTTTACCGAGCGTTCCATTTCTACGGAATGGCCTTATTCTATTTCCTTAAAAACATACTACTCACTATATTCAACTTCAAAAAACATGCAAACTCCAGTAGAGACGTTGCATGCAACGTCTCTACGGCATTAATATTTTGCGGTCTTTATGTGAACCAGTGGATAATTATTCGTAATTGATATGGCAACATTGTTCATTAAAATCTTGCTTGTAGAAAAACATTTTCATATTTTTACATTTATTGATTTAAATTATATTTAACTATACAATTAAACATCAATTTAAACTCGACCCATTATGCCTTACTATATTTCTAATCCCATTTATTTGTGTTCTTTTCATAAGAATTCTCCTTTTGCCAATGCTAAGCCCGTAATAAAAAATAGTATTTTCAACTGTTATTTAGATACTTTCTCTTTTCCGGAAAACCTTTTCAACATTCAAAATAAGTACTCTTATGTCAATACATATCATATTGACACTACATATATATTGCCTTTTTTAAAGCATGCAAATGTTTGTATATCATCTAAAATTCAAATGCTGATACGAAGCATAATAAATATCAACCAAATAATTGGAAAAAAGAAGAGGAAGCTGCAAAGCTTGAAGGCTGCCACTTCCTCTTCCGGCTCCCTTTCAAAAAGAAAGGAGGTAATGAGCTTATGAATTAATTGTTGGTAATATTCCAAACTCTTGGATAGAACCTGACAAAGGTAAATAAATTTTAATAGCAAAGCGCAAGTGTTTCTCACCTCTGCGTAAGATCTACTTAGCAAGGCAAGTAATCTTTAAAATATTTTTAAAATAAAGATGCTTGAAAGTATAAAATAAGCATCACAAAAATTTTATTTAAAATGTCTAAAAAGATTTTATTTGGCAGTATTGCAATATTATTTGCAGCAGCCGCAGTGTTTAATATAAATTTATTGCAAAACAAAAATGCAGGAGATATCTCACTTGAAAACATTATTAGCATAGCAAATGCAACACTTGAAATTGATGGTGGAACATTATTAGAAGTAACTATTTATGGATCTTCAACATATGATGATAACACAGGTGTAGGATCTGCAACTATACAATGGACAAGCTATTGGTTTTCAGATTTGAGCAATCCAACTTCCAAAGAGGAACAAAAGATGAGAGAGGATTTATCAAAACCTCGTAGCGAACAACTTAGGACTTTTCATTATTATCAAGGGAGCCATTCTGTTAGTAGTACAGTGGGATGGAATGTAGGCTTCACAGCTGAAGGGAGTTACGCTTATAATTTTCCTTCTGGAGGAAATAGCGTTCAAAGAATGTGTTGTGGAAATGATTTTTATAATAGATGTACACATCTTCCCCCTTGTGAAGCATACAAAAACATGAATTAAGCATATTTTTCAATGAAAAAATATCTTAGATAACATTTAATTATAGGGCTGTCTTAAAAACACTTAATAATAAAATTTCCAGTTTATAAAGCACTGATTATAAGGCTCGTATGATTTACACCTTGTCAAAAAATCGATTTTTTAAGCAGCCCTAGTAATAAATTATTACAGAAATAAAAATTAACTAAAAGACTACACTAAAATGAAAAAAGAATTAGTTTTCTTATTTATTATTTTAACTCTGGTTAGCTGCACAAAAAATCCAACAATTAGCACAGATTTTAAAATAATCAAACTCACTTATGATAAAGATAAAATAGCAAGTTTATCTGATTTTGTTGAATCAAATAAGGTAATCCTTTTGGATGATACAAACGAAAACTACATTGGTAATATCTCAAATTTAGATGTAAATGACAGTTTAATAATCATTACCGATAATATAACAAATAGTGTTTTTATATATGAACATTGTGGAAAACTTAGTTGCGTAATTAAATCTCATGGAAGAGGGCCGGGTGAATTTTTGAGTATTCAATCAACATGGTTTGATCATGAGACTGGAGAAGTATTTGTTTATGATCGGAATCAACATAAAATATTAGCTTATAATCTTGGGGGTAAGTTGGTTAGTGAATTTTCCTCTCCCGGTTATATTTGCGATTTTGCCACAAATAATGGTGAATTTAAATATTACTATAGAAGTATGGATGGATATCCTGATGATAATGTTCAACCATCCAATTTTCATTTAATATTAACATCGCCTGACTCAATTAGACTAAGCATGGAAAAGGATTTTTTTATGGATAATAATGTTTTTCTGCCATATAAAAATTTTTCAAAAAGCAACAACGCAATCTTCCTTTTAACTCCTCAGGAACAAAATATTTATGAGCTTTCAGGAATGACTAAAAAATTAAAGTACCATATTGAGTTAGGACCTGATCCCGAATGGAAAGAAAATTATTATAAATCTCTTAAAACATACGAAGATTGGAAAACAAAAAAGAAACCTCGAATTAATAAAGTTGGAGGCCTTCATTATATGGCATCAGACAGATATATTCTGTTCTGCTTCAGTAAGCATGATTCTGAAGAAACATCAAGTTTATTTTATGCAATTTATGATATGTATGACAATTTAGAAGTATTGTCTTTTCAAAAATTAATAAATGATATTGATGGATTTACACATTTTTTTACTCCTGTATTTTTTAATGACTCAATTTGGATTTCAACCTTTCATCAATATCAATTTGATAATACCTCATTAAAAGCAATTGAAGAATATTATGGAATTGATTTCAGTAAATCAATTAATCCCATTTTAGTGATTTCTAAACTCAAATTAAATGAATAAGTTCATAACTTTTACACTGTGTTTAATACTGATTTCTTCCTGCACTAATAAAGGAAGAAATGTTGACACTTTCTGTAAAAATTCAGATTTTGAGTTTGATGATTATTTCAATACGAATTCTTATTTTCTTGTCTATTATATCAATGAAACTAAGATTTGTGAAATTTGCGCATTACAGACTTTAAACAGATTGAGTTATTTAAGAAACTTTGGTATCAAAGTTTTTATTGATGGAATCTCATACGAATCAAGTACAAGATTCCCTGATTTTGATCTAATTCTACCAGACATTAATTACCCATCTGAAGGCTTAGCTAATAATCCTTTCATTTGTTTGGTCGATTCAATTTATACGGCATCAGATTTTTTTGTTCCTGAATTGGACCAACCCCAAAAATTTGAAAACTATTTAAATAATGCCATTTCTAAGATCAAAAAAGAGCCTGATAAATAAATAACAAGATTTAAGTTTTAATTTGCTAACAAACAAATATAATTATCAAGCATCTTACAGATCAATAATAAGATAATATCGCAGTCAACTGCAGAATTAACCCCTAATAAGCAATATAGGACATCTATATACCTGGATTTGATTTAGCAACTATCCCATGTATTCAATTTGTAACTTGCAAGGGATTAAATTGTAAGAATTATGTGTAAAATATTAAGATATTAACCTTGTTAAACCCTTCCCGTTGAAAACGGGATTTCGCTTCGCTCTCCCGAATTGGCGGGATTTCGCTTCGCTCTCCCGAATTGGCGGGATTTCGCTTCGCTCAACCTTCGGACAGCTCCTCTTCAAATGTGGAGCAGTAGGGGCGATAAATTGCCAAAATATGCGGGTTTTTATTTGCCGATTACATTATTTAATAAAGGACAATTGATTGATTGATTAAAAAGGAATTCATTTAAAACCCTGCCTCAGAAAATTTCCGTATAAAAAATCATTTCGACTGTCGTTAAAAAATTCGAGCTGTTTGAGCGAAGCGAGTTCTTGAATTTTAGACAGGAGGAATGATTTTTAGGAATATTTTATGCAGCAGCGGCATTTTTTGTTTCTTTATTTTTGCTGTAGAAAAAAAGAAAAGCCCGTGCGGCTCGAGCACAAAAGAAAAAGGAAGGTAGCATAAGTCGGTTTTAATAATCAATCATCAATTAATTTTTGCTAATTAGAACCTCGAATTTTTACGAATAATTAGATGTGATATGGTGTATTTGATTCAAGGGAGTAGATACTACGCCCATACAGGGCTAAGAGAGATGGGGCATGCTTACATAGGGCTACGCTTCGCTTCACCCTAACCTGTCCCGCCGAGGCTTGCCGAATGCGGGATGCTATGGTCTTACGCCCTTTCAGGGCTGATTAAAAGTCTAATTTCCTAATTAACTAATTAAATTCTAAACGGACACGACATGTCATGTCCCTACAAATCACTGATAACTAAACCATTCTAAACGACGTAGTCCTCAACATCCTCAACATTTTAACCCATCATTCATAATTTATAATTCATAATTAATTTACTAATCAGCTAATTAACTAATTCACTATTAACTAATTCACTATTTACTGATGACTGATGACTGATGACTGATCATTGTTATTTACTGATGACTGATGACTGATGACTGATCATTGTTATTTCCCTATACAGAAGTTTTTAAAGATAGTTCCGAGTATTTCATCATTAGAAATTTGGCCTGTAATGCTGCCGATATAGTAGAGTACTTCTCTGATATCTTGGGCGAGGAAGTCTCCTGATATATTATTTTCCAATCCTTCTATTACTCTTTCTATTCCTTCTAATGCATTGGTAAGAGCTTCAAAATGTCTTGCATTTGTAACTATTACTTCATCATTATCAAGGGCTGTCATATTCACAGCTTTAAGCAGTTCTTCAACAAGGTTTTCAAGATTAGTTTTAAATCTTGCCGAGAGCGGTAAAATGGTAATGTCATCCTTTAATTGAGGGAACTTGGCAGCTGTAAATCTTTTATCCAGCTCTTCCCTATCCCCGAGATCAGTTTTGTTAACAACAAGTATTAATCGCTGACGGTCTATTTCAATTTTATCCACAACATCATTTACAGCTTCCTGAATTTTTTCGTCAGTATCGTTAATATCGACGAGCAAGAGCACAATTGAGGCAAGTTGTATTTTGCTATAAGTAAGCTCAATACCTATACTTTCGATATGGTCTGTTGTTTTTCGTATTCCTGCAGTATCAATAAAGCGAAAAGTAATTCCACCCAAATTCACAGTATCTTCAATAGCGTCACGTGTAGTTCCGTGTATATCGGATACTATGGCACGTTCTTCATTCAACAGAGCATTCAGCAGGGTGCTTTTTCCAACATTTGTATGTCCGACAATTGCAACCGGAATGCCATTTTTTATTACATTACCAAGTGAAAAGGAAGAAATAAGTTTTTTCAGATGTTCAGATATTTCATTCACCAAGGAAGATAATTCCTTTCTGTCGGCAAACTCCACATCTTCCTCACTAAAATCAAGTTCAAGTTCTATAAGAGATATAAACCAGAGAAGTTTTTCACGTAATTTCATCAGCTCTGATGAAAAGCCCCCCCTCATTTGTTGTAATGCCACTTTACGTGCAGCTTCACTACTTGAAGCAATAAGATCGGCTACAGCCTCTGCCTGACTAAGGTCCATTTTCCCATTTAAGAAGGCTCTTTGGGTAAATTCTCCCGGCCCGGCCATCCTGGCACCATTTACAATCAAAAGTTGCAATATTTGTTGTTGGATATATGGGGCACCATGACAGGAAATTTCAGCTATATCATCTCCTGTATATGTGTTTGGAGCTTTAAAAACCGCTACCAATACTTCATCAATATCTTTTGTTCCATCACGAACAACACCAAAATGTATAGTATTAGGAGCTTGCTCTATAAGTTTCTTTTTTCCTTTTTGTGAATAAAAAATCTTATCTGTTATAGAGAGTGCTTGCGGACCGGCTATTCTGACAACTGCAATTGCAGCAGTTCCGTGAGCAGTAGAAATGGCACATATAGTATCGTCAATGATCATGATCTTTTAATTTACAAAGCTACAACTTTTAGCTAAATATTAAATTTGCTCGGGATATCTTTAACAAATTGGCACTATGAACTGTTCTCTAACTAATAATGTTTAAACAGTTCAAAAAAGAATAAGAATATTACTATTCTAATGACATTGCATAAATAATTTAATATTTTTAAAAACAAAAATATTATTTCCATATACAATTAAAATCATAGCAGGATGAGTGTATTATTAGATGAGAATTCAAAAGTTATAATACAAGGTATTACCGGCAGTGAAGGTAGTTTTCATGCCCTTCAAATGCTTGAATATGGAACACAAGTTGTTGGCGGAGTAACACCTGGGAAAGGTGGCAGTATGCATCTTGATTTGCCGGTTTTTAATAGTGTTGATTTAGCTGTAAAATCAACAGGAGCCGCCACCTCCGTAATTTTTGTCCCACCGGCTTTTGCTGCTGATGCAATTATGGAAGCAGCTGATGCCGGTATTTCTGTGATTATTACCATTACAGAAGGGATTCCTATTTCTGATATGATAAAGGTAAAATCCTTTATTTCCGACAAAGAGGTCATTTTAGTGGGTCCAAATTCACCCGGGATAATTTCTCCGGGGAAGGCTAAGGCAGGAATTATGCCCGGATTTATTCATAAGCAAGGGAATATTGGAGTAATCAGTCGTTCCGGCACACTCACCTACGAAGCTGTTGATCAGCTCACCAAATTAGGTTTGGGTCAAAGCACCTGTATAGGTGTTGGTGGAGATCCTATTATAGGAACAACAATTTTAGAGGCAATAAAATTATTGATGGAAGATGATGAAACTGAAGGCATAGTGATGATAGGTGAAATTGGTGGTGACATGGAAATTACTGCCGCCCAATGGATAAAGGAAGCAGGCAGTAAGCCGGTTGTTGGTTTTATTGCCGGTCAGACAGCCCCTCCCGGCAGAAGGATGGGGCATGCAGGTGCCATTATTGGAAGTGAAAATGAAACGGCGGCAGCAAAGATGCAGATTATGGAAGCTGCCGGCATACATGTAGTACAAAATCCTGCTTACATAGGCAAAACCATGTATAATACAATGAAGCTCAACACTTAGCAATCATCAGACCATAGTAAGATTTCTTAATAATTCTTATCCTTTGATTACAGCAAGTGGTTCAAGTTTTAGTTTTATTTTTACCAGGTCACTTTGATTTTCCATTACTTCATTAATATCTTTATATGCACTCGCAGCTTCATCAAGATCCCTTTGATGACGAATAGCATGTATAATTCCCTTTTCTTCAAGTTTTTTCACTTCCTCATAAAAATCCAATTCTCTTTGTGCCTGCCTTCTGCCTAATCTACGACCGGCACCGTGCGAACACGACATAAAGCTTTCTTCATTTCCCAAACCTTCCACTATGAACGAAGCAGTACCCTGCGAACCCGGAATTAATCCAGTTTCACCTTTATAAGCACGTGTAGCCCCTTTACGATGCACCAACAATTTCTCTCCATAATGCGTTTCAAAGGCGGCATAATTATGGGCTATATTAATAAGACCACCAAAGGAGATTTTTTTATTTAAAACTTCGTTGAAAGCATCCTGCACAAATTGCATCATTAAACTTCTATTTGCAAAAGCAAAATCAATGCAATAATTCATTTCACTCAAGTAATTTTTTGCTTCTTCTGTATCAAGAGGCAGATATGCAAGATCCCATGAGGGCGGAATATCTGATTGCCATTTTTTATTGAGCTTACGAGCAATATTATTATAATGATCTGCAACAGTTTTTCCAAGATTCCTACTGCCCGAATGTATCATGATCCATATAAAATTATCCTCTCCCCGTTGAATTTCAATAAAATGATTTCCTCCTCCAAGGGTTCCCACTTGCGTACGAGCTTTATCAAATTCTCTTTCCACAATGGGAGGCAAATTTTTCCACTTAGGCATCAATTTAATATTTTGCATCATTTTATGGCTATATCTTCCCAGTGGAATCTTTTTCCTTATGGCAGCCATAACTTTCCTTAATGTTTTAGGATCTATTTCCCTCAATCCGGTGGGAACAGCACAAACTCCACATCCTATGTCCACTCCTACGGCATTTGGTATTACAACCCCCTTAGTGGCCATAACACCACCAATGGGCATACCAAAGCCAAGATGAACATCAGGCATTAAAGCAATATGATGAAATGCAAATTCAAGATTCGCAAGATTTTTAGCCTGCTCCAAGGCACCATCATCTATATCATCGGTCCATATTTTTATTGGAATTGGTTCTGAAGTAATAATTTGTTTCATAATAAAATGACAGTATTTTATAATTGCAAGTCATTAATTATAACATTTTTAATGATATAAAAAACCTTGCCTTACAATTATTTGTATAATAGAGGTTTAATGGAAACAATATAAAGATTTCCTATTAGAGAATTTCACATAATAACTTTTGTAAAAAAACAAAAGTTATTTCAACATCAACATAAGACAAGCTGCTTAGCTATGGTAAAGTTTTTTTAAATTCTTCATATTCGGAAGTGAATTTTTGCCCTACTTTCCCACCTAATTTATTGTGTAGTTTATATACTTTATCAATTCTATCATGTGGATGTGGATGGGTACTAAAATAAATCATCCATTTTGCTTCTTTCTGCACTTCCATTTTCTCAAAGAAATATGCGACACCTCTTGCGTCATAATCTGTTTCGTATAGGTATTTAACAGCATATTCATCGGCTTCATATTCATCATCTCTGCTATATGCCAGCATAGCGGCTCCTGCGGCCAATTCGGCTGCAATTTGTGCGGTAAGTGAAGGATCTTCGCCCAATAACATCGACAATAAAACCTGCAAGCCATAGGCCTTAGTCATTCGGTTTGTCGAGTGTCGCCTGTCAACATGTGCCATTTCATGTCCCATAACACCTGCAAGCGATGCTTCATCATCGAGATATTTAAGAAGTCCTGTATAAAAGAAAGTCGGACCTCCGGGCAATGCAAAGGCATTCAGCACATTTTCATCTATTATATAAATATCCCATTCAAAATCATTGGCGTATCTAAGCTTTCCGGATTGTCGGATTTTAGTACTGATTTTTTCCAAGTAAGCATAAGCCTGCGGATATTCATTTCTATTTAAAACATTATAACTTTCAGGACCATACAATAATTCCTGCACAACTTCCTGCCCAAATTGGACATCCTGGCTTAAGCTGAAAAAGTTTACTTTGCCATCATTACAGGATGAAGTAACAAGGGTGAGGATAAAGAAAGAAACAGCAAATTTAAAAGTTTTCATAGCTTTTATTAAGATCTGATTATGGAAAATATTAGCATTATAAATTTACACAATTTAGGGAATTATTTAAAATGATATAAAAATACTATTTCACCTTCATAAGCAGGTTTTTTATTTCCTTCTATTTCAAGTTTCACTCCAATATTTGCCTTAGTGATTCCTCGCAAATTAACGGCACTAATAACACGTGCTACAAGTCGTACTTTACTATTGACGGTAACTGCTTCATTAAATTTGAATTTTTCTATACCATAATTTACTTGAAGTTTTAAATTTCCAACTTCTACTATTTGATTCCAAAGATATGGCAATATTGCAAGTGTAAGATAGCCGTGAGCTATGGTATCTCCAAAGGGTGATTCTGTTTTTGCTTTTTCTCTGTCGATATGTATCCATTGATGATCAAGTGTTGCATCGGCAAAAGCATTAATTTGTTCCTGTGTAATAGTATGAAATTGAGAAACACCAAGTTCATGTCCCACCAATTTTTCAAGTTCATCAAAGCTGTTAATTATTACTTTACTCATAATTTATAGATTAAATTCTGCTCATTAATATTAATTATTAATTTGATGCTTTTGTTTTTTTAAGACTTCCCTGATAAAGGCTGAATTTTTGATAACTACATTCTAATGCGCCATTATATAAAACTATTTTTTTTGAAGGTTTTAAGCCTATCATTTTCATAGCTTCTTTACCGGCACTAATTATCCACGCTTCCCAGCCGGGAAATTGATGTTTAAGCTGCGTTCCTATTTCCTCATACAAAGCTACTATATCTTTACTTTTAATACGCTCATCATAAGGAGGATTCGTTATAATAACTCCTTTATGCGAGTTTGCCTTCAATCTTGAAAATGGAAGCACTCTAAAATCTATATATTGTTTTAAACCGAAATCTAATGCTGATTGACGTGCAACATCAATAAAGGCGGATGAAATATCACTTCCTGTAATGCGACAATCGGGTCTGATGATTTTAGCCTTACTTTCTTCCACAACTTTTTTCCATAGCTTGGCATCGAAATTTCTCCATTTCATAAAGCCAAATTCTTTCCTTTTAATATTGGGGGCAATCTGTGCGGCAATCATAGCAGCTTCCATGACAATAGTACCCGAGCCACACATAGGATCTATAAAAGCTTGTTTTTTATCCCAAGCCGATAATAGTATCATACCGGCAGCCAGCACCTCATTTATTGGTGCGGGATGTTTATTTGTACGATATCCTCTCCTATTGAGCGGCCCACCTGAGCTATCTAAGGAAAGTGTAACATTTTCATTTGATATATGGACATTAATCAATAGATCAGGATTTTTCACATCCACAGATGGTCGAATTCCGGTATTCTCCCTAAACTGATCACAAACAGCATCTTTAACCTTTAGAGCAACAAATTTTGAATGTTTAAAAGTTGTTGAAAAAGCTACTGAGTCAACAGCAAGGGTTTGATCATTTTTCAAATAAAGTTCCCAATTTATTTTTTTCACATTTTTATATAATTGCTGTTCATCGCGGGCATAAAATGTAGCAATTGGTTGGAGAATTCTTAAGGCTGTTCTCAAATTAAGATTACTTTTATAAAGTAACTCCTTATCTGCTTCAAAGGAAACTGCCCTATTCAAAATATTAATATCGCGGCCACCCAATTCCTTAATTTCTTGGGCCAATATTGTTTCCAGGCCATGAAATGTTTTTGCAACAAGTTTCAATTCAAGTTGTTTTAAAGATGATAAAGATTGCAAAATTAGTATTTGTTATGATCCTTACAACTGTTTATCTGATAAATCAAATTCTTCATCAAGCTGTTTCATTGACTTAGATAGAATTATATTTCACAAGTTATATATATTAATTTAAATTATTTGCCTTTTTAAAAGGCACAAATACTCAAATATTGATCACTTACCTTTTTTTATTCTTGATTTAGCAGGAATAAAGCAAGTTAGAATTAAACTCTGCCAATCAATGTTTTGTTCAAACAATTAAATTTCTGAATTTAATTGTACAGACTATTTTTTAAGATAAAAAACAGTTTAAAAAGCCTGCTAACAGCAATAAACTCATAGGACTTATGCCTATATTATTATTCCTTGTCGATTGTTACAATAAAATAAATAGTAGTAATTTTTTGATTATTTACCGTCTTCTTTTCTATATTTGAAAAACTGAGTCGTTAAGAATTGATTTTTTTCGATAAACGTATCTTTAAAAATCAATGCCAAGTTACACGAATCAAAGTTATTATGATTAAAAAAATTCTGGTTGCCAATCGTGGTGAGATAGCAGTACGGATTATTCGTTCCTGCAGGGAAATGGGCATTAAGAGTGTGGCTGTTTATTCCGATGCTGATCGTACTGCTATGCATGTAAGGTATGCTGATGAAGCTTATTATTTGGGGCCTTCCCCTTCTTCAGAGAGCTACCTTAATATGGATAAGATCATTAAGATTGCAAAAAGATCACGTTCAAGCGCCATACATCCCGGTTATGGATTTTTATCCGAGAACTCAGCCTTTGCAGATAAAGTACGGCATGCTGGTTTAATTTTCATTGGGCCTTCATCGGAGTCGATGATTTCCATGGGTGATAAAATGAAAGCTCGTGAGCTAATGTTAAAGGCAGAAGTTCCTATTGTTCCAGGTTCCGGAGTTTTACCATCTTCTGAATCTGACATTATGAAGATTGCCCGCAACATTGGATATCCCATAATGATAAAAGCTTCCGCCGGAGGTGGTGGTAAAGGCATGCGTTTAGTAAATTCCGAAGCCGATTTAATCAGTGCCTATCACCGTGCGCGATCTGAAGCTGCTACTGCTTTTGGCGATGATGCAATTTATTTAGAGAAATATCTTGTAGAGCCGCGTCATATCGAATTTCAGATCTTAGCTGATAATCATGGGAACATCGTTCATCTCTTTGAGAGGGAATGCAGTGTTCAGCGTCGTCATCAGAAAGTTGTGGAAGAAACTCCTTCTCCTTTTGTAACTCCTCTTTTACGTAGGCGAATGGCAAAGCAAGCTATTGCAGCCGCAAAATCGGTCAATTATTCCGGTGCCGGTACTGTTGAATTTTTAGTTGATAAGGATAGAAATTTTTATTTTCTGGAAATGAACACCCGTTTACAGGTAGAGCATCCTATAACAGAGCGAGTTACCGGTATTGATCTTGTAAAAGCTCAAATTCAAATTGCCAATAATGAAAAGCTTCCTTTTCGTCAGAGGGACATAGTTCAAAGGGGGCATGCTATTGAGGCGAGGATTTATGCTGAAGATCCACAAAATGGTTTTATCCCGAGTCCGGGTGTTATTTTTCATATTACAGAGCCTTTAGGTTTGGGAGTTCGAACAGATGGTTATGTTTTTAAAGGTTATGAAATTCCTGTTTATTATGATCCTTTAATTTCCAAGGTAATTATTTGGGCACCAACACGTGAAGAAGCTGTTAAGAGGATGAAGCGAGCTTTATATGAATACAAAATAACCGGTGTTAAAACAAATATTTCCTTTGTTCAGAGAATAATGGAGGAGAAATCCTTTATTAAAGGTGATTATAACACACATTTTATTGATGAAAATATAGATTTTCTTTTGGATCAATCTTACTTTTCGGGTGACATAGAAGATATTGCAATGATTATAGCTTATCTTGATTACCAGAACAAACAAAATAAACGGATGGATTTTGCACGTAGCAGCAGCAGTCGTTCCAATTCAAACTGGAAAAATTTCGGACGCCTATTCCGTCATAATCCTTATTGATTTTTTACTTTAATTAATTATTTGTTTTTCTGTATTTAATATTTGAAAAATTTAATCTCAAATGAAAGTAGTAGTAAAGAGTGGCCGTAAAGAAAAGACTGTTAAAGTTATTAAAAAGGATAATGATATTTTCACGGTATCTGTTGGAAATAAAATATATCAGCTTGATATAGTAAAGGCTGCTGATGGTATTTATTCAATTTTATACAATGGTCGCAGCATTGGAATGGAAATGCTTAGCAGCGATAATTCCGGTAGCTATAAAGTCAACACCTTACATAATTACTTCGAAATTGATGTGGTACCTGCTACCGGCAGAGTAAGCGGTCGTAGCAGCAAGAAAAAAGCTCAACAAAATATTAAAGCTCCAATGTCGGGGAAAATTGTAATGATAAAAGTTAAAAAAGGAGACAAAGTTAAAGAAGGCACTCCCCTATTGGTTTTATCAGCAATGAAGATGGAAAATGAAATAAGAAGTGAAGCAGCCGGGATTGTTGAGAAAATAGAAGTGAAAGAAGATGATTTAGTAAAAGATGGGCAATTATTGATTGAAATAAAATCAGTACAATAAATTAAAAGCATCAGGTATTTCGAGTTTTGAGTTTCGAGTTTTGGGTTTCGGTAGGGCCAATCCCTTGTGGTTGCACTTCTAACTGCTCCCCTTTTGAAGGGGAGCTGTCCGGAGGACTGAGGGGTTTTTGAGCGCAGCGAAATCCCGACATGCGCCGGTACAGGTTCCCGTCGAGGCTTGCCGAATACGGGAGGAGTTATTTGCATGATTCAAACTTTTCTCAAAGCAGGATGCTTCGGGTACATTATAAACTGATAACTAAACCACTCTAAACGACGTAGTCCTCAACTTCTTCAACATTTCACTGATGACTGTTTACTGATCATTGATGACTGTTTACTGATAACTGATAATTGATTTTAGCGGGTTTTGCGTGAAATATTCTCTCGCTAAGACGCTAAGACGCCAAGGTGTATGCTTTGCGTGAACTAAAATAATTCGTACAAATTTAGTTTTTACAAAATAATTCAAAAAATCCGGCAAAAAAGGGTAATTTTGCAGCCTCAAAAAAGGGAGCTATGAAATTAAGTGAAGAAATACGACGAAGGAGGACTTTTGCCATTATCAGTCATCCAGATGCCGGGAAGACAACTCTTACAGAAAAGTTATTATTATTTGGTGGAGCCATTCATGTTGCGGGTGCTGTAAAATCCAATAAAATAAAGAGGACAGCAACTTCTGATTTTATGGAAATAGAAAAGCAGCGAGGAATTTCTGTTGCCACCTCTGTTATGGGTTTTGAATATAATGGTTTTAAGGTTAACATTCTCGATACTCCCGGTCACCAAGATTTTGCTGAAGACACTTACCGTACTTTAACTGCTGCCGACTCTGTAATAATTGTAGTTGATGGGGCCAAAGGCGTTGAAACACAGACGCGTAAATTAATGGAAGTCTGTCGGATGCGTCACACTCCGGTAATTGTTTTTATCAACAAGCTTGACAGGCCTTCAAAAGATCCTTTTGAATTAATGGATGAAGTAGAAAGGGAGTTACAAATTAAAATAAGGCCTTTAGCTTGGCCTTTAGGTAGTGGTGAGCAATTTGAGGGGGTTTACAATCTTCATGAAAAAAACCTTTATTTATTCACTCCCAACAAACAATCCATAGAAGAAGGTATTGAGATAAAAGATTTAAACGAAGCCGCTTTAACAAAGTATATCAGTAAAGAAGCTATCAGCACATTAAATAGTGAGATAGAATTGGTTTCAGGTGTTTATCCTGAATTTAACAAAGAAGATTATTTAAATGGCGATTTGGCTCCTGTATTTTTTGGTAGCGCTTTAAACAATTTTGGTATCAGGGAGTTACTACATATTTTCTTAAATATAGCACCTTCTCCTCTACCATCAAAAACGGATATCAGGGACATTCAGCCTGAGGAAAAAAATCTTAGCGGATATATTTTTAAGATTCATGCCAATATGGATCCTAATCATCGGAATCGGCTGGCTTTTTTAAAGATTTGTTCGGGGCATTTCAAGCGCAATACCAACTATTTTCATGTAAGACTTGGTAAACAAATGAAATTCCACAGTCCCACAGCCTTTATGGCAGAAAAAAAATCTATTATTGATGAAGCATTTCCGGGTGATATAATAGGCATTCCCGACTCCGGTAATTTTAAGATCGGAGATACTATAACAGAAGGGGAAGTTTTGAATTTCAAAGGTTTACCTAGTTTTTCTCCTGAATTATTCAGGTATATTGAAAATTCAGATCCATTAAAATCGAAGCAATTAGCAAAAGGGATTGACCAGCTTATGGACGAAGGGGTTGCTCAATTATTTACTCATCAGTTTAATGGCAGAAAGATAATTGGTACTGTTGGAGCCTTGCAATTTGAAGTCATCGAATACAGATTACTTCACGAATACGGTGCTTCTTGCCGTTATGAACCTTACAATCTTTACAAAGCTTGTTGGATTCAATCTGACAATGCCTCTGAGTTAAAAGATTTTAAAAATAGAAAGCATCAATTCATGGCTAAAGACAAGCATGGCAGGGATGTATTTTTAGCTGAATCGGCATATATGTTGCAAATGGCGCAGGAAGATTTTAAAAATATCAATTTTTATTTTAATTCTGAGTTTTAAATAATGTTTTTATCGCTTATTTAATAGCTTCACATTATTTATAATATTATTTTATATAAGGATTTTTTGAAAGAAGATGCAGGTTTATTAATTTTTAAAAAAAGCCTCAGCTTCCAAATAAATTCGCTTAGATAATAAGGGTTAATTAACTTTTAAGCTTTTATTTTCATTATACAGGCATCATTAATACAAATTATATTTGTTAAGCCGGTTCTAAATTTTTAATCGGAAGAGCCAACTATATAAACAAGGCATAATTAAATTACGAGCAGAGGCCTATATTTTTTATTCTGATAATATAGTATTTATGGGAATATACGATACTTTTTGGTTTACCTGGATTGCCATGCCCCTACTGATTTTTATTGCCAGGGTTGCCGATGTCAGCCTTGGTACTTTAAGGATAGTTTTTGTATCGAAAGGATTTAAAATCCTTGCTCCACTCTTAGGTTTTGTGGAAATATTTATTTGGCTGTTGGCAGTAGGAAAAGTATTTCAAAATTTAGATAATTTATTTTATTATGTGGCTTATTCTGCAGGTTTTGCTGTTGGAAATTATGTGGGCTTAAGTATAGAAAACAAATTAGCCTTAGGCTATATGAATCTGAGAATTATAACAAGTGATCATGGTGATTCATTAATAAAACATCTATCAGACGAAGGTTTTGGTGTTACAACGGTAAATGCCAAAGGAAGCAGATCCTATGTAAGTATTATATACTGCATTATAAAACGAAGCGACTATCAGCAGGTAGCAAATATTATAGAAAAATACAACCCCAATGCCTTTTATACACTTGAAGATATTCGCTTTGCCAATCAAGGAATATTCCCTGCAAAATCTATGATGTTAAAAAAAGGTAATTTCCCCTGGCGAAAAGGAAAGTAGCTGTTAAAAGTGATTTTATCCCTTGCAGATGAAGTTTTAAAAGAGTATATTTGTTATACGATCATTGAAATAAAAAAAACCGCATCAACTGTATATGATTGTTAAACTCAACACTAACAACATGACGAGTAAAGCTACCGGTTTCAAGGACAGGCCTCATCCTGCTTAGCAGGTAATCGGATTCAGATTCGATCGGAGGATCTTCGCGATTCAGGTGCACTCAAATCCTGTCTAACAGGAGTTTAATTGGTCTCAGTTGGTGCGGTCCATATAAAAAAAGAGGCATATTTGCCTCTTTTTTATGTATATACAGTAAGATTAAAATTACAGTTCTTTTATTAGCACATTCTCTTCCATCATAGTTATTTCATTTTCAAAGGCATTCAATATATTTTGAATTTTTTGGAAGTTTGGTGTTTCTTCAAAATGTAGATTTGAAATACCATGATAATCCATTCTTTCGAGTATTGAGTTAACGGTCATTTTTTCAATATCATATGCAGGTGCAAATCCGGGTGTTTTTTTACTGTCAATCGGTACAACTTCCACAAGTACACCGGCTTCCTCTAATTTTCTAAGTATTTCAGAAACCAATCTGGTTGGCAATTTAAGTGCCACTGATAATTCGCCCATTGATGGTGCCGGTTTTTGGTTTTTAAATGAGTCAACAATATATTTTGCAATCAGCAGGCTTACTAATTTTCTGTAATGCAAGCTCATTTGCTGAGTATCTGTTTCAAACTCATAGCTTTTTTCATTTTGAAAGGCGTATGATAGTTCTGCACCAAACAAAACGATAAGCCAGGACACATTAATCCAAATAAGGAATAATGGTAAAGCTGCGAAACTACCATAGATAGCATTATATTTCGACATTCCGATTTGAAAAGTGATATATGCATATTGAGTTACAAGGAATAAGAAGCCTGTTATAAAGCCTCCAAAAAGTCCGGCTGAAAGCTTAACCTTAGTATTTGGCATTAGAATAAACATAATTGCAAATACGAAGATGACGGCTAAATAAGGAGATACCCAAGTAATGATAGGGGTAGCAATTTTACCATAATCAAAAAGTTCAATTTTTGAAGTTATAAACACTAAAAAGCTTGACGACAGCATTAATAATATAGTAGCAACCAAGACGAAAGAAATATAATCGCTAAACTTTTTAATCATAGATCTTGGGCGTTTCACATCCCATACATCGTTAAATGCCGATTCTATACTTCCCAGTATTTTCATGACACTCCAAAAGAGAATAACAATACCTATACCGGCAATCATTCCACCTTTAACTCTATCAAGGTAGCTAAGAGCAAATTCCTGTATCCAAGCCATCACTTCTTCATGGCCGGCAAGGCGATTTTGCAGTTCAATTTCAAGTGCATCACGAAATCCAAATCCCTGTGCAATAGCAAAAGCAAGAGCAACAACAGGAACTACAGAAAGTAAGGAATAGTATGTTAAAGCGGCTGCCTTTACTTGGCAGTTATCTGAGAGGTAGCGTCTAAAAGCAAGGAAAAAGATTCTAAGAGTTCTAAAGGCATAAAAGCGTCGTTTTGAAGTTTTTTCTTTTCTTATTCTCCAAATATCTTCCTGAAAAAATTTAACAATTTTATCTATTCTTTTCTTCACAAAAAAAGACATTACGTATATAACACAAGAATACTTTTATCTGCCAACAATATAATTTCAAGCAATAAAAAAGCAGTAAGCCTGTAAGCCGGATTCTGTGCTGCAATAACAGTGCCTGTCATTAATCTACGGCTTTAGTTGCCTAAAGCCTTTAGCGACCTACCCTTTCCGGCTGACATGCATCAGGGCGAGCAGCCCTGTCCCCCATTGGGGTACCGGAATTTACATGGTCTTGCAACCTGTGTTAGGTACGGCTTCCGAAGTCGCCATCGGAACCGGTAAGCTCTTACCTTACCTTTTCACCCTTGCCTTAAAATATTTAAGGCGGTTATTTTCTGTTACCTTAAAATATTCTCACGAATATCTTCCTGTTAGGAAGCACAGTGCTCTTTGTTGTCCGGACTTTCCTCTATTCACATAATGAAAAGCGACAGACCGGCCTACTGCAAATTATTATTCAATTCTATATGGTTCGTATTGGTCAAATCTAACTAAAAATGCATCAGGGTAACCGCTTCGTTTTACTCTATCAAGTTCCGCCTGTGCAATATTTCCATCATAGGCACCTACGGTATATCTATAAATACGGTCTTTCATATAAAATTCAAAGACATCATCAAATTCTTTAAACTCATTTATATATACCGGAAATCTGTATGCTGCAAGTTGTATAGTATATTTCACACCCGGTTCCACTACAATTCTATCTGTTGTGGTTTGAATATAATCATTATTTTTTAATGCGATATGTCTTAAATTCAAAACAAAAGCATCGTGATACCCTAATGATTTAATTTGATCCAAATCTTGTGCCGCATTTGCGAAGGAATAATATTCACCAACAGAATATCTCACATAACCATCATTACAAACAAATTCGCGTACTCTTTCCACATTCATAAAAAACTCGGCATTTCCTGCTGTTTCACGCAGAGCCACAATTTGTATGGTATAATATGGCTCAGAAACAGAATTTTCAGTTATAATTTTTCTATCAGTTCTTAACTTTGTCAGTTTATCTGTCGCATTAAGACTCAGAACCATAAAACTAAAAACAATCAGTGCTATATTTTTTTTAGGCTTCATTCCAATAAATATTGTATTCATTATATATGTCAAAATTCGACAATTTCAATTAATTATGAAAGTATTGAAGGTCAAAAGTCTGCATATCTATTTAATTTTCCAAACCACGATCTCAATTCTTCTATTTTTCAGATGATCCTGTTCACTACAGATTCGTCCTCTACCACAATTATTAAGGAGGTAGCGTTCTCCATATCCTCTTGGTATTAACAAATCTGATGATACACCTTTTTTATTAAGGTAGGCTTCTGCAATTTCGGCAACTTTTTGAGAGGTATTAAGGTTATTCAATCTATCACCTCTTGCATCAGTATGCGTATTAAGTCGGATAACGACATTAGGATTATTCAACAGATAGTCGGCAATTTGATCAAGTATTCTATAGCCTTCAGTTGTTATTTCCTCTCCTATATATTGTACTACGAGTCCGCTAATTTCATCAAGTTCGGGCTCTGCGAACACCGGTGTTAAAGAAAAGCCTGCATTTCCAATTTCTTCAAGCTCGGAAATATCAACAACATAGGATCGTGTTTTATAACTCTGTTTTGCAATTTCAATTTCAAATTCTTGCTCTTTTCTATTATATATATCAGGTATGGTAATTGAGAAGCGTCCATTTTCATTTGTAAAAGCACGTATTACAGAGCTTCCTGTAAATGAGTCAAAGAGGGTAACGGAGGCTTTTTCAATAACACTTCCATCGAAGGTACTAATTACATTACTTGCAAAAATTGAAGGGAATATTTTTTCATCTGCTATGGGTGAAATAATTTCTTTTGGGCTATCCATTTCGGGTAGTCCTACAACCGGGATATCTTCTTTTTCATCTTCGAGCCCCACAATAGGGATATCCACATCTGTATCGTCAACTTCAGGGATTAAACGCGTTTCCACAGTAAAGAACTCATCCTCATCTCCTGATCCTCTTCTGTTGGTAGATAGGAAGCCCAAACTTGGATCAAGTGGATTAATAACATATCCAAAGTCATCTCTGGAGCTATTAAATGGCATCATCATATTTTCCACATTTCCCCAATCACTATTAACTTTATCAGCTTTAAAAAGGTCAAGCCCTCCAAATCCTACATGTCCGTCACTTGCGAAATAAAGAATATTATCCGGGCTGATAAATGGGAATACTTCATTTCCAAAAGTATTGACTTTAGGTCCGAGATTTCGAGGAGTTCCATATGTTCCATTAGCTCTTCTTTCCACCACATAAAGGTCTAAACCTCCATATCCTCCCGGTCTGTTTGATGCAAAGTATAAATACTGATCATCCGGTGAAACAGCCGGGTGTCCGTTGTCATAGGCATTATTATTAAAAGGTAATTCCTGTTCATTACTCCATTTACCATTTTTATATTCAACAGAAAAAATCTTCCATACAGAGCCCCCTCTAACTCGCATAACTCTGGTATAATACATTTTTTGAGAGTCTGATGTAAAAGAAATCGCTCCTACATGTTCGGGGAACACCAAATTTTCGGAAAATAAAGTTCTTTGATCAGATACTACACCGTCCAACATATCAGAATAATACAAATCCAACATATCACGTCCGGTTCTATCTCTTTTTTTCTGACTTTCCCTATCGGGTGAAGCTGAAGAATAAACAACACCATCTCCATAAAATTGAATTCCAAAAGACTGTCCGAAAGTAGGAATAATAGCAGGTAAGATATTTACATCAGGATTATAAATTAAGTTATCCATTGCCCATTCACATGAACGAATCAATTCATCAATACGGCCTTGTATTCGAGGATTCTCAGGTCGCGCTTTTCTATACCATTCAATAGCACCTTCATAAAATTCAATTTGATGATTTGCCTGAGCATAGACGAACAAATAATAGCCGCTTAAGTGGCTTTCCAAGTTTGCCAATATTCCCCAGGCCTCACTAATATTATTTCTTTCATAATGGCATCTTCCTACTCTGATTTGATGTTCAATATCAAGTTTATATCCATCTGCTTCAAGTTGTTGATAATGCTGCAATGCTTCAAAATACTCACCACGATTATAAAAATTATCAGCACGTCGCAACAAACTTCCTTGACTCCAGGTTAGAGTAGGACTTAACAAAAGGAGTAGAGCAAAAATTATTTTTATATATGGTCTCATCTGTATAAGATTTATTTTCAGTATTTTATCGAGATTCCTTTTAGTAATCGATTATTAATTATTATTTGATAAAGATCCAAATATTATTAAATCATCAGCTTTTTAAAAGTATCTGATTGATCGCATTCCGGGTCGTGGGTTAAATGTAAAATCAAATTGAAGACTAATTTCATGAGATCCGAATTTAGCAAATCTATTAATATTGTTAAAGGGATAATCAAATGAGTATCTCACAGTAAATTGTCTGTTAATAATATATTCAAACAAAAAGATCATTTCTGAAATAGAGCGATAGCCTGCACCCAACCAAATTTGATCAGCAAGCAACACTGAGGTAGAAAAATCGATCTGTAAGGGAGCTCCATAAACTTCTCTGATAAGCAGAGTTGGTTTTACTCTAATGGTTTCGAAGTCTATAACGTAACCTCCGTAAAGATATTTATGCAAATTTTTAAAATCGATTTTGTTTTTAAATCCTTGGCTTGAAAAATCATATTGATCGGTAAAAAACTTTGGGATAGAAAAGCCAATAAAAAACTCATCGGTATAATAATAAGTACCGAAACCAAAATTAAAGTTCAGATTTGTATCTTTTCCATCGAATAATGGGTCTCCAAAATCTGGGGTTATGGCCTTAGTACCATCATATACTATCGAGCTCAAACCAAACTGCAAACCAAATGATAAAAATTTATCGTCATAATCCATTTTTATTTTATAGGTAGCTGCGCCAAACAAATCAAAAGTGTTTGTAAATCCTATATTATCATTAACGAGCATCAGTCCGACACCAACATTGGTATCTTCAATGGGTCCATGAATATTTAATGCTTGGTTCATAGGTGCATTTTCAATTCCTAACCACTGACTTCTATGAATCATTAAACCACTGACAATATCCCTTGTCCCGTTATAGGCAGGATTCAGCAGACCTTGATTGGCAATATAGTGGTTAAACTGATATTGGTTTTGTGCCAATATCGGAGTTCCTGATATTACCATTAACAGGCCAATTAATATTAAGTGTTTTTTAAGCATAACGCGATAGCTTGACGTATTTGAAATCATAAGATTTCTATTCATTTGGGTTTTATTCAATTTCTTAAAAAATCTTAGTCATTATCTCCTTAATTCTACAAATCCACTGTATTCACGAGTTACAATACGCCCATCGATATTCTTTTTAACTTTAAAGATATAAAAATATACACCTACGGGCAGTTCATCTCCAATGGAAACCATATCACCTGTATTTGATGTTCCATCCCAATCATTATTATATCGTTTTCCTTTATTTCTGTACACTATAGTTCCCCATCTGTTAAACACCTCTAATGAAGATTCTTCGGTTGTACCAAGGCCTGAGATAACAAAATAATCGTTATATCCGTCACCATTTGGTGAGAAGGCATTAGGCACAAGGAATGACTTATCTTCTACAAGGTCTTTATTTCCTATCATCACAATAATATATGAAACATCGGCACGATTTTCAATGTCAACATTTCTCACGCTGTAGCGGATAGAATCCATTCCAAAATATGTTGGTAGTTTTCTATATGACAGCATTCCGGTAAGCGGGTCTATATCGACATCTCCAATAGGTTCATGATCAGTATAATGTTGGAAGACGAGATTTCCTTCCACACCGGGGATATCGACTCCCGGTAGATATTCAACTAATTCCAATAAATCCATGGTTCCAATAAGATCTTTTGGTCCCATATATAAAGTATCGGGATAAGCTTTCAGGTCATGTTCATAAATATAAGCTGTTCCTTCCATTAAGTTCTCACATGCGCCTATATTGTCAATAGCAAGTATGGAATAATTACCCGGTAGATTTACGGTACCAAAATTCAGAGCTGATCCTGTACCTGCCATTGCATCGATATCATCAGCAAAATCACCCTCATGAAGTAGGTAATACCATACTCCTGTTTCGGATCCACTCAATTCAATATGAACATCACCGGCTGCTCCTTCACCTTCAACATCAAATTTATAAGGTGTTCTATGCTCAATTATAGTAAAAGGATCGTGTATAGAAGCTACACAATCTCCGTGTGCCACAACTTGATAATCCATACCTGTTCGTGTACCTGTAAGATTATATTTGAAATTTATAGTTCCTGATTCATCACCGCGAATAATCTCCACAGATTCTACAGGCCCTGCACTAAACTCACCAAGACGAACAATTTCATAATATATACCGGGTTGCGTTCCGGATAATGAAATACTAATTCCCGGTTCACCTTCACAATAGTCAGTTTCAAATTCATCGATATTAAATGCAGCTATTGTAGGTTCAAATGTAAGTTCAAGGATATCACTAAAGCTAATACAATCGCTTGGATCATCGTTAATAAATGAAGCAATTACATAAAAACTATATGTTTCTTTATTTGTAACATTATTATCAATAATCCAATACATGTTACCACTTTCATCCATTCCTCCAACAAGTTCTTCAACAGCATAACTATCAGAATACAGATTGTAATTCACTCCGGCCTGCAGTTCATTTGCAGCTATCCACAAGGTATCGCTTAAGACGCAAGCATCTTCGGCAGTATGTAAAAGGGTAATAATATCGGGCTGAACTTTAGTATCTATAATAAAGTTTATCTCTCTTTCACAGCCTGATCCGATGAATGAAGCAAGAACCGAATAATTACCTGACTGTGTGATATTAACCGGGAACTCTTTAAATTCATCTTCTTCCCCACCTTGTATTAATGACAGCTCAACACCTTCGTATATTAAGGAATATAATGTTCCTTCTTCAGGAGCTTCAATTCCAAATTGTAATCCTGAGCCGACACAAATTCCCAACAAGTCATTATCTTGAATAAGATTACCCTGATTATCGGATAATACAAAAGGAGCAGGCTCGGGTAAAACATTAACTATAAAGGCATCAACAAATTTCCTTATACATCCGTTTTCACTTTCGGCCCAAACATTAAGGAAAGTGTTTTCTGTTAAGGAATGATCTGCAAGGAAATTTTTGTCCCATAGCACTTCATTACTTCCGTTGAATGTAATTTCAGAATCCTCAACTTTAAGATCCTCTTCAAGGGCATCATAATTTACAAGATAATAACTAACACCGGGTTCGGGATTTTCAACTTTAATCAAAGCATCATCACCACAAACATTTTCAACATTCAGATCTAAATCGAAAGCAGAAGGTGCTAATATCTCATTAATCACAATGTTATCTTCAAGCAAAACTCGACATGCCCCGTTGTATGAAGCTTCTATTCTATAAGAACCTGCAGAAACATATGCAAAGTCAATAGCAGAACCATCATTTCCGTAAATATTGGAAATTACAGAATCATCACTATTATTAATCAATTGATAAGTTACTTCTGATTCGCTATTATCTAATCCAATAAGTGTTCCTCCATCAGTATCACAATAATCGGGATAGTAAACAGCATTAAAATCAGAGGATGGCAATGCTTTAGTTTCCAAGATTATTTCACCATACATAGAAGAAGTACAGCCGTATTCAGTTTTTCCAATTACGGTATAATATCCGGCTTCTAAAACTGAAGTGAAATAAATTCCTTCACCTGTGGAAGAGCCCTGTATTGTTTCAACAGCAACTTTAAAGCCACTCTCACTGTCACGACGATATAAAGTATAATCGATATTTCCTTCGCTATTTTCGAGATTAAATACTACCGGATCAACACCACAATAACTATCAAAGCCTAAAAGGGTGAATGATGATGGCAATGGATGGAAGCGCAATTCAAATACACCTATCATTGCTTGCGGACAAACATCATTATCTCCCCAAACATAATAGCTGCCTTCTGAATAAACCTCATCAAAGCTTATAGGCTCACCATCTCCTGTAACTTCTTCAATAGTTTCATCTGTAAGGGAATTACGCAAATAATATTTTGCACCGGGTTCGGAACCACTCAATCCGATAGTTCCTCCTCCGTCGCCTTCGCAGAGATCAGCATCTCCGGTTACATAAAACAGTATCATAGATCCCGGAACATCAACATAGAGATAATCATCCACATCGTCGAAAATATATACTTCACATCCATTATTGATAGCTAAAATATTGTAGTAGGCATCATTATCAACAACTCCCTCAAAGCTTTCGGCACTTCCATCTTCGGAGACAAAGCTATTGCCTGTGGAAATATATTCACCTTCAATTACCTTAACTAATTCATAATAAACATCGGGTTCCGGATTATTGACAGTAATAATAATAGGATCACAATTCTCTATACCGCCCGAAAGGTCGATATCAAGATTTGTATCCGGCAAAGGAATTTCTTTAATAAATATTCCGTCCTCACTAAGAAGTCTTGAACATCCACTTTCAACATCAGTGGCCAGCACCGTATAATAACCTTCAACATTTATATCGCCAAAAGTTAATTGTCCGCCATTACCAAATAATTCATAGGCAGGATCCAAAGGAGCACCTTCAAGCAACAACTCATACTTCACATTATTTTGTGAACCGTCAACAATAATCACTGCTGATTCACCTTCACAATACCCACCGTCGGGTATAGAATAAATATCATATATATTAGGTAAGAGATCTTGTACCAAAATAATTTCTCCAACTTCTCTACTACAACCCTTATCAGTAGTTCCGATAATATAATATCTGTCTTCTTCGTTATAAAAACCTAAAAACTCCTGAACATCCTCACCATCACCAATTAAGAAATCGATACTATTATCTTCTCCATCTCTCCATAGTTCATAAACAACATCTATTTCAGGAGAGTTTAATCTAATCTGAACTCCCGGGCTTCCTTCACAAAAATGACCGCCATTGTCGGCATCCACAGTTAAAAGTGCAGGCAGTGGATTTATGGTAATTTGCGCTTCCGACATAGGATAACGGCATCCATTACCAACTTCAATAAATACCTGATACAAACCTTCTTCGCTGAAGTTGCCAAGATCAACTGCCTTTCCATCACCCAAAACATCTATCAGTAAATCACCTCCGTAATAAAGTTGATAGTTAACTTCCGCTGTGGATTCTTGCAGATAAAGTCCGACTCCTTCACCGCCTTCACAATATTCTCCATCAGCGGGATCAGTATATAAGTCATAAAGATCGCCTGATGGTGGAAGGTCGAGATTAACAGCGCCATCCATCATAAGCCTACATCCTGTTTCCGGATTTTCAGCCCAAACAGTATAGTATCCCACAAGATCAAACTCATCAAAAATTAAGCCTTCACCTGTACCTTCAAGCGAATATCCACTAAGAGGAATACCATCACGATATAAAGTATAAATAATTGCTTCTCCGGATTCCATATCAATTTCAGAACCATTAAGGCTTATTAAAACCGGGCAGGTATCAACAGTTTCATTTGGTTCAACAAGATAAACAGAAGGTAAGGGCATTTCTATAACAATAATATCTTCAGGATACCATATTGTAGGTTCAACTCCGCTTAGTCGTGTGGCCTTAACTCTATAACTTCCTTTTGGTATATTATTCCATACAATAACACCTGATTCAACAACAGCACTTGCATAAGGAGTAATAAGATCAGAAATTTCAAAGAGATCATATTTAACATTTTCCTCATAAGCATCAAGATAGAGTTGTACGCCGCTCACATCAGCACAATAGTAGGGATCTTCAGGTAGTACATTGAACACTAATGGAAGAGCATCAACTAAAATTTGAATTGTTTCGCTAACAGTGGTACAACCTTTATCTGAGCGTGCAATTACAAAAACTTCATCTCCATCCTGAGGATTTTCATATTCATAGGTATTATCAGTAATCCAACCATCAACGATGGGTTCAGAGTTAATATGGAATAAAAACTCAAGACCATCACCTGAAGCTTCAAGTGTTACCGTTTGACCTTCCGACACATGAGATGATGGAAGTACAGAAAGGGAAACATCAGGATTGGGATAGACGGTCATAACAATAGAAGGTGAAATACCATTACATCCCTTAGCATCACGTACCACAACATATATTTCATCTCCGTCTTCAATATCATTAGTTGTAAAACTATTAAGCGAGCCTTCTTGTAGTAATACATCATCCACCCCTCTCAGCCTGAAAAACTTATATGAAAAACTATCATCTTCAGTAGCAATATAAGTTACTTCCTCTCCTTCACATATTGTTTCATCTTCTTTGTCGGAAGTAAGTGATACAACGGGAACAGGATTAACTGTTAAGCTAATAAGATCAGAAATAGCTGTACAAGAAAATTCATCTGTAACAATAACATAAACTTCATCTAAGTCTATGGGTGGGTAAAGCTCAAACACATTTTCCTCTCCCGAGCCTTGCGAAACTCCATTATAGAAAAACTCGTAATTCTCACCACCGGAAGCAGTGAAAACAAGGGTCTCATTGGCACAGTACTCAGGTTTATTTGGACTAATAGTTAAATTTGCTTGTACTTGGCTGACAGTGATAGAAATTTCATCACTCAACTTTGAACATCCATCAAAATTATATCCTATAACATAGGCAACATAACTCTCATCCATAGTTACAAAGAACTGAGGATCAGCAGTACGCGTACCATAAGTTTCTCCATTTACTATCAACTGATATTCATCAGCTCCTGAGGCAATAAATTCTACTGTTTCGTTTATACAAACAGTGGTGCGTAAAGGATCATCCAAAATAAGGTCGGTTGAAGGCAAGGGATTCACTTTAAAGGATTCGGGTAGAGAAACTCCATAACAATGCGAATCAAATATTGTTACAGACACCTCATACTCACCTTCAGGAAGATCATTCAAAGTCAACACATTATTATTCCCATTATTATAATCATTCCCATCAATAGAGAAAATATATGATAGATATCCATCGGGTACAGCAGTGATAATTATTTCTTCTTCATAACAAAAATCTTCATTAAATGGGTCGTTTATGGAAATTTCCACATCGGGAATATCATATACAGTAATAAGAGCATCATTTGAAATTTCACTTTCAAGAGCTGAACAACCATTGGCATCAGAAACAGAAACAATTTTATATTCTGAAGTCTCGATTGGAGAAACATTCCATATATAAGGACTGCTCAATATTATATCATCCTCAACGCTGCCATCATTTATGGTATATTCAATATTCCATGGTGATGCGCCGGTTAAAAGCAGTTCAAGATCAGTATCACCACCCACACAAATTTCGTTAGTACCTGTTAATGTGGCAGTTGGACGAGCATTGACTGTAACTTCAACCTGGCCGATTAAATCTCCTTTTGAAATATCAGCAGCACAATTCACATCAGATAAGGCAACTAAAGAATAAGTTACAGTTTCAGCAGGATGCAGTGTAATAGTATGTGGACTGCTATTAATAGTCTCCTGTTCATCATTTCCATTACCATCATTATAAGTTAAAGTCCATGGACCTTCACCGCTCAAGTCAACTATGAGTTCATAAGCATCACCATCACAAATAATGGCATCTAAACTGATAATTGTAGCACTTGGTCGTTCAAATACTGTAACAGTAACTTCTTCGCTAAGATCACTTGAAGGATCAGCTATACAATTATTGGCATCACTAAGCGAGATCAATTTATAATCAGTATCCTCTGTCGGATTAACATCAAAATAAATAATAGGATCCCAAATATCAGAAAGTCCTTTAATTTCAGGTTCTCCTGAAGTAGTGCTTTCTTCATATACCACCTCCCATGGAGCTGTGCCGGAAAATTCTATCATTAACTGAGTTGATCCTCCATCACAAATTTCGGCATCACCGCTTACGCTTAGTTCGGCAGTAGGACGAGGATTAACAGCAACTTCGGCAAGTTCGGTCATATCAGCAGACAGGGCCTCACATAAAGCATCAGTTAAAGAAATTACTTCATAAGTAGTGCTAAGTGATGGACTTACAGGAAATTCATAATAATTATTAGTGTTTTCAACATCAGAATCAGTTGAACTTCCGTCTGAATCACTTATTCTATATACAAAATTCCAAGGAGCCTGACCGGTAAAATCTATTCGTATTGTTGTGGATTGACCATCACACAATTCATCTGCACCTAAAACAGAAATGACACTTGTAGGTCGCTCGTTAACAGTAACAGCAGCATTGTCGGTCAGATCAACGTCCAGAGCAGTACAATTAGCATCAGTAAGAGCTGTAACAGTATAGTTACTGTTCTGTTCGGGGCTTACAGAAAGAATAAAATAACTGTCATTTGTGGTTTCAGATAAAGAATTTCCATTACCATCATCGATGGTAATATTCCAAGGAGCTTCACCCTCAAGTTCTATAAGCAGATTGGTACTTTGACCCTCGCATATAACAGCATCTAAAGGATCTATGGAAATTTGCGCTTTGGGTCGCTTATTAACTGTTATATAAGCATTGTTATCAATGTCGGATTCAAGAGTTGAACAACCATTGTTATCTGTAACCGAAATAACTTTAAATTCGGAATCTATATGAGGAGAAACATCAAATGTAATGGAAGATTCGATAATATTATAAAGATGTGTAGGCAAGCCATCATTGACAGTATAAGAAACATCAAAAGGAGCACTTCCTGTTAACTCAAGTGCTAATACAACAGCCTCACCATCACAAATATCATCTGAACCTGATTGAATAGTAAGTTCAGCTGTGGGACGTGGATTAACATTAACAGTTGCACTTCCGGAAAGACCAGCAGGTAGAGCTACACAATTGGCATCCTCTAAATAGCTAATATTATAGGTTTTGGTTTGTTCAGGCGTAATAAAATGTTTATAAGGATTATCGAATGTGTTTTTGATGTCACTAATTTCGACTTCACCATCACTTATAATAAAACTCCATGGGCCAGTCCCTGTAAGATCAACCGTAAGAAAAGTGCTTTCACTGGCACAAATTTCATCATTATCACTATCAGCTATGTAAATAGTAGCAGTTGGTCTTTCCAATATTGTAACAGTAACTTCTCCACTAAGATCACTTAAAGGATCAGCACTACAAAGAGCATCACTAAGCGAAAGCAATCTATATTTTGTCTCCTCTGTGGGATAAACAGTTATATAAGAAGGATTTTCCGAAATAGAAGTTGAAGTAACAGAGCTAGTTCCATCTGAAACATTTTCAACTTCATATTCCACATTCCAAGGACCCGTACCGGTAAATTCTATCATTAACTGAGTTGATGTTCCATCACAAATATCGGCATCACCGCTTAGTACAGCAGTAGGACGAGGATGAACATCAACTTCAGCAAGTCCGGTCATATCAGCAGGCAGGGCTTCACATAAAGCATCAGTTAAGGAAATTACTTCATAAGTAGTGCTAAGCGATGGATTTACAATAAATTCGTAGGAATTATCAGTGGTAGTGATAAGAGGAACAGTTGAACTTCCCTCTGAATCGCTTATTTCATAAACAAAATTCCAAGGAGCCTGACCGGTAAAATCTATACGTATTGTTGTGGATTGACCATCACACAATTCATCTGCACCGTTAACAGAAATAATACTTGTAGGACGCTCATTAACTGTAACAACAGCATTGCCTGTAAGATCACCGGGCTGAGCAGAACAATTCTTGTCAGATAAGGCAACTAAAGAATAAGTGGAAGTTTCAGTAGGATGTAGTGTAATGGTATGGGGACTGCTACTAATAGTTTCCTCATACTCATTTCCAATACCATCATTATAAGTTAATTCCCAAGAACCTTCACCACTTAGCTCAATAGTGAGTTCATAAACATCACCATTACAAATAGTGGCATCTGAACTAATAATTGTTGCAGTTGGACGTTCATTAACTGTTACTATAGCTTCACCTGAAATATCGCCTGCAAGAATACCACAACCATTTGCATCACTTACATCTACTAAGGTATAAGTAGTTGTTGAGGAAGGAGTAACTCCAAAAGGATAAGGTGAACTTAAAATATTATTAACAGTAGTGGGTGTGTGACCATCAGTATAAGTTACACTAAAAGGAGCTTCACCTGTAAATTCTATAGTCAGATTTGCAGTTGCACCATCACAAATAGTTTGAGAGCCGGATATTTCAGCTGTAGGTCGCTCAAAAACAGTAAGATTTAAAGATGTGGAATTTACACAGCCCTTTTCATCTTCTACGGTTAAAGAGTATGAACCATGGTGCTCACTTCTATTAATATCATAAATAATCGGGTTTTGTACATTTGATGTTGCACCATTAGGATAAACCCAATTATAACTAATCATATCATCAGGAGCAGCTTCTAAATTGATATCACCTCCCTCACAATATGTTGGAGAATCGCTTGAAGCCATCGGTATAGGAAGAGGATTGACTACAACAACGGCAGAACCGTTCATATCAGAACTACATGTATTATAATGAATATTAACAGCTTGAACAGTATAAGTACCAGCTTCATTTACAGTAAAATTAATAGCAGAACCTTCTTCATTACCGGAAATAGGTAAACCCTGAGGTATTGAGCCATCTTTAATTAATTGATATTCCATACCTGACTCAGATTCAGCAAGAGTTAATTCCACGGAGGCACCCTGACAAATTTCAACATCTGAGCCAAAATCAAAAACCGTAGGTGTTTTATGAATATATGTATAATCAAAAGCTCCTCCTACTACGAGTGATGGACCTTTTTTTAAAGAATATGTAAAAAATATCTCTAAGCCTAAGTATTCTTCGGGAATAAGATCGGGGTATACTCGAAAAATCGTATTCTCTCCTTCTCCAAAATATTCTCCCCATTCAGGATGGCTTTCACCTTCAGGATTTCCATTAAAAAATAAGATCTCCCATTCAATATTATCTGCAATTGGATCCCATGAATCCGGTACAAGATCAAAATATCCTCCTTGAGAACAATATGCAGAATCCAAACTAGAGATTTTTCCACTCAATCCTTTTAGAACTATGCCATTTTTAATTCTCCATTGGGCAAAATACTCTTGTATTTCCTGTTCAGACATGTAAGTGCGTGTTTCATCTTGAGCTTTAAGTGCTCCAACACTTAAAACAGGAATTAATATTAATAAAATTATCCTAAGCAAATATTTGTTAACCATATCCTGAACATTAGGTTAAGACATTTTTTAATTAAATGTAATTATTACATTTATGTGTATATCAATATTTTAAAACAATCCTTTATTCAAAAGTTTCTATTGGCTTATGTGTTTATTTTTTCATCACATTATGATATTTCTTTCAATTTCAGAATTATTTTAAACTTAAAGTATTTTTTACGTTTTATATTGGCTAATGTTACAAAATCCCTGTATTTACGATGCTTTACCTGAATTTTCAAAAAGAATAAAAAAGCATCTTATACTATTAATTTTTCATAAAGCTTGGGTTCTTCTTCAAGGGCGATTTTTGCAATTTTCAAATAATCACTCACCCATCCTTGTAATTTTTTCAGTTTCTGTCTTTTAAGGGCTGTTTGTTTTT